>NZ_CP047931.1:600000-1200000 GCF_014280175.1 Synechococcus sp. A15-28
CGGGAGTGCGTGCTCTTGAACAGTCGGGAGCCCGCTCCGCCTTCATGGAGGCCGTCATCGCCGCTGCCGAGCGCAGCCGGGAGCTCGCTTAACTCAGGCGGCCCGTTGGTCGGAGCTGACCAGGGACCCGTAGAGCGCTTCGATGGCGTCGATGTTGCGGCTGATGGTGTAGCGCTCGAGGGCACGCTGACGGGCCCGTCGCCCCAGTTCCGCAGTGAGCACCGGCTGATCCCGCAGCACCGGTAACAGGGTGCGCAGCTGCGTGGTGACCCCCTGGGTGCTCAGAACGATCCCGGCTCCACCCTCCAAGGCCTCGCCATCCGCACCGGCATCGGTGGCCACGCAGGCGGTGCCGCTGGCCATCGCTTCCAGCAGCGCCAGGGATAACCCCTCAACGAGGCTGGGCAGAACGAAGACCTCGGCGCATTGCAGCAGCGCCACACGGGTGTCCAGATCGGGTTCATAGCCCCACCACAGCACCTCACCATTGCCGAACTGATTCATCAGTCCGCTACTGAGGGGGCCATCGCCGACGATCACCAGTCGGCATCCGGTTGGTGAGGTGAGTCGCCAGGCCCGCAATAGCGCTTCGACGTTTTTCTCGGTGGCCAGCCGTCCCATGTACAGGAAGATCCGCTGGGATCCCAGCCGTTCGCGCACGCGTTTGAGGGTCAGGTTGCTGGTGCCATGGGTGGCAGGGGCCCAGCGTTCCGTATCCACGCCATTGGGAATGACCACCAGGCGCTGCTCCGGCACACCGAGTCGGACCAGTACATCAGCCTGCAGCTGGGAGAACACGATCACCCGGTCGTAGCGCGCCAGGGCGGGGGCATACAGCTGATATGTGAGCTGCTGGGTACCGGCGGTGATGTTGCGCAGCCCCGCATCAAAAGGGGGGTGAAAAGTGGCCACCAGTGGCACGCCGAGCTGCTGGCAGAGCTCCGGCAGGCGGAAGTCAAGGGGTGAGAGGGTGAGGCTGGCGTGGACGATGTCCGGCTTCAGCCGCTCCAGGGAGTCCCTCAGCTCCCGCTGCGCCCCCGGTGAGGGGATCGTGTAAACCTGCGATTTGACCAGATACGGCAGGCTGACGTCCGGGTCATTGGCCAGCAATGACGTTCCGCCGCTCTCGGGATTGCGAGGATTGTCGAAATGGATGAAGTGCGTCTGATGCCCCCGCTGACGCAAGGCCTCGGTGGTGCTGAGGCCGTAGGAGACGTTCCCGCAGAACGGTGTTTTCTTCCCCAGCCAGGCGATCTGCACCAAGCGCGACTGCCCTCCTCAGGCGGACTGGCAAGTTAGCAGCGCTTCCAGGGGCGTTCGAGCACAGCCGCCACCAGAGCCATCGCAGCCAGAAGCAGCAAGACCGGCTCCAGCCCGACGCTGCTCACCAAGGTGCCGGCCAGCACCAGAGGAAGGCTCAGGGCGATGTTGATCAGGTTGTTCTGCAGTCCGAACACCCGTCCCCGCTCCCGCTCCGGTGTGTCCTCCTGCAGGGTGGTCTGGGCCGGTATCGCCACCAGTGCGGCGCCGATCCCCAGAACGGTGCAGAGCAACAGGGTGACTAAAAGGCGACCTTGCAACTGCCCCAGCATCACCAGGACGAAGGTGATGGTGGCCAGGCCGGTGGCACCGAGGTGATGACGGCTGATCTGATGGCCCACCTGGGCCGTGACCACGGCCCCGATGGCCATGCCGAGGCCGCTCATGGCCAGCAGCGTGCCGAAACCGGTTGGACCGAGGCTGTTGATCGAGCCGGCCAGGCTGATGGCCAGCACGTACATGGCGGCCAGCAGGCTGTACAGCAACACCAGGTTGCGCATCGCCCGCCGCACCGTCGGGCGTTTCACCAACACCTGCAGCCCCTCTCGGACCTCGTCCAGGATGCCGACATCCCCGGCTTCCCGGGGCGCTTCGCGCATCTGGATCGTGCTCAGACTCACCGCGGCCAGCCCATAGCAGAAGGGCAGCAGCAGAAACTCACCGCCCGCGAGGCCGATCCGGAGAAAGGCGCCGTTGAGCAACCTCAGAATCGGCTCCCCCAGGGCGAAGCCCACGATCGTGGCCGCCATGCTGGTGGCCTGGTAAAGGGAATTGGCAGCCAGCAGAAGGTCCCTCGGCACGAGGAGGGGGATCGCAGCCTGCTCCGCCGGCGCAAAAAACTGGGTCAGAACCGATTCGAAGAAGGTCATCACCAACAGGGCCCAGTAGCCCCAGCTCAGACCCAGAAACAAGGGGCCTGGCACCAGGCAGAAGGGTGCCAACAGCACCAGCAGGGCACGCATGGCATTGGAGGCCACCATCACCCGTCGTTTGGGCCAGCGATCCGCCCAGACGCCGGCCAGCATCCCCAGGAGGATGGCGGGAACCGTGTTGGCCACGTAGATGCCTGTGGCCAGAAGCGTGATGCGCTCCGCCCGCGTTTCGATGTCCATGCGGATGGCTGACGCCACGTCCGCCAGGGGACCACTGCTGGAGGGATCACTGCTCACCCAGTACTGGGCGATCAGGAACACCATCAGCACGATGTAGAACTTGTCCGCCAGCTGGGAGAAGATCTGCCCCAGCCACAGCCGCCGGAAGCCGTCCAGACGGATCACCGCCTGCAGACCTCTCCGGCTGGTGTCTGGAGCGCTGGTTGCGGATCCGCTCAACTGTTCCCTGCGTCGGCGCCATGTTGGCTTACCTTCGTCGCCGTGACGCACTCCCGCAGCATCGCCAGGGCAGGGTTCCCCCGTTGCAGATGGGTTCGGATCCAGATCTCGACCACGCCAAGCAATCGCAGCCAGACCGAGCGCGGCCCCATCAGCTGCCCATCGCGGCGGCGAGGCAGATCGGCACGGGTCAGCCGTTGCAGCAGGGCCAGTTCCGAAGGATTGAGGCTCATCGCCGCTCCGGGCTGCCGATCAATGGCGAAGCCGTCCATCGGCAGAAGGCTGCAGCGCCACTCCCACATCCCGATGGGAGGTTCGAGCGGGGCACCACTGAGGCAGCAGCTCTGCAGCGGCAGGCTGTATCCCCCCAGGGTCAGCAGATGGATGGCCCCCTGCACGCTGCTGGCCAGCACCTCATCCAGGCAGTCGCTGCGTTGGTCCAACCGTTCCAGGTGCAGTTGGAGTGTGGCGAGCAGTCCCTCCACGGGATCTTCCCCCGCCAGCTGCAGGCAGAGATCACAGAAGGCCTGAGCGGCGGACAGGGTCTCCAGCTGGCGGCCGAGACCGGCATGGCTGTGAAGCACCCGCAGCTGGCGAACGCGGGCCAGCCCACTGCGACCGCCCACCTGCAATTCCAGCAGGGTCAGAGGCGCGGCGGCCGCCAGGCTGCTTTTCGGCCGCCGCGCACCGGGAACGGCCACGCGGGTCACCCCTTCCGCATCGCTGAGCAGGCTCAACAGCCGATCGTGCTCGCCGAGGGGGCCCACCTTTAAGGCCAACCCCACCAGGGTACGTTCAGCCATTCAGGCGATCGGTCGCCGCAGGGCTTGCAGCAGTTCGGGGGCGCTGCTGGTGCCGAGCAGAGCGGCACCGGCCTCGAGCAGTTCCAGGGCCAGCTCGGGTTGATGAATCCCACCGGCGGCCTTGATGGCGCAGCGGCCGCGGCACAACCCGGAGAGAACAGCGATATCTGCCGCTTGGCAGGGAGGACCGAAGCCATTGCCGCTCTGCACCCCTGTGGCGCCGGCATCGATGGAGGCTTCCACAGCGGTCGCCAGGAGCTCCTCCGGCAACCGGGCCATGTCCAGCACCACCCGCACCGGCAGTCCCAGGCCGGTGATGGCCGCTAGATCCTCGGCAAATCCGCCGCTGTCCCCCGTTACCAAGGCACTGAAATCCGGAACCACGTCCAGTTCATCGGCGCCATGGGCCGCAGCCCATGTCGCTTCCGCCAACCGCAGTTGCGCAGGGAGAGCACCAAAGGGGAAGCCGATGGCGGCGATCAGCTGCGGTCCTCCCTGGCCCCCCAGCCGCTCCCGCAACACGGGAAGCTGTCGCAGGCTGGTGCAGATCGCCCGCACGCGTTCCTGCCGCCCCGCATCGCAGCGTTCGTGCAGCTGCTCCACGGTGAGCAGGGGATCCAGCACCGCCTGGTCCAGACAGGAAGGCAGGTCGGATTGATCCTGCCGTGGGTCAGCCATGGATGCCGGTGACGTCAGCCTCGAGCCTGAATCACGCCGTAGCCGCCATGGTTGCGGCGGTAGATCACCTGGAGTTGATCGCTGTCCTTGTCGCGGAACAGGTAGAAGTCGTGGTCGATCAGGTCCAGTTGGCGCCGGGCCTCATCCAGGCTCATCGGCGGCATGGCGAAGTACTTGCGACGCACACCGGGGTCGGGCAGCTCAGCTTCACGGCCCTGCAACAGCGACCCTTCCACCTGGCTGTCGTCGGCGACGGCCTCCGTGGTGGGGGTGGTGCTGGCGCTGTGGCCGTGGTGGTGATCGCTGTGACGCTCCTTCCAGCGCCGCAGTTGACGCGCCAGCTTGCCGGCCGCCAGGTCGATGCTGGCGTAAAGGTTTTCGCTGCGTTCCTGGGCCCGGATCACGGTGCCATTGGCAAACACCGTGACCTCAGCGGTCTGTTGCGGAACCCTGGGATTGCGGGCGACAGAAAGATGCACGTCCGCCTCGCGGACGGCATCGCCGAAATGGTGGGTGGCCCGTTCGAGTTTGGTCTGGGTGTAATCCCTCAGGGCCGGCGTGATCTCGAGGTTGCGACCATGGATCAGCAATTTCATGCCTCGCTCCTGTGCCGGTTGATATCGGCAAACTAGTTACGCCTGTCGATTCGGCACACCCCGGCTCCGCAATTCTTGTTGAGCCCACCCAGCCGCTGCCCTTCCAGCGGGCCTGGACCGACCAACGCCAATGGCAGCAGCGTCTTCTGGAGAATCCAGAGCTGCCGGAGGCGGTGTGGTTGCTGCAGCACGAGGCCTGCTACACCCTGGGCCGCGGTGCCAGCAGCGACCATCTGCATTTCCCGCAGGATCACCCTCCCGCGCCGGTGCATCGAATCGACCGTGGTGGTGAGGTGACCCATCACCTGCCTGGCCAGTTGGTGGCCTATCCCGTCCTGGATCTGCGGCGCCGTCAGCCCGACCTGCACTGGTACCTGCGCCAGTTGGAGCAGGTGTTGATCGATGTCCTGGCGCAGCTCGACCTGCAGGGGGAGCGCCTGCCGGGTCTGACGGGCCTCTGGCTGGACAACCGCAAGGTGGCGGCCATTGGTGTGGGCTGTCGCCGCTGGATCACCCAGCACGGCCTGGCCCTGAACATCGATTGCGATCTGGCGGGCTTTGATCAGGTCACCCCCTGTGGCCTGACAGGTCGGGCGGTGGGACGCCTGGCGGACTGGATCCCGGGGTTGAGCCTCGCTGAGGTGCAGCCGCTGCTGCGGGATGCCCTGGCTTCCCGCTTCCACCTGGCCTGGTGCGATGAAGCGTGATAGGCAAGTGCCATTGGATGCAGGTGTTGGATGACCGCCAGCTGGACGCCCTCGGCCTGTGAACAGGAGGCCCTGCAGAGCCATGGCCACATTCAGGGGCTGGAGCGGGTGGATGCGGTCTGGCCCTGGCTGGCGGCAGAACACGGGACCATCACGGCCGTCGATGCCCCCCACGCCGCCCATCCCGAGCGCTTCAGCTTCGCCGAACTGGAGCAGAGGATTGCCACGGCGGCGGCGGCTTTCCGACGCCAGGGGGTGCAGCCGGGAGATGTGGTGGCCCTGTTTGCGGAGAACAGTCCCCGCTGGCTGGTGGCAGACCAGGGTCTGATGCGTTGCGGGGCCGCCGATGCGGTGCGCGGCGCCTCGGCTCCTGTCGAGGAACTTCGCTACATCCTCGAGGACTGCAACGCCACAGCCCTGGTGGTGCAGAACGCGGATCTATGGCGCCGCCTGGATCTGACGGCGTCGCAGCGCCAGCGTCTCCGACTGGTCCTGCAGTTGGAGGGGGAGCCGGCAGAGGGCGTTCTCGGCTGGGAGGCCTTTCTCGCGTCCGGTGCCGGGCAGCAGACGGTGACCGCGTCAAGGGATCGCAGGGCCATCGCCACTGTTCTCTACACCTCCGGCACCACCGGTCAGCCCAAGGGTGTTCCCCTCACCCACGCCAATCTCCTGCATCAGATGCAGTCTCTGGCCTGTGTGGCCCACCCCAAGCCCGGTTCCCCGGTGCTGAGCGTGCTGCCGATCTGGCACGCCTACGAGCGCAGTGCCAGCTATTACTTCCTGTCCTGTGCCTGCACGCAGACCTACACCACGATCAAGCAGCTGAAGAAGGACCTGCCGCGAGTCAAACCGATCGCTATGGCCACCGTGCCGCGGTTGTGGGAGTCGGTGCAGGCCGGTTTCGAGGATGTGCTGAAAACCTTCCCTGCCTCCCGTCAGCGTCTGCTTCGGGCCGCTCTGGCCAACAGCGCGGCCCAGCGCAAGGCTCTGCGGACGGCTCGGAATCTGCTGCTCCAACAGGTGAGCCTGAGCGGCCGCATCACGGCTGCAGCCACTGCAGTTCTGCGCTGGCCCCTGCATGCCCTGGCGTCAGCGCTGATCTGGCCGAAGCTGCGGCTGCAGCTCAGTGGCGGCCAGCTGGCCTACCCCATCAGCGGTGGTGGTGCCATTGCGCCCCATATCGACGCTTTCTTCGAGGCGGTGGGGATCGAGCTGCTGGTGGGCTATGGCCTGACGGAAACCAGTCCGGTGGTGAGCTGCCGCAGGCCCTGGCGCAACATCCGCGGCAGTTCTGGGCTGCCGATGCCGGACACGGAGTTCCGCATCGTGGATTCTGAATCGGGGGTGGCCCTCGGTTTCCGCGAACAGGGTCGGGTGCTCGTGCGTGGCCCCCAGGTGATGGGGGGGTACCTGGGCAAGCCTGAGGCGAGTTCCAAGGTGCTCAGCGCCGACGGTTGGTTCGATACCGGCGATCTGGGCATGCTGCTGCCCGACGGGTCGGTGGCGCTGACAGGCCGTGCCAAGGACACCATTGTGTTGAGCAGTGGGGAGAACATCGAACCGGGCCCCCTGGAGGAGGCCCTGGTGGCCAGTCCATTGATCGAGCAGGTGATGCTGGTGGGGCAGGACGAACGTCAGCTCGGAGCGTTGCTGGTTCCGCGGGTGGAACCGATCCGAGCCTGGGCCATGGGACAGGGCTTTGCCGTGGCGGAGGACCTTGGAGGACGACCGGGTGAGCCCGCGTTGCTGAACCTGCTCATGCGGGAGTGCAACCGCATGCTGCGGCTGCGGCCCGGGGCCCGTGGAGACGAGCGTTTGTGCGGTGTTGGCCTGGTGGAGCCGTTCAGCATCGACAACGGCCTGCTGACCCAGACCTTGAAACAGCGGCGGGACCGCATCGGCCGCCGCGACGCGGCGGTGATTCAGTGGATCTATGGGCGTTGAACCACGTTCGGTTCCCCGGTGATTGACCCCAGCGGTCTGGACTGAGACGCTGGCTGCCACTTTCACAGCACCATGTCCGACGGCACCATCCTCACGATCAAGCGTCCGATCACGGTGCGTGCCGTCGTGACGCCCACCTGGAAGGAGGAGGCTGAGCGCGAGATCAGCAACGGCATCGCCAACGCCGATCAGCAGCTGGCACAGCTGGAACAGGAAGGTCAGACCGTGGTGGACCAGGTGCGGCGTCAGAGCGCCAATCCCCTTGACCCACGGGTGCAGGAGCAGGTGGCCAACATCCAGCAGCAGGTGGCTGGCAAGCGATCAGAGCTTGAAGAGCAGAAGCGCAACCTGCTGCAGCAGCAGGCTCAGGTGCGTGAACTGGAGATGGACCAGATCGTGGAGCAGGGCCAGCTGGAAAGCAGCTGCGAGATCAAGCTCGGCGACAACCTGGTTCAGAAGATGCAGGTGGCGATCGTCGTCAAGGACGGCGTGATCCAGTCGATCGAAGAGGCCTGAAGCCGCTTCTCAGCTGACTCGTAAACTCCCCTGATCTGCCTTCTCGGAGACGGTTTTGGCAACCCACGACATCTTCATGCCTGCCCTTAGCTCCACCATGACGGAGGGCAAGATCGTGGAGTGGCTGAAGCAACCGGGCGACAAGGTCGGTCGGGGGGAATCTGTTCTGGTGGTGGAGTCGGATAAAGCCGACATGGATGTGGAGTCGTTTCAGGACGGCTACCTGGCCGCTGTTCTGATGCCCGCCGGCAGCACGGCCCCAGTCGGTGAAACGATCGGACTGATCGTGGAGACCGAGGCGGAGATTGCTGACGCCAAGGCGAAGGCCCCCAGCACGGCGCCTGCAGCTGCATCCCCTGCTCCCACTCCTGCCCCGGCAGCTGTGCAGGCGCCGGCCCCGACACCAGCTCCGACACCAGTCCCAGCGGCACCGGCGCCTGTTGCAGCTGCTGTTCCCCCCGCAGCGCCGGTGGCGAACGGGCGCATTGTGGCCAGCCCCCGCGCCAAGAAGTTGGCCACCCAGATGGGTGTGGACCTCAGCACCGTGCGCGGCAGCGGTCCCCACGGCCGTATCCAGGCTGAGGACGTGCAACAAGCAGGCGGACAGCCCATCTCTGTCCCCAGGGTTGCCGAGGGTGCCGCCCCCGCTCTTTCCAGCAGCGCAGTCCCAGCTGCTGCAGCTCCCAGTGCACCGGCGGGCAACAGCTTCGGGCGTCCCGGCGACACCGTTGCCTTCAACACCCTTCAGGCTGCGGTGAACCGGAACATGGAGGCGAGCCTCGCTGTTCCTTGTTTCCGAGTCGGTTACACCATCACCACCGACAAGCTGGATGCGTTCTCCAAGTTGGTGAAACCCAAGGACGTCACGATGACGGCGTTGCTGGCCAAGGCCGTTGCCGTCACCCTGGCGCGCCACCCTCAGGTGAATGCCGCCACCACCGCGGCCGGCATGGCCTACCCCGCTGATGTGAACGTGGCCATCGCTGTGGCCATGGAGGACGGCGGTCTGATCACCCCCGTGCTGCGCAATGCCGACCGCACGGATCTCTATGAGATGTCGCGTCAGTGGAAAGATCTGGTGAAGCGCTCGCGCAGCAAGCAGCTGCAGCCCGAGGAATACAGCACCGGAACCTTCACTTTGTCGAACCTGGGCATGTTCGGCGTGGATCGCTTTGACGCAATTCTTCCTCCAGGCACAGGCGCGATCCTTGCGGTGGCGGCCTCCCGCCCAACCGTGGTTGCAGGCAAGGATGGTTCCATTGCCGTGAAACAGCAGATGCAGGTGAACCTCACCGCTGATCACCGGGTGATCTACGGCGCTGACGGCGCCGCCTTCCTCAAGGATCTGGCGGAGTTGATCGAACATCGCCCTGAAAGCCTGGCGCTCTGATCGCGGTGCCCGATCCCAGGGATCTGCAGCTCAGCAGTTACGACTACCGGCTGCCGCAGGAGCGGATCGCCCAGGCTCCGGCCGAACCACGCCACAGCGCTCGGCTTCTGATGGTGCCCCAGGCGACCCAGGGGCTCGATGAAGCCAGGCACGGGACGGTCTGGGATCTGCTGGAGGAATTGCAGCCTGGCGATCTTCTGGTGGTGAACGACACCCGGGTGCTCAAGGCACGGTTGAAGGTGCGTCGCTCCGGTGGTGGGCTGTCGGAGCTGTTGGTGCTGGAGCCCCGCGGGGAGGGGCGTTGGCTTTGCCTGGCACGACCGGCGAAGCGCATGCGGCCCGGCGATGTGCTCAGCATCGATGGCACCTCGATCAGCCTGACGGTGCTGGATGAGGATGCCGCCAGTGGGGGGCGTTTGGTCCAGTTCCCGACGGACTGCCGAGATGCGGAGACAATCGAGAGGCTGCTGAATCAGTGGGGCGAGGTTCCACTCCCCCCTTACATCGACCGGCACGACCCCGACGATGCTGATCGCTATCAGACTCGCTACGCCGACCGACCTGGCGCGGTTGCGGCACCAACGGCGGGTTTGCATTTCAGCGATGAACTGCTGGCCGGTCTCCAGCGCAAGGGAGTGGACCTGGCACGCATCACTCTTCACGTGGGACTCGGTACGTTCCGCCCCGTGGAGACGGAAGATCTCACCCAACTGGAACTGCACAGCGAGTGGATCGAGGTCAGTGCGGCGGTGGTGGAGGCCATCCAGCGGTGTCCGGGCCGGGTCATTGCCGTCGGCACCACCTGTGTGCGGGCTCTGGAGGGGGCGGCTCAACAGAACGGTGGAGTTCTGCAACCGCTCACGGGGCCCGTCAACCTCGTGATTCAGCCGGGCTATCGCTTTCGGGTGGTGCAGGGTCTGGTCACTAACTTCCACTTACCGAAGAGTTCGTTGTTGCTGTTGGTAAGCGCCTTGATTGGACGGGAAAAGTTACTGCGTTTGTATGACGAAGCAATTCAAAAGCAGTATCGATTTTTTTCTTATGGCGATGCGATGTGGATTCCACGGGAAGCGATTCTGCAATCAGCTCAGCTGATTCCATAAAATGGGTCCAACCAGGAAATTTTTAGGGGGTCAATGTGGAGAAAGGCTGGCTGAATCATCAGTCTTTTTCCGGTAACGGCAGCTCGAATAGGTTCGCTTGTTTCCATCAATGATTTGGCTGTGATGATGGCATGTTGGATGCAAGCGTTGGCATAGGACTGCTTCTCGTCAATGTTGATGCCATGACTGGTCAGTCCGAGCTGGATATCACGAACGAGCTCTGTTAAGGAAGCTGAGAAAACCTGATTTTTCAAATATGCAGCCTTTACTGCGCCGCAACCTTGATGACTCATCACAAGAAGGACGCTAACATTGAGGTCAAGCACAGCATATTCAATCGAACCAGCTGACCCAAACGTGTTGGTATTTCCAGCATTGCGGATTACGAAAAGATCTCCAAAGCCTGCATCGAAGATCACTTCAACAGGAACTCTTGAATCAGAGCAAGCTAATAATGCAACTCGTGGGTGCTGCCCTCCGGCGAGTTGGTGCTCGCGTGCTTTTGTTGCGTGGGGGTGATGCGACGTGTTGCTCAAAAAGCGATCAAACCCTCGTTTGAGCTCTTCCACAACCTCGTTTGGATCAAAATACCCTTGGTTTGAGTCAACGTAATAAGAGTCAATCATAAATTTCACAAGTTAACTTCCTCATTATTGCTATATAGATTAATGAAAGACGCTTTGGTCAGCAAATGCTAACTTTTTTCGGGATGTTTCTTGACTCGAGCCTCATAATTGAGGAAAGGTCACAACGTTAATGCTTGCCGTTATTGTTTCACACTCGCTTTTGGCTTTGAAGGAGCCAGGTGCAGAAATTGAGGCTGCAACGGGGATGCTAGAGAAGCTCCCTTCGTTGCACTTCTCTTTTCAAGGGGCACTCCTATCACTCTCTCTGCTGTTGCTGGTCAGCATACTGTCAGAAAAATTAGGCGTAAAGCTTGGAATACCTGGATCAATCTTCTTGTTTTTTGCTGGTCTCTTTTTTCATGTCTCAGGCTTTAGCTTTGAATCTTTTCCGTTAGAACAAGTTCATGTTGTATCGCTTTGTATATTGTTATTTTTCAGCGGGCTTTCCTTCGATCGGAAGCTTTTAAAAGAAAATAAAGTTCTATCTAATTCAATAAGTTTGGGTATTTTCGGAACCTTGCTTAGCATGGCTTTATGGCTGTTTTATTTAATCGTAGGTTTTGGTTTTTTTCAAGGTTTTTTTGGTTATCTAGAGGGTGTAAAGCAAGAGCTTGTCGAATTGCTCGTTGTAACTATTGTTTTTTCAATCGCAGTCCAGGATTGGAATTCATTTATGTTCGTATCTAAGAGAATCGTAGATTTTCGTTCAATTCTATCCAATATTTTTAGAGTTGAAACATCTATCTCAGCTTCGATCTCCGTAGCTGTTGCCGAGATTCTTGTTCTTGTTTGGCTCGCTCTGCATCCTGAGTATCAGCTCCTTAACGGATGGCAATTGTTCTCATCGATCTCCCAAGGAATATTCATTGGATCAGTATCAGGAATTGTTCTCGGTTACATTTTGATGCTGACAATTCGGTATGTCATTACGTCTAAACCTCAACTGGTTTTAGGTGCTGTTGCATTCACCCTGATCGGTTACGTAATTTCTTTTTCAATTACTCACCAGGGTGGGTATCTCTGTGCGTTAGTGATGGGCATTGTTACCTCTTTGACCTATCGTAAAAGCTCAACTGAGGAAGAGATAGAATTTCTAGCAGAAGAATTGGAGACACTCAATATTGCTTCTGAGGCAATCCTCTTCTTTGCGATTGGCCTTGGACTCAATGCAACTTCCTTCTTTGTTCACTTGCCAGTGGCGATCTATGTCTGGCTTGGAATCATCATCATCAGGCCAATTACAGTAAATCTCTTTTTCAAGGGCTCTCCTGCCATCGAGACTGAAGAACGTCAGCTCCTATCGATATGGAGTCCAAAAGGAGCCATTTCAATGGCCTTGGTGGTAACTGCACCAGAGCTGCTGGAGGGAACTTTTGGTATGGAGATTGCTGAAATTTTTCCTGAAAGCGCTTCTAGCTTCTCGGCGGATGTGGTTTGCGGTGCTGTTTTGTTCTCGATGATTGTTAAATCCTTGGCGATTCCAAAAATTCATTCCCAATTGATTCCCACTCAAAATACTATTACCACCAATCAAGAGGCTTGAGTTATGTTGAAAAAAAAGCTGACAGATCGGTACCGGCTCTCACGGGCAGTGTTGGTGGGCACAGTTATAACTCTTTTGTTCATGCCCATCTTGGCAACGAATGAAGCGACGACGATTGCAGTCGCATCTGCGCTTGCAGTGGATTTTTGTATTTTTATCAAGCAATCCTGGCTCATTGACGTCAATAACACAAGGGATATCTTCCAGCAATTCGATGCGAAAGAATCATCTGTTGCAGAAAGAACAATAGCGCTTGTATTTCTGAGTGTGGGCATATTGAGTTTCTGCATTGCGGAATTACATTCAAAGCATGATGTTCTGCCGAACTCAATTCATGTTTTTATAAGTTTTATAGCACTATTTTTGACCTGGCTGCAGTTGCACAACGGATTTGCGCTTTACTATGCAAAAAAATACTTTGATATGAATCCGGTTCGACTTGATGATCCTGAGGGGCAACTGGGATTTATATTTGAAGGAACAGAGCCAACATTTAGCGATTTTTTATATATTTCTTATTCGATAGGTCTTACTTATTCAATGACTGACTGCGGCATCAAGGATTCTGCGGTTAGGCGAATTGTTATCATTCACTGCCTCTCTTCATTTCTCTACGCATCAACAGTACTGTCGATCATATTCTCATTGGCGACGCAAGTGAGTTGATCCGCAAAAGGGTTATCCATAACCTTTAGGGGTATGCATATGTGTGCGTTCCCTATTATTTTGTCGGGCGGCAGCGTTGGATACTTTCCAAATCCCGTATCTTCTCTACAATCAACTTGTGAACAGAATCAATCCATGTTCGAACTCGAGTATCTCCTAGCTTTCGGCCTGGGTGCAGGTCTCGTTGCTCTTACCCCCGTTGTAGCTGCTGCTGCTGGAAAGGAAAGCGCTATCACCAAGACTGTTTCTGGCGCCGGACGTGGCTTGACAAAACAAGGTCTGAAAGCTGGTCTCTTTGTAGGAGGAAAGGTATCTGGACTGTTCACTGGCGTTAAGTCGGGTTTGAATGAGGTGGGTGAGAGCTTCGGCGACATTCTTGCTGAAGCGAAAGCAGACATGGCTACACCGAAAACTAAGACTTCATCACAAAAGGCTTAAAGCTTGCCAATTACAGTTAAACATCGTGTATTTGGTCGTGTGAGATTTATTTGGGAGAAGAAATATACCAGTCACGAGATAAAGCTTATGGAATTATCGTTCTTGTATCATTTTCCTGAGTGTCGTTTTCGTTCTGCTTCAGGTAATACAGGTTGTGTGGTTCTTTTTGATGAAAGTAGTGATCAGCTTTTGTGCCATCAAGTGACTGATTGGATTCAGAATTTCATAGACTTTGCTGAGTGCCAAGGTCCGTTACTACCACCATCCAAAAGGGATATTCTGATCGACAAGGTTAAAGGTTGGACTGCTCAGTCCATGATTGTTATGGCTATTCTCGGATGGATATTACCAATTCTTCCCGGTACTCCATTTTTCTTTGTGGCATGGTGGCTGGGTTGGAGGCCGTCGTCCACAAATCAGTCAGTTGTCGCCGAACCATAAACGCAGCCAGCTTTGAGTCATTTGTGCCCTATTGCATTGCATTGCTTCCAATTTTGCGGGCAATTCGATGCTTCTGCAGTATCCATTGTAGATCAAGTTGATGGTTGAATTGATCTGTTGAATATTCATATTATCTTTCTTCACCCCTGGTAGAAATATTTTCATGCAATGACTCTCTGTATTCCATTCTTCAATGCTTAAAGACTTATTCTTGTCTTTTAATGCGTTTGCCACGAGATCTGATTCGGGGACTGTGATCGAGCTGTTAAACGTTGTTGGTCCGTTTCGGCATTCATTTTCGATTTTGATATTGGATGTATTACTTGCGTCTTCGACAATCAGTAGATGCGGTATTGCACGGTGCATGCCTGCAACGCTTAATCGAGTTAGCAGCTGTTCCGGTTTGTAGTTTTTGCCATCAAGAATTAATGTGAAATGATGATTGCTCCGACCCGAGATCGTCTGTTGTAGGAGATGTAAACGACCTTTCCATGTTTCGTTGAGACGTAACTGTTGTGATGATGGTAAGCGTAAGCGCAGTAATTTTTCGACCGTTGAAAGTGTTTGACGCGTTGTGTCCCACCAGTTAAGCAAAGGCTCTAGCAATTGGTCGATCAAGGCTGGACCCTTTTGTGCCATTCCAAGTATTTTTAAAGCATGCAATGGCGTTGGGAGGATTACGATTAAAAGTGTACTTTTTGACGCACTGTCTAGTATTTCTGACAAGAAGATCAATCTCGTTAAGTCTTCGATCCCTGGAAGTTGCGGAAGCTCGATAGATTGTTTCCCTGCAATGTCGAGCAATTGCCACCAATCTTTGGCATGTGGATTGAGCTGTTCCCAAAGTCGAGCCAGGCTACAAATATAACTGAAATTTTCTACGATAAAATTCTTCTTGGCTATGAAATCTGATGTGTCTAAATCAATCTCTCCTGATAGATTAATCAATCTTGTGTCAGCATTTTCCTGCTGAGTATGTAGGAGCCCTTGCAACCATTGGTGTAGCGCTGAATACCGGTCTGCGCTTACCAAGAGAATCAAGGCACTGATTTCGTCTTCGAATGCCATTGTATCGGGAATGTCTTATTGGATTTCGGGATTTTCGGGTAATATCTCCAAAATTCCATTACACCATGTTTGAACTGGAAACACTTGCTGCTTTCGGAGCAGGTGCTGCCTTGATGGCGTTAGCACCAGTTGTTCGAAAAATGGGCAATGAAGAGCTTGGAGACTCCATGGGGAAGGCAGGTCGCACGATGGCCAAAAGTGGAGTCAAGGTAGGTCTCGTTGCGGCAGACGTTGCCGGAAAAGTTGCCAACGGTGTGACGAAGAACGTAGCTGAAGTCGCTGAATCGTTTGTGGACTTGGTTCAAGAAGCTAAGTCTGAGCGCGTTGAACCAACAGATATCGACGCGGAACAGCCACCTACTGATGCATCCCGATCTCAGGTCATCACAGAAGTAACTGTCGAATAAGTCTGAATTCCATTCCAAATTTATAATCTCTCTCCTACAAACATCATGGCCACATCATTTCAGAACAGTTCAGGTTTTGGGGTCGTTGATGGAGGTGCTTCAGCACGAACATCTCGAGATCCTGCACTGCCACGATTCATTGATCGCATTCTTCATGCATCGTCTCGAAGACTTCGCTTCAGTGTGGAAACTGATTTCAAAGATCCAGATAACTTCACGCGACATATATCAACGCTTTCGTCAGTAGAGCAGGTTCGTTTTAATAGCTGGGCCTCTTGTTACATTGTAATTTTCAAGACTGGATATAAAATTGACGCTCTGCAATGGCTAAGTTCACTACCACGGCGATCGCGTGAAATCCCTATTGTTCCAGAAGATTCGCTGACTGATACCGCCACTTCTACAAGCCTTCAGTCTGCTGAGGAAGAAGAGGAAAAATTTGTTCCAACGCGCATTATTCTCCCAGTTTGTTCTCTTGGTCTGGCCATAGCTGCTGGTCCTCTGGCTCTTCCTCCACTCGCCGTTGGAGTTTTTATCATTGGCGCAGCGCATCTGAGTTTCAAAAGAGCTTGGGAGGGTCTGAAAAAAGAGCGCAAAATTAATGTTGATTTTCTCGATGCCTTAGCTGTTTTGCTTCACAGCTTGGAGGGCTTTCTTTTGGGGCCAGCCATGATGATCACCATGATTGAGGGTGGTGAAGCTGTACGAGATGCTACTCAGCGTATTGCTCACTCATCAAACACTGATCTTGTTTCCAGCCTTCAATCTGATGTGCGTCTGCTCACAGAAGATGGCGAGAAGATTGTTTCGAGTTTTGACCTTAGCCCTGGTGATCGTGTTTCGTTCCTGCCAGGAGACAAAATACCGATCGATGGTGTTATTGAGTCTGGTGAAGTTTCCCTCGATGTTGTGAAGCTGACGGGTGAATCAGTTCCGAGGATGTCGGGTCCCGGAGATGAGATTTTGGCCGGCTTTATTGTTTTGGAAGGCCACATTATTGTTACAACCTCTGCTGTTGGTCATGACACGCGCGTCGGGCAGATCACTAAAATGATCGAGTCGGCGCCTGTTTTTGACACGCGTGTCGGAAATTTTGCCGCAAATATCGCCAATCGGTTTGTCATCCCGACATTGGTTTTGGCGGGTGTCTCCCTGATGCTCAGTGCAGGCAATATTGCTCAGGCAGCATCTCTGCTCATGTTCGATCTTGGAACGGGGCTGCGTGTTTCAGTCCCAACTGCGATCATGGCTGCACTGACCAGAGCTGGAAGTCAAGGCCTGCTGATTCGTAGTGGACGTGCTTTGGAGCAGTTGGTTGAAGTTGATGTTGTCGTTTTTGATAAAACCGGTACGTTGACGGAAGGCCACCCGTCAATTGTTGAGTTTACTGTTTTTGACCAAAATGGAGCCCCCGATGAGTTTGTTGATGCTGATAAGTTTAAACACCTTTTGCAACTTTCCACATCACTTGAACAGGGGTTGAACCACCCGATCGCCAAGGCGATTCGTGATTTTGCTGAAGAGCAAGACGTCGACGTGATCGATTGCGAAAGCTGGGATTACAGGGTCGGTCGAGGTGTCGTCGCCACTGTTAATGGTGAGACGGTTCTTCTCGGAAACTTAAAACTTCTTCGGGAAGAGGGTGTCGAGATCTGGACAGTCGACTCCAAGCCTGAGCTGGACGTTGCTACCCCCATTTATCTTGCAGTTGATGGTCTCTTGGCCGGTATTCACTACGCCCTTGATCGTGTCAGACCAGATACGTCAGCCATGATCGCTGAATTGCATAACCGGGGTATTGAAGCTCATATGTTGACCGGTGACATTTCCTCTGTCGCCCATGCTGTCGCTGCCGATATCGGCTTACAGCCTCATGAAGTTCATTCAGATGCCTTACCTGATCAAAAGGCAGAGTTGGTTCAAGAGTTCACTGCCGCAGGGAAGAAAGTTGTTTTTGTGGGTGATGGCATCAATGATTCAGCAGCCCTTGCCTATGCTGATGTCTCAGTATCCTTCGCCTCAGGCAGTGATTTAGCTCGCGAAACGGCTGATATTGTTCTCACGAATGATCGGGTCTCTGATCTGATTGTTGCCCAAGATTTAGCACGTCATACTTTTGCTTTGGTGAAACAGAACATTGGTATTGTCGGGGTTCCAAACTTATCGGCACTTCTGATCGGTACGTTCCTGCCAGTCAATCCCATCGCGGCTGTTTTCCTTAACAATGGTTCCTGTCTTGTGGCAGCTGGCAATGCGATTCGGGCTCTTGGTTTCAAGGCCAAACCGCTACCTGAAATCGAAGCATCAGCTTCTACAGTGAATGTAGAAACAGTGCTCCCTGATACCGCTGCAGCTCAGGCCACGACAGAAGAAACTACCGACGAGAACGCTTCCTTACCCATCACTCATCTTGATTTGGCAGCTCTTTCACGTCGTGTTGGACTCAGTTATCAGAAGATCTCAGCCCGTCGTCGACGCAATGATTTTGCTGATTGGATATCGACTCATGATCCTGAAGGTCATGGTTGGGAGTACAGCATTGATCTCAAAACATTCTCCATGGTTCCTGCGGTTTCATGACACCAACGCTTTGTTTGCGCCATCGCACCGATAGTCGCTGGAGGTTTGTGGTGACCCACGCATCCCAGTGTGATTGGGCTCGTCTGCAACGCGATCTTGTCGATGTTTTCCCCAACAGCAGCTGGTCTGTTCGAATCAATCAAAGGATTGGCTCGATTGTGGTTTGCCGCTTGGCTTCTGCACCACGCCTTCGTCAGGATCCGTTGTCATTGGTATTTGGGCGTGTTGCAAAGCAACTGAACCTTCAGGGATTTTCCGTCCCTGAAACCCCTTTAATCCCAACGGAAATCGTTGATCGGACCTCTCAGAAGCGGCTGAATGCTCTTCATTCGGTATTTCGTGGTATTGCCAATGCCGCTTCAGTGTCTTTATCCATATCTACTTTGTTATTGTCTCTGGCCCTCTTTATTATTGGTTTGCTGGGCATCCTTCTGCCATTTTCTCCAGGGATCTGGTTGTTGGTTGTAGCGACTGCTCTTTTTGACCTAGCCCTTTCTTTTCGTCGTCCTTTCGTCGTCTAAATCTCGTGACAATGCTTGCTGCGGCTTCACCATCCCCCTGGATCATCCGCAGCGAGCTCGCCGATCGAATTCGTGTCTTCCATCCAGGTTTGTCCTCCTCGCCTGGATTGCGCCAACATTGTGCGTCTTTGCTGCACCGGACGCATTGGCTGTTGAGTCACCGTATCAATGCTGTTTCTTCAACAGTAGTTATCCGATTCCACCCTCGCCAACGAGGCGATATCACGCTCTTACTCGACCGTTGTTTCATTGACCCGGTAGCTGATTCGGGGCTTGAAAAGGCCCTTTCAGCAGAATCGCGCATCACAGACATCACGCACAGCTCCGCTTTTCAGAAGGCCCTTCGCACTGGCGCGATTTGCGGTTCAATTCTCTTCATTGATCCGATCGTCGCTGTTCCCCCGTTGGGTCTTGGCTTGGTGGCCACCATGCTGAGCTGGCCATTATTACGTGAATTATTTGAACAAGTGAACGAGCGCCTACAAGGAGAGGCTGATCCGCGACAGTTACTACCCCCTGCATCGGTGGAGGTGGCACTGTCCGCTACGTTGATTGGATCAGGCTTGGCGCGTGAATCTCTTGTTGAAGGACTTCTAGGCAGTTCCACTTCGGCGCTTCAGTCGATGAGTGAGAACACCCAAGGATCAAGTTCGGAATTTTTTGCGTTTCTGGAGCGTCTGAAGACGTCAGTGATGCTGAGATGCATCGATATTCAAACAGAGGAAAGTACCTTGCTTCCTATTGGTGATCTTCAAGTTGGTCAACGCTATCGCTTGATGGACGATGATCATGTTTATCTGTCTTCCCGAGTTGTCCAAGGGGAGCTGGTTGTTACGAACAGCCTCAGCGATGGTTCCTCCCTGCCATTTCGTGTGGTGCCGGGTGATCACCTCGCCTTTGGGGCTTTTGTGCTGTCCGGAGATGGTATTTGTGAAGTGGTTCAGTCGTTTTCTGAGGTCAGTCTCTTTAAGATCGAAGACACTCTTCTCGAGGAAGATGGATCAAGTGATTTCCAAAAGCGTTTGTCTTACTTGTACGATCTTCTGCTTCCTCCCGTACAGCTTGGATTTGGTGTTTGGTCGTTGCTGAATGGTCTAACAGAACGAGCCATTGGTTTGCTTTCATTTAACCCAGCTGAAGATTCTGAACGTTCCAAATTGTCTTCTTCAGAGTCAGCTTTGGTTGATATGGCACTCAATAATGTGCACATTTCAGATTCGCGCGTTTTTGAGACATTAATGGATGTTAGTCACATCATGATCAGCATCGATGCTTTGCGCCATCTTGGTACCTATTCTTGTCAACAAACCTTGTTAAATGGTGCTTCTGCACTTGATTGTGATTTACTTCAGATTCTTTGGGCTATTGTTTCTGATTTTGGTGCTGATCCATCTGTTGTCTTATGGGGAATTTTGAGTGATGTCCAAGAGAAACATCCTGCTCTTCAGTCTCTTGAAGTCAATGTCGGTGAATCGGATCAAGGTCTTTATCGCGTTGTCCTTGAAGGTCAGCCTGTCGTTTTAATTCGTTTCACGGAGAAGGATGGGGCAATTCATGCATCTTTCTCTACTGAAGAAGCGGATCTTGGTGTTATTACGATTACTTGGCGACCATCTCAAGAGTTTGAAATGATGTCGTCTCAGCTTTGTAAGCTTGGCATTTCAGTCTCTACGGTTGGTGCTCATTGTGGGCGCACTAAGGAAGCAGAAGACCGTAAGTCCAGATTGCTAGAGCTTCGTAATCAAGGATGTAAGGTGGCTTATCTTGGAGACGTTATTGACGATATTGCTGCAATGGCAGCAGCTGATATAGCTATAGGTCTTGCAGAGGATGAACTGGGCTTTATTTCTAAGACCGTTTGCGACATTGTACTTGGAGGCGATATTTTATGGTTGGCTCGTCTTTTTGTTTTGAGCCGAAATTTTGTAGAAGCCAATCGTTTTAACACGAATTTGATTGTTGGCTCTTCTGTCCTGCTTGCAGCAGCCTCTCTTGTTGCCACCTTCTCGCCATTGCAAACGATATTGCTATTTAACTCTGCTCCAATCATCGCTGAGATCAATACACTCAGGTCTCTCAACGGTTCAAGTTCCAGGCTATAGGGGTTGATTGTTAATTGATATCTACAAATTCGAATTCAGTTAACAAGTATCTTGACTCCGATGGCGATAAACAATGCCCCGCTTATGTACGACAGTCGTTTTTGACATAATCGATTTTTTAAACATTTTCCAGAGTAAACTGCCGTAATGGCTAAAAGAACGTTTGCGGCGACTGCTCCGGAGAAAATACTTTCAGCAGATATATTTGGACCTGCTGCTAAGGCAAGGAGTGCAAGTTGTGTGCGATCCCCGAATTCGGCTAAAAATGTTGTTGTGAAGGAGTTGCGTATGACGGCGTTGGCTGCCATCTTTGGTGCTGGTAATTGGAATTGGCTTGTATCGCATTCATCTTTGGCGACGTCAATCTTTGCTTCCAATCGTCTTGCTTCAATAATTGCGTTTGTGCCAAAGAGAAGGAACGCAATACCCGAGACAATCTGAATGGTGTCGATGGATACGATCGATCTCATCCATACCCCAGCAGTGATCCAAAGTCCTGCCCCTATTGTGAGGGCTGAAACGCTTCCAGTGAAAACCCAACGTGCTTTATGTCTTGCTGCCAGCAGAAGGGTAGTAATGAATGACTTATCTCCAACGCCTGCGATTGCGACAGTGGCGAAAGCAGTTGTGAACCCTGCCACGATCTTTAAAAACTTTACAGAAACCCTATCGGAAAAGTCTCATGCCCGTTGTTTCCGTCAGTACATGTGGATATGGCTTCAGTGATTTGTGGGTTTCTTGATCAGCCAAGCTGTGCGCTGTCCGGCTCGATGGATCCGTTCAAACTCGAGGCCCATTCTGCGAAATCCAAGTTGACCACTTGATAGTTGTACGGTCTGGGGCAAGCGCTTCACCTCGAGGAGCGAACAAATCTCGTGGCTAGAGAGTTCGATTTTTGTTGTTTTGAGCAAATGGAGAAGCTCAATTTTTTCACGCAGTAAACGTAGTTTGGAATACTTTCTGACGTCGTCTTGGAAAGGTTGCTCTGTATTTGTCTCGGTTGTTACTAGTTCATGATGGCTGCTGTTGGAGTCCACGGTGACGACTTCAGCTACCAGGGGGGCCTTCGGATTGTCCCGTCCGAGGTGGTCGTAGATAAGACCCGTTTCCTCCTGACGGACCAAGGTGCGCATGCCTCGTCGAATTGGCTCAATTCCGAGTTCGCGAATGATGAGAAGCAGTTCAACGCGTGATATCCCTAGATCCGCCTCCAGGCTGCCAAGGCTGACTGCTTGCTGAGAGCTCATGTTGGCAATCTCTTGGATTCTCTTTTAACACGTTGGTTGCTTTGCGCTTTCTATTGTCACCGGCCCAAAAAAAACGTGTGTGAAGCCCGATGGTTTCACACACGCATGGATTAGAGCGTGAGCCGATGCATGGCCCCAGCGCTGTTGGTTCAGACCGCCACAGGCTGCTCGATGATGCCTGTGGGCACCTCGGCGAACATCACTGAAGAGAGATAGCGCTCGGCCAGGTCGGGCAGCACCACAACGATGGTCTTGCCGGCGTACTCATCCTTCTCCGCCAGACGAATGGCGGCAGCGGCGGCGGCACCACAGGAGATGCCCACCAGCAGACCTTCTTCTTTGGCCAGACGCAGGGCCATCTCCACGGATTCCTCGTTGGTGACCTGCTCCACCTTGTCTACCACTGACATGTCCAGGTTCTTGGGGATGAAGCCGGCGCCGATGCCCTGAATTTTGTGGGGGCCGGGCTTGAGGGCCTCGCCGTTCATAGTCTGGGTGATCACCGGGCTGTTGGTCGGTTCGACCGCCACGGATTCGATCGCCTTGCCGGCGTCGGTTTTGATGTATCGGGAGACGCCGGTGATGGTGCCGCCGGTACCGACGCCGGCCACCAGCACATCGATGGCGCCGTCGCAGTCGTTCCAGATCTCCGGGCCCGTGGTCTTGAAGTGGATCTCGGGGTTGGCGGGATTGTCGAACTGGCCAGGCATGAAGTACTTGGCCGGATCGCCGTCGGCGATCTCCTTGGCCTTGGCGATGGCGCCGGGCATGCCCTTGGCGGCCTCGGTGAGGATCAGTTCAGCGCCGAGAACGGCCATCATCCGGCGACGCTCGATCGACATCGATTCGGGCATCGTGAGGATCAGCTTGTAGCCACGGGCTGCAGCCGTGAAAGCCAGGGCGATGCCGGTGTTGCCGGAGGTGGGCTCAACGATCACCTTGTCCTTGGTGAGCTTGCCGCTTTTCTCGGCATCCCAGATCATGTTGGCGCCGATCCGGCACTTGACGCTGTAAGCGGGATTGCGTCCTTCCACCTTGGCCAGCACGGTGGCTTTGCAGTTCTTGGTGACGCTGTTGAGCTTCACCAGCGGGGTGTTGCCGATGGCGAGGCTGTTGTCGTCGTAGATGCGGGACATGAGGCTGCTGGCAGGTAAGAGGGCCCGAAGAAAACAAACTAGGCATCGGAATCCCTGTTCAGCGCTGTTGTTAAGGGCTTTTTCAGAGTCTCTGCTTTCTCTTCACGGTTTCAGTGCTTGTTCGAACCGTTGCCAGAGCTCGTCAGGATCTTCCAGACCGACGGAGACTCGCAGCAGATGGGCCGGCACGCCGCATTGGCCTGCCCAGTCCAGTTCGTCGTAATGGGCCAGCTGGGTGTACGGACAAGCCAGGGTGAAGTGGGTTCCCAGGCTTGGCCCCTTGCTCACCCGCAGGGCATCGAACACTTGTTGCGCCCTGGTGGCGTCGTTCAGCACAAAGGAGAGCAGGCAGCCGTGGCCGGCGTTGGGGCGCATCAGGGTCGTGAAATTGGCGCAGTCCTTTGGGTGCAGCACCTGGCGCACAGCCGGGTGCTGTTCCAGGTGTTGCGCCAGCTGCAGGCAGTGGCGATCCAGCAGCGGAACCCGTTGGCTCACGTCTCGACTCGCCTGCTCCAGGGCCATCGCATCACCATCCCCCAGGGGGGCTGGGGTTGAAATGACCGCCTGCAGGTCTGGGCTCCAGCGGGAGTGGGGGCTCACCAGCAGGCTGCCGCCCATCACATCCCCGCGGCCGGCGAAGCTTTTGGTGAGCGAGGTGAAGATCAGATCGACATAGGGCAGGGCATTGAGGTTGATGCCGGTGCCGATGGTGTCGTCCGCGATTACAGGAATCCCCCGGGAGTGGGCGATCTCGCTCACCATCGGCAGGTCCACACAGCGCAGCAGCGGATTGCTGGGCAGCTCCACGATCACCGCGGCGGGGTTGAGCCGGTCCAAGGTCGCTGCGATCTGCGCCTGGTCGCTGGTCTGCAACAGCTCACCGCCGTGGAACACCACCTGCGGTTGCTTGAGCACATCCACATAGGGAAAGCCGAGCTGCAGGGTGGGGCGCTGTGGACGCAGATGCTGAATGGCGGTCAGTGCGGCATGCAGGCCAGCCATCCCCGCCGGATGCAGGCTGATCCGCTGGGCCTCGATGCCGTGGATGGCACCCAGGCGCTGGCAGACAGCAGTTCTGGCGGCGTCCGCCTCCGCTGCTGAAGGGGCGGCCTCCAACCCCAGCGCCACCGCAGCCTGACGGGAGGAGGCGCCGAGACCGGTGTGCTGCCAGAAGGCCTTGGCATGGGGCGTGGCGCCGGCATCAGTGTGCAATGCCACCAAGGGGCCGAAGTTGGTCAGTTGGTTGTGGGCCTGCGGTGCCTTGCGTTGGCAGTGGGCCTGGGCGGCGCGGGCGGCGGCTTCTGTGGCGAAGGGCCAGGCGGTCAAACCATCCACGGCCATCCGGGCGGTCAGCGTCTGCAGCAGAGGGTGCAGCCCGAAGCGCGGGTAAATCGTCTGCAGTGCCTGGCGACAGGCGGGATCCTTTTCCTCATAGGCGATCACGTCCTGCCAGCGCGGCAACGCCATCGACACGGCGTGGGTGGTATCCGGCAGGGGATGGCCAAGATCTGAGCCCTGCCAGCAGGGATCGCTCAGCAGATCGCGGGGACTCACGCCAGCAGCTCCAGGGCCTGGTCCAGATCGGCCTGCAGATCGGCGAGGTCTTCGCAGCCTACCGAGAAGCGCACGAGTCCGTCGTCAATGCCCAGTCTGGCCTTCACCTCGGCCGACACTGCAGCGTGGGTCATGGTGGCGGGGTGGCAGATCAGGCTTTCAATGCCCCCAAGGCTCTCGGCCATGGTGAACCAGCGCAGTTGTTTGCAGAGGGCATAGGTCTGCTCCTGGCTGGCGTTGAAGCTCACCGTCACGATGGCCCCACCGGCGCGCATCTGACGGGTCGCCACCTGATGCTGAGGGTGATCACTGCGGTGGGGGTAACGCACCCAATTCACCTTGGCGTGCCCAGCCAGTTGATCGGCGAGGGCTGCGGCATTGGCCATCTGCTGCTTCAGCCGCAGCGGCAGGGTCTTGATGCCGCGGGTGATCAGCCAGCAATCAAAAGGGGAGGGCTGCAGGCCCAGGGCCTTCTGGGAGAACACCATCTTCTGGTGCCACTCGGGATCGTTGGTGCACACGGCTCCGCCGAGGGCATCGGAGTGGCCGTTGATGTATTTGGTGGTGCTGGTGAGCGAGAGGGTGGCGCCCAGATCCAGGGGGCGCTGCACCAGGGCGGTGGCGAAGGTGTTGTCCACCACCACGGGGATGCCGAGGGGTTGGCTGATGGCACAGACCGCCTCCAGGTCGATCACCTTGAGCAGGGGGTTGGTGGGACTCTCCAGCCAAACCATCGCCGGCTTCTGGTCTTGGATCTCCTTCAGTGCTGCGGCCTGGGTGAAGTCCACCCAGGCGGTGCGCAGGCCGAACTTGGCGAACACCTGCTCGAACAGCCGCACGGTGCAGCCGTAGAGGTTTTCCTCACACAGCACCAGATCACCCTGCTTCAGCTGCGACACCACAGCGGTGATGGCGCTGACGCCGGAGGCGAAGACGGTGGCGTGGGCGCAGCCTTCCACCGAGGCAAGCACCCCATCGAGGATGCGGAAGTTGGGGTTGCCCGAGCGGGTGTAATCAAACCCGCCGGCGTTGCCATGGGCAAAGGTGCTGGTCGGAAAGATCGGCGGCATCACCGTGCCGGTGTCCCCCGCAAAGCTGTCGCCGTGGTGGATCACCCGGGTGTTCAAGCCTTCGTTGTCGCCTTCCTTCAATGCCACTGGAGCCACCAGTACAGGCTAAGAAATCAAGGTCGGCACGATTTAGTGAATAAATCAACTCAAAATAATTACGATTTCGTGCCAACAAAAAAGCTCCCGCCGAAAGGCGGAAGCTTGAGGACTATCGATCGGTTGAAAAAAACCGTTGGATCAGTCGAGGTCGGGCATGCCGAGCACAGGCTCAGCCTTGCGGTCGATGCCTTTCTCGAAGCCAGCAGCAGCAGCGCGAGCGCGGCCGGCGTGCCAGAGGTGACCAACCAGGAAGAAGAAGGCGAGCACGAACTGCGTTGCACCCAGCCACTGGCGGAGGTTCACGTAGTTCACCGAGTTGGGCTCGGTGATGATGCCGCCAACGGAGTTGATCGAGGCGTTGGGAGCGTGGGTCATGTACTCAGCCGCACGGCGCACCTGCCAGGGCTGAATGTCGTTCTGCAGCTTGTCGAGGCTGAGACCGTTGGGGCCACGCAGGGGCTCCAGCCAGGGACCACGGAAGTCCCAGAAGCGCATGGTTTCACCACCGAAGATGATTTCGCCAGTGGGTGAACGCATCAGGTACTTACCCAGGCCGGTGGGGCCCATGGCGGAACCGATGTTGGCGCCAAGGCGCTGGTCGCGCACTAGGAAGGTGAAACTCTGAGCCTGGGATGCCTCAGCGTTGGTGGGGCCCCAGAACTCGGAGGGATAGGCGGTGTTGTTGAACCAGATGTAGGCCGAGGCGATGAAGCTCATGAAGCTCAGGGCGCCGAGGCTGTAGCTCAGGTAGGCCTCACCGTTCCAGATGAAGGCGCGACGCACCCAGCCGAAGGGTTTGGTGATGGCGTGCCAGATGCCACCGAAGATCAGGGTCAGGCCCAACCAGATGTGGCCACCGATGATGTCCTCCATGGAGTTCACACCGATGATCCAGCCTTCGCCACCGAAGGGGGCGCGGGTCAGGTAACCGAAGATCACGCCCGGATCCAGGGTTGGGTTGGTGATCATGCGGACGTCACCGCCGCCGGGGGCCCAGGTGTCGTAGACGCCGCCGAAGAACATGGCCTTGAAGACCAGCAGCAGGCAGCCGACGCCGAGCAGGATCAGGTGATAACCAATGATATTGGTCATCTGGTTCTTGTCGCGCCAGTCTTGGGAGAAGAAGGAGGAATAGTTCTCCAGGATCTCCGGACCGCGCAGGGCGTGGTACAGACCGCCAAGGCCGAGAACGGCCGAGCTGATCAGGTGCAGAACACCGACCACGAAGAAGGGGAAGAGATCAGTGACCTCACCGCCGGGGCCCACGCCGTAGCCAAGGGTGGCGACGTGGGGCATGCAGATGAAGCCCTGTTCATACATGGGCTTGTCGAAGGTGAAGTGGCTCACCTCGAACAGCATCATGGCGCCGGCCCAAAACACCATCAGGCCAGCGTGCGCCACGTGGGCGCCCAGCAGACGGCCGGACAGGTTGATCAGACGGGCGTTGCCGGACCACCAGGCATAGCCGGTGGAGTCAAGGTCTTTGCCGCCAGTGGCGCCAAGACCGGGATTAGAGAGCGTTACCACGGGGCAGAACCTCTTCAGGGAAGACGAAGTTTTCGTGCGGCTGGTCAGCCGGTGCCATCCAGGCACGCAGTCCTTCATTAAGAAGGATGTTCTTGGTGTAGAAGGTCTCGAATTCGGGATCTTCTGCAGCGCGGATTTCCTGTGACACGAAGTCATAGGCGCGCAGGTTGAGGGCCAGGCCGATGATGCCGATGGAGCTGGTCCACAGGCCCATCACAGGAACGAACAGCATGAAGAAGTGCAGCCAGCGCTTGTTGGAGAAGGCGATACCGAAGATCTGACTCCAGAAGCGGTTGGCGGTGACCATGGAATAGGTCTCTTCTTCCTGCGTGGGCTCGAACGCCTTGAAGGTGTTGGCCTGCTCGCCGTCCTCAAACAGGGTGTTTTCCACGGTGGCGCCGTGAATGGCGCAGAGGAGTGCACCGCCGAGGATGCCGGCGACGCCCATCATGTGGAAGGGGTTCAGGGTCCAGTTATGGAAGCCCTGGAGGAAGAGAAGGAAGCGGAAGATCGCAGCCACACCGAAGGAGGGCGCGAAGAACCAGCTGCTCTGGCCGAGGGGGTACATCAGAAAGACACTGACGAACACCGCGATCGGACCGGAGAAGGCGATGGCGTTGTAAGGGCGGATGCCGACCAGACGGGCGATTTCGAACTGACGCAGCATGAAGCCGATCAGCGCGAAGGCGCCGTGCAGGGCCACGAAGGCCCAGAGGCCGCCGAGCTGACACCAGCGAACGAAGTCACCCTGGGCTTCAGGGCCCCAGAGCAGCAGGAGGCTGTGACCCATCGCATCAGCGGGGGTGGACACAGCGGCGGTGAGGAAGTTGCAACCTTCCAGGTACGAGGAGGCGATGCCGTGGGTGTACCAGGAGGTGACAAAGGTGGTGCCTGTGAGCCAGCCACCGATGGCCAGATAGGCCGTGGGGAAGAGAAGAATGCCGGACCAGCCGACAAAAACGAAGCGGTCGCGCTTGAGCCAGTCATCGAGGATGTCAAACCATCCCCGCTGAGGCGCGCGTCCTACAGCGATCGTCATGAGAGGTGAACGGTGCGGTGAACCGCAGGCTGTGGGATACGCCAGCGACCTTAACAATCTCAGCTGGTGTCGCGGGGGCTGTTTGCATCAGCTGAAATCCCTTGTATCGCATTGTTTCTTAGGGATTTCTTCGGGTTGCCCGGAGTGACGTCATCTGCATACACAATGGGCAGCACTTTCGGGTCTCCCATGTCCGCAGAAGTGCTCGAGCAGCCGGTGCTCGGCTCCAGGCGTTTGTCGAACTACTTGGTCGCTGCTGCCGTCAGCATCGGCGGCATCGGTTTCCTGCTGGCATCACTCTCCAGTTATCTGGGCCGTGATCTGCTGCCCATCGGCCACCCTGCGGCGTTGATTTTCGTGCCTCAGGGTCTGGTGATGGGGCTTTACAGCATCGCTGCAGCGTTGCTGGCCACGTACCTCTGGTACGTGATCGCTGTGAACGTCGGCGGCGGCAGCAACCGCTTCGACAAGGCCGCCGGGGTGGTCACCGTCAGCCGCCGTGGCTTTCGCCAGCCGGTTCTGGTGGAGATTCCTATGAAGGACGTGAAGGCCGTGAAGGTGGAGGTCCGTGATGGCTTCAATGCCCGGCGCCGGGTGGCCCTGCGCATCCAGGGCCGGCGAGACCTGCCGCTGACCCGTGTGGGTGAGCCGCTGCCCCTGGCCCAACTGGAGCAGGACGGTGCCGAATTGGCCCGTTTCCTCGGCGTCAACCTCGAAGGTCTCTGAACCCATGCGTCGTTTTGTTCTCTGGTCCCTGCTGCTGTTGCTGCCCCTGATGGTGAGCTGCAGCCCTTCACCGAGAGCGGAGGTGTCCCGTGGTTGCGCTGATGCGGATGCCGCCTGCCTGCAAGGAAAGGCCACCGTGCTGATGAGCACCAGTCGTGGTGACATCACCATCGAGGTGGATGGTGATGCCGCCCCGCTCACGGCCGGCAACTTCGTTGATCTGGTGCGTCGCGGGACCTACGACGGCACCATGTTCCACCGCGTGGTTCGCGAGCCTGTTCCTTTCGTGGTCCAGGGGGGTGATCCCCAGTCCAGCGATCGCTCCGTTCCCCTCAGTCAGCTGGGAACCGGCAGCTTTGTGGATCCCTCCAACGGTCTGGCGCGGATGATTCCGTTGGAGCTGAGTTTCGAGGGCGAAGACGCACCGCGCTACAGCCGGGTCAGCAGCAACCCCAGCGAACTCCAGAACCTGGTCTTGACACATGAGCGTGGCGCCGTGGCCATGGCCCGTTCCCAGGCGCCTGATTCCGCCAGTGCGCAGTTCTACATCGCCCTGCGTCCGCTGCCGGAGCTGGATGGCCGTTACGCCGTCTTTGGTCGGGTGGCGAAAGGTCTGGAGCTGGTGGACATGATCGAGCAGGGGGATCGCATTGAAACGGCTCGCCTGAGCGACTGAGCTCAGGCCGGCACCCGGTTTTCGCTGGGGGACACCTTCAGCAGCTCGGTGTTCACTCCCGACGCCCTCTCCAGGGCCACCTTGCCGGTGCGGGCAATTTCCAGGATCCCGAAGGGCGCCATCAGGCGCTCCAGGGCCACCAGTTTTCCGGGATCCCCCACCACTTCCAGGGTGAGGGCTTCGTTGGCCACATCCACCACCTTGGCCCTGAACACCTGCACCAGGTCGAAGACCGCGCTCCGTGTCTCGGCAGGGGCGGACACCTTCAGCAGCATCAGTTCCCGCTCCACGGCAGGCCGTTGCGTCAGGTCGAGCACCTGAAGCACGTTCACCAGCTTGTCCAGCTGTTTGGTCATTTGCTGGAGGGTCTGGTCATCTCCCTCCACCACCATGGTGAGGCGCGATTGGCGTTCGGCCTCGGCAGGACCCACCGCCAGGCTGTCGATGTTGAAGCCGCGGCGGGCGAACAGTCCGGCGATCCGACTGAGGGCGCCGGATTCGTCCTCCACCAGCACCGAAAGGGTGTGTTTCATCGCTGCTGGTCGTTCCCGGCCGATCTCACACACCCAAGTTACGGTCCAGCCACGGCAGGACCAGGGCAACGAACTGTTCCGGACGTTCGTCATGGGGGCAGTGGCCGCAGGCATCGATCACCTGCAGTTCGGTGTTGGGTCGGCAGGCGTGGATCTGTCGGGTCACGCTCAGGGGCACAAATCGATCCTGCTGTCCCCAGATCAACAGCAATGGACATTTCAATTGCTTCAGCAGGGCCGGGGCCGTTGCCCCCCGCGGTCGCAGGGCCATGCCCATGCTCATCGCCCGAAGAGCGCGGGCAGCAGTCGGGCGGCGCGCTGGTCGGGCAATCAGCTGCAGCAGCTCCCGATCCGAAGCGATCGATTGGTGGTAAGCCCCCTGGAGGCCCGATCTGAGCAGACCTGAGCGGGCGATCAGGGGCACCAGCAGCTCGAGGGGCAGCAGCCTCAGAACCAATCCCACGAGGCGCCGTTGCCAACGGCGTCGCCAGGGCGTTCGTCGTGATGGGATCGGTTGGATCAGGGCTGGGTCCGGCAGCGGTGCGGCCACCACAGCGCGGATCAGTTCCGGTTGGAGCACGGCGGCGGTCAGGGCCGTCAGGGCCCCCAGGGAATTGCCCAGCAGTACGGCAGGTCGCTGCACCACCTGTTCGATAAAGGCGTTCACCTGTCGTCCCCAGAGGCGGTTGTCCATGGGGATCGTCGGCTGGTCGGAGGCTCCGAATCCCAGCAGATCCAGGCTGAACACGCGCCAGCCTTCTTTTGCCAGTCGTGGAGCCGTCTTGCGCCAGTGGCCACTGGCAGCTCCGAATCCATGCAGCAGAACTATCGCCGGACCATGCTCTGGGCCCAGGATTCTCCAGTGGCACGACCAGCCCTTCCAACGCCAGAGGGCCTGGTCACCCCAGTCGGCAGTCTGGTGAGCAGTGGTGGTCAAAGCACTGGTCGATCCGGAACCTCACTATCGCGAGGGGGCAGCCGAGCTGCTGCTCGGTGACGGCTTCTTCCGCCGCGACTCTCGGCCGGCCCGGGATTGTTCGGTGCTGCTGGCCTGGCATCAGGCCAGGACGACAACCCGCGAACAACCCCTCCAGTGGCTTGATCTGATGGCCGGATGCGGCATCCGTGCGCTGCGCTGGGGGCTGGAGGCTGGCGCAGCCTGTTCGATGCCCCCGGAGATCGTGGTGAACGATGCCGATGGCGATCGGCGGTCCCTGCTGGAGCACAACCTCCGGCCGTTGGCAGCGGCGACCTGCAGCAACGTCCCCGCCGAGCGACTGTTGTGCCAGGCCCAGCTGGAGGGGCATCGCTTTGATCTGATTGATCTGGATGCCTTCGGCCAGCCGGGTGCCCTGCTCCAGCCAGCCCTGCAGGTGCTTGCGCCGGAGGGAATTCTTGTTCTGGCCAGTACGGATGGTCGTTCTCCCACCGGCCATGACCGTTGCGGCGCGATCCGCAGTTTCGGAGCAGCCGCGCGGGCCCATCCCGCCAGCTGGGAGCTGGCGCTGCGCCAACAGCTGGGGTTACTGGCACGACAGGCCTGGTTGCTGGGCCGCGGAATCCAACCGTTGTTGAATTTCAGCGACGGTCGCACCTTTCGTCTGGCGATCCGTCTGGCCCGGCAGCTTCAACCCGGTGAGGAAGCGCAACTGGGTCTGCTGGCCCGTTGCGGAACCTGTGGTGCCCAGCAGAGCCAGTCCCTGCTGCGTCTGCGTAACTGGCCGGCCTGTCACTGCCCAGCGGAGCAGGGGCGCTGGGCCATCAGTGGCCCGCTCTGGCTGGGACCGTTGCAGGAGATCGAGATCCTGAAGGAACTGAGTGGCAGTCCTGTGCCGCTGGCCCCGGCCACGCGGCGATTGTTGCAGCGACTCCAGGCCGACCCGGGGGGGCTGGTGCAGGTCTGGTCGACCGCCGAGCTGGCCCGCCGTTGCGGATCAGGCCCACCACCGCTGCAACGCCTCGTTGATGCCCTTCGCAGCCGTGGACACCAGGCCTGGCCCAGTGGCGTGATGGCTGGTCAGGTGCGCACCGATGCCGATCTTCCCGAGCTGTTACAGATCTGCGCCACTGTTCAGGGGGAAGGGCTTTTAATGGACCAACGAACGACCTGACAACACCATGGCTTCGGAGATTTTCGGCACTGCCGCCATTTTCTGGGTGCTGATCCCCGTGGGTCTGGCTGGTGGCGCCCTTCTCCTCAAGCTTCAGGGGGACTGATCCCCCTCTTGTCACGCGAGCCACTTAGGCTCCACGACTTCTAAGCGAGGGCCCCATGCAGGTTCTGGTGTTGGGTGGCACGGGCACCCTTGGACGACAGATAGCCCGCCGTGCCCTTGACGCCGGACATGACGTGCGCTGCATGGTTCGGACCCCTAGAAAGGCGTCCTTTTTGCAGGAGTGGGGTTGCGAGTTGACCCGCGGTGACCTGCTGGAGCCCGACAGCCTCGATTACGCCCTGGATGATGTCGATGCTGTGATCGATGCCTCCACCAGTCGCCCCACCGATCCCCACAGCGTCTACGAGACCGACTGGGACGGAAAGTTAAATCTGCTGCGGGCCTGCGAGCGTGCTGAGGTCAAACGTTTCGTCTTTCTTTCCCTGCTCGGTGCCCATCGGCATCGCTCGGTGCCGCTGATGGACATCAAGGCCTGCACCGAGAACCTGCTGGAGTCGTCTGATTTCGACTACACGATCCTGCAGGGCGCAGCCTTCATGCAGGGGGTGATCAGTCAGTTCGCCATTCCTGTGCTGGAGAGTCAGACCGTCTGGGTCAGTGGCAGTCCGACGGCAATCGCTTACATGAACTCCCAGGACATGGCCCGGTTCGCCGTGGCCGCCCTGGAGCGTCAGGAAACCATTCGCGGCACCTACCCGGTGGTGGGGCCGAAGCCATGGAACACCGGTGAACTGGTTCAGCTCTGTGAGCGCTGCAGTGGCAAGACCGCCCGGGTGTTCCGTGTTCAGCCGTTCTTGATCAAGCTGATGCAGGGCGTGGCCTCGTTCTTTGAACCAGCGGTGAACGTGGCGGAGCGCCTCTCTTTCGCAGAGGTGACGGGTGGCGGCCAGGCCCTGGACGCCCCGATGGAGACCAGCTACGCCGCCTTCGGTCTTGAGCCCACGGAGACCACCGAGATGGAGAGTTACATCAGCGAGTACTACGACACGATCCTGAAACGGCTGCGGGAGATGGAGGCCGATCTGGACAAGGACGCCAAGAAAAAGCTGCCGTTCTGAGCCGCTTGTGTTTGCTTAGTTCTTTTGTACTATTGAGGGGTCAGGGCTGGTTCGATGGCAGTTGCTCAGTTGAAGAATCTGCAGCGTCGGCTGCAGTTGCTCACCGATGAAGCGGAGCAGGGCTTGACCCGTTCCTGCGGTCATGAGCTGTGGAAGAGCGTCGGCCCTGATGCAATCGACGGGCTCGAAGACCCCGCCCGCCGTGCGGAGGCCAACTACTGGTACGGCCAGTGGAACGTCGTCCGTGAACTTCAGGAGGCCTTCGGCTGATGGCGGAGTCCTGCTGCTCGTCTTCAGAACCAGTGGATCAGTCCGAAGCCGTGGATGCCCGCTACGGCGCGGCTGCCCACGAGCGTGAGGCTTGCCTGTGCACGCCGGTTGGGTTCGATCCGGCACTGCTTCAGGTGATTCCCGATGCGGTGGTGGAACGTGACTACGGGTGCGGCGATCCCACCCGCTGGGTTCGCCCGGGTGATCGCGTGCTGGATCTGGGCAGTGGTAGCGGCAAGAACGCCTTCATCTGCTCCCAGGTCGTTGGAGCGGACGGGGCTGTGCTGGGGGTTGATCGCAATCCCGACATGCTGAGCCTCTCGCGTCAGGCGGCGCCGGCGGTGGCCGAGGCCATCGGCTACGGCAATGTCCGTTTTGTTGAGGGCGCCATCGAAGCGCTGGATGAGCAGGACGACGCTGCTGAACCGCTGGTGCCGGACGCCAGCATCGATGTGGTGCTCAGCAACTGTGTGCTCAACCTGGTGAATCCGTCCTCTCGGCAGCGGCTCCTGGCCAACATCCGCCGGGTGCTGGCCCCGGGAGGCCGTGTCGCCATCAGCGACATCGTCTGCGACAAGCCGGTGCCGATGCATCTCCAGCAGGATCCGGACCTGTGGAGTGGCTGCATCAGTGGTGCCTGGCAGGAAGACGAGTTTCTGGCGGATTTCCGTCAGCTGGGTCTGGAGCAGGTGTCTTTTGCCGATCGCAGTGAACAGCCCTGGCGAACGGTGGAGGGCATTGAATTTCGTGCTGTCACCCTCGTCGGTCAGCTCCCCGGCGCGCCATCCGGCTCCGGGGCCGGCTGCTGCTGAGCAGGCGGTTCAGCCGGCCCTGTTCAGCGTTGGTGACCGGCCGCCAGCGTCCAGCTGGTAGATCCTTCAGATCAAGTTCAGCCTTTCCGTCCATCAGGTCGATGCGACAGCGGACCAACCTCAGGGTTGGCAGGCCCACGGCGGCAGTCATGCGGCGCACCTGGCGGTTGCGGCCTTCCCTCAGGGACAGCTCAAGCCAACTGGTGGGAATGGTGGCGCGAACCCGAATCGGAGGATCCCGTTCTGGAAGGTCTGGCATCTCCTCTCCCTGCAGCCAGCGAACCCGTGCCGGCATGGTTCGCTTGCGTTGAATCTCAATCCCCTCCCGCAACCGATTCAACTGCGCATCGTCCGGTTGTCCCTCCACCTGGACCCAGTAGCTGCGCCAGTGGCCGAAACGCGGATCGGTGAGGCGTTGCTGAAGGCGACCCTGATCAGTCAGCAACAGAAGACCTTCGCTGTCTGCGTCCAATCGTCCTGCGGCATAAACCTCAGGCACATTGATGAACTCAGCCAGACAACGCCAGCGGCTAGCTGCCTCAGGGGTGAACTGACTGAGGACGCCGTAGGGCTTGTTGAACAGCAGGGTGGTCAACCGGCGTTTTCGCGGGCCCTCCACAGATTGACAACGCCAATCGAGATCAGCAGCAGGCCCAGGTCCATGGTGATCGGAGGCAGCAGCACGGCAGGGCAGGCAGAACCCGCGGAGCCTAGAAGCACAAGAGGCAGAAGCGGGCTTGAAGGTGCCCTTTTAAAGTGGCTGTACTTCAGATAAGCCAGCGGCGCATGATCGAAACCTCGGGCGTGATCGAGAAGGAACAGGGAAATGGGTTCTATCTGGTCACCCTTGAGCAGCCTGCTGGTCACCAATGCCTGTGCCGGGCCGCCGGAAAACTCACCAAGTTCCGCATCAAGCTGCTCGCCGGCGACAAGGTTCTGGTGGAGATCAGCCCCTACGACCTCACCCGCGGCCGCATCACCTACCGGGAACGCAATGCAGGTGCCCCTGGTGGCCGCCCGGGTGGCAACCGACCAGGGGGACCGCGTCGTCGTTAAGCAGCAAGGGACTCAATCGCAGCCTTGAATTCGCTGCGGGGCTTCACGCCCCGCCACTGCTTCACCATAGCTTTGTTGTGGAACAGCTGCACCGTCGGCGTTCCACTCACTCCCGCCTGCTCGGCAATGGCCTGATCGGCTTCGATGTCGATCACAACAGCCTGGGCATCACCGTCGAGCTCGGTGATCACACGCTGCAGCTGTGGCTTGAGCACGTGGCACGGACCGCAGGTGGGTGAGGTGTAAACCACCAGCAGCGGCTTGTCGCTGTCGTGATAAAGCTTGCGGAGGGCGAAGCTGCCTTTTTGCCACAGCCCCTGGGGGTCGTAGCTCTCCTCGGTTGTGACGGCCACATTCACGGGTTGTTCTGCCTGGGCCGGCTCCACGGATGCTCTGGCGACGCGGGTGGCCAGGTTGTGGTGGCTGAGCCAGCGCTCCGCTGCCAGGGCCGCTTTGCAGCCGCTGCCGGCGGCAGTGATGCCTTGCCTCCATTCGGCGTCGGCCACGTCGCCGGCTGAAAACACCCCGTCCACGGAGGTTTCCGGGCGCCCTGAGTCGGTGACCAGGTAACCCTTCCCATCCAACTCGATCTGACCCTTGAGCAGATCGGTGTTCGGAGTGTGGCCAATGGCATAGAACAGGCCTCGCACCGCGAGGGAGCGGGTCTCTCCGGTCACCCGGTCCCGAAGAGTGAGGGATTCCATCCACTCTCCGCCTGCCACATCTTCGATCTCACTGTTCCAGTGCACCGTGATGGCTGGATTGGCCATCACGCGATCGGCCATGGCGGCGCTCGCTCGGAATTGGTCGGATCGGACGATCAGATGGACGTGGCTGCCGTACTTGGTGAGATAGACCGCTTCCTCGCAAGCGGAATCACCACCCCCAACTACCGCCAGTTCCTCATTGCGGAACTGCGGGGTGGCCCCATCGCAGATCGCGCAGGCACTAATGCCACTGCTCCAATAGCGCTCCTCTGTGGGCAGGCCAAGCCGGTTCGCACTGGCACCGGTGGCGATGACCACGGCATGGGCCTGGATCGTCTCTCCGTCAGCTTCGATGCGGAAGGGGCGCTGGTTCAGGTCAATCCGGTCTGCATCGGCTTCGATCAGGTGGGTGCCCCAGCGCACGGCCTGGGCTTTCATCAGGTCCATCAGGTCTGGACCGAGGATTCCATCGGGGAACCCCGGAAAGTTCTCCACGTGGGTGGTGGTCATCAATTGGCCGCCAGGGATGCCTCCCCGCTGGAACCCTGTGATCAGGAGCGGCTGCAGGTTGGCCCGTGCGGCGTAGATGGCAGCGGTGTAGCCGGCAGGCCCTGAGCCAACGATGACGAGATTTTCAACGTGCCCGGAAGCGTCGGACATTCACTAACGCGGAATGACTATGAGTTGAGTTTACGGCTGGCGTTGATGGCGCCGAGGGCGGAGAACCGGGCTGTCGCGGCGGGAATCTGTTCACTCGAAACGGTATTAGCGGCTATTTAATAAATTCTTCAGATTTCAATTTGAAAATCGCTTGACAGGCGGTCTTGCATTCTTCCGCCCTTGCTTGGGTTGCGAGGAACCGCCAGAACGCTGGCCTCGAGCATGGCCTCGTTTTCGCCCATGCAGGTGATCCATTCGCGGAATTCTTCGGTGACCGCATAACTGTCTTCATAGCGCTCCTCCTTGTCCAGGACAGCGATTCGGGTGGAGGCCCAGCCGGTGGCAACGCAGACTCGACGTTCCATTGCAGCGTCCATGGATGCCCCTTAACGAAGAACAGAATGCAGGATCAAGGTCCCGGATCGGGACTTGATTTCGCAGAAATTCGCATTTTTCTCTGCTGAAAGATGTCGTCAACGCTGCAAAAAAGAAGGCAGTTGCGGCGTTTTCAGGCGAATCATGGCCCCCGCTCCGTCGTTGACTGCCTCCAGCGGCAGGCTGGGGCCTCGTCCAGGACCAGGGGAATCGCTCAGGGGGGCCTCGTGGCTGTTATGCGAGCCCAGCACATAGGGCTCTGCCACGGACCAGGAGCGGGCGTAGCCCATCAGCAGAGGGTCCGCAGGGGCCACCACGTAGGAGGGGTTGCGGGGAACAGGCTCGTGTTCCGCCAGCTCCGGGGTCATGCGGACGGCCCGGGTGATGCCTTGGAGAAAGCGGCTGCGGGTGACCACCGTCGTCAGATAAGCCACCACCCTGAGGCGGGGGGCGTCAAATCCCTCGGCGCACATGTCGATGCTCACCAGCCAGTCCGCTGCGCCGGACTGAAAATCATCGAGACGAGATGCGGCATCAGGGTCCTGGGAATGGACCAGATCCACCCTGTAGCCATCGTCCTTGAGAAGGGTGGCGATGGCTGAGGCATGGTCGATGTCGCGGGCGATCACCAGTCCCGCGGCATTGGGTTGCTGCTGGCGAACCCTGGAGAGTCGTCGCTGGGCCTGCAGAATCACCTGCTGACCGATACAGCTGCTGTCCGCCAGTCGGATGGCGCGGCGCAGATTGCGGGCGCGCCAGCTCTCGCGCTGCTCCTGGGAGAGGGGGGAGACATCACGATCGGGGCGGCCCTCCTGGCTGTGCTCCACCCAGCCGTCCTGAAAGTGGAATTCCAGGGGGCGCACGTCTCCTGCGGCGATCAGTTCCCGCGGTTCCACGCAGAGATCAGGCTGGATCTGCTCCACCAGCTCACCGTTCTGCACCGTGCGGATGCGGCGTGCTGCGCAGAAGCCGAGGTTGTCGGCGCGAAACGGGGTACCCGTCAATCCCAGGCGCAGGCGGCAGTGGGATGTCTGCTCCTCAAAGCTCAGGCTCCAGGCTGCTGCTCCAGGCTCGTCGGGATCCAACCCGAGGTGGTGGGCTTCGTCCGCAATGGCCAGCTGGCTTGAGCTGGGCCAGGGGCGGAGTGCTGCCGCAAGCTGCTGCGGCTGACGACCGGCGGATTGATACGTCAGCAGCAGGCCATCCGCCTGGCTCAGCCTCCCTGGCTCGCAGGGCCAGCTGACCAGGCTGAGCCCCAACCGTGCAGCGGCCCGTTGCCATTGCTCCAGGATCGAGGTGCGGTGGCAGAACACCAGGAAGTGCTGCAGCCGTTGTTCCCGACGCATGCTGCGAAAGGCCAGCAGCGCCCCAAGGGTCTTTCCAGCACCGGGGCCTGCGAAGACGAGGACGTCCTGTTCACCGGCCGCTTCACCATCCAGACGACGACGCAGCAGCTGGATCAGATGGGTTTGCCACTGCCTTGGTTGGATCGCGGGCCCGGATCCAGAAGGCTCAACGTCAAAGCTGATATGAGCGATGGTGTGCGGGGGAAAGATGAGTCTTTTTAACCATTTCGAACCACTTCGGCATCTCTAGGTTCCGGCCATCAGCGTCTGTTCCGGATCACCAGCCGACTCCTGCCATGGCCAAGGGCCGCCCATCACCTGAGCCCCTCGAGCAGTTGCGCCGTCAGCTCGAGCTCTGCTGGCAGGACGACTGTGACATCGACCATCTGATCCTGCGGGCCCGTCAGCTGCGTCGTTGGGGACGCTGGCGGCAGGCCCATGCTCTGGAGCAGGAAGTGTTGCCGATCGTCTGAAGTCAGAGCGCTTCGGCGTGGTTCACCACCAGGCGTTCCACTTCCATCAGGGCTTCTTCCGCTGCCGTGTGAGCCGCATCGAAGTTTCCTTGGGCTGACTCCAGCAATTGATGGGCCAGGCGATCCAGCAGCTCCTGTCGCTTCTCCGCGAGCATCGCCACGATCTCGTTCTCTACCAGGGTGCGCACCGCCTGGATGCGCAGATCATCTTCGCTGGCTTCAGCGAAGGTGCCTTGCACCAGTTCCTGGACGAACAGACGGTGCACCTCACTGCTGCGCAGGAAGCTCTCCGTGGCATTAATGATGCCGTCCACCAGCGTGCGATCCGGTTCTGATTCGCGCTCGTTGAGCTTGAACTCCCAGTCGAGATGGCGGCGCTGCCATCCCGCAGCATGCAGGCTCGGCATCACGCTCTGGGAAAAGCTGTCGACGGAGATCTCATAGATCCGCTCCGCCAGCCGCTCGCACCAGTCGCGTCCGTGCTCCTCAAGGGTGGACTGCATGGTCCGACGTTCCACGGAATGACCGCCGTGGTGGCTGTGGCAGACGCCGTCGGGACACTCGATTGCGCTGAGACCCATGGAGAACACAAGATTCATCTGTCCCATAGCCAGGGCCGTTGATTGGCCTCTGCATTCTTCAGAAAAGTTCCGGGTCACCAGAAGGCGACCTTCTAATCTCAGGCCGGTCGGTGGTTGTCCTCGTCTTGCCCAGACTTCTAATACCGGTGGAGTCGACACCGGGGGAAACCCGGGTCGCGGCAACGCCCGACACGGTGAAGAAATTCATGTCCTTCGGCTGCGATGTTTCCTTGGAGCGCGGAGCCGGTACGTCGTCCGGATATCTCGATCAGGCCTATGCCGATCAGGGTGCGCAGTTGATCGACCCCGGTGATGCTGCCGGGTGGTCCCAGGCCGACATCCTTCTCTGTGTTCAACCGCCCTCCGCGGCCAGCCTGGCTCGCCTGCGGCAGGGTGCCTTGGTGGTGGGTTTGCTCTCCCCTTATGCCAACGAGGAGCTGACAGCAACCCTGAAGCACGGCGCGCTCTCGGCCATGGCCCTGGAGCTGTTGCCCCGAATCAGCCGAGCGCAGTCAGCGGATGCCCTCTCGTCTCAGGCCAACATCGCCGGTTACAAGTCGGTGCTCCTCGCCTCAGCGGCCCTCGACCGCTATTTCCCCATGTTGATGACCGCCGCAGGCACGGTGCAGCCGGCCAAGGTGGTGATTCTTGGTGCTGGTGTGGCGGGCCTTCAGGCGGTGGCCACAGCACGCCGTCTCGGCGCTGTGGTCTACGTCAGCGACATCAGGCCCGCGGTCAAGGAACAGGTCGAATCCCTCGGTGCTCGTTTCATCGTGCCCCCTGAAATGGAGGACAAGCCCGCGGAATCCGGCGGCTACGCCAAGCAGGCCTCCGATGCGTTCCTGGCGGCCCAACGGCAGCAGCTTTCTGATCAGCTGGCTGAAGCGGACGTGGCCATCTGCACGGCTCAGGTGCCTGGACGCCGCGCACCGCGTCTGATCAGTGAGGACATGCTCGATCGCATGCGCCCCGGAGCCGTGGTGGTGGACCTGGCGGTGGCCCAGGGCGGCAACTGCGCCGACACCGTTCCCGGTGAGACCGTGGACCGTAAGGGTGTGAAGCTGATCGGAGGCAACGATCTCCCCTGCAGCGTGCCCAACCACGCCAGTGCGCTCTATGCGCGCAATCTGGTGGCTCTGCTGGAGCCCACCCTTAAGGACGGTGATCTCAAGCTCGACCTCGAGGATGAGTTGATCGCCGGTTGTCTTGTGGCCCATGACGGCAGCATCCGTCGCGGCGATGTTCTTACCCCTGGAGCGAGCTGATGTTGGTTGAATTCCTCTGGGTGCTGCTTCTCGGCAGCCTTCTCGGCCTTGAGCTCATCGGCAAGGTGCCTCCCACCCTGCACACGCCGCTGATGAGCGGCGCCAATGCCATCTCCGGAATCACGGTTCTAGCCGCGCTCACCCTGATGATCAAGGCCGGTGACAACACGGTGTTGCTGGTGCTGGGTGCCGTGTCTCTCGGTTTCGCTCTGTTCAATGTGATCGGTGGCTTCCTGGTCACCGACAGGATGCTGGCCATGTTCAGCCGTAAGCCCGCCCGCAAGGAGAACCGCTGATGTCCGTTTCGCTGATCCTCAAATACGCGATCGAACTGGTTGCGGTTCTGCTGCTGGCCCTGGGCATCAAGGGCCTCTCCAAGGTGCGCTCGGCCCGCGGTGCCAATCAGCTGGCCGCCGTGGCCATGGCCCTGGCGGTGCTCGGGTTGCTGATTAATTACGCCGGTGATGGTGGAATTGCCGCCAGCGCCTGGATCTGGATCATCGCCGGCACCCTGGCTGGTGGAATCCTCGGTGCCATCACGGCGCAACGGGTCCCGATGACCTCCATGCCGGAGACCGTCGCCCTGTTCAACGGCTGCGGCGGGATGTCCTCTTTGCTGGTGGCCCTCGGCGTTGCGCTGTTCCCAGAAGCCGGTGGTTCAGATCTGGTGGCGGTCGTGTCGATCGTCGTGTCTGTGTTCGTTGGTGCGATCACCTTCACGGGTTCGATCGTGGCCATGGCCAAGCTTCAGGGCTGGCTTTCCACACCGGCCTGGATGCAGAGCCGCCTGCGCCATGCGGTGAACATTGCCCTGGCGGTGCTCTCCCTGGTGGCAGCGGTCAAGTTGATTGCCTCCGGCGAGGGGGGCCAGGGTCTGTGGTTGCTGGTGATTGGCTCAGGTCTGCTCGGCGTCGGCGTGACGCTGCCCATCGGTGGTGCCGATATGCCGGTGGTGATCTCTCTGCTGAACAGTTATTCCGGTGTCGCGGCGGCCGCGGCTGGCTTCGTTGTCGGGAGTCAGCTGTTGATCGTGGCCGGGGCCATGGTCGGGGCCGCCGGTTTGATCCTCACCCAGGTGATGTGCGATGGCATGAATCGCTCGCTGGTGTCGGTGCTGTTCGGTGGGGCTCTGGGGGCTTCATCCGGTGGCGGCGGTGGTGGCGGGGAATACACCAACATCACCAGCTGCAGTGCCGAGGAATGTGCACTCACCCTCGAGGCCGCTGAGCGGGTGATCATTGTTCCCGGCTATGGCCTGGCGGTGGCCCAGGCCCAGCACACCCTGCGCGAGGTGACCCGCGTGCTGGAAAGCGCCGGCGTCGATGTGGCCTACGCCATTCACCCTGTGGCTGGCCGGATGCCCGGCCACATGAACGTGCTGCTGGCCGAGGCCGATGTGCCCTATGAGCAGCTCAAGGAAATGGATCAGATCAACCCTGAGTTTCCCGCCACCGATGTGGTGCTGGTTCTTGGGGCCAACGACGTGGTTAATCCCCAGGCCAAGAACGATTCCAGTTCCCCGCTCTACGGCATGCCTGTTCTCGATGTTCAGGAAGCCCGCACGGTGTTTGTCGTGAAGCGCGGCATGAGTGCTGGCTACTCGGGCATCAAGAACGATCTGTTTGAACTGGCGAACACCTCGATGGTGTTCGGTGATGCCAAGAAGGTGCTTGGCGATCTGCTCACGGAACTCAAGGATCTCGGACTGGGCAAGAAGTGATTGTGCCTGGATCGAACGACCCCCGGTTGCTGCAGCAGCTGGGGGTTGAATCGTTTCAGCAGCGCCTTCCCTGGATCGGTGGAGATCTGCAGACCCTGAGGGACACCCTCAGACCCGTGGAGCTGCCCACCGATCGGGGGGATCCCGTTCAGATTTCAGTGCCGGCCCTGGCCAGTGGGGCTGCCGAACCTGGCGAACTGCTGGCCTATCTGGATCGTCCTCTTGGCGATGGTGATGCTGACTCACCACCAGCGCCGAAGGCCTTGGTGGTGGTCTTGCATGGGTTAGGGGGCTCCAGCCGCCGAGAGGGACTGCGCCGCCTGACCCTCAGCCTGCAAGGGGCCGGGTTTGCTGTATTGCGGCTGAATCTGCGTGGTGCCGACCCTGGCCGCCATTTGGCTGGCGGCACCTACGCAGCCGCTTGCAACAGTGATCTGCTGCCGGTGCTGGAGCGGGCTCGGCATCTGGCTGCGGCATTGGCGCGGGAGGCCGGCCGCGCAAAGCCATTGCCGCTTTGGGGCGCGGGAATCTCCCTGGGGGGAACGATGCTGCTGAATGCCTGTCTTGATCAGAGAGGCGCCCTGGATGCCTTGTTTTGTGCCAGCAGCCCGCTGGACCTGGCCGCCTGCAGCGCGTCGATTGAACGGCCGCGCAACCGCATCTATCAACGTTGGCTGTTGCAGCGATTGGTGCGCCAGACCCTCGCCGATCCCTTCGGTGTGACGGCTCTTGAGGAGCAGCAGCTTCGGGACGATCCGCCAGGGTCGATTCGCGCTTTTGATGCTGCTGTCACCGCGCCGCGTTGGGGCTTTGCCTCAGTGGAGGATTACTACGTTGGTGCATCTCCTCTGCCACGGTTGATCACGTCATTGAAGCTCCTGCCACCCACGTTGTTGCTGCAGGCTCTTGATGATCCCTGGGTCCCTGCCGACTCAGCGATCCAATTGCAGGCCTCATTGGCTGAACGTCAACTGTCAGGGCCAGAGCAGACGCTTCAGATTCAGTTGACAGCCCGAGGTGGGCACAACGGATTTCATTCACCCGGTGACAATCTCATCCACGGCTGCTGGTCGGATCGCTTGGCGTGCGCCTGGTTCAACGGCAGACTTTCGTGGAACAAGACTTGAATCAAGTTATTGAATTCAATCATTCTCAGTAATAGAAAGCCCGATCCGATGGGTTTTGATAAACAGCACCACCACAAGCTGTAGCAACGCGCCACAGAGCTTTGTGAATCGGGGTTGAGTCGTAGCGAACCAGGTGGGGGAAGCGCTGTCTCAAGAGGGCTGTTCCTTTCCAGGCGTTGTAGTGGGGGATCGCAGAATTCACGTGGTGGCAAACGTGGGTTGAGCCGATGCCGTGATGCAGAAAATTCACAACAGGACCGTAGGGTCGATCCACTGTCTGAAGTGCACCTTTTGCCCAGGTCCAAGTTTCATTTGAGAAATGGGGAATATTGCGGTCTGTATGTTGCAACCAGGTGTAAGTCGTGAGCCAGACATTGATCACGAGGTAGGGGAGCCCGTAGAGACAGGCGATCCTTGCAAGGGAAAAGTGGATCGATGCCCATACGAGAAGGCAGATCGTCGCGACCAAACCAAGGTTCGAACGCACCATGAATTTGCGGAACGAATCAGGAAACAAGTCGCGTTTGCCGTTTTTAAAGGGTGCACCATTCCAGAAGTGAGAGGTGGGGAAGCCATGATCCTCGCCACCCGTTGCGCCGAGGAATAAATACAGCTGCCAGCCAATGATCAGGTGATTGAACAGGGAAACCAGGCCAAACACACGCGTGTCAAGTTTGCGTTTCAGTCCTTCTGTCGCTTGTCCTTGGGGAGAGCTTTCTCTGGGAGGGACGTGGGTTTCTCCACCTTCAAGATGGTTGCAATGGGCGTGGTGAACAGCGTGACTGCGAACCCAGCTGTAGTACGGAACCAGTAGTGCACTGTGCAGAACAAAACCCACGACGCCTTCGATCCGTCTGTTGGGATGGAAAGCGTTATGGCCACACTCGTGGGCCAGGACCCAGCAACCCATGGCAATGGTGCCTGTAACGGCGCCGTAGAGAATCCAGAGCGGGAGGGCCGAGAGGGTGAGAGGGATGGTTGTGCCAATGCCAACCGCTGCAATGGAGAGACCAACCGACATCACCAGGCTGCCCCAGGCTTTGACGGGATTGAATTGAGTCAGCTCGGCCGGAAGAGCGCTCAAAAGCTCGGCTTTGCTCGGATAGATCGTTGCTTTATCAATCAACGTGTCAGCGGTTTGTTGTCGCGCTCTTATGGGATTTGTAAGTGTCAAATGAAGAATAGCGCTAGGGCGACGCCGACTGATTTTAGATTTCATTAAGACTCTAGACGATGGGTTTCGCGGCTGTGGCTAGCAGGGGAAGCCCATCATTGAGTTGACTGAACTGAGCCAGGTGCAGGGACGTTTAGTTGGCTTGGAAAGGAGTTGTTTTATAAATCCACTCCTGCACCGGTTTCTGTTGGATGATGTGTTGATCAATGATGCATTCGATCTTGTCGATCGTGACATCGGCATACCAGATACCGTCTGGCCAAACCAAAAGAATCGGTCCCTTTTCGCAGACCCTCAGGCAGTCAACTTTGCTTCTTAGAACAAGTCCTTCCGGTCGGTCTTGCTTCTCAAGACCAAGCTCCCTGATCAGCCTTTTAAGTTCATTCCACGTTGCTAAACCCTCGTTCGGATCGCAGCACTTTGCTTTGGTTGGTGTGGCGCAAAGCAGCAGGTGATGGCTGACCCGATTCGCGTTCATGCCGCCAGGGCGACCGAAGGAAGTCGAGTCGTGCCGCGCTTGACCTGTTCCCTTACAGCCAGACGCGCCCACTGATCAACGGCCAGCACGTCATCAAGCTGGGGATGGCTGATCAGATCCGATTTATGGTGTTCGCAGGCGGCCTCGATCACCTCAGGGATGTCGAGGAAGTGGATTTTTTCCTCAAGGAATTGGGCGACCGCTTCTTCGTTAGCAGCATTCATCACTGCAGGCATCGTGCCGCCGGCGCGCCCCGCCGCGTAGGCCAGTTGCATGCAGGGGTATTTGGCGGGATCGGGAGCCCGGAACGTGAGTTGCCCCACTTCCGTGAGATCCAGCCGACGCCACGGGGTCTCCAATCTGGATGGCCAACTCAGGCAATACAAGATTGGCAACTTCATGTCGGGCCACCCGAGTTGGGCCAGGACGGAGGAATCCGCCAGTTCGATCATCGAGTGGATGATGCTCTGGGGGTGGATCACGATTTCGATGTGGTCGTAATCCAAGCCGAACAGATAGTGGGCTTCGATCACTTCAAGCCCTTTGTTCATCAGCGAGGCTGAATCCACCGTGATCTTGCGTCCCATGCTCCAGTTGGGATGGCTGGTGGCATCGGCCACGGTGGCGTTCTCAAGATCTTCCGCCTTCCAGTCGCGGAAGGCTCCACCGGAGGCCGTGAGCTGAATCCGCCGCAAGCCAGGGGTGGGGACACCGGTGGAGAGCCGGGCGTTCTCGGCCCAGGGGGTTCCCTGCAGGCACTGGAAGATGGCCGAGTGTTCCGAGTCCGCCGGCAGCAGCCTGCTGCCGCTCTTCTTGAGTTCCGGCAGCACAACAGGACCAGCTGCGATCAACGTCTCCTTGTTGGCCAGGGCCAGATCCTTGCCAGCCCGGATGGCGGCCAGGGTTGGCAGCAGGCCGGCGCAGCCGACAATGCCGGTGACCACCAGATCAGCGCTGTCCCAAGACGCTGCGATGTTCAGGCCATCGGGACCGCCCACAAGCTGAGGGCACTTTCGATCGCTGCCGAGAGCATCGAGCCGCTGCTGCAGCTCCGGCAGAAGATCAGCATTGGCAAGGGCCACCAGCTCGGGCTGGTGACGTTGGATCTGCTGCACCAGCAGGTCCAGGTTCCGCCCTGCCGTAAGCGCCACGACGCGGAACTGTTCGGGGAATTCCTCGGCGATCTGAAGGGTCTGGGTACCGATCGAGCCCGTGGAGCCCAGCACGCTGATGGCTTTCACGCTGATGCGGCAGTTGGACCAAGTCTCCCACCAAGGGCGGCGAACGCTGGCAAGCTGGCCCACAGCATGTACCAAGCCTGTGGCAAAGGAGCAGTGGCGGTCTGGGCTTGGCTTTGTATTAGCCGCAGCCGGCAGCGCCGTCGGCCTCGGCAACCTCTGGGGATTTGCCTATCGCGCCTCCCAGGGTGGCGGAGGTGCCTTTCTGTTTCTCTACCTGCTGATTGTGCTCGTGGTCTGTCTGCCCGTGCTGGTGGCGGAGATGGTGCTGGGTCGCAGTACAGGCAGCAGCCCATTGCTCGCTCCCGTGAACGCCGGAGGCAGGCTGTGGCGACCGATGGGTTGGCTGTTCGTGCTGGCCGCCAGTGGCATCCTGGCGTTCTATGCGGTCCTGATGGGCTGGACCGGTGCCACCCTGGTCCAGACCCTGAGTCAGGGCCTGCCGAGCGATATCGATGCCGCCGAAGCCTTTTTTGCGGGCCTCAGCGGTGGGCGTTCTGCGCTGATCGGTCAGTTGCTCAGCTTGGCGGTCACCGGCGCGGTGGTGGCCGCTGGCATACGGGGAGGGATCGAGCGCTTGTCCCGCTGGGGCTTGCCGCTGTTGTTCGTTCTGCTGATCGGTCTTGCGATCTGGGCTTCTGGCCTCGACGGTGCTGCGGAGGGCTACCGCACCTTCCTGTTGCGCTGGGACAGTGCCGAGCTGACCAACCCCACCACGATCCGTAACGCCTTCACCCAGGCCTTTTTCTCCATCGGCACGGGCATTGGCTGCATCCTTGCTTATTCCGCCTATCTGGATCGAGAGGCACGCTTGCCCCGAGAGGCGGCGGCGGTGGTCGGTATGGACACAGCCGTGGGCATCGTTGCCGGCATGGTCACCTTTCCGGTGGTGATGAGCTTTGGGCTGCAGGAGGTGATCAGTGGATCCACCCTGGGGACCATCTTCATCGCCCTGCCGACAGGGCTCGCTTCCCTCGGTGCCGGCGGGCAGGTGGTGGCGGTGCTGTTCTTTGCCCTGGCCCTGATCGCAGCTCTCACATCGGCGGTGTCCCTGTTGGAGGTGCCTGTGGCCTGTCTGATGGAGCAGCTGTCGTGGAGCCGGACGCGGGCTGTCTGGGTGTCCACAGCGCTGATCTTCGTGGCTGGCCTCCCCGCCGCGACATCCATGGCCGTGCTGGGTTGGATGGACTCCGTCTTCGGTGGCTTGCTGCTGATCCTGGGCGGCCTGCTGCTGGCGCTGCTGCTGGGTTGGGTTGTCCCTGGTCGGTTTCGGAAGGATCTGAGTGAGTCCTCAACACCGCTGCTGCAGCAAAGACTTCTGCTGGTGATGCTGCGCTGGGTGTCTCCCCCAGTGGTTGCCACCGGTCTGGTGATCAGTGTGGTGGATCTGTTGAAGGGCTGATTCCTTCAGGCCTTCGGGTCGGGCTTGTCTTTCATCAGCTCCTGCATCTTGCGGATCCGAGCCAGCATCTTGGTCCACACCTCAAGCCGCCAGACCTCCTCCGCATCGCCACCACCGGCGATCTGGGCCTGGGCTGACAGCTTGGCGTCGAGATCCTCCCCGGCTTCGAACGCCTTCATCATCTCCATCTCCAGCTTGGCGGTCTCCATGAAATTGAGGCGCTTCAGCCAGAGCATGGGGAACGTGGATGGGACCGTCAGTCTGCCCTTCTCAGCTGCGAATCCATTCGGTGATGCCACCGGGTTTATCGATCAGCTCAATTCCCTTGGTCGTCAGCTCGTTGCGGATCCGGTCGGCTTCGGCGTAGTCCTTGGCCGCTTTGGCGGCCTGACGGGCAGCAATCGCTGCATCGATCGCCGCGTCATCCAGGTCGGATTGCGCCGCGGCTTCTCCACGCAACCCCAGCACGACTGCCAGTGCTCGCAGCAGCGTCCAACGGTGCGCAAGGCTTCTGATCTCCGTTTCGGGCAGTTCGGCGTCATCCCCTCGCTCGAGTCTGTTGGCCAGCGCTCGCAGGGGTTTGGCCAGCTCGAACAACACTGCCAGTGCCCCTGAGCTGTTGAGGTCGTCCTCCATCGAAGCGATGAACTGCTGCTCAAGGGCCTGAAGCGTCTCATCGTCGGGACTGGTCTGCGGGCCGATGGCGCCCTCAGGCAAAGCCGATGAACTGGGCCAGCCGAGCTGGTCACCATGGCGCTCACCCAGGCTCAAAGCAGCATTGAGTCCTTTCCATCCGGTGGCTGCGGCTTCGAGGGCCTCCGCCGTGAAGTCGAGCGGTTTGCGGTAGTGGGCCTGCAGCACGAACAGTCGCAGGGTCATGGGAGACACACCGCTCTCCAACAGAGCACGAATGGTGGTGAAGTTGCCGAGCGACTTGCTCATCTTCTGGCCGCCGACGTTCACCATGCCGTTGTGCATCCAGACGCGGGCAAGCTCCTGGCCCGTGGCGGCCTCGGACTGGGCGATTTCGTTTTCGTGGTGCGGAAAGACCAGGTCGGCTCCACCCAGGTGGATGTCGATCGTGTCCCCCAATTCCGCTCGCACCATGGCTGAGCACTCGATGTGCCAGCCGGGGCGTCCTTCTCCCCAGGGGGAGGGGAAGCTGGGCTCTCCGGGTTTGGCCCCTTTCCAGAGGGCGAAATCAAAGGGGTGCTGCTTGCGCGCCTCTTCTGCATCGGCAACCCGGCCGGCGGCGTTGTCCTGCTGCTCACTGAGATCGCGGCCGCTGAGTTTGCCGTAGCCGGCGTGCTTCATCACCGCGAAATACACATCCCCGTCAGCGCTGTAGGCCGCACCCTTCGCTTCCAGTTCGCCGATCAGTGCGCGGATGCCATCGAGGCACTGGGTGGCACGAGGCATGCGGTCGGGCCGCAGGATGCCAAGGGCGTCCATGTCCTGATGGAAGGCATCGATGTTGCGCTCGCTCACTTCCGTCATCGAGCTGTTTTGCTCCGCAGCCCGTTTGAGGATCTTGTCGTCGATATCGGTGAAGTTCTGAACAAAGGTCACCTCAAGCCCCCGCCAGATCAGAAATCGACGCAGAACATCCCAGTTGATGTAGCTGCGGGCATGGCCCAGGTGGCACAGGTCGTAGACCGTCACGCCGCAGCAGTAGATGCTGGCCTTGCCAGGCGTCAGCGGAGTGAACGGCTCAGTGCGGCGGGTGAGGGTGTTGGTGAGCCGCAGGGACACAGCCATTCAGAAGCTGCGGCTGAGGCTACGGCGTCCTTCGCTGAGACTATTTCGCTTCCATCCAGTCGGCGCCGACGCCGGTTTCCGCCACCAGCGGCACACTGAGCTGGACCGCATTTTCCATGGTCTGAACCACGAGATCCCGGGCGGCATCCAGGGCGCTGGGTTCCACTTCCAGCACCAGTTCGTCATGGACCTGCAGCAACAGTCGAGCTGGGAGCCCTTGACTCTTCAATGCAGCCTGCAGCTGAACCATGGCCACTTTGATGATGTCGGCACTGGATCCCTGAATCGGAGCATTCGCTGCGGCCCGCAGTTGCTGGGCTTCCATGCCGCCCCGGCGGGCCACATCCAGATCGATCTCCAGGGGATCCTTGCCCAGCAGCCGTCCCAGACCATTGCGGTCGAAGTGGAACGGACGGCGCCGTCCGAGGATCGTTTCCACGTAGCCGCGGCTGAGGGCCAGGCGTTCCTGCAATTCCAGGAAGGCAAAAACCTTTGGATAGCGCTGTTTGTATTTGGCCAGGAACTCTTTGGCGTCGCTCTGGCTCACGCCGGTTTCCCGAGCGAAGCGCTGGGCGCCCATGCCATAGATCACACCGAAGTTGATGGTCTTGCCCAGGCGTCGCTCGTCTGGGCTGACGTCGTCTTTCTCCAGCAGCAGCCGCGCGGTGATTGCATGGACGTCATCGCCGCTGCGGTAGGCCTCCTGCAGCACCTCCTCCCCTGACAGGTGGGTGAGGATGCGCAGTTCGATCTGGGAGTAGTCGGCGCTGAGCAGCGTCCAGCCTTCCTGGGGCAGAAAGGCCTTGCGGATGCGCCGGCTGTACTCGGTGCGCACCGGGATGTTCTGCAGGTTCGGGTTGCTGCTGCTGAGCCGCCCTGTGGCCGTCACGGCCTGGTTGAAGTCCGTGTGCACCCGCCCTGTTTCCGCTTCCACCAGTTGCGGCAGGGCATCGATGTACGTGCTCTTGAGCTTGCTGAGCACCCGGTGCTCCAGCACCAGGGGAACCACGGCGTGATCATCCCCGAGCTTCTCCAGCACCGTGGCATCGGTGCTGTAACCGGTCTTGGTGCGGCGGGATTTCCTGCGATCCAGGCCAAGGGTGTCGAACAGCAATTCCCCCAGCTGTTTGGGAGAGGCCAGGTTGAAATCCACGCCGGCCGCTTCCTTGGCATCGGCTTCCAGACGCTCGAGGGTGGCGCCCATCTCCGTGGAGAGTTCCTGGAGATAGGGCACATCAATGCGGATGCCGGTGGATTCCATCTCCGCCAGCACTGGTTCCAGGGGCTGTTCCACCTGCTCGAGCAGCGTCAGCAACTGCGGCCCCATGGCGAGGAGCTGGCTGTGCAGCAGCAGGGCCAGGCGTCGGGTGATGTGCACGTCCATGGCGCAGTACTGGGTGGCGGCCTCCAGGGGCACATCGGCAAAGGTCTGTTTCTTGCCCACCAGATCGCTGTAGGCGGTTGGTTGGAAGCCGAATTCCCGTTCCGCCATCAATTCCAGGCCATGTTTGGCGGCGGCATCGCGCAGGTAATCCGCCAGCAGCGTGTCCATCACCACGCCGCCGAGGGCCAGCCCATGGCGCAGCAGGATCAAGCGATCGAACTTGGCGTTCTGCAGCGTCTTGGGGTGGTCCTTGCTGGCGAGCCAAGGGGCGATGGCGGTCACGACGTCCTCCAGAGGCAGCTGAATCGGTTGGCTGTCAGCGCTTCCGTTGTGAGCGAGCGGGATGTAAGCCAGGGCGTCGAGCTCCTCACCCCAGCAGACGCCGATGCCCACCAATTCGGCTTTAAACGGGTTGAGATCGGTGGTCTCCGTGTCCAGAGCCACCGGCGACCCGGCATCGGTGCAGCGCATCAGTCGCTGCACCAGCCCCTTCAGAGCAGAGACGTCCTGGATCAGCTGGGGGCGCAGGGCGGGAACGCTGCCAAGCGTCTCCTCCAATCCCGGATCCTCGTTGGTGGCTTTCGGCCTCGACGACGGCTGTGCCGGCGCAGCAGCTTCTGCATTGGCGCCATAGCCCCCTTCCGAGAACGCCGCGACGAATCCACCCACCTGGCGCAGCAGGCTGTTCAACTCCAGGTCCTCCAGACAGGAGCTCAGTCCTTCGGCATTCACCGTCGATAACGGCAGGCTGGGCTCCTGCGGCAGCGGAATGTCCACCAGGATCTCCGCCAGCTTGCGGGAGAGGTAGGCGTTGTCCTTGTCATTGCGGAGCTTGCCCTTCAGGGCACCTTTGATGGCGCCCCGGCTGGCTTTGGGACCTTCCGCCTCCACCGCGTCGAGCGTTTCATACACCGCATCGAGATCGGTGTTCTCCTTCAGCAGGTTGATCGCTGTCTTGGGACCCACGCCGCGAACGCCGGGGATGTTGTCGGAGCTGTCACCGGTGAGGGCCTTGAGGTCCACCACCTTGTTGGGCATCACGCCGAGCTTGCCAAGCACGCCCTCTTCGCGAATCAAGGTCGGGCCGCTGTTCTTGGCGTAGGGGCCACCCCCCATGTACAGCACCGCGATATCGCGGTTGTCATCCACGAGTTGGAACAGATCGCGGTCGCCCGACAGGATGCGAACTCCCCATCCGTCATTGGCTGCGCGGTTGGCCAGGGTTCCGAGCACATCATCGGCTTCAAAGCCCGGCGCCATGCAGAGCGGCAGGTCCAATTGTTGGCGAAGGATCTCCTGAAGTTGATCCAGATCCTGGAAGAACACCTCCGGCGCTACGTCACGGTGAGCCTTGTAATTGGCATCCGCCTTGTGGCGGAAGGTGGGTTCCGCTGTGTCGAAGGCGATGGCCACGCCCTGAGGTTTCAGGGATTTGCCTGTGTCCAGAAGGGACTTGAGGAAGCCGTAGGTGACGCTGGTGGGGCGGCCGTCCTTGGTGGCCAACCCCCCTTCGCCGCCTTTGCTGAAGGCGTAGAAACTGCGGAAGGCCAGGGAATGGCCGTCCACAAGCAGCAGCAGGGGCTTGGTGGAGGCCTCAGGCATGACGGGAACAGAAGTTGAAGGGATCAGTCGCGGCGATCAGCCCAGGGGGGCAGATCAATGAACACGCTTGTTCCCGCTTCGAGGCCTTTCAGGATCGCAGTCTGATCACCGCTGCTGTTGCCCAGTTCCACCTCCTGAAATTCTGGTTTCTGTTGTTCACCCACAAGCAAAACGCCTGGTTTTCCGTCTTCGGTGACGATCGCCACGGTGGGTACCAACGTTTTTGGTGTGCTTCGACCGGTCTGGACGTTGATGTCGGCGGTCATGCCGATCAGCAGCTTGTCCGGTGGATTGACCAGTGCAAGTTTCACTTCGAAGGAGGTGACGTTGTCCTGTTTTTCAGCTCGCGGTGCCACTTCGCTGACCTGAGCTTTGAAACGTTCGTCTGGAAAGGCGTCCACGCGGATTTCTGCGGATTGTCCAGCAGCGATCCGTCCGATGTCGCTTTCGGGAACCCGGGCCGCCACTTCAAGGCCCTTGGAGAGCTCCACGATGGAGGAACTGGTGGCACCTGCGGTGGCGGAGGCTGTGGTTGTAGGGGTGACGAAAGCCCCGGGTTCTGCGTAGCGGGCTGTGATGGTGCCAGCAAATGGGGCACGGATCTGGAGCTCGTCCTGCTCTTCCTCCAGCTGTTCCAATCGCTCACGGGCTGCGATCACCGCTGCCTCGGCGGCGAGCATCTGGAAGCGGACGTCGCTGAAGTCGTCAGCGCTGATCACTCCCGACCTGAACAGGTCTTGACGGCGATCGAAATCCTCCTTGCTGCTGCGGTAGTTCGCCTCGGCCTGGCGCAGCAGCGCCTGGCGTTCCTGCAGGCGGTCATCGATGGCGCCAGGGTCCATCACCGCCAGCAGCTGCCCTTTGCCGATCTCATCCCCTTCATCCACCAGCAGCTGTTCCAGCCGCCCCTGCTGGCGAGGGCTCACATTGACTTTCCGCACGGCCAACAGCTCTCCACTGGCGGTGATCACGCCGGACAGCGCCCCCCGTTCAGCCGTGGCGACGTAGGGAGTCAAGTCACGCTGTCGGCTGCTCCAGGGCCCGAGGCGCATCAACGCGAGACCACCACCGGCAACCGCCAGCACCAGTGCCGCAGTCAGCCATTTGGGTCGGGACCGTTTCTCTGGGGAGGGGACAGAGGGACGGTTGGTCTCCTCTGTGGACTCAGGGTGTCGCAGGGTCTGCAGCATGGGCCCACAAAACTTCACAACAGTCTCGCCGCTGGCCGGTAGATTCCGCCCCATGCTCAAAGCCGGAATTGTCGGCTTGCCCAATGTGGGCAAGTCCACCCTGTTCAACGCTCTGGTGGCCAACGCTCAGGCGCAGGCCGCCAATTTTCCGTTCTGCACCATCGAGCCGAACGTCGGCACGGTGGCAGTACCGGATGAGCGTCTTGATCAGCTCACCAAGCTCAGCAGCAGTCTCGACACCATTCCCACGCGAATGGAATTCGTTGACATTGCAGGGCTGGTGAAGGGTGCCAGTCAGGGAGAAGGTCTGGGCAACAAATTCCTGGCCAACATCCGTGAGGTGGATGCGATCGTTCATGTGATCCGCTGCTTTGAGGATGACGACGTCATCCACGTGTCCGGTTCCGTCGGGCCAGCCAGGGATGCAGAAGTGATCAATCTGGAACTCGGTCTGGCGGATCTGGCGCAGATCGAGAAGCGTCGCGAGCGTCTGAAGAAACAAATGCGCACCAGCAAGGAAGCGCAACAGGAAGACGCAGCTCTGGAGCGGATCCAGGCTGTGTTGGAGGACGGTGGTGCAGCTCGAAGCGTTGCGTTGAGTGAGGAGGAGGCAGTGATGATTAAACCCCTCGGTTTGTTGACTGCGAAGTCGATCATCTATGCCACCAATGTGAGCGAAGAGGATCTCGCTGAAGGCAACGCCTACTGCACCGAAATGATCAACCTGGCGGCCAACGAAGGAGCGGAAACCGTGCGGATTTCAGCCCAGGTGGAAGCGGAGCTGATTGAGCTCGGAGACGATGAGCGTGCTGATTACCTCGAGGGGCTTGGGGTCAGCGAAGGAGGCTTGCAGAGCCTGATCCAGGCAACCTACAGATTGCTGGGACTTCGCACTTACTTCACCACGGGTGAAAAGGAAACCCGGGCCTGGACCTTCAAAGCCGGTATGACAGCTCCACAGGCCGCTGGTGTGATTCACACGGACTTTGAGCGCGGCTTCATCCGGGCTCAGACCATTGGATGGGAGAAGTTAATTGAGGCCGGATCGCTCGCTGAAGCGCGCAACAAAGGATGGTTGAGAAGTGAAGGTAAAGAGTATGTGGTGGATGAAGGCGATGTGATGGAATTCTTGTTTAACGTTTAATTCAATCGAATTCAGCGTTTGAGCTGACTTGTTCCAAGGATTCACTGGGTTGAGATCGTGATCGGGAACGCTTCAAACGATGGATCCACTGGTGGCGGCTGAGTGCGGCAAGCACAAGCAACGCGATGAAGATGCACAGGAAAACCTTCCAGTTTTCATCCGGTGTAGAGGCACTGGATGACCAGTGCAGCATCAGTCGTTTGCCGCGAAGCAATGGATTGACCAGGCTGCACCTAATTTAGAGCGCTTGTTTGGATCTGATGTTTCGTCGCATCACGATGTTCAGCCTGTTGCCGTTGCTGGCGTTGGGCAGTTTTCTGGCCTCCTCGCGGGCTGAGGGGCTGCTGTTCACGCTGCGCAAAGGATCCTTCCTCTCATCTGAGCCCAGTTACGACAGCAAGACCCGTTTGAGTCTTGCGATAGGCGATGTCCTTGTTGCGAGCCCCCCTCTCGAGGAGAAGGGTGAGTTCTGCCACTACCGATTGGTGGATGGTGAGGGGCGACCGTTGGTGCCAGAAACAGCCTGGAGTCCCTGCTTCAGTGTTGACAGGTTGTTTGTTGGACCCTGAACGCTCTCTTTGAAGCGTGGTCTCAAACCCTTTACCAATGGAAGAACAGCAAGGCTGATCCCCGCAACGGCAACCCAGAGCGTCAGTCCATGGCCCTGCTGATCCAGGAGTTTGCCGCCAAGAACTGGAGCTGCGATGGCACTGATCGCGAAGCATTGCGAAAACATCGCCATCGCGAGACCCCGATGTTCTGGCGGGGTTTCCTCCACAACGGCTTCTGTGGCTGTCGGCAGAAATGCCGCCTGGGCGAATGCCATCGGCAGCAAGCCCACCATGACAAGGCCAGTCCCCGAGGAGGTCAAGGCCGACAAGCCGATCAGCAGGCAACCGGCCGCGAAGGACACGAGGCTGAGACTGAGACCGAAGGACACACTGCGTTCCGACAGCCAGCGCCCCACCGGCCACTGCAGCAACACCAGAAGTGTGAGCTGGAAAGCGATCAGGGCGCTGCTGTGACTTTCGCTGAGACCCTGACGTTCCAGGCCCCCTCGGACGAGGTCCAGCGGCAGGGCGCTCTGCTGCAGTGAAAGGACCCCTGTTGCCACCACACTCACCACCAGAACCGGCACCAAGGGCGGCAGCCAGGACAGATCGATTTTTTTTGTTGGCTTGTCTGGATGAACGTTCTCCGGTAACGGTCGTTTGTCCAGCAACGGGTCAACGCTGATCAGGATTAGGACACTGGCCATGCAGATGGCTTCCACGCCGTACACAAGACGCAAATGGCCAAGTGTGGCGGCGATCGTTCCCAGCAAAGCCCCAAGGCCGATCCCGAGGGCATCTGAACTGCGGACCAACGCATACCCGCGGCCGGATGGGAGGATGCCGCAGTTGAGGGGAACAGCCAATTCGATGGCTGGCCAGTACAGACCAGCAGCACTGCCCAACAACAGCTGACCCAGCAGGTAGGCGCTGTACGTGTTGGCCTGAAACAGCATCAGGTCGGCGCTGATGGCCAGGAGTGTCGTGACTCGGATCGGCCAGGAACAGCGCAGGCCGCGATCAAGCAGAGCACCACTCAGCAACCGCACTGCTGTTCCCACCAACGCGGAGACTGCAAGCCCACTTCCCACCTGACTGGCGGAGAAGGCAATGGCGTTGAACACCAGAGGCGTCATGAAGATGACGCCGCCGGCGCCGATCGAGGCCAGCAGCCGTAAACGGGTGACATTTCGCAGGCCTGGTGGAAACTGGTTCCACCACCGCAGAGGATCAGGCGTTGCTGCGCGGACGCTTATCAGGACGATGCCTCGTGATGGGCTTGTTGAGCAGTCTGCTGGCCCTGCAGCAGGCACCGTGGCCCGCGCGATCAGCTGAACGTCTGGAAGTCAGCATTGACGGCATTGTTCTGCCGCTGGATGTCGACGAGCTGGCCGGTTGGGTGAGTTCTGCGGAGGAGTCCCGCTCAGAGCTCGCGACCTGGATGCAGCTGCTGAATGACGAAAGCCGTGAAGGGTTAAGCCGTCTGCTGACGGCTCCAGTGTTGACCAGGCGCAGTTTCGGGCAGCAATTGCTGCGCAGTTGGGCAGCACGTCCGCTGTTGGAGGCCCTGGGAGAGCTGATCCGGCTTGAAGGAGGCGAACCCGTCGACAGTCTGCAGGTGCTGGAGACCCTTGAGCAGTTGTTGATCGAACGGGCAGAGGTCACCACTCTCGACCTGTTGCAGGCTCTTCCTGGGCAGCAGCTGCGGCTCGACCTCGATGCCCTGGTCCTGGCGTCGTCCCGTTGGCGTCAGCAGTTGAAACGTCACCAGGGGTTGCTCCAGGACCTCGGGCGAGAGGCATTGGTCTCGACCGAAACAGAGCCCAGAAACGGTGTCTCCCGTTCCCCGATGCCTGTTCAACAGACAAGGCATCTGATTCGCCTGCCCCATCGTGCTGAGCCCCTCCAGGTGGAGGTCTGGGTCCCTTTTGATCAGCGCCGGGATGGACTTTGGCTGGCCCTCATGCCAGGGCTCGGGGGAAATCCGGAGCACATTTACTGGTTGGCTCGACGGGTGGCGGGTGCTGGCTGGCCCGTTGCCCTGCTGGAGCACCCAGGCAGCGATGCTGTTGCCGTTCAGGCTCTGCTGGAGGGTCGACAACCGTTTGATGGAACAAAAGCTCTGAAGCAACGGCTGCAGGACCTTGCCGGAGTGCTGCAGGCTCAGAAGCTTCAGCAGCTGCCACTCAAGGGAAACCGCGTTGTGCTTGCAGGCCACTCCCTTGGTGCTCTGACTGCGCTGCTCTCGGCTGGAGCGGAGCCTCGCCAGGGCATGGGCGCCCGCTGCCGTCAGGCCCTGAAGGACCTTCCCCTGACCAACCTCTCCCGATTGCTTCAATGCGAGCTGGCGGAGGGCGATGCCCTGCGCTGGGTGGGAGACAAACCGCAACCCGCTGCAGTGGTGGGGCTCAACAGTCTTGGAAGCCTCGTCTGGGCGCCTGGCCCGCCCAGCCAGTGGCCGGTTCCTCTGCTGCTGCTGGGGGGGACGCTGGATCTGATCACGCCTCCCCTGGATGAGCAGGTGGGGGTCTTTTCAGCTCTGGCCAGCCATCCCACCAGCCGCGTTGTGGTTGTGGAGGGCGCCAGTCATTTCTCTCCGATTCGTGTCGGTGAGCCAATGGCAGCGGAGCGGAATGACGATCTGTTCCAGCTGGGCGAAGAGCTCGTCGGGATGGATCCGATCAGCGTTCAGGCCGTCATCGGTTTCGAGGTCATCAACTTCCTTGAGTCGGTTGCTTTAGGGGCTTCAGCCACGGAGACGCAACACTTCAGACGTGGCGACGTGCGTTGGCATCGGTTGAATCGCCAGGCAGCGGCGGATCTGTCCGCCAGGCATCAGTAGCGAATCCTGGGATCGAGGGCAGCCACCAGCAGATCCACGGCCACACTCACCAGCACCACAAGGGCCGCGATGACCACCACGATCCCCTGGACGACGGGATAGTCCCGCTGGTTGATAGCTTCCTGCAGGCGGAGGGCGATGCCTGGCCAGGAAAAGGTCACTTCGATCAGCAGGGCTCCGCCGATCAGAGAAGCCACGGTGATGCCGGCAATGGTGAGCACCGGCAGCAGTGCATTTGGGAGCCCATGGCGCAGCACCACTTGCGTTTCGCTCAGTCCCCGGCTGCGCGCTGCTTCGACGTAGTCACCACGCAGGGTTCGCCGGAGGTTGAGGCGCAGAGCCGTTGTGAAGGTGCCGCTCAGCAGCAGCGCCAGAGTTCCGGCGGGGAGAACTAGGTGTCTGATGGTGCCCCGCAAGGCGGTCCAGTCCAGCGCGACCAGACTGTCCATCAGGTAGAAACCACTGCCCTGAGGAGGCATCAGGCTCGGGGGAAACCGGCCACCCACAGGGAGCCATCCCAAGCTGACGGCGAAGAGCAGCTGCACCAGCATGGCCACCCAGAAGGGCGGTAGGGCGTAGGTGCCGAGGCCGTAGAGACGACCGGCCAGATCGAGCTTTCCCTCCGGACGTGCGATGCCGCTGAAGCCAACGCTGAGGCCGACGACGGCCGCCACAACAAGGGCGACAACACTCAACTCAAGGCTGGCCGGGAGGGTTCGGCTGATGATGCTGCTGACCGGTTCCTGGTTAATCAACCCCTGTCCAAGGTCGCCTTGCACCAGGCCACGCAGGTAGTCCAGGTATTGATCCAGCAGCGATTGATCAAGGCCGAGGCGAGCGCGCATCGCTGCCTTCGCGGCCGCTGGAGCACGGCTCCCCAGCACTGCATCAACAGGGTCCCCTGGGGCAACCCTCAACAGCAGAAACACCAGGGTGGCGATCAGCGAAAGCATGACCGGTGCCAGCCCCAGCCGGGTGGCGCTGTATCGCAGCAGAGCCCGAGCGCGTGCCATCAGGGCAATGTCCTCAGCTGCGACAGGATCAGGTGTCCACTGCCATCGAAGCGTGGCCGTTCAAGGCTGGGTTGGCTCCAGGCGCGGGGTGCTTCCAGCCACACCGGAATGTATGCGGCTCCCGCGGCGGTCATCGCCTCGAGGCGCTGCAACTCCCGGTGCCGTTCCTGCCCCCGTAGGCGATCACTGCGGGTGAGAGCCTCCTGCAATCCTTCGGTGGTCCAGAAACTACCGCTAATGGTCGCTTCCCCCTCCAGGCAGACATCACCTCGGGGGGACGAGCAACTCAGCAGAGGTGTGAGGTAGGCCTCAGGATCCGGATAGCTGCCTCGCCAGTCGAGCATTACTGCTTTGAAGGCTCCTTCTCCGAGCTGGCGGTAGATGGTGGTGGATTCCACCCCATCGAGCTCCAGCACAAGGCAGTCCTGTAAATCGCGCTTGACCTGCGCCTGCCAGGTGAGGGCCAGCAGCTTGTCGGCGGGGACGTTGGAACGGAAGGTCAGGGGAATCCGCAGGGGGTTCCCCTGACAAAATCCCTCCTGGCGCAACAAATCCCGGGCCGCTTCGGGGGCGTGAGCAGGCCAACTGCTTTTGTGCGTTCCCGGGAGGCTGGGGGGAACCAGCGATCGCAGCGGTCGTCGCAGGCCGTAGCTGACCCGCTCGCTGATCTCCTGGCGGTTGATGCTGAGGGCCAGTGCCTGTCTCAGGCGTGGGTTGTTCAGCGGTGCCGCGTTGGAAAGCAGGGTGATGTAGCCGATCTCTGTCGCTGGACCGCTGGCTTCCAGCAGCTCCCCCTGCTGGGCCTGTTGATGCAGAGCATCGCGCTGGTCTTCATCGATGGAGGGTGAGAGAAGCACGTCGACTTCGCCGCTGCGCAAGGCGCCGTAGAGCGCGGTGGAGTTGCTCAGCGTGATCAGATCCAGCCCAGCGTTGGTGGGAGGTTTGCCCCAGTACTCCGCAAATGGCTCGAGGCGCTGGTGGTGCTCACTGAAGTCGCTCAGCCGATAGGGACCCGTGCCAACAAAACGGTTGTGGAGAAAACCATCGCGATGCTGGGCATAGGCCGTTGGCGACAAAGGCGTGAGGTTCACCGAGGTCAGCAGACCCTCGAGGGAGGTGGAGGGGCGACTCAGATGCAGCACGAGTCGATCGACTGCAGCCACCTCAACGGAGCTGATCCGTCCTCCCACCACGTAGCTGAGGGTGCCGATCTCCAGAAAGCGGCGCAGGCTGAAGGCCATGGCCTCAGCGTCGAACGTTGTCCCGTCGTGAAAGCGCACATCCCTGCGCAGAGGAATGGTCACGGTCATGCCGTCGGGGCTGACGATCGGGTCGGCCACGGCAAGTCTCGGGATCAGTTCCCCTCGCTCATCAAGGCTGTAAAGCGGATCCCCCAGGGCACTGAGCAGCTGGATGGTGTTGACGGTGCTGGCCTGGGCGGGGTCCAGGGAACTGATCTTGCCGGCAGAGGCCACCGTGATCCGACCCGTTTCCGTGGTGATGGGCTGACATGCCAGTTGGGCCAGGCCGAGCAGCACGGCACCGAAAGGGGCCAACCAAGACGTGGTCCGCTGTCTGTCAGCAGGCGTCAAGACATTCGGGAGCCGACCTTGCGTATTTAAGCCCGACAGCTGAGATCTGCTGCAAGGACACCTCGAAGACCGGAGATCCCAATTTCGGTTCCATGGGCCAGCGGCGGACCCAGCAGCGGTCATGCTCTCCGTCGACACCGATCACCTGAAATATTCCTGCATCGCTGTGCAGGTTGACCTGATCCCCCTGCTGAATGTCCATGGCAGTTAACGGCTCCAAGAGCCTGCAGCCTTGAACAGCAGCGTCAGCGGTGGCGTTCGACATGAACAGTTCATGCATGGATCAGCAAAAACTGACCCGTCCTGTTGAAGATCTTGACACTGAAAGGGGCCTGTCGGGAGTGCCCTCGCCGTCAAAGGCAGCCCAGATGTGCTGCCAGTCCGGAGACTTCACTCAGGGCAGTAATGGAATCTAGAGCGGCAATCACCTTGCGCTGACTGACCTCATGGGTGATGACAACGATTTCTGCGCCCGCCTCGCTGGCATTGAATTGAACGATCGACTGGATGGACACCCCGGCATCCCCGAAGCGGCCGCCCACCTTGCCGATCACCCCAGGAGCATCTTCCGTAGTGAAACGCACGTAATGGCGTTGTCGGATGTCGCCGCTGTCCGCCAGAACGCAGGGTCTCCAGCTGCCAGCCGCCAACAGGGGATCGACGCTGCCCTGATCATCACTGGCCTGGCGGATGCCGGCGATGTTGAGGATGTCGGCGACGACCGCCGAAGCCGTGGGTCCGGCTCCCGCTCCGGGGCCATAGAACATGACCCGTCCGATGGGGTCCCCCTCGACGAGAATGGCATTGTTGACGCCATTCACTCCAGCCAAGGGGTGGTCGCTTGGCACCAGGGTCGGTTGCACCCGCAGTGACAGGGGCAGTGGATCACCGGTGCCTGCAAGGCGCTCAGCAACGGCCAGCAGCTTGACGCCGTAGCCGAGCTGTCGGGCATACTCCACATCGCGGCCCTGCAGTGCGCTGATACCAGTGGTGGGTAGGGCGTCGCGATCCACGGTCCCGCCAAAAGCGAGGGCTGAAAGGATGGCAATTTTGTCTGCGGCGTCGAGACCGTCCACATCGGCAGCGGGATCGGCTTCCGCATAGCCAAGTCGCTGGGCCTCAGCCAGCACATCGGCATAGGCCGCCCCCTCATCCGCCATTCGGGTGAGGATGTAATTGGTGGTGCCGTTGATGATGCCGCTCACCCGATTGATCCTGTTGCCGCCGAGGGATTGCTTCAGCGGTTCGATAATCGGAATGCCGCCGCCCACAGCGGCTTCGATCAGCACGTACACCCCTGCTGCCTTGGCAGCGTTGGCAATTTCAGGACCATGGCGTGCAATCACCGCTTTGTTGGCGGTCACCACGGATTTGCCGTTGGCAATGGCCTGAAGAATCAAGCTGCGGGCGGGTTCAATGCCGCCGATCACCTCCACCACGACGTCCACCTTGGGATCGTTAACCACCTCATTTGGATTGGTGGTGAGCACGGCATCGGGTAGAGCCACCGTGCGGTGGCGGTTAAGGTCCCGGACGGCCACCCGGATCAGGTCCAGATCAGCAACCAGAGGGTGACGCTCTTCTGGATTCAGCAGAATTTCGGCCACCCCACCGCCAACGGTGCCCAGCCCCAGCAGGCCTACGCCGATCCTTGCGCCCATTCCCCGTGATCCGTGTTGGAAAGTTTCCTCTGACTCTATGAATTGGTGGGCTCTTCAAGTGTTTGCCAGGTGCTGTGCCTGAGCCTGCATGGTGCGCAGGATGTTGAGAAATCCATTCGCCCTTGAGGGGGTGAGGCTGGCCTGAAGTCCGGTGGCAGCAATGAAGGAGGGATCCACCGCCTGCACCTGTTCAGGGGTCAGGCCCTCCAATCCCTGAATCAACAGTGCCAACAGCCCCTTGGTGATCAGGGCGTCGGAATTCCCCTGCCAATGCATCACCCCCTGTTCGAGAACCCCTTGAACGAACACTTGGGACACACAGCCCTGCACCTTGATCGCCTCGGTCTGCTGCTCGACCGGAAGAGGCTTCAGCTTTTTGGCCAGCCACAGAACGTATTCATACCGTCGCTTGGGATCGGGCGTGCCAGCCAGCTTCTCCACCATCCGGTCGAGGGCGTCACTGCCGCTGCTGGGGGCCATCGAAGTATCAGTCGAATCGACGTCGCACGTTAACCAGGAGGCCCACCAGCATCAGCGTCAGCGGCAGTGACACCACCTGATCGAGATCCACCTGACCGCTGCTCACCGGCAGCTCCAGGTAGTCCCTGTGGCCAGGACCTCCATCCACCTGAAGGTCCAGCACTCCATCAGCCACATCGCTGAGGTCAATCAGCAAGCGGCCATCGGCATCGGTGCTCCCCAGTTCGCGCTGCGGCGTTCCATCAGGGTTCAGCAGCCGCACCACAGCCCCCTCAGTGGGTTCGCCGTTGGAAAAACTGCTGCTCAGTTCAAGGTTGCCTTCCAGATAGGTCAAAGCGCTCTCGATCTGATGGGCGCCAGCCGGCAGAGCCGACGTGGTGCCCATGACCAGCATCAAGGCCAGCAGACGCCGCATGGGATGGGTTGATGGGAGTGCCCATGATGCGCTGCATCAACTGGGCTGACCAGGTCCGAGTTCCGTGATCCAGCCGGTGAAGGGCACATCCCAGGCGTCACGGGGCAGAGGATCTGCGCAGATGCAACCGGAGGGAAGCACCACCCAGGCCGGCACGGCTGCCCAGGTGGGATCAGCGCGCAACCGGTCGTAGTAGCCGCCGCCGTACCCCAGCCGGATGCCGGTGTGGTCGATGGCCAGCGCCGGGACGAGCAAGAGGCTGAGCTGGTCTGCAGCGAGAGCTGATCCCTCGGCCGGAGCGGGGATTCCACAACCGTCGGCCTGCAGGGGCGTGTCTCCCCAGAGCCGGTACTGGAGCCCCCCCACGCCGTTCGCGACCGGTAAGGCAACAGCGCTTGGTGTGGCGGCGCGAATGGACCGCAGATCCACTTCACCGTTCAACGGCCAGTACAAGCCGAGATGGCCTGTCTGAATTGGCGAGGACTGAACCAGGGTCAGCACCTGTCGGCAAATCGCCGAACTGAGTGAAAGCTGCTGCTGGCGTCGCTGTCGGAAATGACGCCGTAGTTCCTGTTTGCTTGTCACCTCTGGAACCAACCCGTCAGAGCCACCGCCAGGGCGTCGGCGGCATCGTCAGGCCGCGGCGGTTCCGTCAGATCCAGCTCACGCATCACCGCCTCCAGCACCTCCTGCTTTTCGGCATGGCCGAAACCTGCCAGCGCCAGCTTGATCTGCATCGGTGGAAACTCAACCACCGGAATCTTGAATCGGGCCAGGGTCATCATCACCACTCCCCTGGCTTGCACCACATTGATCGTGTTGCTGGAGCGGTAGAAAAAGAATTTCTCCACCGCCGCCAGTTCAGGCTGCCAGGCCCGGATCAGCTGCCGCAGGTCCGCAGCGATCTCCACCATCCGCTCGCCGTCGCTTCGACCCGGGTCGGTGCGAATGATCCCGCAGTCGAGCATCCGCTGATGCCCGCCGCTGGTGTCAATCACCCCGTAACCCACCCGAGCCAGGCCCGGATCGATGCCGAGGATTCTCATGGGGGATCAGGCGGCGAGGGCCAGCTCGAAATCAGCGCGGTCGCTGCTTTCGCTGCGTTCAAACACTTTGCAGAACACCTTCACCACCCGATCGCCGGAATCGACTTGCTCCAGGGGATCCTTACGCAGGCGATGGCGCAGGCAGCAGGAGGCCACCCGGGCGACATCCTCCTCACTGACCTCCGTCCGGCCCTCGAAGGCCGCCAGGGCCCGGGCCGCTCGGTTCGTGACGATGTCACCCCGCAGACCATCCACATCCAGCTCGCCGCAGACGGCGGACACCCGCAGGCGCAGGTCGTCGTCAATGGTCACGGCACTCAACCGTTGCTGCGCTTCCACCACCCGCTGCTGGAGTGCGTTCTGGCTGGCTTCCACCGCCGTGCTGAAGCCGTCGGGATCGCTGTCGAAGGCGGTGCGTTGATCCACCACCTGAACCCGCAGCTCGGGATCGCGCACCGTGCGCACTTCCACGCTCATGCCGAAACGGTCGAGCAGCTGCGGGCGTAGTTCGCCTTCCTCAGGGTTGCCGGAGCCGATCAGCACGAATCGTGCTGGATGGCGCACGGAGACGCCCTCCCGTTCCACGGTGTTCCAGCCGGAGGCGGCGGAATCAAGAAGAACATCGACGAGGTGGTCGTCGAGCAGGTTCACCTCATCCACGTAGAGCAGCCCGCGGTTGGCCTTGGCCAGCAGACCGGGCTCGAAAGCTCGCACGCCTTCGCTCAGGGCCTTTTCGATGTCGATGGTGCCGCAGAGGCGATCCTCCGTGGCTCCCAGTGGGAGATCCACCATGGGCACCTGGCGGGGCTCTGTGGTGATGGACTCCCCCCGTTCCATCCGTTCTCTCAACTCGCTGCTCTGCAGATCGGGATCCGTGGACGAACTGTTGTAAGGGTCACCTGTCACCACATCGATGTCCGGCAGCAAATCCGCCAGCGCTCTGATGGTGGTGGATTTCCCTGTCCCCCTGTCACCCATGATCATCACGCCGCCGATGCGGGGATCGATCACATTGAGCAGAAGCGCGAGCTTCATCTCCTCCTGACCGATCACAGCGGTAAACGGAAAAACCCTGCGCTTCCGGGGTGCTGTCACGGCCGAATCACCTGTTGTGATCAGGATTGTTTCACAGGCCGAACGGTGAGCACCTGCGGAGGGGTGGCATCGGCCGGGTAGATCAGTCGAATCCGTACATCTCGCGCTTCGCCAGGTTTGAGCGTGACCTGACCGAGGGATGCTCCCTCCTGTCCCTGGCGAAGCACCAGATGCACGGTCTGGCGTCCGTAGGGGCTGCCATCGGCGTCATCAAGGCCAACCACCTCAACCGGTCCACGGAACATCACGGGCCCCGAAAGGCTGCTGCGGAACCGCAGGGCATCGGAGGCTTGATCCGTTTTCAAGGGGGATTCGAGGGCCAGACTCAGGGTCTGCGCTGCTGCACCACTGTTTTTGAGTGGCAGGGTCAGGTCGTATTCGACCCCGTAGTTCCCATGGGCGGCCCAGGCTGTGCCGGGATACAGCGCCTGCAGTTCTGCCGTCTGCACCTGCCCTGTTCCCAAACTGCCGCGCTCGAGGCTGCTGATCGGCCAGGACACAGGCTCGTTCTGAATCGACAGGGTTGTGCTGCCGGGGTCCGTAATGCGGGTCTGCCATCGGCTGCCGATCTGGACACCGCTGACGCGGGAATAAATGATCTTCCCCTTGCTCCCGCGAGGGGTGGGGTTGTGTTCTTTTCCACTGAGCTCGCCGCTGCTGAGCAGGTCGATCAAGTCCTGAACGTTCGGCGCTTGATGGCCGTCACCATGGGCCGCAAGGGTGGCCAGGGCCACTGGTGCGGAGCTGTGAAGACGCAGTTGAAGATTGCGGCCATTCAGCAGGGGGTCGAGCCCCTGCACCGGGATGGGCAGCTGCAGCACAACCGTTGGGGAACCGGGCTTGAGGGTCCAGCGTCGTGGCGACAGTTCCTGAGCTTCTCGTCCCTTCAGCAGGTCTCCCGCAACCCGGCTGCCAGGACCAGCGGCAATCACGTCATTGGTTTCCCGCATCAGCGGAGGCAGCGGCAGAAACGGAGCCGCGGTCTGGCCAGGTTCGGTGGCCTGGGACAGGGAGGTGCTTCCTTCGATCAGCGTGAGCGTGACATCTTCATCGCCGATGGGTGCCATCAGCAGGGCCAGCCACAGGGTGGAGTCGAGGGTCTCATCCGTGCCTGCATAGACGTGATGGCTGAACAGATCGAAGCGGCCGCTCAGGTCCACGGAGATCGATGCATCCCCACCATCGGGAAACGTGGAAAGGAGGATGCCGTCCTCCTTGATCAGCTCCGGGTTGTTGTCGTTCACCATCAGCACGGCGTCCAATTGCCCTGGCAGCGACCGGACGCTCTGTTGCCGTTGGATGACGTCGGCGATGGCAGAAGGGGCCACACCTGCGGTGAGGCCGGCGATGACGGCACCAAGAAGAACGAGCGATCTCATGGTGTGGACTGCTGGGGTTGAGAGGCGGTTCGGCGCGGTGGAGCCGCTTCCGGCTTGAGGTGGGGGGCCATGGCTGCTGCCATGGCACGGATCAGATTGGTGGACCTTGGGTCGTTGAACGGACCCTTCACCAGAAAACCCGCCACGGCGCGGCGACCATCGGGCAGTTCGATCAAGCCGGCATCGGCATAGGCGATGCCGATGTCGCCGGTCTTGTTGTAAACGCGATAACCCTTGCTGGCCAGGCTGGAATCGGGGGCGCCCTGGGCGCCGCCAAGACCTTTCATCAATCCCGTCGGCAGAAGCGTGTTGGTGACGGAGGTCGCCATGACCTCACGGAATAAATCACGGCTGCGCAGGCTGAGGGTTTCACCGGTGTCGACCAGGGCGATGCTGCGACTGAGGTCGTAGGCACTCGTGGTGTTGGTGCCGTCCAGATCAGGCAGCCAGTTGTTGACTTCGGTGGCCATCAGACCGAGGTCCTGGAAGAGCTGATTGATGGTCTGCTGCCCCCCCACCCGCTCGATCAGAAGATTGGTGGCGGAGTTGTCGCTGACGCGAATCATTTCCGTGGCGGCGACTCGGGCAGGGAAACGGCTTCCGAGCGGTCGAGATGCCATCCACCCCGCGCCTCCCCCAACGAGTTCCTTCGTCAGCAGAAGTGGTTCATTCCAGTGCAGATCGCCAGCGTCAATCCGTTGCAGTGCGGTCAGCAGAATCGGTGTTTTGATGGAACTGGCCGCTGGCATCGGTCGATCGGCGTTCATCTGGGCGAAGCGGCCGTCGTCGAGGAGCAGCATGTAGGCGCTGGCCTCAAGATCCTTCTGTGTGGCCGCGATGGCGCGCCATCGGGCGGAGAGCTCGGGGATTTCTCGGGTCGGCTCGAAACGACCCACAACTGGCTTTCGGATTGACTCAGGCTTGTCCTGAGTTGGCTTCTCAACGGCAGCAGTTTCAAATGGCTGCAGCCAGTCCGGCAGGTTGAGGGTCTGGCGTTGAACCTGCGGGGCGAACCAGCGCAGTGCTGACCCCGTCAGCACGCCCAGACCAATCCCCAGCACCATCAACCGCAGGAGGCGACGCACCGGAGATCCCCATCCAGGAGAACGACGAGAGGGACGGCTGCTGCTCAAGCGCGTCGTGCACTGTGACTCGCGTGAGGCTAGGGGCGGTCGGCGCGGATGGCCCAGCGAAGTTGCCGCACCATGCCTCGGAACAAAGCGACCTCCTCCGCTCTGCAGGTCGCGCGTTGCAAGAGATCCCGGACCTTGCCCATGCGCGCTGCACGGGTGTGGGGCAGTAGGAAGCCAGCCTCCAGGAGCAGCTCTGCGGCATCGTCCAACAGCCCGGTCAGCTGAGGTGCCGGTGCAGGTGCAGGATCTTTGCTGCGGGAGGGGCGAGCTTGCCATTGATGCCGGGCCAGGTCGTGAAGGACCACGGCGACGGCGTGGGAGAGATTGAGCGAGGGATAGGCCTCCTGGCTGTGCAGCGTCAGAACCCGCTGGCAGAGTCTGAGTTCATCGTTGGTGAGGCCGCGGTCTTCCCGCCCAAAAATCAGGGCGTAAGGGGGATCTCCCGACAGCATCCAGTCGATGGCGGTGTCTGGGTTCTGCAGCGGTATGCCTCCATGGTCCAACCGGCCGCAGGTGGCGATCACACGCCTGCAATCCCCGATGGCGGACTGCAAATCAGGGTGAATGGTGGCCTGTCGCAGAAGAGGGGCCGCATGGACGGCCATCCGGAGAGCGTCATCACAGAGAACCTCGCAGCGGGGATTGACCAACCGCAGTGAGTGAACACCGAAATTGGCGCAGAGCCTTGCCACACTGCCGATGTTCAGTGGCCCGGCAGGCTCGACCAGGACTATGGCGACGGTCAACTCAGGTTGTGCAGATGACTGAGCAGATCAGCCATCGATGCCGGCTCCATTTGGAAACTCGGCATTGGCGGGGTGTCACCGCTCACGATCTGATGAATCAAGGCTGGATCGCGCATCCGCTCGCTGATGCCTGCCAGTTTGGGTGCCAGCAGTCCTTGCCCTGCCAGCCCATGGCAACCAGCACAGTTGATCCGGAACAACTGTCCCCCATGCTCGGGATCCCCTGGAAGTTCAAGGCTGGCTCGGACGTAGGGGTCCTGTTGTGCGCCGTTGATCATCCAGATCAAAAGGACGGCGCAAGCCGACGCCGCGAGCACCACCAGTGCCGTGATCAATCCCCTGCTGGATTCTTGTTGTTCCGCTGCAGTTGATGTCGGCTCGATCACAACAGTGGGTTTTGCATGAAAGAATTGTGCTTAATCCTGCTCGTTGGCGCGACCTCCCATGATCGAACCCCTGCTTTGCGGCATTGTTCTGGGACTGATTCCCGTCACGCTTCTTGGATTGTTCGTGGCTGCCTGGAATCAATACCGTCGCGGTGGCAGCGCTCTCGGCGGCTGATCAAGACGAGGGAACTGGTTCCGTAGCGGCGTTGATCCACCACGGTCCAGTCCTCTCCAGGACTTGGTGGTTGACCTGAACGGTGTTCGCAGATCAACAGACCATCGGGCTCGAGCCACGGCTGCTTCCCGAGTAGTGCAAGCGTCTTTTGGTAGAGACCTCCGTCGTAGGGAGGATCGAAGTAAATCAGATCAAAGCCGCTTTCTTGCCAGTCCTGCTGCAACCAAAGCAGCACGTCGCGTTTGACAACCTTCACCTTGGTCTGGGCTGCGTGGGACGTCGCGACAGCCTCCAGATTGCGTTTGCAGATGCTCGCGCAGCGCGGATCCCGCTCCACGGCCGTGACCGAGCGAGCTCCGCGTTCGATCGCTTCACAGGCCATCACGCCGCTGCCGCTGCAGAGGTCAAGCCAGCGGCAATCCATCAAACGCGGTCGAACAATGTTCATCACGGCTTCGCGGACCCTGGCTGTGGTCGGTCGCGTTGCGCTTCCCCGCGGGCTGAGCAGGCGTCGACCACTGATCAGGCGCAATTGCCCTGATCCATTCATGCGCTGATCGGGGCGCCCTGGTGAAGCCAAGACAACCATCGCTCGAGCATGGCGCTACCGCTGTCCGCGGATTTTTCCGGATGGAACTGACAAGCGCCCAATCGGCGTTGCCACACCATCGCGGTGACGGACGACCTTCCGAAGGGTGCCGCGGCAGCCAGCGTTTCGGAATGTTGTGGCACCGCTGCATAGCTGTGCACGAAATACACCCAGGACTCGGGGTCTGAGGGGCCCAGCATGGGATTGGCTCGCTTGAGCTCCAATGGGGCCCAACCCATATGGGGTATCCGGGCACCCTGGTCAGCGGGCAAACGTTCCACGTGGCCCTGGATGAGACCAAGGCCCTCACGATTGCCCTCACGACTGGATTCGAACAGCAACTGAAGACCAAGGCATATGCCGAGCAGTGGACGGTCGTCCCGGCTCCAGCGTTGAAGATCAGGAACCAACCCCGTCGACTGGAGATTCTCCATGGCTGGGTCAAACGATCCGACGCCAGGCAGGACGAGGGCATCGCATCTGTTGAGACCCTCAGGGCTCGAGATCCGTGCGGTTTCATGACCAAGGCGATTGAAGGCTTTCTCCACGGAGTGGAGGTTGCCCATGCCGTAATCGATCAGACCAAGGTTGAGTCCCAATCAGCTTTCCCCTAGTGAATTAGGGCTCAGAGGTACTTGGAAATCGTGCCGGAAAGCGTTGCCTTGGGAACGGCACCCACAACGGTGTCGACTTTCTGCCCCCCTTTGAACACCATCAACGTTGGAATGCTGCGAATGCCGTACTGGCTTGCAACGTTGGGGTTCTCATCTGTATTCAGCTTGAAAACCTTGATTTGGCCATCAAACTCTTTGGCGATTTCTTCAACGATGGGAGCCACCATGCGGCATGGACCACACCAAGGGGCCCAGAAGTCGACCAGAACCGGGACGTCGCTCTGCAGGACGTCCTGCTCGAAAGAGGCGTCGGTGACCGCAGCGGCGCTGGACATATGGTCGAAATGATGTGAACGGAATTTAGCAACATTGAACCGACTCAACAGCCCAGATCACTGCAGTGATGGGAACTGTGATGGTTCGCGCAGGAAGAGTGAAAGCCCGAGCGCGTCGGGCCGGGGGGTGTGAGGAGTGTGTGGGCATGGCCCGCACACTCCTCACACTAGCCCTCACTTATTTGCCCATCCCGAGGTGCTGGGCTTTTTGGTACGCCTTGCCCTCCGTCAACAATGATGGGGCCACCACAACCTCCACGTTCTGCATGTCTCGGATCGTGCGGGCTCCGAGGGTCCCCATGGAGGTCTTGAGGCAGCCCAACAGGTTATGGGTGCCGTCGTCGAGCTTGGCCGGTCCTCGAAGGATGCGTTCCAGCGAGCCCGTGCTGCCGACGTTGATGCGTGTGCCCCTGGGCAGAACCGGGCTTGGAGTGGCCATACCCCAGTGGAACCCTCGGCCGGGCGCCTCCTCTGAGCGGGCGATCGGCGAGCCGACCATCACAGCGTCCGCTCCGCAGGCGATGCATTTGCAGATGTCGCCTCCCGTCACGATCCCACCATCGGCAACGATCGGCACATACCGGCCTGTTTCCTTCTCATAGTCAGAGCGGGCGGCAGCGCAGTCCGCCACTGCTGTGGCCTGGGGGACGCCGACGCCAAGGACGCCGCGGGATGTGCAGGCGGCTCCTGGTCCAATCCCCACCATCACGCCTGCAGCTCCGGCACGCATCAGCTGCAGGGCAACGTCGTAGGTCACGCAGTTGCCGATGATCACAGGAACCCCCATGTCACGGCAGAGTCCCTCCAGATCCAGGGTGGCCTGTCCCTCAGGGCCGATGTGGGCGGTGGACACCACCGTCGCTTGCACGAAAAACAGATCAGCACCCGCTTCGGCAATGGCCGATCCAAACCGGAGGGCTGCAACAGGTGTTCCACTTACGGCAGCAATGCCACCGCCGCGCTTGATCTCCTGAATCCGCTGACGGATCAGCTCCTCTTGCACGGGCTGGCTGTAGATCTCCTGCATCAAGGGGACAAACCTGTCCTTGCCGACAGCAGCGATGCGATCGAGAACAGCGTTTGGATCGGCGTAGCGGGTCTGGACGCCTTCCAGGTTGAGGACCCCAAGGGCCCCGAGGTTGGAGAGCCGGATCGCCATGTCCACATCGACAACACCATCCATGGCACTGGCGATGATCGGAATCTCCCGTTCGATACCACCGAGGCTCCAGCGGGTGTCCGTCACCTCCGGGTCGACGGTGCGACCTCCGGGCACGAGGGCAATTTCATCAATTCCATAGGCCCGGCGAACGGTCTTGGAGCGTCCGAGCTGAATGTCCACCGTGCGTCTTGATGAAGTCTCATCAAGCTACCAATCGGGTTGCGGCGAGCTGTGCTCAGCGACCGACAACCCGTTGCCAGCGGCCCACCAGCCCATCCAGAACCTTTCTGCGGTCGCTGCTGCGCACCAGATTGCGAACCGAAAAATTGGCCACCCAGATCAAGCCGGCCAGTTCAAACAACCCTGATGCCAGCGGCACAGCATCGATTGTGCGAAGAATGCCTCCATAGATCTGGAGAACAATGATCAGGACGATCAAGCCTCCCAACAGTCGAAGCGGGCCTTTCAGCTGGGTCCACTGGTTCTGGAGCTGATCGGTGTCGACCAACCCTTGAACCTTCTCTTTCAACAGATCCCATTCCCCTCCGGAAGCGTCCGCGTCAGCTGGGATCGTGACCGTTTCTGCGATGGCAGGGTCGGGGGTGGGCTCTGGAGCCACCGGCGCTGGTTCCGGTGTGGCGGAGGGCGTCGGGACGGGGACGGAACTGGCGTTGTCGACGTTGGCAGGAGATTCGTCGATGGGTCCCATCACATCCAGAAATTTGACCTGGAGCTTATCGGAGGTTTTCGGCCTTGATTCCTTCTCGGAGATAAACTGAAGGCCGGTGGTTTTTCGTTTGTATGGCGGATTCTGTGGGACCAGGAGGCGGCGGTCCCGGCGATTCCGACGATCGAATCATTCAGGCGGATCTTCGCAACGAGATGTCGCGCTCCTACCTGGAGTATGCGATGAGCGTGATCGTGGGACGGGCCCTGCCCGATGCCCGCGACGGTCTCAAGCCGGTGCATCGCCGCATCCTTTACGCCATGTACGAGTTGGGGCTGACAAGCGATCGCCCCTACAGGAAATGTGCCCGTGTTGTGGGCGAAGTGCTTGGCAAATATCACCCCCATGGTGATACCGCCGTGTACGACGCCCTGGTGCGCATGGCCCAGGACTTCTCCATGTCGATGCCCTTGATCGACGGGCACGGCAACTTCGGGTCGGTGGACAACGATCCGCCGGCGGCCATGCGTTACACGGAGTCCCGGTTGCAGGCGCTGACCACCGACAGCCTGCTGGAGGACATCGAGGCGGAGACCGTTGACTTCGCCGACAACTTCGACGGGTCTCAGCAGGAACCAACGGTGCTTCCGGCTCGGATTCCTCAGCTGCTGCTGAATGGTTCAGCCGGCATCGCCGTCGGGATGGCGACGAACATCCCGCCCCACAACCTCAACGAGCTGATCAGTGGCCTGCTGGCGCTGATCGAGAACCCCGACATCACGGATCAGGAGTTGATCCGGCTGATCCCTGGCCCCGACTTCCCCACTGGAGGACAGGTCCTGGGCCGTGACGGGATCCGCGAAACCTATCTGGGGGGGCGTGGCTCCATCACCATGCGTGGGGTGGCGGCGATTGAAACGATCGAAGCCCCCGGTCGCCCGGACCGCGATGCGGTGATCATCACGGAGTTGCCCTATCAGACCAACAAAGCAGCGCTGATTGAGCGGATCGCAGAGCTGGTCAACGACAAGAAGCTGGAGGGCATCTCGGACATCCGCGATGAGAGCGATCGCGATGGCATGCGGATCGTGGTGGAGCTGCGCCGTGATGCCTACCCGCAGGTGGTGCTGAACAATCTGTTCAAGCTCACGTCGCTGCAGAGCAACTTCAGTGCCTACATGTTGGCGCTGGTCAACGGTGAGCCGATCCTGCTCACCCTGCGCAAGATGCTCGAGGTGTTTCTCGACTTCCGTGTCGAGACGATTGAGCGCCGCACCCGCTACCTGCTGCGCAAGGCCGAAGAACGCGATCACATCCTCCTCGGCCTGCTTCTAGCGCTGGATCAGTTGGATCCGATCATTGCCCTGATCAGAGCAGCCCCCGATACGGCGACGGCCCGCCAGCAGCTGCAGGATCGTCATGGCCTCAGCGACATCCAGGCTGACGCCATCCTGCAGATGCAGCTACGGCGTCTCACAGCGCTGGAGGCCGACAAGATCCGGCTTGAGCACGAGGATCTGGTCACCAAAATTGCGGATTACAAGGACATCCTCGGCCGGCGTGAACGGGTGTTCGGGATCATTCAGGACGAACTCAACCAACTCAGCGAGCGCTACACAACACCGCGTCGTACAGAGATTCTCGATCTCGGGGGTGGGCTTGAAGACATCGATCTGATCGCCAACGAGCGTTCCGTGGTTCTGGTCACCGAAACCGGCTACCTGAAACGGATGCCCGTGAGTGAGTTTGAGGCCACCAGCCGAGGCACCCGTGGCAAAGCCGGCACCCGCAGCCAGGGGGAGGAAGCCGTGAAGCTGTTCATCAGCTGCAACGACCACGACACCCTGCTGCTGTTCAGTGACCGTGGTGTGTCCTATGCCCTGCCGGCTTACCGGGTGCCGCAGTGCAGCCGGACGGCCAAGGGCACGCCGGTGGTGCAGTTGCTGCCCATTCCGAGAGAGGAGGCGATCACATCGCTGCTTGCCGTGTCGGAGTTCAACGACGACATGGACCTGTTGATGCTGACCAGCGGCGGGTTCATCAAGCGCACCCGTCTTTCTGCCTTCAGCAACATCCGCTCCAATGGCCTGATCGCCATCAACCTGGAAGAGGGCGATGCGTTGAGCTGGGTTCGTCTGGCGGTGCCAGGCGACAGCGTGCTGATCGGATCCAATGCGGGGATGACCATTCACTTCCGCCTCAGTGATGAGGAACTGCGTCCCCTGGGCCGCACGGCTCGCGGCGTACGCGCAATGAATCTGCGCAATGGAGATGCCCTGGTGAGCATGGATGTGCTCCCGGTGGAGCTGGCGGATCGGATCGCCCAGAGCGCAGAGGATGAGGAGGAGGAGGACGACGATGCCTCATCCGGCGATGGCCCATGGGTGCTGGTGGCCTCGGCGTCCGGTCTGGGCAAACGCGTGCCGGTGACCCAGTTCCGTCTGCAGAAGCGTGCCGGCATGGGCCTGCGGGCGATGAAGTTCCGCACGCAGGACGATGCACTTGTCGGTCTGCGGGTGCTCGGTGCTGGTGAGGAGGTGCTGTTGGTCAGCGAGAAAGGGGTGATCGTGCGCACCAGTGCTGATGCCATACCCCAGCAGTCGAGGGCTGCAACGGGGGTGCGTCTGCAGCGACTGGATAAAGGCGATCGTCTGTCGGAAGTGGTTCTGGTACCGCCGGAGGCGGACGATGAATCTGCTGATGACAGCTCCTCTGACAACACAGAAGCTGACGCGCAGGACAGCTGACCTTGGCTGAGCCGGTGGATGTGCTGGTGCTGGGGGGCGGTCCTGCTGCCCTCTGCATCGCTTCGGAACTGAACCAACGGGGTGTGGCTGTTGCGGGTATCGCCCCCGGTCCGGTCGACGATCCCTGGCCGAACACCTACGGCATCTGGGCCGATGAACTCAAAGCGGTAGGGCTTGAGCAGCTGCTGGAGCACCGCTGGAGCGAAACCGTCAGTTATTTCGGCACAGGCGGCACAACGGCTCAGGATCAGAGCCATGCCCACGGGATCGACTACGGCCTGTTCGATCGGGCGGCATTGCAGCGCCATTGGCTGGAGCGGGCCGACGGCGTGGTCTGGCATCAAGACACCGCTGAACGGGTGGAGTTGAAGGGTTCAACCACAAGCGTCAGCTGCGCATCGGGAAGCACGTTGCAGGCGCGCTTGGTGATTGATGCCTCCGGTTCGCGCACGCCCCACATCCGTCGCCCCGATCAGGGGCCGGTGGCGGGCCAAGCGGCCTACGGCGTGGTGGGGCGTTTCTCCAAGCCTCCGATCGAGGAGGGTCGGTTTGTGTTGATGGATTACCGCTGCGATCACCTCAGTGCAGCGCAACGCCAGGAACCACCCACGTTCCTGTACGCGATGGATCTGGGCGATGAGGTGTTCTTCGTGGAGGAAACCTCACTCGCCCTGGCTCCGGGTGTTCGCTACGACGTACTCAAGCAACGGCTCCAGCAGCGCCTGGATCGGCGCGGCGTGGAGATCACCGAGGTGATCCATGAGGAGTTCTGCCTCTTCCCGATGAACCTGCCGCTGCCGGATCGCAACCAGCCGGTGCTGGCCTTTGGTGGTGCGGCGAGCATGGTGCATCCGGCCTCGGGTTACATGGTGGGATCGCTGCTGCGGCGGGGGCCTGATCTGGCCCAGGCCACTTCCGTAGCTCTCGCCAATCCAAGCCTTGGTTCAGCAGCGTTGGCACAACGGGGTTGGCAAGCGCTCTGGCCGGTCGAATTGGTGCTGCGCCATCAGCTGTATCAGTTCGGTTTGGGCCGCTTGATGGGCTTTAACGAAGCCTTGCTGCGCACCCACTTCGCCACCTTCTTTTCGCTGCCGCGGGAGGAGTGGTTTGGCTTCCTCACCAACACGCTGCCGTTGCCGCGATTGATGGGGGTGATGCTGCGCTTGTTTGCCTTATCCCCCTGGGAGCTCCGCCGTGGACTGGTGCTGGGAGCTGGTACGGCTCAGCGCCCGACTTTCGACCAGTCCAGCGGCTGAATCAGCGGGAACAGTCGGTCATCCGCTTGGACCTGCTCGAGCCATCCTTCGGGCAGCTCGCTGCTGCCGTCAATGGCAGCCATCAGCATCCAGAACCGTTCCAGGTGGCGTTCGATGCGTTCCCGGGCCAGTCCGGTGGTCGTTCCCGCCCGAAGGATGAAACTCCAGTCGGATGACTGGGCCAGCAACAGCTCCCGCGCGGCCTGCTGCAGCCACTGCATCGCCTGCTCACTGCCGACCCCGCGGCTGCAGCGCTGCACCATCGCGGCACTGGTTTTTTCCCACTCGGGAACGATCCAGCCATTGCTGTCGTTCAGCCAGTAATTGTGATATCCGCCTTGGCCCCAGCTCGAAGGGCAAGGGTCGCAGAGCTGCAGCTGCTGGGAACCATCCAGCACATCCCGCAGTCGCGTGAAAGGAACGCCGTTGGCCGGCCCCTGGCGAAACAGCTCAGCCAGAAACGATGGGCCTTCAAACCACCAGTGCCCGAACAGTTCCGCATCAAAGGGAGCCACCAGCAACGGGCTCACCGTCATGCTGCTGCTGAGCTGATCGAGTTGGCGCCGTCGTCCCTGGAGGTAGTGGCTGGCGTGATGCCGAATTTTCTCGGCGGCAATGGCGGGGCGATAGGGCTGCTTCTGATCCAGCGGAGCGCTGTGGTCAGTGACGCGATGGAGTTTGAGGCCGAGGGGCCGCGGCTCCGTTAATCCAAGCGGTGCCAGGCGTTCCAGCGGGAGATCCCACCCCAGGTCGCGATGGAATTCCCTGTAGTCCGGATCACCGGGGTAGCCGTCCTTGGCGGACCAGACCGGCAGGGTCGCTTCGCTGTCCCGGCCGAAGAAGGCCACGCCGTTGCGGCTGCAGATCGGTGCGTACACCCCGTAACGGGGCCGGGGCCGACCATGCAGAAGTCCGTGTCCATCGAGGACGGCGTAGCGCAGCCCCGCGTCCCGCATCCACTGGTCCAGCCCTTCGTAATAGGCGCACTCCGGGAGCCAGATCCCCAGCGGACGTTCGCCGATCAGCCGGTGGTGCTCGCGCACGGCGGTGCGCAGTTGTCCGCGAACCGCCTCCGGATGCTGGCGAAGCAGTGGCAGATAACCGTGGGTGGCACCACAGGTGAGCAGATCCACCACCTCGGCCCGTTGAAGAGCCGCAAAGCGGCTGATCAGGTCTCCATCACACGCCATCCAGGCGGACTTGTGACGCTGAATGGTGGCTTCGAGATGGTCCCTGGCCTCTGCAACACCCTGATCTGCAAAGGGGAGAAGGCCGAGGCGCTGATCCAACCAGCCGGGAAAACGCTGTTGCAGGTCTGGGTCACTGAGCAGTGACAGCAGGGTCGGGGACAGGCCGAGGGTCAGTTTCGGAGTGCTCTCCGGATCGGCTGCCGCTTGCTCAAGAACCTCCAGCAGAGGCAAATAGCACTCCAACAGTGCCTGGAAAAACCAGTCTTCCTCCAGCGAGCCCGGCACCACGGAGCGCACGTAGGGCAAGTGGGCGTGAAGAACGAGGGCGAGGGCACCTTTGCTCAAGTGACCAACCGCCCAAGAGAAGATGCGAATTTATCCGGTTTCAGCCGAGATGCCTGAACTAAGATGAATTAACTCATAGTCAATCCGACTAAGCCGTCGCGAGGGCGTTGTCCATGGCCAAGGATCCCGCTCGTGTCCTGATCTTCGACACCACCCTCCGGGATGGTGAGCAGTCCCCTGGGGCCAGCCTCAATCTGGAGGAAAAGCTGGCGATCGCGCAGCAGCTGGCCCGGCTGGGGGTGGATGTGATCGAAGCCGGATTTCCCTTCGCCAGCGCCGGCGACTTCGCGGCTGTTCAGCGCATCGCCCAGCAGGTGGGGGGCGAAAACGGTCCAATCATCTGCGGACTGGCCCGTGCCTCTCAGAAAGACATCAAAGCCTGCGCCGAGGCGGTCGCACCGGCACCGCGCCGCCGGATCCATACCTTCATCGCCACCAGCGACATCCATCTGGAGCACAAGCTGCGCAAAAGTCGCGGCGATGTTCTTCAGATCGTGCCGGAGATGGTCAGTTATGCGCGATCCCTGGTGGAGGACATCGAATTCTCCTGTGAGGATGCTGGCCGCAGCAATCCTGAGTTCCTTTACGAGGTCATCGAAGCGGCCATCGCCGCTGGTGCCACCACGATCAACATTCCAGACACCGTTGGCTACACCACACCATCGGAATTCGGAGACCTGATTGCTGGCATCAATCGCCATGTCCCCAACATCGGGGAGGCGATTCTTTCCGTTCATGGCCACAACGATCTGGGCCTGGCTGTGGCGAATTTCCTCGAGGCGGTGAAGAACGGCGCTCGCCAGCTGGAGTGCACCATCAACGGCATCGGTGAGCGAGCAGGCAATGCCTCCCTTGAGGAACTGGTGATGGCCTTGCACGTGCGCCGTCGCTACTTCAATCCGTTCTTCGGCCGCGATCAGGACAGTCCCACTCCCCTCACCGCCGTCCGCACCGAGGAAATCACCAAGACCTCGCGTCTGGTTTCCAACCTCACGGGCATGGTGGTTCAGCCCAACAAAGCCATCGTTGGTGCCAATGCCTTTGCCCATGAATCGGGCATTCACCAGGACGGCGTGCTGAAGAATCGCCTGACCTACGAAATCATTGACGCCAAAACCGTCGGTCTGAGCGACAACCGAATTTCATTGGGCAAGCTCAGTGGTCGCAGCGCGGTGAGGGCAAGACTCGAGGAGCTCGGGTATGACCTGACCCGGGAGGACCTGGATGAGGCCTTTGCCCGTTTCAAGGATCTGGCTGATCGCAAGCGGGAGATCACCGATCGGGATCTTGAGGCGATTGTCAGCGAACAGGTTCAGCAGCCCGAGGCGCGCTATCAGCTTCAGCTGGTGCAGGTGAGTTGTGGAACGCGTCTGAAGCCAACGGCCACCGTCACCCTGGCGGAGGAGAACGGTCAGGAACAAACCGTTTCTGCAGTGGGTACAGGGCCGGTGGACGCGGTGTGCCGTGCCCTCAATCAACTGGCTGGCGTCCCCAACGAGCTCATGGAGTTCTCGGTGAAATCGGTGACGGAGGGAATTGATGCCATAGGGGAAGTCACGATTCGGCTTCGCCGCAATGGCTCTCTGTACTCAGGCCATGCTGCCGACACGGACGTTGTGGTCGCCGCCGCCATGGCCTTCATCAATGCTCTCAATCGTCTCGTGGCAGCCCAGGAGCACCAGCCCTTGCATCCCCAGCGGGATGCCGTTGATCTTGAAACGCGTCCGACCCTCTGAAGCTCATGCGTCAGGCGGTTCAAAGAGCGCTCCAGTTGATGCTGTTGATTGCGCTAGCACTGCTGGTGCTGGTGCCATTGCTCTGGCTGGTGAGCACGTCTCTCAAAGGACCCACCGAGGATATTTTCAGCAGCCCTCCAGCTCTTCTGCCTCAACAACCCAGTTTTGAGGCCTACCGCCGCCTGTTTCAGGACAATCCGCTCACCACGTATCTGATCAACAGCACGGCGGTGAGCGTTCTGGCGGTTGGGGCCAATCTGCTGTTCTGTTCTCTGGCGGCCTACCCACTGGCCAGGATGCGTTTCGCCGGACGCGGCCTGGTGTTGGGACTGGTGGTGGCCACGATCCTGATCCCTTTCCAGGTGGTGATGATTCCCCTGTACCTCCTGATGGTTCAGCTGGGTCTGCGCAACACGCTGCTGGCACTGATCATCCCTCAGGCCGCCACGGCCTTTGGTCTGTACCTGCTGCGTCAGAGTTTTCTGGGGGTCCCGAAGGAGTTGGAGGAAGCGGCGCGGATCGACGGCTGCAGTCGGCTTGGGGAATGGTGGAACGTGATGATCCCTGCGGCCCGTGCCGACCTGATCACCCTGGCGATGTTCGTGTTCATCGGCACCTGGAGTGATTTCCTCTGGCCGCTGGTGATTCTCGATGATCCAGCTCTGTACACCCTTCCCCTGGGACTGCAGCAACTCTCCAGCAGCTTCTCCCTTGATTGGCGGATTGTTGCTTCTGGCTCGGTGGTCTCGATCCTCCCCGTGCTTCTGCTGTTCATCCTTCTGCAGCGCTTCATCCTGCCGAATGCAAGCGGCGATGCGGTCAAGGGCTGATCTAGAACACCAATCTCTTGGAGCCCTGGGATGTCGCTGACACAACTCGATCAGTTCCTGTCGCTTCGTGAGTCGAATCCGCTTCTGGCGGAGCGGCTTGCTTCACCGCTTGACCTGGAGGATTTTCTGCAACTTGCCGGGGAGTGGGGATTTCAATTGACGGAAGCTGACGTGCTGGATGCCCAGAAGAGGGCCATGGAGCAGGGCAGTGCATCGGCTCTGCAACAGGCTCAGGCCGAGGAATTCCGACGGCTGCGCAACTTCATTCATGGATGAGCCGTTCATGGCGTGCTCTCTGTCACAAAGAGCTGTGCCAAAGCTCACCGAATGTTGACCTGCTCTTCAAGAAAATGATGCAAGTAAGACATTTGAGATGTCCTTCTGGCAGGAGTCGGAGATCAGTTCTCAACAATTTGTTGATCAAGAATCCCAATTCACTGAACCTCAGTTGTTAATTCTGTCTGAACTTCAGACCAACGTTTCTGGGGAGTGTTTTCTCAGTTGGGATGATTTGATCGGACAACGCTGAGGTTGGTTCGCATCTCCTAAGGTTCAGACTTTCACAACATCCGGGGTTTCTCCATGCACTTGGCCGATCCAAAGTGCATGGGTTACTGCACCGTCATGGGTGTGGAAGGTCCATGCCTTGTCGGCTGACGCGATCGATTTGATCGACTGGTTCACGTCGCTGACGCAGAGATAACAGCCATCGGACTCCGTGCGAAGCACGTATCGCTCGGCGTATTGAGTGAGCATGTCCTGAAGGATCTCTGATCACGGCATAGCGATCAGGGATCTGGAGTCGAGAACGGTTTCAGGAAGATTTTTGTTTTCATTCGCCAAGGCTTAATAAGCTTTGTTGTTGGATGGCAAGTTCCTCGGGAGGCGCGATTCGGGTCTGGTGTCCTCCATTGCGAAACCAAGGCTCTGACCACACCTCAAGGGTCAAGACATCTGAATCCAGTCCCCACGATTGCTGAAGGTATTGGCGGACAAGATCTTCCGGTGGTGCGGCCATTTGCTGCCAATGGACGACCGCAAGAGCTCCTGGACTCGATCGGAGCGTCACCCGCCGCTGCTGTGGATCTCCGCCTTCAACGGCTTCCACGGTTTCCGTGAGTTGTTCATCGCAGACGAAAAGCTTCAGTGGGCCCTGCTCGTCGGTCTGGGGCAAGGGATATTTATTCAGATAAAGGGCTCGTGCTTTTCGAAACGAAGCAGCTGGGGCCCTGTTCATCAATGCTGCGTAAGCCTCAAGCAATCGCACAATCTTTGATGGAACATCATTGGGTTCATCCTGATTGACGACAGGTCATCTCTGCGTGACAGGATGAGACTCATAGGAATGAAGCCTGTGGGGTCCTGGCTCAGCGTTGATCTTTGTGTCGTTCCTCTTGGGGTCGGGGTGAGCTTGTCCCCGTACATTGCGACCTGTCAGCGGGTGATCGAGTCGTCCGGGCTCGTTCATGAGTTAGGTCCCAACGGCACGGCGATCGAGGGGCCCTGGGATGACGTCATGGACTGCGTTCGGGCCTGTCACGACGCCATGCATGACATGGGAGTGCCACGCGTCTACACCACGTTGAAGTTGAACACCCGCATCGACCGGCATCAGGCCTTTCACGACAAGGTTGAGGCGGTCCGCCGTGAACTGAACTCCTGAAATCTTGAGAAGTTCAGTGCATCCCAACGTCTGGCGATGATCTGGCGAGACCAATGAGACAAGGGCGAGGGGATTTGGTGCTCCAGAAGGGTCGACGTCCAGCCTTGTGGTTGCTGGCTCCGTTGCTCATCGCGCTGAGCTGGGAGGGGCTCCCGTCGCGGGCATCAAGCTGGGATCAGATCGGCTCCTATCTGCGGTTGATTCAGAAAACCGGTGTTGAGGCCCTGGTCGCCAATGATTGCCCGCAAGGTCTGCTGGGAGCTTTTCATGAAGGGCGTCAGGCCCTGTTGATGTGTGGCAACAATCTGCCGGATGATCCCGCTTACATCTGGGTCGTCCTTGCCCATGAATCCGCCCACGTCATGCAGTTCTGCAAGGGCGGTCCACTGATGCCAGCAGCGGTTTTGGGCGCTGGCATGGATCAGACCCGTCGCGCCGATCCGCGCGCTTTTCATGAGTTGAACCTGTATCACAGCAGTCAGCATCACGTGGAGGCTGAAGCGCGCCTCGTTCAGGCTCTCCCTCCGGATGAGGTGGAACACCTCTTCAGACAGCATTGTGCGGAGCGGCTCGAGCCCTGAGGATCCGACGATTCTTTATGGGGACCCCTGGTTGCTGGTGGTGCTGAAACCGTCGGGATTGCTGTCGCAACCCGGCCGCGGCGATCACCTGCAGGATTCCCTGATCACGAGGCTGCAGAGGTTGCGTGGGGAGCACCATCTGGTGCATCGGCTTGATCGAGACACCTCGGGCGTGGTGCTGGTCGCCCGGTGTCTGGACAGTCTCCGTCGCTGCAGTGCCCTCTTTGCCGCTCGACGCGTGAACAAGCTCTACGAAGCAGAAGTGGAGGGGCAGCTGCATGGTCGAGGCCGGATTGATTCGCGTTTGGCTCGCTTGGATCGAGATCCACCTCGGTATGGCGATCACCCCCAGGGACGACCCTCGACAACGTTATGGCGAGTGCGCGCCAGACAAGAGGACTCGACAAAACTCTGGCTGCGGCCTTTGACAGGGCGATCGCATCAGCTGCGAGCCCACCTGGCTGGCATTGGTCATCCGATTCTGGGAGACCCGATTTACGGTGAAGGGTCAATGACGCCGTTGCGATTGCACGCCAGGGCCCTGGGTTTTCAACACCCGTTCACGGGGCGCCGGCTGCGTGTGTTCACTCGACAGGACGATGACAACCATGCCGGCTGAATCTCTGGGTTATGCAGCTGCCTTTCTCACCACCATCAGTTTTTTCCCGCAGGCCGTGAAGACCCTCCGCAGCGGTGACACCCGTTCAATCTCTCTCGGTATGTACGCCCTGTTCACGGCTGGGGTGGCCCTGTGGTCGCTGTACGGCTGGATCGTCGGCGATGGCCCGGTGCTGATCGCCAATCTGATCACTCTGGTTCCGGCGACGGTTGTCTTGCAGCGCAAGATGGCTGCGGGAGTGCATTCTTCGGGGTGACCGCAAATCCTTCATTTAGAGAATGTGCAGAAACATGGTTTCGCTGAAGCTGATGGTGAAGCCATTCTCAGTGCCATGAACGCGATGCTCCTCGCGTCTGAAATGCCAGCACATCCCGATGATCCAACGCTCCAAAGTGAGCACATGGCTGCGATGGATCTGGCCAAACCGGAAGAAGCCACGCATGTCGCGACGGCCTCAGGAGATTGGTCCTCTGCCTCAACATGGCAGGGTGGGCGCATTCCTGATCAGGGCAGTCGGGTTCTGATCCCCGAAGCTCATTCGGTCACTCTGGATCGTGAACTGGCCTCGGAGCTTGAATGGCTTCGGCTGAATGGTGAGCTGCGCTTCGCAACTGATCGGGATACGGAATTAAGGGTCGACACGCTGGTCAGTGCCCCTGGTAGTCGACTAGAGATCGGCACGGCGGAACAACCGGTTCAGTCGAATGTGCAAGCGCGGATCGTGTTCGCCGATCGTGGGCCTCTGACTGTTGAGAACGACCCGTTGCTAATGGGCCGTGGAGCGATTCTTCATGGCACCACGCGGATCCACGGTGCGGCAAAAACCTCTGCTGTGACCGCAGCAATAGATCTGAAACGAGGTGATCGGGAGATTGTTCTGACCGACCAACCGGAGGGTTGGTCGGTGGGGGATCAGCTGGTCATCGCTGGAACCCGTCCCGATGGTGGTGGGGATGAAACCGTCGTTATTCAGTCCATTGAAGGGTCTCGCATTCTTTTGGAAGCCCCGTTAACCGAGGACCACCTCACTCCGCGGGATCACCTGAAGGTTCATGTGGCCAACCTCAGCCGCAATGTGGAATTCACCTCTGAGAACACAGCCATTGATCGTCGCGGTCACGTGATGTTCATGCATACCAGAGATGTGGATGTGGCGAATGCTGCGTTCAATGATCTGGGCCGCACCGACAAGCTTCGACCATTGGATAGTCCATATTTTGATGATGAAGGCTTCTTCGTGGAAGAGACTGGTAGTAATACAGGTGGCCGTTATTCTGTTCATTTTCACCGTAATGGTGTTGAGCGGAGTGGCTCTCCTGCTGTCATCCGTGGCAGTGTTGTAGCCGGCAATCCTGGCTGGGGGTTTGTCAACCATTCCAGTTATGTCGATTTCATCGACAATGTTGCCTTTGATGTGGTGGGTGCAGCTTTCAGCACCGAAGCTGGAGATGAGATCGGTCGTTTTCAGGACAACCTTGCCATTCGAATGCTTGGCACTGGTGATGAGCCCATCAGTCGACAGGAGGATGGCGATTTCGGCCATGCAGGTGATGGTTTCTGGCTGCAAGGGCCCGGGGTCGTCGTTGAAAACAATGTGGCTGCTGGGGCTACAGGAAGTGGCTTGATCCTCTATGCCGAACCATTGTTTGAAGATGGCTTGGGTATCACGACCTTCCCTTCAGGCAATCTTCCTGATCCATTCGTTGCTGAGGGGGATGCGTCAGTGCCAGTTTCTTTGGCTCCCTTGGCTCGGTTCAGTGACAACGAAAGTTATGGTTCAGCTTTGGGAGCTCAGATTTATTACCACCGTACATTCATCACGATTGAGGAAGAACAGGAGGAACAGGCTCGATTTCAGTTTGCTCCGAGTGTGATGGATGGTATGAGTCTTTGGAGTAATAGTAACGGAATGCAGGTTAATTACACGGTTGACACTGATTTCCGCGATTTTGAAATCATTGGACCGGCTGATGGCTCTGGCGATACCGGCTTTGACGCTGCTTCAAACTTTTATAACCGCGGAACTCATCATTATGAAAACTTTGTCATTGAGGATTATGAGATTGGTTTCTCGGCTCCTCGTAGTGGTGTGATTCATGTCCGCAATGGTTATTTCAATAACATCACGGATTTTTATTTGAATGAGCCAAGGCAGCTGGGTCGCAGGATGCGCTTCGAAGGTGATATCCAGTTTGGTGATCGTGCCAGTGGTGTTGTTGAGGGAGAGGTGGTGCCAAGGTCTTATTTTGAAATGGATCCTGAGCTTGCCCCTGCCGCGGATTCAGCGAACGAGCATTTCTTGCTGGATGATCAGGTTATTCTTGACTTCGGACCTTTTCAGGATCAGCAACTCTATTTCTATGAGCAGTTAGCGGATCATGTGCTTTTCCCTGAGTTGCCGGAGCAGCTGACTCCCGATGATCCTGGGCCAACGATTGGGGATGAGTTTGTTGGCGTAACCAATGCGGAGATTGCATCTGTGTTGGGTGAGTCGTTTGGGGGCGCCATGGTTCCAGATGATGCGCGAGAGGTGGATCGGATCCTGGGACTCGTTGGCTCGCCTGCGGCTGATCTTCCTGAGCTCAATCCCAACCCTCTCCCATTGGATGATGAAGAGGAAGACGATTTAGATGAGGACGAAGAAGAGGAAGAAGAGGAGATCGAGGAAGAGGAGAATGATTTGGAGGAAGATGAAGAGGGAATTGATGAAGAGGAGGATGATTTAGAGGAAGATGAAGAGGGAATTGAGGAAGACGTGGATGAGATTGATGATCCCATCGACGAGCCGGAGGGTTCTGAGCTTGAGATCGGACTGTCTGAACAGGGAGGCAACCTTCGCCTCAGGCTCAGAAGTGATGAATTGATCGAGCGTTCTGATGACGTGGTGCGAACCCCCGTTGAGGGTTTTGATGCAATTTCTCTGTTCAGCTCCAATTTTTCCGAGAAAGTTAAATTCAAGTTTGATCCCCGTCTCGCATCATCTCCTGATGTTGTCAACTTATTCGCGGCAAGGGGGGGTGACCGAATTCAGATTGTTCAAAAGAATCAAGGCGGACCTGACTTGTTGGCGATTCATGGCCAACAAGGGCGTGATCGCCTCGATGCCAGCAAATTCGCTGGAGAGGTTGAACTGGATGGTGGACCTGGTCGAGATCTTCTGATCGGTGGACGTTCGCGAAGTGAACTTTGGGGTGGTTCAGGCGCTGATACGTTTGATCTCAGTCGTGAATCTTCTGGTGTTCAGTGGATCATGGATTTTGATCCTGATATAGATCAACTTCGCTTGGATCAAACCGTTGGTGCTTACGAGATCGACGTTCGCGGAGATGATCTCTGGCTTCTGAGTGGTGAGCGAGCCGTGGCCGTTTTTGACGGCTTTGTTGATCAACAGGACACTCTTCAACTCTTGATCAGTTAGGTGATGCGCTGATCCTTGAATCAGGCCGATTGTCGAGGTCTGGCGGGAATGGGATAGGGAATGCGGCGGTGTCTCATCCGCCGCCAAACCTTCACAAATGCCTGGACGACAAGTTCAACCTCAGAACGCGATAGTCCGCTTTTGCGAAGTTGCCCATCCTGTTGACGAGACTCCACGATGCGACGCACGGTGTCCTTCGCTTCATCGTCTGAGGTGTCGGGTGGTAATGAGCGCAAAGCCGCCTCGCAACCATCGGCCAGCATCAGGATTCCTGTTTCCTTGGAACGGGGTGATGGGCCGTGATAGCGAAAGCGTCTCTCCTGCACCTTGGGATTTCTCTGACGGGCTTTGTGCAGAAAAAAGCCCATCTTCAAGGTCCCTTGGTGCTCCGGAATGAAATCTGCAATCGGCCGAGGCAGGCGGTGGCGTTTTGCCAGTTTCAGTCCTTCATCCACGTGGGCCTGTAGAACAGCCGCGCTCTGTTCAGGATCGTTAAGAGCGTCATGGGGATTCGGACCGTCTTTTTGGTTTTCGATGAACCAGTCCGGGGCATGAAGTTTGCCGACATCGTGATACAAAGAGCCTGTTCGAATCAGATCGACATCAGCATTGATGGCACGAGCTCCTTCCTCGGCAAGGCCACAGATCATCAATGTGTGCTCAAAGGTGCCAGGAGCTTCACAGGACAAGCGTCGCAGCAGAGGTCGCTCCTGGTCTGCCAATTCAAGTAATCGTGCACGGGTCAGCAAGCCGAAGGATCCTTCCAGCAGGGGAATCATCAACAGCGACAGCATCAGCAGCAGACCCAACAGCAGCGCATCTGTGCTCAGTTCATCGAGTCCTGGATTCAAGGAGCCCCACAGCCTCCACCCCGTCCATGGTTGGAGCTGGAGCAGCACCCATTGAGACACCAGGGCGCCCAGTGGCAACAGAACAGCGAGCTGAAGCAACTGACCCCGACTGCGCTGACGACCAGCGATGACTCCTCCTGTTGTGGCGACAGCGACAGCGATCAACAGACGCCCATCACCCAGTCCATTGGCAGGCAGAGGCCAGATCAGGGCTGTGATCGCCATCCAGACCAGGCCACAGCCCGTTCCCAGTCCTTCGGTCAGGATCAGAGTGGGTGGCACCAACACCGCTAAGGGACTGACCGTGGATTGGAACCAGAGCTTGGCCACCTGAGCCAGCAGCAGGAGTCCTAGGGCCAGCAACCCATGGCGGACTTCAAGCCCGGGACGCTCTCGTCGCATCACCAAGAGCATCACGCCGCAGGCAGCGAGGGCTTCGAGAAAACGACCCAGCCAGATCAACGGCTGGGGTTCGCGCTTCACTTTTCCGAAAAAGTCAAGAACGTCGTAGGCCTGAGGGCTGATCGGCTCCCCCTTTCGTGTAATGAGATCTCCCTTCCGCACATCGATGGTGGGGATCCCCTGTTTGGTCAGCTGTTCTTCAATCAGCTGTTTGCTGAGGATGGGGTCGGTGCGCAGGTTGCTGCTTCCCTGCAGGCTGCTTGCCAGGAGCTTGCCGGCCAGGGAACGGGCCGCAGGGTTGTCGATGACGTCACCCTGCAGTTGAAGACTGGCGGCTTGACGGAATTGATCCACCGCAAGGGTGCTTACCAGTCCCTGGCTGAGCATGCGGTTCGCGGCCTTCCTGACAACGTTGTCCCAGGCGAGATGCTCTTCATGGCTGCGTTGCTCCAGCCAGACCTGTTCATCCGCACTGAGATTGACCGGACCGACCCTGGCCGCTGACCCGCTCTCGCTCACCTGTTGGAGTTCGCTGAGCTGACGTTCCAGTCTCAGCTTGAGTGCCTGCGTCTGCTCCTGGTCAAGCACTTGAACGACGGAGCGTGCCACCAGGGTGGAGCGGCGTTGCTCCAGAGCTGTGCTGTCCTGCACCAGGGCATCCTTGGGTGCGATGGCGTTAAAGGGGGCCAGCGCACCCGGCTGGAGATCAGGTTTCAGCAGCCATGGAAGGCTGGAAGCTCCGGCAACCATCAGGCAGAGCAACAGCACAAAGCTGGATTGCAGTGCAGTCCAACGGAGCAGGCGCCCAGCCGGACCCTGATGACGCAGCCAGCGTCTCCATAACTTGCTCACGCCGTTGAAGCGAACCAAAGCAAGGGACCTGACCTCATTACGCTAGCCGTACCAGCAGGGCATGCTGGAGGGACTGATGGGTTCCTGTCATGGCCCTGCGGCTGGATGGCAAAACGCTGGCATCAACGGTGGAGGGTCGCCTCACCGCTGTTGTCGACGCTTTCATGGGCGATGTTGGTCGGCCGCCAGGACTTGCAGTTCTTCGGGTGGGCGATGACCCGGCCAGTGCTATTTACGTCGCCAACAAGGAAAAAGCGTGCGCCCGCGTGGGCATTGCCAGCTTTGGGGCTCATCTGGCGGCAGAGACCCCCGCGGATGAGGTGCTCAGCACGATCCAAACCCTTAATGCTGATTCCCGTGTCGATGGCATCCTGCTTCAGTTGCCTTTGCCCAAGGGGTTGGATGAGCGTCCCCTGTTGGAGGCCATCGATCCGGCGAAAGATGCCGACGGTCTGCACACCCTCAATCTGGGACGGTTGTTGAAAGGCGAACCCGGCCCGCGCAGCTGTACACCGGCCGGTGTGATAGCGCTTCTGCGCAGCAACGGCATCGATCCCGCTGGTCAACGGGCCGTCGTCATTGGGCGCAGCATTCTTGTTGGGCAGCCCATGGCCCTGATGCTGCAGGCCGCCAACGCCACCGTCACCGTCACCCATTCCCGCACCGCTGATCTGGCTGCCCACACCCGCGAAGCCGACATTGTGGTGGTCGCTGCAGGCCGCCCTGGCATGGTCGGCGCCGAGCACATCAAGCCCGGTGCAGCGGTGGTGGATGTGGGCATTCATCGCAAGCCGGAAGGGGGGCTTTGCGGTGATGTTGTGGCAGGGGAGGTGGAACCGATCGCTGCTGCCCTCTCCCCTGTGCCAGGAGGCGTTGGCCCGATGACGGTGACCATGCTGCTGGTGAACACGGTGGTTGCCTGGTGCCGACGGCATGGCAACGACCATGGCTTGGAGGACCTGATTGGTTGATGGCGGAGAACGCGATTCACTGGTTGTTCCCCACACCGGTGCTGCAGGCGGACCTCACACCACCGAGCGATGTGGCCCTGGCGATGCTGCAGCAGCTTGCTCTGTTTAACCAGAAGGTGTTCTCGAAGCCTGAGTTCCGTGATCGCAACAACCTCACCGGTGATCTGCTCGGTCAAGCGGGACTGGATCAATTGCATCGCCTGGAAGCGTTCCAGTGGCTCAATCAGCACCTGGCCATTCACGTGGACGACTACCTGAAGGAGCTGCTGGGGCCAAATCACGCTCTGCAGGTTCACATTCAGAAGGCTTGGCCTGTGGTCTGTGCTCAGCAAGGCGGGACGATTGAGCCCCATAGCCACCGCAATGCTCAGCTCAGCGCTGTGTTCTATGTCCGTACGGAACCGGACAATCCCAGTGGGGAGTTGGAGTTTCAGGCTCCAGACGATTACTTCAGTCACGTGATGGCAATCCCTTATAAGGACGCAGCTGTCTCGGGGGGAGTGTTCGCTCCCTTACAGCACCGGCTGCTGCTGTTCCCCTCTGATCTGCGTCATCAGGTGACGGCCTATGAGGGGGAGTCACCTCGCTATTCGGTCTCCTACGACCTGGCTATCACCACAGCACCTGGTCAGGGGCGGGAAATGCGCATGCCGCATCCGATGGACTGGGTTCCCCTCTGCAATCCAGGGCCGGCCTGAGAGAATCCCGCCAGTATCGGGCTCTCCATGACCGTCGCGGCGACCTCTCCCGACAACACCCCTGGCGTGGCCGACAGTTTCGATTTCAAGGCTTATCTCGCCAAAGCCAAGGCGACGGTGGAGGAAGCCCTCGATCAGTCTTTGCTGCCGGAGCGGCCGGAGTCGCTGCGTGAAGCAATGCGCTACTCGCTGCTGGCGGGCGGAAAGCGTCTTCGCCCCATCCTCTGCCTGGCGGCCTGCGAGCTGGCGGGTGGGGACGCTGCTCAGGCCATGCCCACGGCAGTGGCGCTGGAAATGATCCACACCATGTCGTTGATCCATGACGACCTTCCGGCCATGGATGACGATGACCTCCGGCGTGGACGCCCCACGAACCACAAGGTCTATGGGGAAGCCGTTGCCATTCTGGCCGGTGATGCGTTGTTGACCCGTGCCTTCGAAATGGTGGCGCTGCGCAGTCCAGGGGTTCAACCCGAGCGACTGCTCAAGGTGGTGGGCGAGCTGTCGTTGGTGGCGGGGGCTCCTGGCCTGGTGGGTGGTCAGGTGGTGGATCTGGAGAGTGAAGGAAAACAGGTTGATCTCGAAACGCTCGAGTACATCCACCTCCACAAAACCGGTGCGCTGTTGAGCGCCTGTGTGATCACCGGCGCGATGATCGGCGGGGCCAATGATGAATTGATTGCTGCGCTACGGGTCTACGCCCGGGGGATCGGCCTGGCTTTCCAGATCATTGACGACATCCTGGACATCACAGCCAGCAGTGAGGTGCTCGGCAAAACGGCCGGTAAGGACCTCATTGCCGACAAGACCACCTATCCCAAACTCCTGGGGCTCGAGGAATCCCGCAAACGGGCCAAGGATCTGGTTCATGAGTCCAAGGAGGTGCTCAAGCCATGGGCCGCCAAAGCCCAACCGCTGCTGGCGTTGGCGGACTACATCACCAGCCGTGATCGATGATTGACTCCGCTCCATCCCACGCCGTCCTGCAGGAGTTCCTGGACAACAGTTCGTTGGCCTGGGGGCTTGTGGCCTGTGGCATCGCTCAGTTGTCGAAGTTGCTGATCGAATTGGTCGTTCATCGCCGCTGGCGTCCGGCGGTGTTGATCGAAACCGGTGGCATGCCCTCCAGCCACTCAGCGCTGGTGACCGGTACGGCCTCCTGCATTGGCTGGACCCTCGGATTTGACCATCCGCTGTTTGCCCTTGCTGCGATGGTCAGCTTCGTGGTGATGTACGACGCCAGTGGCATTCGACGTGCGGCGGGTTTCACCGCCGAACGGGTCAATGCCCTGCCGATGGAACTCTGGCCCACAGCCCATGACAAACCGCTGAAGGAAAGCCTCGGCCACAGTCGCTTGCAGGTGTTGGTGGGAAGCTTGATCGGTCCTGGGGTGGCCTTGCCGGGTCTGGTGCTGCTGGGATCGCCCTGGCATCTGGCCGCCGGCCTGCGGGCAGCACTGGGGTGAGCAACGAGGATCACCTCACAAAAGATCTCACGGACGATCAGCGCGAGGCTGCCGATGCTTTCGCTGCGTGGCTGACCTCACCATCCGATGGAACACCCTTTGTTCTGAGCGGTTTCGCTGGTAGCGGCAAGACGTTTCTGTCGATGCGCCTGCTGCGGATGGTGGAGATGCAGGGGCTTTGCTGGACCGTGGTGGCGCCAACCCATAAAGCTGTGGGTGTTCTGCGTCAGGCCCTGGATCTGGAGGGTCTTCAGCCCACCTGGTACCCCTCCACGATTCACCGCTTGCTGCGGCTGAAGCTGAAACGCTCCGCGGATGCCGAACTCTGCGAACCGACGGAGCAGACGGCGATGGCTCTCGAAAACCTCGGCCTCGTGCTCATTGATGAGGCCTCCATGGTGGACAGCACGTTGCTGGGCATTGCTCTTCAGTGCGCCCATCCGTTCAAAACCCGGTTGGTGTTTGTTGGTGATCCAGCGCAGCTGCCTCCGGTCGGCGAGGACTCCAGCCCTGTGTTTGCCATGCAGCGGGCCTGTGCTGCGTCTCTGGAGGAGGTGGTGCGTCACCAGGGCCCTGTGTTGCAGCTCGCCAGCCGCTTACGCGATGGAGGACTTCCCTGTCAGAACCCGCCCGTGTTGCCGCCGATCCGCGATGAGCGGGGGCAAGTGTGCTGTCTGCCCCAAAAGGACTGGTTGGACCATGCGCGCCAGGCACTGCGACAGGCCTCCCTCCAGGACAACCCTGACGCAGCCAGGATTCTTTGTTACACCAACCGCACCCTTGAGCGCCTGGTCCCCCTGGCAAGGCGGGCTATCCATGGGGACATGGCTGATCAGATGGCGGTGCTGCCTGGGGAGGTGCTGATCAGTCGGGCGGCAGTGATGGCACCAGCCTCCAGGGATGGTGAGGAGACCGGCGAGGAGCCAGACATGGTGCTCGGCTCCAATCGTGAAGTGATTGTCAGGGATGTGACGCTTGAGTCCTGCGATTTAATGGATTTCGGCCTTTCCCCGTCGGATGGAGCCGTTCCTGTGATTGAAACAGTGTCGGCTCAGGTTTCCGCAGGGGAGTTGGAGCTCTGCTTGAGACTCCAGCCGCCCGTCGGCAGTGATGCCAGGCGCGCGCTTGATGGGGTGATGCAGCGCTTGCGTCAACAGGCCCGGGACGCGGGGCAGAAAAACGGTCGGGCCATCTGGCGGCGGTATTTCCTTCTTCGCGATGCCTTTGCCTCCCTCGGACCGGCAGCAGTGTTGACGGTGCATCGCAGTCAGGGCAGCAGTTTCGGGGAGGTCTTTGTGGCCCCGGATGTGTTCCGTGCCGACCAATCCATCCGGCAGCAACTTTGTTACGTCGCAGTGTCCCGGGCGCGAACCGGTGTCTGGTTGATCGGAGGAAGCGCCAGCCCTGCCATCGAGCATGTCTGGCGCCATGCATTCGCATCGCCACCTTCGGCCCCTTGAGAAGTCACCTTGGCCTCGTTTGACTGAATCAGTCCGATTGTTTTGTTGACGGTCCATGGTGATGAGGAACCGTTGTCTGATCGCCCTCAGCTTGTTGAGTCTTGTTCTGGCCAGTTCAGCGGCTTGGGCTCAGCAACCAATCAAGGCCCATCTGGTGCTGACCACGGGTGTTTTCGGCTCCAAGTTTTCAGGCAGCAATGCCGCCAACAGTGACTCAACTTGGATGGTGACCATCCCGATGTTGAGTGAGAGTGGTTGCAAGGCCGAGGGTGAGCGTTGGCTTCGTCGCCGCTCTCGTTTCCGCAAGGGGTTTCGTGAATACTTCTGCGTGATCTTGCGCTGAAATTATGGATGCGAGATTCTTTGATTCTATTTCCAGGGTGATTCCTTCTCCTGGTAGTCCGTCATTAGGGCGGCGAGGATGAGCACCACATATCTGTTGTCTGCTCCTGTCTCCTGCTTGAATCGGCGGATGATGTCGGCAATGTTCCTCATGACTTCTGGTATTTCCTTCTTCTTCTGATCCTTGCTAGGAACAAAATTCAATGACTGCAACTTATCTTGTGGCTCACCACTTTATGGTGTTAATGCTCATTTCATCTTAAAAAAATTAGGAGAGACGATCCCAATTTTTGCCCAGGATCCCACAGCACGTGTTGATCGGATCCGGGGCCGAGGTGAATCGTTTCCCTCGTGGCTAGAGATTCCCAGCGGATGGGGCATTCCAGCGCTGAATGGCTCGGGTTTCCCGCTCCCAGCCCAGGATGCTGACTGAAGCTGTGCCGAGTCGGAGCAGTTGTCCGCCGGCGGCTCCCAGTCCCAGCCATGTTCCAGCCAGTGCCCGGAGAATGTGGCCATGGGCAAACAGAGCAACATCCCCGTCTTCAGGGATAGCCAGAGCTGTGCTGATCGCTCGTGCGCAGCGGGCCTCAACCTCTGGAGGGTCCTCTCCGTTCGGACAGCCATGGCTCCAGACCGTCCAATCCGGGATGCTTTCACGGATCGTGGCGGTGGTGATGCCTTCGTAGTCGCCGTAGTTCCACTCGATGATGTCGTCGCAGATCTGCATCTGATCGCCGAGCCCTGCCAACTCGCAGGTGCGTCGTGCCCGTTGCAGGGGAGAGCTGAATACCGCTGCGAAGCGCTGCTGGCTCAGAACCGGGGAGAGGGCGCGGGCTTCGGCTTCACCCTCGGGCAGCAGCGGCAGGTCTGTGCTGCCGGTGTGCCGCCCATTGAGAGCCCATTCCGTCGCCCCGTGGCGGAGCAACCAGAGCTGGCGTGACATCAGCTGATCAGCGGGGTGACCAGCTCAAGATGGGCAGTGATGAACGGCGCGTCAGCAGCCTGAATCACAACCTCAGGATCAGAGCTGCAAGGCCGATACAGACCCCCAGGCTGAGGACGCCGAGCAGGGCACGCCAGAACGCTTTGTCCTGTGGATCGAGGAAGTTCTTGCCCATGGCCCCAGTCTGATCAGCGGCGCACCTCAAACCAATCATCACCGGTCACAGGAAATTGGCTCAGCTGAACCCTCAGCACCTCTGCTCCAGGGGGTCCCTGTTCACACCAGGCCCGCAGCTCGGAAATCGCCAGAGGCGGCCCTTCGGCCTGCACTTCAACTCTGCCGTCGCGCAGGTTGCGGACCCAGCCCCGTAGCCCAAGGTCCAGTGCACGCCGGTTGCAGCTGGCTCGGAATCCGACCCCCTGGACCTGTCCGTGGATCAGCAGTCGCCAGCGTTCGAGGAAGGGTTGCGGGCGGCCGGACTGGGTTCGGTTGACGAACCGCCGGGCAATGGAATCGGCTCTGTTGCGAGTGCGTCGCGCCATCGGGAGCAGATCATCGAAGAGCTGGCCCAGTGCAGGTGAATCCAGCTGGCGTGAATCCTCTGAGTACCCCATCCCTCCGGTGTTTGTCCGGTTCTCCATCCTTCAATGTCCCACAGCACGGACTCGTCCGATGGTGGTCGGTCGTGCTCGAGAATCCAGCGGTGAAACTCGTGGCCCCGCAGGGATTCTCCATGCCGCAGCAGCAGGCCGTCCCGGCGTGGTGTCAGCTGGCGATAGCCCACTTGGAGCCCTCCGCGCCGGGCGCTGAAGGGCAGCAGACCTGCCATCGGATGCGGCGTGCCATTGAGATCGTTCAGCTGCTGGCCCAGCAACAACATGCCGCCGCATTCGGCATACACCGGGCGTTGTTGCGCAAACTCCCTCAGGGCGGAAAGGCTTCTGCGGCACTGCCCCAGCTCCTCAGCGTGTTGCTCCGGAAAACCGCCTGGCAGGATCAGTCCCCGGGCGTCGGGCGGAATCGGTTCATCGGCGAGGGGGCTCCAGGGCAGCAGGGGCATCGCCATGCGCTCCAGCTGCTCGCCTGTCTCGGCGTAGCGGAAGTGAAAAGCCTCATCCACTGCGACGGCCACCGGCAACGCCGGCCCGGTGATCGGAGCGATCTCATCCAGCGGGGGCGTCCCTGACCGTGGAGCCTCCATCAGTGCCAGCCAGTGCGTGACATCGAGATGCTCTTCGGCGAGTCGCGCCCAGCGCTGATGTCGATGTAATGGGTTCTGCAGTTCGTGGGCCGGGGCCAGGCCCAGATGTCGGCTGGGTAGTGCCAGCTCATCACTCTTCGGCAGACAGCCCAGTAGGGGCATGCCGATCGCATCAAGAACCTCCTGCAGCAGCTCCCGGTGTCGTTGGCTGCTCACCCTGTTGAGCACGACACCCGCCAGGGTCAGGTCTGGGTCGTGATCACGGAAACCCTGGACGAGGGCCCCCAGCGATGCGGCCTGACCACCGGCATCGATCACCAGAACCACGGGGAGCTGCAGCTGTTTCGCGATGGCTGCCGTGCTGCCGGCTTCGCTGCAGCCGATGCCATCGAACAAGCCCATCACCCCCTCCACAAGGGCCAGATCCCGCTGGCTCCCGTAACCGAGAAAGGCCTTTTCAACCCAGGCCTGTCCGCAGAGGTTGAGATCGAGATTTCTGCAGGGGTGTCCTGCAGCAGCACTCAGCAGCTGGGGGTCGAGGTAGTCCGGCCCGACTTTGAAAGGTTGAATGCTGTGGCCCTGAGAGCGGGCCCATGCCAACAGGGCGAGTGTCAGGAGCGTTTTGCCGCTGCCGCTGGCCGGTGCGGCGATGACAACGGCCATGGTGGAGCGTCGGCGTCAGTTCAGCAGCCTGGCAGCCAGTGAAGCCGATGTGGCCAGCAGCGGATTGGTGGAGTCGTGTCCACCGCTGAGCAGCCTCGCCACATCCATTTCCGGTGAGGCGTGCTGAACCGAAACGATCTCCTCATGCAGCTCAAGGCTGGCCATGCCACCCCCCTCAAGACGCATGCAGCCACCGGATTCCCCACAGAGGATCACGCAGACACCCTGCCCTTGCTCCGGTTGGCAGATCAGGCGCAGACCGACCATCTGTCCGGCATGGACACTGGGCTGGCCGGTGGGGACAGTCATCAACTGGAAGCGGATGTCGGCTCCGTCATGGCGGCTGAACCGAGCTGTGACCCCTTCCTCGGTGACGTCGCTTGTCTGCAACTGCCAGCCGAGACGGTCTGCAATCCAGGCCGCCATCAACAGGCCCTGGGCTGGATGGTGACCTTCCACATCGATGTCCAACTGCGTGATGTGGCAGAGAGCATCCCGGCGGTTCGGAGGGTCAAACACCATCGCCAGGGTTTCGCGCCAGCTGCGCAGGCGCAGCCAGTTGAGGTCATTCACCGCCTGACCGGACTCCACGCGCGACCGCAGCAGGTTGAGGCAGTGGGCGGGGTTACCGACGGCGGTGTCGATGATCAGGCGCCTGGGAGCACAGGCCAGCTGTTCCATCAGATCGGGGGCTTCATCCAGGAATCCGTTCCACCAGACCCAGGACGGCATGGAGGGCGGCAGCAGCGGCTGCAGGATCGACATGCCGTCGCGAAGGGCATCGTGGCCACCGCGCAACACCACCACATCGCCACAGGCGGTGGTGCCTCCTCCCTCCTCAGGCAAGGGGCAGTAAGCGGCCACAAGCGTTTCGAGTCCCTGCTGGGCGTTGATGGTCGGCGCCAGGGTGATCAAGCGTCGGGGCTGGAGCTCACTCAGGGCCGGGTCGATGTACTGACCTCTCAGATCATCGGCCTGGGTTTCACCCTCGAGCTGGGCGACGGAAGCGATCAGCTCTCCGGCGCTGGGTGGTGTGCTCAGGGGTAGATCGGTATCGATCACGGCCTGGCGACCGGCCTGCAGCAGCGCATCGGATTGCTGGCCAGTGATCGGACCGTTGAGCCGACCGCAACGCACCAGTTGCTGTTCGGCCCAGGCGGGTTGCCAGATCAGCAGACAGAACGTGTTGGCACCGGCACCGGTGTTGCCTTGCTGCTCCGTTGACCAGAGCTGCTCCAGATAGGTGGGGACCTCGGAGGGCGCCAGTTCGAGCGGGGTCTGAAGGGTGAGCTGGGGAGACATCGGGTAGGAGGAATGAAGTGCGGCGAGTTCCGGTGTTGTCAGGGACGACGCCAGAGCAGTCCGTCACGGGCCAGCAGGGCATCAGCGGCGGCAGGTCCCCAGGTGCGGGATTCGTAGGGGTGGATCGGCAGCTGCCAAGGGCTGTCTTCGATCAGCTCCAGCAGCGGTGTGTACAGACGCCAGGCCGCTTCCACCTCGTCGCTCCGGGTGAACAGGGTCGGATCACTGAGCATGGCGTCGGCCAGGAGGCGCACATAGCCCTCATCGGAGGGCTCTCCGAAGGACTCGTCGTAGGAGAACTCCATGTCGATCGGTCTGCTGCGCATGCCGGAACCGGGCGATTTCACCTCGAAACGGAATTCCGCACCTTCATCGGGCTGGATTCGCAGGATCAGCTGGTTGGCTGTGGGGCCACCGGTGGCTGCATCGAAGAGATGCACTGGTGCCTCGCGGAAGGTGAGCACCACCTCGCTGAGGCGCTTGGCCAGCCTCTTTCCGGTTCGCACGTAGAAGGGAACCCCCTGCCAGCGCCAGTTGTCGATGAACAGCTTCATGGCGACGTAGGTCTCCGTGGTGCTGTTCGGATCGACGCCCGGTTCCTGGCGGTATCCGGCTAACGGCGACTCATGGCTGCCGCCGGGGCCGTACTGGCCGCGGATGCAGCAGTTCCATGGTTCCTGCTCGTCGGCCAGTCGTGCCGCCTGGAGCACCTTGGCTTTTTCGTTGCGGATCGCTTCGGGGTCAAACCGACCGGGTGGTTCCATGGCGGTGATGGCCAGCATCTGGGTCAGGTGGTTCTGCACCATGTCCCGCAGGGCTCCTGAGCTTTCGTAGTACCCGGCGCGTTCCTCGACACCGACGGTCTCGGCTGCGGTGATCTGAACACTGGAGATGTAGTTCCGGTTCCAGATCGGCTCGAAAATCGTGTTGGCAAAGCGCAACACCATGATGTTCTGGACCGTCTCCTTGCCCAGGTAGTGGTCAATCCTGAAGATCTGGTTCTCCTGTCCGCAGCTCTTCACAACGCGGTTCAGGGCTTGAGCACTGCCGTAGTCCCGGCCGAAGGGCTTCTCGATCACCACACGGCTGCGCTGGGGATCCTTCAACAGCCCTGCGTCCGCCAGCGCGCGACAGCCACTGCCGTAAAACTTCGGTGACACCGACAGGTAAAAGGTCCGGTTGCCGCGGGTGGCGCACTGCTGGTCAATGGTCTCCAGGCGCCCGCCCAGGCGAACCACGTCCTCCGGTTTCTGTAGATCGACGGGCTCGTAGAACAACTTCGACGCGAACTGATCCCAGGCCTCCTGGTTCTCAGCGATCTTGCTCGCCAGAGCCTCAGCCATCTTTCCCCGGAACTCCTCGTCGCTCCAGGGCCGGCGAGCGCAGCCCAGAAGGGCGAATTCGCTGGGGAGTCTGCGCTGCTTGAACAGTTCGAACAGTGCGGGGACCAATTTGCGGTGTGTCAGGTCACCACTGGCGCCGAAAATCACCAGACATTGGGGTGCAATGACCCGTTCCTGTCGGAGTCCGACCCGCAGGGGGTTGGTGGCGGTGGCGACCATCGAGCCTTGGCATCTGACGAAGGTTTAGGCACGGAACGGGAAATCAACAGTGCCCCAGATCAACCCACCCTGTTTTTTGGCCCGTTTTGTTGCCAAGCGAAAAAAAAGGACCACCGAAAGGTGGTCCTTGATGGAGTGATGCTTCAGCCGAAGCTGATCAATAGGTTTCCACGTGCCAGCGATCCGCCTTCTTGAGTTGTGGGCGCAGTTCGGACCAATCCAGGCCTTTCGCAGCTGCTGCGGCTGTCATGGCCTCGTCGATGCCAGGTTCCATTCCCCTCAGGCCACACATGTAGACGTGGGTTTTGGGATCTTCGATCATCGCGAAGATCTCTTCTGCGTGTTCGAGCACGCGGTCCTGGATGTACATCCGGCCGCCTTTGGCGTTCTGTTGCTCGCGGCTGATCGCCTTGGTGTAGCGGAAGTTGTCGGGGAACTCCTTTTCGTAATGAAGGAAATCCTCGTCGTAGAGCAGGTTGCCGGTTTTGGGTGCACCCATGAACAGCCAGGCTTTTCCGCGGAAGTTCCAGCCATTGGCTCCCCTCTCCCGTGATTCGAACATGCGGCGGAGGTAGGTGCGCATCGGGGCGATGCCGGTGCCGGTCGCCAGCATGATGATGTTGGCGTCTTCGTCGTCGGGCAGGAGCATTTCCTTACCCACCGGACCGGTGATCTTCACCTTCGAACCGGGTTCGATGTCGCAGAGGTAAGTGGAGCAGACGCCGTAAATCTGCTCACCAGCCTCGTTCTTGTACTCAAGCTGACGAACACACAGCGAAACAGTGTTGTCCTGATAGTTGTCGCCGTGGCGTGTGCTGGCGATGGAATACAAACGGAGTTTGTGGGGTTTGCCGTTGGCGTCCTCACCTTCGGGGATGATTCCGATGCTCTGGCCTTCGATGTACTCGAGCTGCGGTTCACCACCGGAGAGATCAAAGGTGATGTGCTGGACCCGACCGATACCGCCTTCAGCAACCAACGGGTAGTTCTCGGTGACGGTGCCGAGGAAAGGCGTCTTGGGTTTGTAGGTATTGACCGGAACGTTGGCGTGGGGCTTCTTCTTGGGGGCGGGTGCAGAGGTCACGGCTTGCGGGGCGGGGGCGCTGGACGCGGACACCGGCGCTGCGGGGGATCCCTCGCTGGCGGGTGACACATTGATGATTCTGGCCCCAGAGGCAGAAAGTCGCTTGTAGAGGTCATTGAGTCCACTCATGGCCACCCGGTAGGTCCGAATCACCGAAGGCCCTGATCCGGCCTGGATGCCACTGGCGACAACCGTGAACAGGGACGACGAAGTTCCACCCGCTGTGGCAACGGACACCCGCATTTGACGACGATTTTGGTGGCGAGACTATAGGGGTGCTTCTTTAGGAGGCTTGATTCAGTTGCTATTTGCCACAACGGGCGATGTCGTCTGGACGACTTCCGTAAGATCTGATCGGACTAGCTCTGAACACCAGACCCGTTGACTCCACTCCAGGCGCTGTTTCCAGGTGGACTTCGTTCCTCCAGTCACCAGAGCGAAACCATCGAACAGACGATGGAGCGTCTGCCGGGAGGAGCTCGTCGCCTTGCGGTTCAGCTGAAAAGCTCCATTGCAGCGGACGTGTTCTGGGATGTCCTGACCGATTACACCCATCTGGCAGATTTCATCCCCAACCTCAGCTCCAGCGAGCTGGTGATGCGGAAAGGTGAGACGGTTCGTCTGCAGCAGGTTGGCTGCCAGCAGCTGCTGGGACTGCGGTTTTCTGCACAGGTGTTGCTTGAACTTCGCGAGTTCAGGCCTGAAGGCTTGCTCCGTTTTGAGATGTTGAAGGGGGATTTCCGACGCTTTGAGGGGTCGTGGCAAGTGAGAACTCTGGCGGAGGGTTCCTCCCTGCTGTATGAGCTGACGGTGCAGGGTTGTCTGGGGATGCCGATCGGATTGATTGAGGAACGACTGCGTGAGGATCTCAGCAGCAATCTTTTCGCTGTGGAGCGGGAAGCACTCCGCCGTTGCGAGTACTGAATCTTCGTAATCAATGTTGGTGAACAACACCAACTGTTCTTTATTCCTTCAATACCCCCAAGGGGATTCGAACCCCTGTCGCCTCCGTGAAAGGGAGGTGTCCTAGGCCTCTAGACGATGGGGGCGAGGCCGTGATCGAGGAGGCATCTGTGCTCCTCATCACCAAGACAAACTACGGCTCGAGCTCTCCCTCCGTCAAGACAGCCTGCCCCCATTCCTGCCCCTGGCCTTGCCAGATCGGCACAGTGAAGGTGAAGCAGGCACCCTCTCCTGGCTCGGAGACGACCCAGATCCGTCCCCCATGCACTTCCACGATGCGGCGACAGACGGATAAGCCCACGCCGAACCCTGTGGTGCGATCGGAGGTCTGAGGCAGGCGAACCCGATCCAGAAAGATCCGCTGCTGCTCTTCGGTGGGGATGCCAGGTCCGCTGTCACAGACACTCACCTCAACCCTCTGACTGGTGCGGTGGAGCATGGTGAGGGTGATGTGCCCTCCATTGCCGGTGTACTTGAGAGCGTTCTCCAACAGATTCAGCAACACCTGTCGCATGCGGCGCTGATCAGCGAAGACCTTGGGGAGATCGCCAGGGATATCGGTTCTGATCTCGACGTTCCGGCCCAGCCAGAGTTTTTCCAGTTCGAGGATCACCTCCGCCGACACGCTGGCCAAATCCAGGCGTTGGGGATTGAACAGCGTTTCCCAACGCGTGGTGCCCACTTCAAGCAGATCCTTGGACAAGGCTTCCATCTCCTCAAGCCGCCGCGTGATCACGTCCTGGAAGCGGTTCATATCGATCTGTCCCAGCCTCTGGCTCTGAAGGGCCAGGGCTGCTGCCGTGAGCGGAGTCCTTAATTCGTGGGCCACCATCCTCAGCAGCCGCTCCTGGGCGTGGATCCTGTCGATCAGGGTCTCGTTCTCCTGGCGCAGCACCAGGAGCTGATCTTCGAGTTGAAGTTCCTTCTGGGTGCGGCTGCCGTCCAGCTCAGTGGGCCTCAGGCTGAGCCCCAATCCGCTCACCACGCCGTCCTGTTGCCAGCGGGGCACCCATCCCTTGAGTTGCTGAAGAATGTTGCTGCCGGCGAAGACCTGCTTTGGTGAAGGGGACAGCTTGATCAGGGCCGGTGTGATCACAAGCCTGTGGAGCTCCAGCAGTTCCGGCTGCTGCGATGGATCCGCCACTTGCAGGGTCACCTGGAATCCGACGTCATCACGCTCCAGGTAGTGAACGACGGATCTCAGGTCTGGGCCGGAGAGGTGATGGCGTGCTGCCACCAGCAGGAGTTTCAGCCGCTGGCGACCCTTGGGATCGTCCTCCCCCACGGCTCAGGATTCATACAAAACTGAGGCTCACCTTATGGGTTTTTGACTCGTGCGCCATCCGGGCTAAGACAACTAGGAGCACACCGACGCCTCGCCGACACGGTTCATGTCGCTTTTTTCCGCGCAAAATCGTGTCCCGCTCGCGGTTCCCGGGTCCAACTCAGGCTCACCCTCCATCCAGGTGGATAGCAACCTGCGCCGGTGGTTTGGTCGCAACCTCGGTATCTGGCGCTCCCGCAGGCAGTACACCTTCAACGATGACCAGGTGATGCACGTTGATATGCATTTGAAAATGGAAGCCTTCGCAGAGCCATCAGCTGGTGAAAGCCGCTATCGCTTCAGCTGGTGGTCTGATGAAAGCAACCAGCATTCAGATGAGTTTTTCGCACGCAAGCCTTGGTATGAGCGCAGCGGTGTGATGGAAGCCACACTCTGGGGGCATCAACTGCAGCGCAGTCGCGGTTATCTGAACACCGATCCCGTGCGCACTCGTCTGCGTCAGGTGGATGAACACGAAACGATTCTTGAGTCCCACTATCAGCAGTGGGACATCCTTGAGCACATCCGTCTTGTGGACCAGGACCGCTACCGCTACCGCGCGATCTACAGCTGGGAGAACGGGGAGCTGGCGATCGTTGAGCACCATCACGAAATCAGGGTGTCTGATCCACTTCCCCTGATCAAGGAGGATTGAGTCAGGCCAGTCAGCCCTGGCCCAGTCCTCCTCATGTCCAATCACCTCTTGGATTTGCAGGAAAACCGCAACAGGATGTCCCAGTTCAAAAAGCGATCACTGCAGCGCGCTGGAACAGTAGCCTCGTCGCTAAAATGAAGCACATTCTCTAATTTCATGAGGAAATATTTTTTCTCGGTCGCGTTATTAGCTAATTCATTGTTATTCGGTTCAGCTCCGGTTTTGGCGCAATCAGCAGCCGGTGGTACGAAGCCTGCCACTGCTAATGATATCAATACATACATGACGATTTCGATTGTCACCTTCTGCGAGGCCAGGGGGCAAGGGATCAGTTTCGACAAATCGATTCCAGTGGCGCTTGCTGGTCAGGCTTCTGCTGTTTTTCAGAAGCATGGTGGTGTCGTCCCTGGCTCCAGTCAGCCCCTTACGGAAGAGCAGTTCTTCAAAACGTCACCCTTCATGCTGGTGGGGGGCGCTATGAAGGTCTGCAAGGATCAAGTTCCTGCCGATCAGCAGAAAAAGTTTGAGAAGGCAGCTGCAGAGCTGAAAGCTCGTTCAAAGAAGTAAATTCTGATCATCCGGTATCGATACGATCATTGGTCAATGATATGCATCTGAAAATGCCTTTTCAAGGCTGTAATTTCTATTGATACTATTCCACTCGTTCGCTAGCTAGATTCTTCTGCAACTGTCTTAGAAAAATATGGTTTCAGCAATTCCCGTCCGCCTGTCGGATTACAGGCCATGGCTCTTTGTCATGCCAAAAATTCGGTTGGATGTGGAAATCAGCCCAAGCGATGTGTTCGTAACCAGTCGGCTGGAGCTTGAGCCGCGTCTTGGTGCTGAGAGCCTCCAGCTCCGCGGGGTAGATCTTGAAATCCGCAGCCTCAAGCTTGATGGTGAGGATCTCGCCAGTGATGCCTACAGCTACGTCGATCAGCTGCTGACGATCCCTGCTCCACCGGACAAGCTCTTTGTTCTGGAGACCTGTTGCCGCATTGATCCCTACTCCAACAGCTCTCTTGAGGGTCTGTATGCCAGTGGTGGCCTGCTGAGCACTCAATGTGAGGCGGAGGGATTCCGGCGGATCACGTTTCATCCGGATCGCCCTGATGTGCTCAGTCGCTGGACGGTACGCGTCGAAGCGGATCGGAGCAGCTGTCCTGTGCTGCTCAGCAATGGCAATGCCGTGTCCAAAGAGGATCTGGCAGATGGACGCCATGCCGTTACCTGGGAGGATCCTTTCCCCAAGCCCTCCTATCTATTCGCTCTCGTCGCAGGAGATCTTCGCGAGATCCGCGATCAGTTCACGACGGCATCCGGACGCGCGGTAACACTGCGCCTGCACGTGGAGGAGGGGGATGAGCCCTTCACCGCCCATGCCATCGAGTCCCTGAAGCGTTCCATGGCATGGGATGAGCAGGTGTATCAGCTTGAGTACGACCTCGATGAGTACAACATCGTTGCGGTGCGCCACTTCAATATGGGCGCGATGGAGAACAAAAGTCTCAACATCTTTAATTCAAAGCTGGTGCTGGCTGATGCCGAAACGGCCACGGATGCTGAGCTGGAGCGGATCGAAAGTGTGATTGCCCATGAATACTTCCACAACTGGAGCGGCAACCGGATCACCTGCCGTGACTGGTTTCAACTCTCTCTGAAGGAAGGTCTCACCGTCTTCCGTGATCAAAGCTTCACGGCCGACCTTCATTCCGCAGCGGTCAAGCGGATTGAGGATGTGGCGATGCTGCGCAACACCCAGTTCCGGGAAGATGCAGGGCCGACGGCGCATCCGGTAAAACCAGCTGAATATCAGGCGATTGACAACTTCTACACAACGACCATCTACGAGAAAGGCGCGGAACTGATTCGCATGCTGCACACCCTGCTGGGGCAGGAGCGGTTCATGCGAGGAATGGCGATCTATGTCAGTCGTTTTGACGGAACGGCCGCCACCACAGAAGATTTCGTGCAATCCATCGTCGATGGCGCCGCTCAAAACGGTGAACCGCTTGGATTTGACCCGGAGCAGTTCAAGCGTTGGTATCACCAGGCTGGGACTCCCGAGCTGAAGGTTCAGCGACGGTGGGACACCGAAAAGGGACAGTTAACACTCGAGCTTCAACAGAGCACGCCGCCAACCCCCGGCCAGGCTGAGAAGCAGCCGCTTGTGCTGCCGATCGCCGTGGCGCTGGTGGGTGAGCAGGGTCGCATTGGCGATGAACAACTCTTGGTGATGAACGCTGAGAAGGCCAGCTTCACGCTTCAAGCTGAGCCCGGACCTGAGGCACCGGCTCTTTCGCTTCTACGCCGCTTCTCGGCACCGGTGAACGTGCAGCTGGAACAGCCGTTGCAGGAATCGCTGCAGCTGCTCGCCCACGATGATGACCCCTTCAGTCGATGGGATGCCGGGCAGCGGCTGGCACGACAGGTGTTGCTAGCCCGCGCCGCCGATCAACCTGATGCGACGGTCGAAACGGCTTTGATTTCGGCCTTGCGCCAACGCCTGTCCGCCTACGGAGGGTCGGGTGGCCAGGACCTCGCCATTCTTCTGGCCCTGCCAGGCACCGCCGAACTGGAGGCCCTGCAGAACCCGGTGGATCCTCTGGCCCTCTACGCGGCGAGACTGGAGTGGATCGCGGACCTGGGGCGCCATCTTTCCGATCCGTTGCACCGACTTCTTGAAAGATGTCGCGGGGATTGGGGGCAGGCCTGGCCCGAGGGACAGGGCGCGCGCTCGCTCACGGGGCTCGCCTGGGCTTGGCTGGCCGCCGCGGGTGACGCTGAAGCCCGACAACAAGCGCTCGAGGCGGTGTCAGGACCGTCGATGACGCTGGCACGGGCCGCTTTGCGGGCATTACAGCCCCTGGAGGTTGGCGAACGGGATCAGGCGCTGGAGCGTTTCTATCAACGCTGGCAGGACAAGCCGGTGATTCTCGATGCCTGGTTTTCCCTTGAAGCGTCCGCTCCGCGACAGGACGGCCTGCAGCGGGTCAAGGACCTGCTGGAGCATCCCCGTTTCGATCCACTGGCACCCAACTCTCTTCGGGCAGTGCTGGGGGGATTCACCGCCAACGTTCCGGTGTTTCATGCGATCGATGGCAGTGGCTATCGCTTCATGGCCGATCAGATCGCTGCCGTGGATGCCCGCAACCCCATCACAGCCTCGCGGATGGCCAAAGTGTTCAGCCGCTGGAGCAGTTACGGTCCGGAGCGTCAGTCGGCCATGCGCCAGGCCATCGACGGCCTGGCGGCGGCTGACTTGTCAGCGAATACAGCTGAGGTGGTGGCCATGCTCAGGACGTGAGCACCACCACGGCGACGGCAACACCGACCAGCAGAAGAATCCAGATCAGCGGCTGGCGAGCAAGTTGAGGAGTTTGGATGCTCCGACGCTGGCGTCGTCGACTCCGACTCGGTCGGCTTCCTGCGGCTAGGCCGCAGGATTGACAGATCAGACGACCGGCCAGAGCACGGTCCGCCCTGAAACGGCGGCTCCCACAGTTCTGGCAGACACTGGTCACCTCGCAACCACGGCACACTTCACCAGCATGACGCGCCACAGCACACAGGCTCAAGACGGGGCTCTCCAACCGTTGCTGGAGCGTCTGCCCCCAGCGCGTTCAGGGTGGCGACAGCTCGTCATCGTGATGGGACAGCTGGGCGATTTCGATTCGATGGAATACGCCCAAGCGTTGGTGCCCCGCTTGGCTGAACTTGAAGCGGCGCGCATCGATCTCCTGGCATTCGCCATCGGAGATCAAGGAAGTGCTGAGCGCTTCTGTGGGTTCACCGGATTTCCGCAGCAATGCCTTGAGGTTGATCCCCATCCGGGCCTGCATAAAGATCTTGGGCTGTACCCAGGGCTGAAGGCTCCCGGCGGCCCCTGGCCAGGATTTTTGCTGATGTGTGCTGGCATCGGCTCCCCGGGGACGTTGCAGGAGGTGTTGCGCGGTTACACCGGTGATCGCTCGGCTCCGCAGATCTTTGCCGATGACGAGGAGGTGAAGGCCTGGCCTTTGCCGGCTTTTTCTGCAGCCATGTTTGCTCGAGCCGGTGGACGGGGATTCCAACGGCCCTTCGAACTCGCGACGAAGAGGCTGCGAAACATGGGCGAAGTGCTTGGCCATTGGCGCACCTATGTGCCCACCGATGATCACATCTCCCAGCGGGGAGGGACGTTTCTGATCGATGAAGACGGCTTTCTGCTCTATGAGTGGCGGGACACACACCTGCTGGGTTTTGCTGCCGACATGGCAATGCCGTTGGCCTTCCTTGAGCCATACCTCAGTATTGATCCCGGTTAAATTCAGCTTCTCGGCACTCCAACAATGGCCTCCGGTTTCAGCGACCTTTCCCTTGGCAATAGCGATAAAGCCAAGGTGAAACTTCCCAAGGGGTTTGGTTCCTCCGATGTGGTTAGCACAGTTGTTGAGCTGGTCACCAATAACAAACTTGGTGACTCCTCCATTTAGTTGGAGATGTTCAATAAAAGCGGTTCTGTGGAGGTCGTGACCAAGAAAACGGTCAAAAACTTTCTTAAATATGTGAAAAGAGATTTGTATGATAATTCAATATTCCATCGATCTGTTCCTGGCTTCGTTCTTCAAGGAGGGGGTTTCTTAGCGCCTGATCTTCCCACGAATGAAGGTGGCCCTCCTGAGCGAATCACTCCATTCAAAATGATTAAGAATCAACCTGGTAATTCTAACCTCCGGGGCACCATCGCCATGGCGAAACAGGCGGGTGATCCGGATAGCGCCACGAGCCAGTGGTTTGTGAATCTTGTCGATAACTTTCCTCTTGACGAGCAAAATGAAGGTTTTACTGTCTTTGGAAAAGTATTAGGGCAGGGGATGGAAATTATTGATCAACTCTCGTCGGCGAATATTTATAATTTTGGAGGAGCTTTTTCGCAATTGCCTCTTTGGCAACTTGAGGAAGTTGATGATGGCACAGCAGTCATCACTCCCGAGGACTTTCTGATTGTTGCCTCAGCTGAAAAGCTCAAGACAAAAAAACAGCCTTTTCTTCTGAATGTTGAAAGCTCTGACGAATCGCTGGTCGAAGTTCGTGTCACCAAAAAGCAGCAAATTAAGATCAAGGCTTCTGATGAGGCCTCTGAGCTGGCTGAAATAACTTTCGAAGCAATCTCATTTGTTGATGGATCTGTTGATGTCGACAGCTTCGATGTTGTGATTGGAGCTCCCGCTCAAACCCTTGCCAAGGGGAGTCCAGCGCAGAGGCGTCGGAAGCCAGTTGATGTGTTTGTAGGTGCTGGCTCTTTTGATGCCCCTTACTACCGGTTTTTCGATTCCGATGGAGATGAGATCGAGAATTTCAAGATCAAAGTGAAAAAGAAATTCCACTTCCATCGGCTAGATGGCGCCGAAACGCATCCTTTTTACATCAGTGATTCTGGTTACAACAGTTCAGCGTCTGATTCTTTGAAAGTCAAAGGTGATGGAGGGGAAACGGATGGCATCACCGGATCTGACGTCTTGAAATTCCGTGTCCGTAAATCTGACCGGAAGGAATTCAAGCAAAGTGGTGAGCTCTTCTATTTCTGCACATCGCATCCCTCCATGATCGGCTCATTTTCCATCAAAGGGCAGAAGTCCATTCAACCCCTTGAGCCTGTCCAGGAGGCGGTGATGGAACCAGTCACCAGCGATCCTGTTGGGAATGACTTCAGTGCTTATTACCGAATCGCCATGGACCCTACAGATCAGCTTCCCTTGATCTGAGCTGAATGATCGGCATCCCTATGAATGGCGTAGGCCGCAAGAACACCTCCAACAAATCCGCCGGCATGGCCGATCCAGCTGACGCCGGCGGGTGATACTCCTGGGATCAATGCCAAAAGGGCTGAGCCGTACAACCAGAACGTGAATCCTCCAAGAAGAATCGGCACGATCCTTTTCTCAAAGAGTCCGATCAGCAAGAGATATCCGAGCAATCCATACACCACACCGGAAAGACCATGTCCCGCTGCTGGCCACAGCAGAGCTATCGGAACATCAACCAACAGAACTCCAATCCATACGGCGATGTAGTCACGGCTGCCTCGTGTCAGCACGAGCCAGCTCAGGGGCAGAAACACCAACGTGTTGGAGATCAGATGGCCAAAGCCTGAGTGGCTGAATGGTGCACTCAAGACCCTCCATAACGGAAGGCCAGGCCCCATCGGCAGATTCCATTGACCAGCAAGCAGAAGTTGATCGATGACTTCCTGCCCCCAGGCCAGGCCCAGCAACAGCAAGGGAATCAGCCAGCGGACAACCATCTCCGGCATACGGGAATCACAATGATGGCTCCTTAGGGCTTAGTTGGGTGAAGGACAGGGTCGATGTGGTGGTGATCGGCAGTGGCATCGGCGGTCTCTGCTGCGCTGCCCTTTGCGCCCGAGCTGGACGAGAGGTGTCGGTTCTGGAAGCCCACACGCAGCCCGGTGGAGCGGCCCATGGATTTCTGCGTCAGGGCTATCACTTCGAATCAGGCCCATCGTTGTGGAGTGGGTTGGCGCGTTGGCCGAGCAGCAACCCTCTGGCTCAGATCCTGCGGGCTCTGGATCAGCCCCTCGACGTGATCCCCTACCGAAGTTGGGATGTGGTGTTGCCGGAAGGTGATCTGAGGATTCCAGTGGGTTCGGCCGGCTTTGAAGATGTCGTTCGTGACCTGCGCGGTGCCGCTGCCGTTGAGGAATGGCGACGCTTTGGCGAGGTGTTGCGTCCGATCGCTGCCGCCGCCAATGCTTTGCCTCTACTGGCGCTGCGCCCGGGGCTGGATGCGATGCCGCAGTTGCTCGAACGTGGACCGCGGTTGCTGAAACACCTCCCGGCGATGCGGCATCTCTCCGGCGCTTTCGGCCCACTGGTTGATCGTCATCTCAAGAATGATTTCCTGCGTCATTGGGTGGATCTGCTCTGTTTCCTGATCAGCGGCATGCCGATGGGGGACACCAATGCAGCGGCGATGGCGACGTTGTTCGGGGAATGGTTCGAGCCGGAAGCATGCCTCGACTATCCGGTGGGGGGCAGCGCCGCGGTTGTGAATGCCCTGGTGCAGGGCCTGCAGCGTCATGGCGGTGAGCTGCGAACGGCAGCCAGGGTCGAGCGAATCCTGATGGATGGCTCCACGGCAGTTGGCGTTCAGCTCAGCAATGGCGAAATGATTCACGCCGATCAGGTCGTCTGCAATGCCGACATCTGGAACACCCTGAATCTTCTGCCCCAGGACGTCGCCGCCGCTTGGCAACGGGATCGGGCTGAGACGCCAGCCTGCAACGGCTTCCTGCATCTGCATCTCGGTTTTGATGCCAGTGGCTTGGACGACCTGCCGATCCACACAGTCTGGGTGGACGACTGGCAGCGGGGGATTGCAGCGGAACGCAATGCCGTGGTGTTGTCGGTTCCATCGGTGTTGGACCCCGCGATGGCTCCGGCGGGTCAGCATGTGCTGCATGGCTACACGCCCGCCAGTGAACCCTGGTCGCTGTGGGCGGATCTACCACGGGGAAGCGAGGCCTACCAGGCGTTGAAAATGGAGCGCTGCTCTGTGTTCTGGCGTGTGCTCGAACGACGCATCCCGGATATCCGTGACCGGTGCCACGTGGTGATGGAGGGGACGCCGCGGACCCATGGTCATTTCCTCAATGTGCATCGCGGCAGCTACGGCCCTGCCCTTTCGGCGGCTGAGGGGCTCTTCCCCGGGGTGACCACGCCTCTTGATGGGCTCTGGCTTTGTGGTGCCAGCACCTTCCCGGGGATTGGTATTCCGCCGGTGGCCGCCAGTGGTGCCCTGGCGGCCCATGGGATTGTTGGTCGTCAGGCCCAGCGCCAGCTGTTGCAAGAGCTGGGCCTGTGATCTCAATCAGAGGTTGATCGCTGTCAGCAGGTTGTCGGGGCGGCCGTCCACCCTTGCGAAGTCGTTGTCGAAACCGACCACCAGGGTGCCGTCAGGCTTGAGGGCCAGACCTTCGGGCTTGTCGAAGCGGGGGTCGACACCGGGCAGGGAAGGCAGATTGAGCAGCTCCACCTGATCCACTTCCACAACGTCGCCTTCGGCAAAGGCCTCAGCAACGGCAGCAGGGCTCTCCAGCAGTTCAGGGGCGTAGACCCCATCCCCCAGAAGAGCTTCCCAGTCATAGCCCAGGGTGTCCGTCGCCTCGCTCAGGTCCATGCGCAGGATGGACTTGTTGGCCGCCACGGTGTCGCCGTTGTCGCGATCGATCACCAGGAAGGCGCCGCGCTCCGGGTCGTAGACGGCATCGCCGATCTTGTCCTGGTTGCTGGGGCCGATCTGGCTGAACATGTATTCGTGCTGGGGCTCTCCGGTGACCGGATCCATGGCCAGGATCCGCCGCACTGTGGAGCTGCTGCTATCACCGCCGACGCTCATCGGGGTCTGGATGAACGCATAAAGCAGGCCGTCGTCGCTGTTGTAGGCCAGGGCTTCAAAGCCGCGGCTGCCGCGACGCTCCAGGTACACCTCCGGCAGAGTGGCTTTGGTGAACTCGGCTACATCGCCCCGGCCGGGCTCGTAGCTGATCGCGCTGTAATCGCTGCCTTCCGGCACGATCCGATGGATCAGTTCACCACTCTCGGCGTCGAACAGAGCGACCTGGGGACGGTATTCATCGGAGACGGCGAAAATTGGGTTGCCGTCGTTCAGCCCATCAATGCTGATGCGCTGGATCGATTCGGGATCCAGGCCAAACGCATCCGGTGCCACAGGGACGTATCCGCCGTTGCCATCGGTGGTGAAGGCGGCGTTGCTGGAATCGAGGCCGCTGATCTCACCGGTCTCTTCGTTGATGGTGTACATCTGAGCGATGCCGGTGGCATCACGGAAGCCGCCTTCGCCGTCAGGAACCCGCAGGGTGGTGGTGTCTTTGACTGAGGCCTTACCGGACTTGATCTTGTACTTCAGTTCGGTGACCTGAAGCTTGAAATCAGGGTCGCTGAAGATCTTCTCTCCCTCGAAGGCAAAGCCTTGGCCCTCTGGGATATCAATAACCTGGGGGCCCACATCGGAGATGGTGAAATAACGCTTCAGGCCGGTGTCGTAGGTGAGCCCGGAGAGGCCGCCGGCGATGATCTGTACATCCGGCTGATTGGGATCCTCTAAAGATGAGGGAAGTTCTGGCCTGTTGGTGCCGGGGTAGTTGAGGACGAATTCGGCGGAGCTCGCTTTCAGGTCGCCGAAGCGGTCGGTCACCACCGCCAGCATGTTGTCGGGGCGGCCATCGACCCGTTGGAAGTCGTTGTCGAAGCCGACAACTAAAGTTCCATCTGGCTTGAGAGCCAATCCTTCGGGCTTGTCGAACAGGGTGTTGATGCCCTGCTCCGCCAGGTTGAACAGGGTGGTCTGGTGCACCTCGGAGATGATGCCGTTCATCAGGGGTGAGCGCAGGGCTTCACCCACCTCTTCCGGAGTATCAAGCATCTCGGGGGCGTAGACACCCTCTCCGAGGATGGATTCCTAGTTGAAGCCGAGTACGTCAGTGGCCCGGGTCAGGTCCATCTCGATCACCGCCTTGTTGGCGGTTTCATCCGCAACGTTGTCGCGATCGATCACATAGAAAACGTTGCGGTCGGCGTCATAGACCGCATCGCCGATCTTGTCTTGATTTGTAGGGCCGGATTGGCGATAGATGTATTCGTGTTTCGCCTCCCCGGTGATCGGATCCATGGCGATGATGCGTCGCACAGTAGACCCTTTGCGCTCGCCATTCACATCCATCGGTGTTTGGATGAAGGCATACAGCAGGCCGTTGTTGCTGTTGTAGGCCAGGGCTTCGAAACCGCGGCTGCCACGGCGCTCCAGGTAAACCCCGGGCAGAGTTTTCTTGGTGAATTCCTTCACCTCGCCACGACCTTCCTCGTAGCCGTAGCCCTTGTAACGGCTGCCCTTGGGCACAATCCGATGGATCAGATTTCCCGTTTCGGCGTCATGGACGGACACCTGAGGGCGGTATTCATCAGAGATGGCGAATACGGCGTTGCCGTTGTTGAGTCCATCGATGCTCAGGCGCAGCACTGCCTCGGGATCCATGCCAAAGGCGTCCGCGGGCACGGGGTCGTAACCACCATTGCCGTCTGGGGTGAACGCGGCTGAATCCAGGCCTGAGACCTCACCGGTGGCTTCATCAATCCGGTACATCTGGCCGATGCCGGTGGCTGGACGGAAGCCACCCTGCTCATCGGGAACATTGAGGGTCACAGCACCGGTGACCTTGACTTTGCCTTTCTTGCCCTGGCGAAGTTCAGAGACCTGCAGTCTGAAATCAGGGTCGTTGAACACCTTTTCGCCTTCAAAGGCGAAGCCCTCGTCTTCGGGGATGTCCTGGGCCTGAGGGCCTACATCCGAAACGGTGAAGTACCGGTCGAGTCCGGCGTCGTACCAGAGACCAGACAGGCCGCCGGCGATCAGCTGATCGTCGGGGTAGTTGGGATCACTGAAACGGTTGGGAACCTTGCTCTTGCCGGTGCCGGGGTAGCTGAGCTTGAAGGAAAAACTCTCGGTACTGATGTCGAGGTAGTTGGATTCCGCTACGCGGCTACCGGGAACCGGACTGAAGGACATCTTCAAAGATGTTGATACCACCTCAACTTGCAAAAAACATCGCATCAGCGATGTTGCGCTAGCAACCTCATCTCGTGTCAGGGGATACACCAATCGTGTTCAGTCGCCGGCGCGCTAGCGCGTCATAGTCTTCTCGCGAAGCATGGTTGGACATGAACACCAACGCCAGAATCGACTCCCTACAACTGATGCTCACGGATCTGCGGATGCGCAACGAGCCGATTCGTCACAAGGCGGCATTCCGCGGCTGCCAGCCCGAATTTCAGCAGCTGGTCAGCCGTTTGATCGATCAGCTCGAACGGGAGCTACTTGAGGAGAAGCAGCGCTCCCGAGAAGAATCCCGAACCGCGGCGGTCTAACCGAAGCGATCACGCCAGCGCTGTTCCTGAAGGCGGGCTTCGTCGCATCCCTCGGAGGGGAAGCCCCTGAGGAAGTCCTTGTCCTCCGTGGGTTGGTAGGGCCCCTGCTTCAGTTCAAACATCACTGAATTGGGCGCCAGGGCCACCAGGGTGTGGAACTGGTTTTCAGCAAGTTCGATGCCCCTCAGAGGCCCTGTCGCCTCGAGTCGCTCCTGTTGAAGGATCGTGCCGTTGTCGTCCATGACCAACAGGCCGATGGCACCCTGCAGCACCAGAAAGCATTCGAACCCGGTTCCGGGTTGATCGCGAATATGCCGGTGGGGCCGCACATAGGTGCCCGGTTGGAGCACGTTCAGAAATCGCTGCACCAGATCGCTTTCCTGGTGAAGGTTGTGGTTCTTGCGCAGTCGTGGATGCTGCCGAGCCACCCTCGATACTTCATCGAAGAGGGATTGATCCACCCGCTTCAGTTGCACCTTGGTTGGCGAGTTGTTGGTCACGGCTGGAGGTCTCCGGAGCGGTGGGCGGCAGGCACGATTACCAGAAACAGCAGCCACCAGGCCGCCACGGCAACAGCGAGGGGGAGGCTGATCCAAAACCGTCCTGGCCACCACCAGGACAAGCCGATCACTGCAGAGCCTGTGCTGATGATCGACCAGGGCTGGCACCACCAGGGCTTGAGAGACCAGAACGGAGGCTGGTCAGCGGAGGGTTTCGAGCTCACCGGCGGCATGCAGGGCTGTGAGGTCGTCGTAGCCGCCGATCGCGGTTCCGTCGATGAACACCTGAGGGAAGGTGCGCATGCCGCTGCGGCTCTGGCAAGCCGCGAAGTCCTCGTCGTTGTTGACGGTGATCACCGTGTGGGGCAATGCCAGGGTGCGCAGTAAGCGGAGTGCGCGGCTGCACCATGGGCATCCCGGCAGTACAGCGATTTCAAGCCTTGGGATGGGTGCTGCTGTGGGGGATTCAGCCTGGATCGGGACTTGATCCAGCACCCCGATCAGCACGTCTACGCCTTTCTGCACAAGTGTTCCGGGTTCGAGATGGCCGCCCCACACCTGGCAAGCCCCATCGGAAAGACTGAGATGGAGGTGAACGCCTTCAGGCCCGATCGTGCCATTCAGAGTGATCACCTCGAGGTCGCCCACCAGGACGGTGGCCTCTGGCTGCCCAGGACACTGAAAGGCCGCACGGCTGAGGTTGCCGACCACTCCCAAAACAAATCCCTGGAGACCTTGCGTTCTGCCGAGATCTTCCAGGCTGGTGCGCAGATCGCTGCCTGGAGCAAGCTTCAGCGGCAGGGGGCGCATGGCATCGGTGAAACGTGGGGCCACATTACGTGGGATGGCACGGGTGCCAGACAGATCAGGCTTGGTGGGACATGGTGCTAATATCGTTAAGATTTGGTTGATTTATCGTGCCAATACTTCAGGATCTGGTTCAGGAGTTGCAACAACGTCTTGAAGGACAGGCTCCGGCGCCCAGCAGTGCTGCCGTGGCTGATGCATCCAGCTCAGAGCGCATCAACGTCACCTTGCCTCGCGGTGTCATGGATGAACTGAAGCGCCATGCCCTGGAGGAAGGCCGCAGTTGCGGCAATCTGGCCGCTTATCTGGTGGAGGAGGCTTTGCGCCGCCACCGCCCGCTGCACTAATCGAGCAGTCGTTTGGAGACGTCTTCCATCGCTCCACTGCGCTGCAGCTTGAGGATGGAGATGTTCAGCGGTGTCCTCAATGGATCGCCCGTTCTGAAGGCGAAGCCATAGGTCTGTTCGGCCAGGGTGAACGGAGCCAGTTGCACTGCCAGTTCCGGGTTGTTCTTGAGGTGATAGCGGATTGCCGGCCGATCGAAGATCACCGCATCCGCTCTGTTCGTCAGCACCGTCTCGATGGCATCCCCGAGTGTCTGTGAGGGAGCAATTCGCATGTTCTGCTCCTCAGCCAGCTCTTCTCCGCTCGTTCCCTCCAGAACAGCGGCTCTTTGCCCATTGAGCCGTTCTGCCGTGATGCTGATGGGTCCCACAAGAAGATCAATTTCCCCTTTGTTCAGAGCAAGAATTCCCTGCCGCGGGGTTGCTTGCTTGATCAGTCGATAGGAGAGGTTGTTATCTTCAGCGATCCTTCTCCAGATATCCAGGCTGATGCCGCTGCTGCCCCCGTCCTTCTGGATCACAAAGGGGGCATTGCCGCTGACGCCCACCTTGAGCGTGCGCGCCATCAACGGTGGAACAGCCTGTTGCAGACCCAGCAGCAGACCGACGGCAACAGCTGCTCCCCTTCTCCTGGCGACGGTTGAGTGTTTCACCGCTGGTCGAGACGCTTCACGATCACGGACATTGCGACAAGGGAACCTGCCAGAGCGATCAGGAGGGCAATGGTCATTGGTGGGTCAGGTAGCAGCAGGGACCGCCAGGTTTGCATCCATGGCCCCCAGCAGCCACTCGGCGACTTCCATTCTCAAGGCGTATGCACACTCGTAACGCCCTTGGTGTTCGAGCGAAGCGAGCCTGCGCTCAAGCCAGCGCAGAGTCTCAACCGGAAGCTGGTTTGGACGCATCGGTCGCGCCACAATGCATGGCCAGAGGAACATCACAGTGATGCACGAACAGGCACCTGCGATGCAGTCAGGGCTACAAAACATGGCTGAGTCCCGCGGATGAAGTGGCAGGAGTGGGTCTGGCGCAGCGAGTCCCTGCGGTTTCTGGGTGAACGTGCTCTCTGGAGGGAGCAAGGGCGTCAGTTGATGGTGGCGGATCTGCACCTCGGCAAGGCCGAGGTCTTCCAGGCCCATGGCATTCCCTTGCCGACTGATGGCGACCGGGGAACATTGAATCCGCTGCTTCAGCTCTGCCATGCCTGGTCTCCTGAACAGCTCATCGTTCTCGGCGATCTGATTCATGCCCGTGAAGGGCTGACGCCAGAGCTGCGAGAGACCCTGCGTTCGCTGCCGGATCTCTGTGGTTGTGAGGTGCTGCTGATCGGCGGCAACCACGACCGCCACTGCTGGATCGAAGGCCTGCCGCAGCTTCCCTCCCAGGGCGTTGGCCAACTTTGGTTAAGCCATGCTCCAGAAACGCAGCCCGCTGCTGATCTGCTCAACGTCTGCGGTCATCTGCATCCGATGATCCGCCTGCGCGGCCGGGCGGATCGCCTGCGTCTCCCCTGCTTTGCCTTTGATCCCGAGGCTCCCCGATTGGTCATTCCAGCCTTCGGGCAGTTGACGGGAGGCCATGACTGCGGCGACCGTTACCAGCAATGGCTAGTGGCCGACGGAGCCATCCTTCCTTGGTTCGAACCACCCCTCCAAAACCAGGGTCGACGGTCCGCATGAAGGACGAGACCAAGGGCGGCCAGCGACGGAAAAGAATTCGTCTGCGGAAGCGGTGGTTGGCTCTGATCTCACCTTTTGTGGTGTTGGGTGGGTTGATTGCCTTGGCCCCCGATACCCCGCAGCAGGGACAGATTGCTGAGGACACTGTTCTCGAAACGGAATCCCGCCGGGATGGCGAACCGTTTCGATACATCCCAGACGATGAGGTGTATGCCCTGGATTTCGACCCAAGGCGTGTTCGTTTCGGACTGTTGGAGGGCTGGGACCGCGAGCAGGATGCCTTCGAGGACTTCGCTGCTCTGGCCTACGTGTCCGGGCCGATGTACGAGCGGCACGTTGATAACGGTGGTCGAGAGATAACGGTCCCCTTGGGTGATCTGAAGTTCGGCTCCCGCGTTTGGAAAGGGCGCAACCGCACGGCATCACGCCAACGGGCCTTCATCGGCATTCGCCACAGCGGCGCCGTTGATTTCAGCTACGGCGAGCTGACCGACGCACATACCCGCACCTACGACACCTTCATCGGTGGGCTGCACAGCCTCTACAACGACCTCGAGGAACCCCCGGAGAGCTACAAGGGGGCTTACAGCATCAGCATGGGCCAGCGCATCCGCTATTACCTGCCCAGGATTCGCATGGTGATGGGCCTGCGCGAGGACGGCCATCTCGAGGTGCTGATGAGCCGGGATGGCCTCACCCTCGAGCAGAGCAAGGATCTGGCCAGACGTCGGGGGTATCTGGCGGCTTACATGCCGGACCATGCCTCCAAGAGTCGCTTCATCATTCCCGGCGTCAAAGGGTTCACAGAGGAGGATGCCAACTGGATCAGCGGTGGAGCGACGAGTTTTGTCCATGTCCCCTACATGCTGCGGCTCAGTTCCCGTCAGACCCCGCTTCGTGGTGATCTGATCGACAACTTCACCCCCAGGCTCGCCGGGGATGAGTCCTGTGCTGGAGCGATGGATTGTCTGCAGGCCTTTGGGAACCACCTGGCCGATCGAGCCTTGGCCGGTCTTAATCGTGTGATGGAAAAAGGTGTCGAACCCCTTGCTCGGATGATCTGGGCTCCTTCCAATCCCCAGCCGTCCAGTCTGGTGGAAACACAGCTCCTGCCGGATGAACTGGATCGCGTTACACCCGCGGTGAAACTTCGCGCTCCTCTGCGTGAGCCGCCGATAACCGCTGATCCTTTGGTGCTTCAGGAGCCGGTGATCAGAATGCTGCCCAAACTGCAGGAAGTGAGTCCGCTTGAAGGTACTTTGGACGATGGAACTTCACGGTTGTTCGAGCCCTCGGTTCCCCTTCCTCCAGACCTACCACCTCCGCTTTTGCTGGATCAGATGCCAGGCCAGAGTGATGGCGACCGAGAGGCTGCTGCTTCCCCTGAACTTCCAGCGCTGCCTGAAAACGCCCCACCTCCACCGGACCTACCAGATGTATCCATACAACCACTTCCAGTGATTGATTGAAACTTTCGGTGGCGATCAGCCCCCCTGGTGGGAGGCGAGGGCACGCACCACGTCTCCCCGGGTGATCACACCCACGGGCTTCGCATCACTGTCGAGGACAAACAACCGTTGGGTGCCCCGGTCGTGCAGCAGGGAGGCCGCCCTGGGCAAACCAAGGTCAAGACTGCAGGTGTGGGCGTCCTTCCGCATCAGCTCTTTCACCGTGGTGCCCAGCACCTGGTGCACCTGCTTGTCCCAGTTGAGGGGATTGCGCAGGTAAATCACGCTGTCCAGCAGCATCACGTACGGGCCGGCATCAACACCGCTCTCACGCACCATCAGGTCCTGCTCGCTCAGCTCTCCGATCAGGGCACCTGTGTCATCAACCACCGGCAGTCCGCTGATGTGGTGATCACTGATCAGTTGAACGGCCTGCTGCAGAGGAGTGTCCGGGGTGACGCTCAACACTGGCTGGGTCATCACATCAGCCACCGTCAGCTGCAGGACCATGATTTGAAGTCAGCTGACTTCATTCTGCGCGTTGTCGTTGCCCCTGCGCTCTCTGGCCAATGGCCTCACCATCGCTCGCGCCGTTGCCGGCTTGCCCTTGATCCTGGCGCTGCAGGTTGGCTGGCTTCCCTTGGCTTGGTGGCTGCTGCTGATGGCTGGCCTCAGCGATGCCGCTGATGGCTGGCTGGCCCGTCGCGCTGGCGGCGGCAGCAGCTGGGGGGCAAGGCTGGATCCACTCACAGACAAGGTGCTGATCGCAGCTCCCCTGCTCTGGCTGGCTTCCACGGAAACCCTGCCTCTCTGGGCTGTCTGGCTGTTGCTGGCCCGGGAACTGCTGATTTCGGGTTGGCGTGCCCAGGCGGGGGATGGCGGGCCGGCATCGTTGACCGGGAAGGCCAAGACCGTCCTGCAGTTCCTGGCGCTGCTGTTGTTGCTCTGGCCCCCCGCCTGGAGCGGACACCAGCAGCTTGTGGTTGTCGGGTGGTGGTTGTTCTGGCCGTCGTTGCTGTTGGCCCTCAGGTCAGCCGTTGGCTACATCAAGCCCCGATCAAGGCCGCATCAGCGCTGAAATCCGGCTGCGCCGACGGGGCGATGGCGTAGTCATTCTGGAAGCTGTCCGCCAGCCCCTTGGCGAGATCAAACCGGGGTTCCCAGGCCAGTTCACGCTGCACCCGTGTGATGTCGGTGAGGAAGTGATTTAGTCGCAGGGGGAAGGCCTTGCGGGCTTTTGGATCGAGTCCGGATGGATCGAAGGGGCGCAACTCCACGGCGTCCGGCTCTTTGCCGCAGGCAACCGCTGCTGCCCGGATCAAGCCTCGGAAGGTGATGCCCTGCTTGCCGGAGCAGTTGTAGATGCGGTTGGCAGCGGCTTCAACATCGATGCAGCGCGCCATGGCTTCGGCCAGATCGTCCACATGGCCGAGCTGGGTGATCGTGCTGCCGTCCCCCGGCAGCGGCACCGGGCGGTCGTGGGTGATCCGATCAAAGAACCAGCGTTCGACGGGGTTGTAGTTCCCAGGCCCGTAGATGTAAGTGGGGCGGAAGCTGGTGAAGGGGATGCCTTCGGAGCGCAACCAGGCCTCGGTGTCCGCCTTGCCGGCGTGGCGGCTGTTTGGATCGGTGGCAGCGGTTTCATCCAGGGGCCACAGTGCAGAGCCGGCGTAGACGCCGGCGGAACTCACGTAAACGAACCGGTGGCTGGGGACACCTGTGATCTCCACCACACGCCTGCTGTCCTCAAGCTTGCGCCCGGAGCTGTCGACAATCACATCGAAGCGGCGTCCTTCCAGGGGGCTCAGACCTTCGCTGCTGCTGCGGTCTCCACAGAGATGTTCAACGCCCTCAGGGACAGCGTTGCGGCCCCGCGTGAACAGGGTGAGGGCATGGCCCTGAGCCTGAAGCCTGGCCACCAAGGGCTTGCCGACGAAACGGGTCCCCCCCATCACCAGGATCTTCACAGCCATACAAGCAAAAGCGCAGCCATTGAAGCGTGGAGCTGCAGGATGGGCTCAGATGTCTCATCGGCATGGAGATCCTCCCCGCTATTGATCTGCTGGATGGGACCTGCGTTCGCCTGCACCAGGGGGATTACGACCAGGTCACCCGTTTCAGCAATGATCCTGTGGCCCAGGCCCTCAGCTGGCAGCAACAGGGGGCAACCCGTCTGCATCTGGTGGATCTTGATGGTGCCAAGCGGGGAGAGCCGGTGAATGACGCGGCCGTCCAGGCGATCACGGCGGCTCTTGATATCCCGGTGCAGCTCGGTGGAGGCGTTCGTTCGCTGGAACGGGCCGAGCAGTTGCTTGCCTGTGGTCTTGATCGTGTGATCCTCGGCACCGTGGCGATTGAGCAGCCAGAACTGGTCCAGGATCTGGCTGCTCGACATCCAGGCCGCATCGTGGTGGGCATCGATGCCAAGGACGGGCGGGTCGCCACCCGGGGCTGGATCGAGCAAAGCGATGTGCTGGCGACGGATCTGGCCAAAACGTTCAGCAGCGCTGGAATTGCCGCGATCATCACCACGGATATCGCGACTGATGGCACCCTGGCTGGGCCGAATCTTGAGGCTCTCAGGGAGATGGCGGCAAGCAGCAGTGTTCCGGTGATCGCCTCCGGTGGCATCGGTTGCATGGCGGATCTGCTGGCACTGCTTCCCCTGGAGTCACTCGGCGTTTGTGGTGTGATCGTCGGTCGCGCTCTTTACGACGGTCGCATTGACCTCGCGGAAGCAGTTCGGGCCCTGGCGGAGCCACGGTTGCAGGACGTCACAGCTGTTGCAGCAGACCTGGCTTGATCAGTCGTCTTAAACTGACTTTATAAATTGCGTATGTGTCATCAGGCTCACGTCTCCTGGATCAGCAGTTGCTCGGCCTGGTGACGGGCTGCAGGGGGTGTTTGAGCGCTGCCGGCAGTTGGGCATGCGGCTGAGTCGTCAGCGACGGATGGTGCTGGATCTGCTCTGGACGGAGAAAAGTCACCTCAGTGCCCGGGACATTTTTGAAAAGCTCAACGCCCGTGGACGGAGCATCGGTCATACCTCGGTTTATCAGAACCTGGAGGCTTTGCAGTCTGCAGGCGTGATCGAGTGCCTGGATCGTGCCAGCGGTCGGCTTTATGGCTACCGCAGTGATCCCCACAGCCATCTCACCTGTCTGGATACCGGAGCGATTGAGGACATCGATGTGGAATTGCCGAAGGATTTACTGGACCAGATTCAACGGCGTACAGGTTTCCGGATCGAGTCCTACACCTTGCAGCTCAACGGCCGACGCCCACTGGAGCGATAGGCCCAAGCTCGTTACCTTGACGAGAACTCGTCCTGAACCGTTTGGCTCCCCTAGCTCCGGTACGGATTCTGCTGATGGCATCGGACCTGCTCGGGGAATCGCTGGCCCTGCAGCTCACGAGTCGGCAGTCCGACTGGCAGGTTCTGCTTCGACCGGATGAGCTCAAGGGCCATCCTCAGATCGTGATCTGGTCCATCGACAAGGTTGCATCGCTCAGCGCCCTGCAACGGGAGGTGATGCAGCTGCAGGAACGCTGGAAGCCGGCACCGCTGCTGCTGTTGTTGCCGGTGACCATCTCCGCCAGCCGCGATCAGTTGCTGACCCTGACCGCTGAAGGACTGCTTCAGAACAGTGATTGCTCCCAGTTGCAGCTGGCCATCGACACCCTGCTCCAGGGGGGACGGACGGTTCAACTTCAGACAGCAGCCTCTCCGTCCGAGCCGCCTCCGCTTGGGCTGGCCCAGTCGCTGTTGCTCAGCGGGCTGCAGCAGATCAGCAACGACCTGCAGGTGATCGAAGCCATGCTGAATCCCCCCCCGCAGTCGTGGCTGCTGTGTCTGCTGCTGGAAGGACGATGCCGTGAACTGCGCAGCGCCCGCTCCCTGCTGCTGTGGTTGTGGGGCCCCCTGCAGGTGGGGCTGGAGGATGCCGTTCCCCTGCGTCAGACGGAGTCTTCCCCTTCGATTGGGGAGTCAACCGCGATCACCCTGCGTCAGCGCAATGCTGTAGCCGTATGGAACTCCATCCGTGAGCGGTTGGATGGTTCCGTCCAGAGCGGCCTCAGCAATGCCACCGGACGTCTCCTGGCGATTGAGGGGCTGCAACCCGATCGTCGCCGTGAGCTGCTGCTGGCTCTGCTCCAGCAGTTGGATCAGGTGCTGGGGCGGCTGCGCCACGAGGATCCAGCCCCTGCCAGCTGGTCGTCGCTCCAGCCTGAATTAAGGCGTCAGGCCCTGTCGTCGATGGCCGGTCATTACGTCCAGATTCCCAGGGACGGTGCTCTGCAGCCGGTGGCGTCCACGCTGCTGGCCTCCGCCGACCTTGAGGGGGACGATGACGAGCTGCCCGACCCTGCCGCGATGCTGATGCCCTTGCTGGCGGACCAGCCGGTGCTGGTGAAGGGACAGCTCCTGCCCGCTGATGATCCAAGGGCTCTGCTGCAACTGGAAACCCTGGTGAGCAACTGGCTGGTGCGCACCGCTGAGTTGATCGGGGCTGAGCTGCTGGAGGCCTGCGGCGAGTGGCCGGAACTGCGCCAATACCTGCTGGGGGATCGCCTGCTGGCGACCCGGGAACTGGATCGCCTGCGCAACCAGCTGAACAACCAGTTGCGCTGGTCCGAATGGATTGAGCGACCGATTCAGTTGTATGAGAGCCAGCGCACCTTGTTTCAACTGCGCGGTGGACGAATTGAACCTCTGCAACTGATGGAGCCCCGCGATCAGGAGCTCAACAGCCTGGGTTGGTGGCAGCGCCAGGTTGCACTGCTGCTGGAGACCCGGGACGCGCTGGCTCCCCAGGTGCAGTCTCTGCTGCGACGCCTTGGGGATCTGGCTGTGGTGCTGCTCACCCAGGTGCTGGGAAGGGCGATCGGTCTGGTCGGTCGTGGGATCGCTCAGGGGATGGGGCGCAGCCTGGGGCGCGGCTGAGGCCACAATGGGCCTCCCCGAACCGGCCTGATGGGTTGTCTGTTGCCTCGTCTGCTCAGTTGCGTTCTTGCGCTTCTGATGTTGGTGTCACCCGCTCAGGCCGTCCTTAACGACGACAACTACGACGGCAACATCTACGCCCTCTATGCCGGCAATGGTTCCCTGGTGCCTCCGGCCAACACCCTTGAGGAAACCCTGGCGGAGCAGCGCACAGCCGTCATCGTTTACTACCTCGACGACAGTGCTGTCAGCAAACGCTTCGCTCCGGTGGTGTCCGAGCTGCAGCGTCTCTGGGGCCGGGGGATCGATCTGCTGCCCCTGACGATCGACCCGCTGCAAGGACGCCAGCCAACCGGTGCCGCTGATCCCGCCACGTACTGGCGGGGGCAGATCCCGCAGGTTGTGGTGATCGACCCGCAGGGTGAGGTGGTTTTCGATCAGGACGGACAGGTTTCCCTGGTCGCGATCAATGAGGCGATCAGCCGTGCCACAGGATTGCCGGCCCCTGATCTGCCGACGATCGATCAGGAGGGCAGCTTCAACGAGGTGAATATCGAGGTCACCACCGGCTGATCGACTTACGCTGCCGCCCAGCTGGTTCACCGCTGTGTCGCTGCTGATCGCCCCCCTGGCCCTCGGAGCGGGTGTGGCCTGGTTGGAAGCCCGCCATCGACTGCGGCCCGCATCCCCTCTGCGCCTCACAGCCAGGGATTGGACGGTGACCTCCCTTGGGGGGGTGCTGCGGGTGGATGGTGTTCTTGAGATCAGCAACCCCCACCCGCGCATGGAGGTGTTCGTGCCGGAACTGCGGGTGGAGCCCACGCTGCTGGGCAAGGCTGACCTGTCCGGCCTCACCGTCACGACACGAATTCAAGCCGATCATCCCGATGAGGAGACCCGTGCCGACGGGTACTGGGCCGCTTACATCGTCAAGGGCCGGAAGACCACACGGGCCCGGGTGACGATTGAGATAAGTGGTGGCGCATCCCTGGATCAGGTCGACACGCTCTGGGCTGATGTGCATTGGATCAACTATGGCCCGTTCGGACGCCTGGCACGCCGCCAGGGGGTGCCAGTGCCGCTGCGCTCCCCGGAGCCCCTAAGAGCGGATCAGGCCCCGTGGCAGTCGGGAGATGACTGCAGCGTTCTGCCCTTGAAGACCCACCTGCTTGGTCCCCTGGATCAGCCGATCGACGTGATGCGGCGTTACGCCGCGCCTCTGCTGCAATCCGGCGATGTGCTCACGATCGGCGAGACGCCCTTGGCCGTGATTCAAGGTCGCTACCAGCACCCCAGTGAGGTGGAACCCGGCTTGGTGGCCAGGCTCGCCTGCCGGGTGTTTCACCCCACCAGCAGCCTGGCGACAGCCTGCGGCATGCAGACCCTGATCGATGTCGTGGGTCCCACCCGGGTGCTTGCAGCCTGGCTGGGTGGTCTGCTGATGAAACTGGTGGGCATACCGGGTGGTTTCTATCGCCTCGCCGGGGACCAGGCCCGCCTGATCGATGACATCACAGGGACCACTCCCCCCTATGACCAGACCATCGTGCTGGGACCGGAACGCTCTGCGTCCTTCTGCGAGGAGGCCTCTGAGGCCCTTGGTGTTGCCGTAGCCATCGTCGACGTCAACGACCTCGGTCGGGTCAAGGTGTTGGCGTCCAGTGCCGGCTGTGATGACGCCTTGTTGATGCGGGCCCTGAAGCCCAACCCCGCTGGTAACGCCAACCAGCGCACGCCTCTGGTTCTCGTGCGTTCCGGTCGCGCTTGAGCACTACATTGAACGTGGTTGCGACTGGGGGGAGGAATGACAGCACAACCCCTGGAGCCTCTGAGGGTTGAGTCCCTAAGTCCCGCGCATCTGGCCTGGTTTCCGCAGCTTCAGACGGTGCTGCTGGGCGACTGGCTGGCCCGGATTGAGCAGCGCTTTCCCGATCTGCTGCCGAGTCGCTCGCCCCGATGCTTCATCGCGTTGGATGCCGACGGTCCTCTGGCCGCTGTAGTGGTTCAGCCCATCAACCGTCGCGGCAGCTGCTGGACCCTGCATCGACCGCAGCAATTGATTCGTGAGAGCGTGCATGGGCTCAGAACCGTGCAGCGCACTCTTCTGCAGACCGTGCTTCACCAGGGCGATCGTCAGGTCGGCAGCTGGGTGATCCGTCGCCCCGCAGGCGACGCCGATGCCATCGCCCTGTTGCGGGAACTTGGGTTCCAGCCCCTGCGTCCGTTTCAGGTCTGGCACCCTCCGGCCACACCACCAGCGCCAGTGGAATCCCTGCCCCAGGGGCTGACCTGGCAGCCGATCAACCGTCGCAATGCCCAGCGACTCTGGCCGATTGAACAGGGGGGCTGTTTCAGCCATCTGCGGCAGATCACCGATCGCCATTGGCTGGATCTGCTCGATCGCCGCGGGCCAGGGTGTGGCGTCCTTGTGGCAGGTGATTCCGTGCTCGCCGGTTGCCTGCGCCTCGGCGTTGGTGTGGATGCCCAAATTCTCGAATTCATCCGCGATGTGGCCTGGGACCCCCGCCTTGATCAGGCCCTCCCTCAGGTGTTGCGCCGGCTTCAACCGCAGACCTGCGTCGCCGGGCTGAGCACGGCTCTGGATGATGCGCCGATGGCCGAACTGCTCAGCTGTGAAGGTTGGCGTCGCGGTGAGGAGCAGCTGCTGATGGGCCGCAGCATGTGGCGTCGCCAGACCGCTCCGCGCAATCTGCAACTTCGCAGCTCGTTGGATCAGGTTCTGGGACGCCTGCGTCCTCAGGGGCAACCCATGCCCTCCCCAAGTCTGCGTCGCCGCTGAGGTGTCTCGCCCCTGTTCGGTGCTGAGTCTGGATGTGGGACGTCGGCGCATCGGCCTGGCCGGATGCGATCCGCTTGGCATCACCGTCACTCCGCTGACGGCTTTGCATCGGGGGCGCTTCGATGCAGATCTGGTCATGCTTCAACAGCTCTGCAAGGACCGTCGGGTTCAGGGTCTGGTGGTGGGGCTGCCTTTGGATGCGACCGGTCAGCCCACATCCCAGGCGGAGCATTGCCGTCGTTACGGCACACGTCTCGCCGAGGCGTTGCAGTTGCCCCTGGCCTGGGTGAACGAGCACTGCAGCACCTGGGCGGCGGGGGAGCGCCATGGGCTGACGGGAGATCGCAGTGGTCGGCTGGACAGTGCAGCTGCAGCGCTGTTGCTGGAACAGTGGCTGCAGGAGGGGCCGGAGCTCAAACCGGTCCAGTCATTCGGGGACAGCGCGGGCATCGAGCATTCCGATGGTGGATCCTGAGCGCAGTGTTTCCAGCGTCCATGCGTGACTCCGCATCCGGCAGTGGTGACGTTCCAACCGTTCTGGTGCGCGACGGGGATGGCCGTGACCTGCTCTGCTTCCTGGAGCAGTTGATTCCTCTGGATGGCAACGACTACGTCCTGCTGACGCCGGTTGATACGCCGGTGTCGCTGTTCCGTCTCCAGGATGATGCCGATCCGGAGCCGATCATCGCCCTCAACAGCAGCGAACCGATCCTTTCGGTTGCCGACGTGGTGCTGCAGGAGCATGACCTCACCCTCGTTCGTTCTGCGGTGACCCTCACCGTGAGCGGTGAACTGGATGAACCGGATCCCGATGATCTGGATGACGATGATGAGGAAGACGGCGACGAGGACTCGGAGACCTTTGAGCTGCTGGTGAGCTTCATGGTCGAGGAGCAGGAATACGGCCTTTACATTCCGCTCGACCCGTTTTTTGTTGTGGCCCGCATGGTCGATGGCCAGGCGGAATTGGTGGAGGGAGAGGATTTCGATCGGATTCAGCCGCGCCTGGAAGCGGAACTTGAGGACAGGGAATGGCCGGAGTGAGCCCTCAGCATCGATTGCAGCCCAGCTGGGATCCGGGCTTGACCATTGCCCATCTCTCCCTGCCCCATCTGCTGTCTCAGGGTCTTGCCGCTGCCGTGCTTGACGTGGATCGGACCCTGCTGCCCGGGCGCGATGTGACCCTGCCCGATCCGGTCCTGGCCTGGCTCACGGATGCCAAACGTCGCCTGTCGCTGCACCTGTTCAGCAACAACCCATCCAGGGTGCGGATTGCAGCGGTGGCTGACCAAATCGGTGTGAGCTTCACCTGCGGGGCCAGGAAACCCCGACGGGGTGCCCTGCGACGTGTCATCGAGGAGCTTGATCTTCCCCCCGAGAAGATCGCGATGATCGGTGATCGCCTGTTCACCGACGTCTGGTGCGGCAATCGACTTGGTCTCTACACCGTGTTGGTGCGACCGATCGCCGTGGATGGTTCGCCCTGTCCCCATGACCGGGTGCAACGGTTGGAGCGTCGTTTCGCCGGTTGGATGGGGGCCCCCACGGCATGACGCTGTGGGTGGTGAAGTTGGGCACGAGTTTGCTGCGGGGAGACACCGCTGCAACGATTGATGGCTTCGCCACCGGTATCGCCGCTGCCTTTGCCCGGGGTGATCGGGTCGTTCTGGTCAGCAGCGGAGCCGTCGGTCTCGGTTGTCAGCGGCTTCAGCTTCCCCAGAGGCCAGAGACCGTTGTCGCCCTGCAGGCGGCGGCGGCCACCGGCCAGGGCCAGCTCATGGCTCTGTACGAGCGGGCGTTGGCAAGCCATGGCATCGCTGTGGCGCAGATCCTCGTGACCCGCTCGGATCTGGCTGACCGGCGGCGATACCAGAACGCCTCCGGAACGTTGAAACAGCTGTTGCAGTGGGGTGTGTTGCCGGTGGTCAATGAAAACGACGCCATTTCCCCGGCTGAGCTCCGCTTCGGAGACAACGACACCCTGTCTGCCCTCGTGGCCGCGGCCGTCGATGCTGATCAGCTGATCCTGCTCACCGATGTGGACCGTCTCTATTCGGCGGATCCTCGCCTTGTGGCGGATGCCCGCCCGATCTCTGATGTGCATCATCCGCGGGAGCTGGATGCCCTCGAAGCCGTTGCCGGAGATGGTGGGCGTTGGGGCCGCGGTGGCATGACCACCAAACTGGCGGCGGCTCGGATCGCCACCGCCAGCGGCATCACGGTGCACCTCGCGGACGGGCGGGATCCCACCCGCCTCAGTGCGCTGTTGCAGGGGGAGCGCGGAGGCACGGTGTTTCATCCCCATCCGGAACCGTTGGGCAACAGGCGCAGTTGGCTGGCCCATGCTCTGCAGCCCCAGGGGACCCTGACGCTGGATTCCGGGGCCTGTGATGCGTTGCATCGGCGCGGTGCGTCCCTCTTAATGGTCGGGATCTCCGCTGTGGATGGGGAATTCCCCGCCAATCAGCCCGTCCGATTGCATGGTCCCGATGGCTGGGAGCTGGGACGAGGCCTTTGCCTGCTCTCCAGCGCAGCTGTTCGGAGGGCTCTTGATGCGCCCCCAGCACCCGGCCCATCCCCAGTGGTGGTGCATCGGGACGCCTTGGTGCTTCACAGCCGCTGAGCGCGCCTACGATCCGGCCGCCGCCCAGCGACATCATGCGTTTCAGCAGCTTGATCAAGGCCCTGCAGTCTGGTGAGTCGGGATTGCTCTGGAGTCAGCCTGGTCAGGATCCAGTGCTGTCCGGTGCCGCTGCCCTGGATCAGGCTACGAACGATCAGCTGAGTTTTCTTGAGCCTGGCAATGCGTTGTCCTCAGCTCTGAGCGACAGCGCTGTTGGGGCGTTGCTGTTGCCCGATCAGCAGGATCTGATCGACCTCGCCTCTCAGCAGAAGATCGCCTTTGCTGTGGTGTCCGACCCTCGTTTGGCCTTCGCTGAAGCCCTCGATTGTCTGCATCCCCGCATGCGCCCGCAGGCTGAGATTCACCCCACGGCCGTGATCGATGCGCGGGCCGTGGTGGGCCCCGGTACCGCGATCGCCGCCCGCGTTTGCATCGGTGCCGGCAGTCGTGTTGGAGCGGACTGCATCGTTCATCCCGGGGTTGTGATCTACGACGACGTGGTAATCGGTGACGGTTGTGAACTCCATGCCAACGCCGTGCTGCACCCCGGCAGTCGCCTGGGGCGGCGATGCGTGGTGAATTCCAATGCTGTAGTTGGGTCCGAAGGATTCGGTTTTGTCCCCACGGCCAAGGGGTGGCGCAAGATGCCGCAGACGGGGCTGGTGGTGCTGGAGGACGGGGTGGAGGTCGGCTGCGGCAGCACGATTGACCGTCCCTCAGTGGGGGAGACCCGGATCGGAGCCGGAACCAAAATCGACAATCTGGTTCAGATCGGTCATGGCGTGAGCACCGGCCGCGGCTGTGCCTTCGCGGCCCAGGTGGGCATCGCCGGCGGTGCCCGCATAGGCCATGGTGTGATCCTTGCCGGCCAGGTGGGAGTTGCGAACCGAGCGGTTGTTGGGGACCGGGCCATCGCCAGTTCCAAGTCCGGCATCCACGGTGAGGTGGCGGCCGGTGAGGTGGTGAGTGGTTATCCCGCCATCCCCAATCGCCTCTGGCTGCGCTGTTCCGCCGCCTTCAGCAAGCTGCCTGAGCTGGCGCGGACCGTTCGGGAGCTCAAACGCAACACCCCTCAGTAATCTCAGCGATCGACCTTCCCCACTGCATCGACATGGCCCAGCACCGCGTCGTCCTGCTTCCCGGCGATGGCATTGGCCCTGAGATCACCGCTGTGGCCCGCCAGTTGCTGGAGGCGGTGAGCGAGCGTCACGGGTTCCAGCTGAGTTTCGAAGAGCAGCTGATCGGCGGCAGTGCCATCGATGCCACTGGTGAGCCCCTGCCCGCCAGCACGCTTGAGGCCTGCAGGGGTGCTGATGCCGTTCTTCTGGCGGCGATCGGCAGCCCTCGTTTCGACAACCTGTCTCGCGACAAACGGCCTGAGACCGGTTTGCTCGGGCTGAGGTCTGGCATGCGTCTGTTTGCCAACCTGCGGCCGGTGAAGATCGTGCCCGCATTGATCGGGGCCAGCAGCCTGCGGCCCGAGGTGATCGAGGGGGTGGATCTGATGGTGGTGCGTGAACTCACCGGAGGGATCTACTTCGGGCAGCCGAAGGGGCGGATCGAGGCCGACGGTGAAGAGCGTGGCTTCAACACGATGACCTATTCCTCAACCGAGGTGGATCGCATCGCCAAGGTGGCCTTTGAGCTGGCCCGGGAGCGTCGCGGCGACCTCTGCTCCGTGGACAAGGCCAATGTGCTGGATGTGAGCCAGCTGTGGCGGGACAGGGTGGATGCGATGGCCCCGACCTACGGCGATGTGGCTGTGAGCCACATGTACGTGGACAACGCGGCGATGCAACTGGTGCGCAGTCCCCGTCAGTTCGATGTGTTGCTCACAGGCAACCTCTTCGGAGACATCCTCAGTGATGAGGCGGCCATGCTCACGGGCTCGATCGGCATGCTTCCGTCGGCCTCCCTGGGCAGCGATGGCCCTGGCCTGTTCGAGCCGGTGCACGGCTCCGCACCGGACATCGCTGGCCAGGACAAGGCCAATCCCATGGCCATGGTGCTGTCGGCCGCGATGATGCTCCGGACCGGCCTCAAGCTGAGCAAGGCTGCCGATGATCTTGAGGCAGCTGTGGACAAGGTGTTGGCGGCTGGCTTCCGCACCGGAGATCTGATGGCGGATAGCTGCACGTTGCTGGGATGCCGCGCCATGGGTGAGGCGTTGTTGAAGGCTCTCTGAGGTTGTATTGGTGAAATCGGTCCGTGATCTGGCAAACTCGCCGAGCCCGTTGTCCCTGCGCTGATGTCGAAGCGTCACCCGGTCGTCGCTGTCACCGGTTCCTCCGGAGCTGGAACCAGCACCGTCAAGCGCGCCTTCGAGCACATCTTTGCGCGTGAAGGCATCACTCCGGCTGTGGTGGAGGGCGATAGCTACCACCGCTATGAGCGGATGCCGATGAAACAGGCCATGGCGGATGCCCTGGCCCGTGGTGAGAACTTCTCCCATTTCGGCCCGGAAGCCAACCTGTTCGACAAACTCGAAGAGCTGTTCCGCACCTACGGTGAAACCGGTGCCGGTCAGAAGCGTTACTACCTCCACAGCGCCGAAGAGGCTGCTGAGCACAACTCCCGTCTCGGCGTTGACCTCGGCCCGGGTCAGTTCACGCCATGGGAGGACATTCCCTCAGGGACTGACCTGCTCTTCTACGAAGGCCTTCATGGCGGTGTGAAGGGTGAGGGCTACGACGTGGCGTCCCTCGCCGATCTCCTGGTCGGTGTCGTGCCGATCACCAACCTGGAGTGGATCCAGAAAATCCACCGCGATAACGCCGAGCGCGGTTATTCCGCCGAGGCAATCGTCGATACGATCCTGCGCCGCATGCCGGATTACATCAATCACATCTGCCCGCAGTTCGGCGAAACCGACATCAACTTCCAGCGTGTCCCCACCGTGGACACCTCCAACCCTTTCATCTGCCGCAACATCCCAACGCCGGATGAAAGCTTCGTCATCATCCATTTCCGTAAGGGAGCCCGTGAGAAGTGGGGGATCGATTTCAACTACTTGTTGAACATGATCCACGACTCCTTCATGTCCAGCCCCACCAGCATTGTGGTGAACGGCGGCAAGATGGGCTTTGCGATGGAACTGATCCTCACGCCGATCATTCACCGCATGATCGAAGAGAAGAAGAACCTGGGTTGATTCCGATCGGTTGACAATTTGATCCCTAAGGTGGGCTCATCTGAGCAATCAGGTGGGCCCATTTCCTCTTCAATGCCCTCCTTCGAGATCCGTGGTGCCGCAGGAGTGCCCGCTTCACCACGCTGGGATCGCATTGACAGCCGTGCCTTGATTCAGGCGGCGCGAGGGGTTTACTTCTCCCATCTGTCCGAAGCCACCGGCGCACGGGATCCTCTTGGGGTGGTTCTGGCGCCAGGGCAGCCCGGCGGCCGGGTTGTGTTTGAACTGCCGGTTCTTCTGCCGGAGGAGGAATTCATTGAGCTGGAGCTGATCCGGGGCCGAAGCACACGCGGGAGACGTCGATGGAAGGGATGAAGTTGCTCATGGTGGCCCTGTTCGGAGCCTGCATCGGCAGTTTCACCAACGTGGTGGTCTGGCGTCTGCCTCGGCAGGAGTCGGTGGTTTATCCCGGCAGCCACTGCCCCCACTGCGGCCATGCCATCCGATGGCACGACAATCTGCCGGTGCTGGGGTGGCTGCTTCTTCGGGGGCGATGCCGTGACTGCGGCTCCGGCATCAGCTGGCGCTATCCGGCTGTGGAGTTGGTGAGTGCCCTGCTCTGGCTCAGTGCCCTGTCGGTGCAGGCCGGTGGTGGTCTGCCGGAACCCTGGGGTCCATGGGCCGGTCAGGTGCTGGTGGCTCTGCTGCTGCCCCTGGTGCTCATCGACCTTGATCACCTCTGGTTGCCGGAGCCGCTGTGTCGATGGGGCCTGGTGATCGGCCTTCTGTGCAGTGCAGGCGCCGGTTGGCCTGTTTTGGCTGACCACCTCGTGGCAGCTGCGATGGCTCTGGTGCTGCTCGAGGGACTCAGCGGAATGGCTGAACGGCTGCTGGGGCAATCGGCCCTGGGCTTGGGGGACGCCAAGCTGGCGGCTCTCGGTGGCGCCTGGCTCGGTGCTGCCGGCATTGCAGCCGCCATGGCTCTGGCCACGTTGAGCGGGGCCTTGGTGGGAAGCCTGGGTCGGGTCACCGGACGGCTGCAGCCGCGTCAGGCGTTTGCCTTCGGACCCTTCATCGCACTGGGGATCTGGCTGGTGTGGCTCAGGGGTGCTGACTGGTGGTGGGAGCAGTGGCAGCAGCTGCTGGGTTTTTAATGGTGGAAACGGGCGGCTCGTGTGTCTCTATTCGACTGGTTCGCTGACCGCCGCAAGGGTCAGTCCACCGGAAAGATCACCCAGGAACCTGAGGATGGCGATGGTCTCTGGAGCAAGTGCCCCGAGTGCGGCCTCGTCGTTTACGTCAAGGATCTGAAGGCCAATGCCAGCGTCTGCGCAGGCTGCGGGCATCACCACCGCATTGATAGCGAGGAACGCATCGCGTTGATTGTCGATCCGGGCAGCTTTCACGCTCTGAATGAGGCGTTGGAACCGACCGACCCTCTGACCTTCAAGGACCGTCGCGCCTATGCCGATCGCCTTCGGGAAAGTCAGGCGGCCACCGGGCTTCGGGACGGGGTCGTCACGGGCCTCTGTCGCGTTGAAGGGTTGGATCTGGCGCTGGCGGTGATGGACTTCCGCTTCATGGGTGGATCGATGGGATCCGTGGTGGGGGAGAAGATCACACGCCTCGTGGAGGAGGCCACCTCGCGGCGGCTGCCGTTGTTGATCGTGTGTGCTTCGGGTGGTGCCCGCATGCAGGAGGGGATGCTCAGCCTGATGCAGATGGCGAAGATTTCCGGCGCCCTCGAGCGCCACCGCGAAGCGGAGTTGCTGTACCTGCCCCTGCTCACGCACCCAACGACAGGGGGCGTGACGGCCAGTTTTGCCATGCTTGGCGATCTGATCCTGGCGGAGCCCAAGGCGTTGATCGGTTTTGCCGGAAGGCGCGTGATCGAGCAGACCCTGCGCGAGAAGCTTCCGGATAACTTTCAGACCGCTGAATATCTGCAGGACCACGGTTTTGTGGACACAATCGTTCCGCGCACCCAGTTGCGCAGCACCCTCGCCAGCCTGTTGCGGCTGCATGGTTGCAAGCCCAAGGAGCTCACCACCGCATGAAAGCCGTTCTCGTCGCCCTGTTCACGGCCCTGCAGCTTTGCTGGGTGATGCCTGCATTGGCGGGCCCGGTGGACTGGGTTGAAGTTCCGTCGACCGAGGCCGGTCTGCAATGGTGGGATCGTGGCAGCGTTCGAGCCGATCGCGACGGTCTCCGCACTGTTCTCAGCCGATTCACCCCGGCTGCCACGGACGATGGTCAGCAGCCCAATGGAGAGTTGTATGTGATGCAGCTGGACTGCGCTCAGGAGCTGTATCGCGACAAACAGGTGAATGGCATTCCACGGTTCAAGGCGGATTGGCAGGCGGCCGGTGCTGATGGGTTGATCGCTTCGGTGATCGATGCTGTCTGCAGCGAACCACTGAACAGCTGACATGAGCCTTCAACCGATCGGCGTAGCTGTCGCCGGCCTTGGTTTTGGCGAGAAGGTGCACCTGCCAGCTCTTCAGGCCAATGCCGATTTATCCGCCGTTGCGCTGTGGCATCCACGCCGGGAACGGTTGGACGAAGCCTGCGACCTTCATGGTCTGCGGGGCTCCGATGACTGGAATGTGGTGCTGGCCGATCCAGTTGTGGAGGCCGTGATCATCGCCACCCCGCCGGAACCGCGCTTTGAGCTGGCCCGCCGCGCCCTGGAGGCTGGCAAGCATGTGCTGCTGGAGAAGCCGGTGGCGCTGCATGCGGATCAAGCCAAGGAATTGCAGCGCCTGGCGATCGCTCGGGGGCGTTCGGTGGCGGTGAATTACGAATACCGGGCTGTGCCTCTGTTTATGCAGGCGAAACGTCTGCTGCAGGCCGGTGCTGTGGGGACCCCATGGCTGGTGAAGCTGGACTGGCTGATGGGCAGCCGGGCGGACCCCAGCCGTGGCTGGAACTGGTACTCGCAGGCGTCCAAGGGGGGCGGCGTGATCAGTGCTCTCGGGACCCACGCTTTTGACATGCTCGCCTGGCTGGTGGGTCCCGTGGCGTCGGTGTCCGCCCTCAATGGAATTTCCATTCGCGAGCGTCCCCTTCACGAGGGAGGGCTGGCACCCGTGGATGCGGAGGACGTTTCACTGATCCAAGCCCGGTTGCAGTGGCAGGGGAGCGCTGAGGCGTCGGTTCCAGCCCAGATCAACCTTGCGTCGGTCGCCCGCAACGGGCGCGGCTGCTGGCTGGAGATTTACGGCTCTGAAGGAAGTCTTGTGCTTGGTAGTGCCAATCAGAAGGACTATGTGCACGGATTTGAACTCCATTGCACCCGGGCTGGTGAGGCTCCCCAACGGATCGAGCCGGATTCCGATCTCACCTTTGACTACACCTGGAGCGATGGCCGGATCGCACCGGTGGCCAGGTTGCAGAGCTGGTGGGCCGAGAGCATTCGCTCTGGAACACCGATGATTCCGGGCCTGGCAGAGGGTGTGGCCAGCCGATTGGCATCTGATCGAGCCACCCTGACTGCCGCTGAAGTTGCGTAACGCGGGGTAATATCGCCGCGATTCGTCCTAGACGACCTAACCCTTCGAGGATTTCACCATGGCGCTCGTTCCGCTTCGGCTTCTGCTCGACCACGCTGCTGAGAACGGCTACGGCATCCCTGCGTTCAATGTGAACAACCTGGAGCAGGTGCAGGCCATCATGGAAGCGGCTGACGAGACCGACAGCCCCGTGATCCTGCAGGCCTCCCGCGGCGCCCGCAACTACGCCGGTGAGATCTTCCTGCGTCACCTGATCCTGGCCGCCACCGAGACCTATCCCCACATCCCCGTGGTGATGCACCAGGACCACGGCAACGAGCCTTCCACCTGTTACTCCGCTGCCATCAACGGCTTCACCTCCGTGATGATGGATGGCTCTCTGGAGGCCGACGCCAAGACTCCCGCCAGCTACGACTACAACGTTGCCGTCACCAAGCAGGTGGTGGACTTCGCCCACTCCGTGGGCGTGAGTGTGGAAGGCGAGCTGGGCTGCCTGGGTTCCCTGGAAACCGGCAAGGGTGAAGCCGAGGACGGCCACGGTTTCGAGGGCGAGCTGTCCAAGGACATGCTGCTGACCGATCCAGCTGAAGCAGCTGATTTCGTCGCCAAGACCAAGTGCGACGCCCTGGCCATCGCCATCGGCACCAGCCATGGCGCTTACAAGTTCACCCGCAAGCCCACCGGTGAAGTGCTGGCCATCAGCCGCATCGCTGAGATCCACAAAGCCCTGCCCAACACCCACCTGGTGATGCACGGTTCCTCCTCCGTACCCCAGGAGTGGCTGGAGATGATCAACAAGCACGGTGGTGCCATCCCCGAGACCTACGGCGTTCCCGTCGAAGAGATTCAGGAAGGTATCCGCAACGGTGTGCGCAAGGTGAATATCGACACCGACAACCGTCTGGCCTTCACCGCTGCCGTGCGTGAAGCCGCCATGGCTGATCCCGCCAACTTCGATCCCCGCCACTTCAACAAGCCTGCTCGCAAGTACATGAAGCAGGTCTGCCTCGACCGCTACCAGCAGTTCTGGGCCGCCGGCAACGCCAGCAAGATCCAGCAGCAGAGCATCAACTACTACGCCGGCCTCTACGCCAAGGGCGCTCTCGACCCCAAGGCTGCCGTCGCTGCCTGATCACCACGATCCAAGCATCAAAGGGGCCCTTCGGGCCCCTTTTTTTGTGTCAAGGCAGCAGGTCCAACAAGCCCCTCCGACCATCCAGTCGTCCCATGGCTCCGAGGGGCAGCGCCTGATTGGGCAGGCCATGGCCCACAGGAAGATTGAGCGCGAGGGGGATGCCCAGATCTCCCAATCGTTCCTCCAGGATTTCTTCCATCGTGAAATCCCCCGGAAGAATGTCGTCCTCGTCCCAGCTGAAGCGTCCGCAAGCGATGCCAACAACGTTGTCGAGCAGCCCGGCGCTGCGCCATTGCGTCAGCATCCGATCGATGCGGTAAGGAGCTTCGCCCACGTCTTCGAGCACAAGGATGGCTCCCTGCAGTGATGGCAACCAGGGGGTGCCGATCAGGTGCGTTGCCACGGTGAGATTGGTCACCACCAGAGGTCCTTCGGCCACACCCCTGCGAACGCCGATCCCCTCCAGTGATTCCACGGGGCGCCCACACAACAGATCAACCGTGCGCCGCCACTGCTCATCTGGTCCGCCGTTGGATCCATGGATCGCTCCCGGCAGGCCGGCAGCCCACTGGGCGAGCAGCAGGGAGCTGGAATCGGAAAAGCCAAGGCTCCATTTCGGCCGCCGTGGAAAACGGAATCCTGACTCCAGCACCCTGGCGCTGCCCCAGCCTCCCCCGAGGCTGATGACGGCATCCACACCAGGGTCATGCCAGGCCTCCAGCAGTGCTGCACGGCGATCGCGATCCGTGCCGGAGAAATAGCGCCACTGCCCCTTGACGTCAGTCGGGATGTCCAGCAGCCAACCCTCGGCGCGGCAGCGCTCGCGCAGGGGGGTGAGATCCCTGTCTGGATCCATCCAGGTGCCAGGGTTCACGGCCCTCAGTCGGGCTCCTCGCCTCAGAGGTCTGGGCCAGGCAGCACGGCCTGGGCCTGATGCGATGGCACGGTTGGAGGCCAGAGCTGCCAAGGCTGCCGTCGCTCCTGAGATCAGCAGCGAGCGGCGGTTCGGCATCTCAGCTCAGCAGGCCCTGAAGCAGGACGCGACCATCGGTCCCGCCGGTGGCAGGGTCGCAGGCCCGCTCCGGATGGGGCATCAGCCCCAGCACATTGCCGGCGTCGTTGGTGATGCCGGCGATGTCCCCAACAGAGCCATTCGGATTGTGTTGATAGCGAAGGGCGATGGCATCGCCATCCTGCAGTTGCTTGAAGGTGTCCTCCGAGCATTGATAGCGGCCTTCTCCGTGGGCAATCGGCAGCGTGAGCGCTGTGTCTGTTCCGTAGTGCTGCAGCCAGGGTGTGCGGGAGCTGGCCACCTGAAGCGGTGCGTCCTCACAGATGAAATGAAGATCCCGGTTGCGGGTCAGGGCCCCCGGCAGCAGTCCCAGCTCGGTCAGCACCTGGAAGCCGTTGCAGATTCCCAGGATCCGTCCCCCTGCTGCCGCGAAGCCGATCAGCGCCTGAAGGGCTGGGGCGAAGCGGGCAATCGCACCGCAGCGGAGATAGTCCCCATAGCTGAAGCCCCCGGGCAGCACCACGGCATCAAGGCCGCTCAGATCCGTTTCCTCATGCCAGATCCTCCGGGTGGGCATGCCGAGGCATCCTTCTGTCGCCCACTGCACATCGCGGTCGCAGTTGGAGCCGGGAAAGACAAGGACGCCGATGCTCATGAGTCCTGCAGCTCCAAAGACCAGTCTTCAATCACTGGATTGGCCAGAAGGCGGTCGCTCAGCAATTCCAGCCGGCGGCGCGCTTCTTCGGCATCAGGGGCGTCCAGTTCCAACTCGACGGCCTTTCCGATCCGCAGCTTGCTGATGCCCTCCACCCCCAGGCGCTCAGCGGCTCCGCGGGTGGCTTCACCAGCAGGATCGAGCACCGAGGGGCGCAGGCGCACAAGGACGCGGGCTTGGTAACGCGGCACGGTGACCAGCAGGGCTGCTCAAATCCTGCCAGACCGTTCCGGATCAAGAATCAGAACACCGGATTCGGTGCAGGCCACACTTGTTACAAGACGCGTGTTTCGGCGATGTCGGTGTTCACCGTTCCATGCTCCAGTTGTGGTGCGGCTGTGGAGATTCCGGGTCGCCTCGGCTTCAAATTGAAAAGTTCCGGTGCCGGCAGGCTGCTCTGCCGACGATGCCGGCAGAGCAGCTTTCTGAAGGTGAGGCGGCAGCAACTGGCTCGCGACGTTGGCAATCAGACCCTGCTTCAACGGTCTGTCCCCTGGGCAGCCGTGCTGATCAGCCTGGCCCTGACGGCGGGCCTGGTGTGGTGGCACCAGGCTCATTCGAATCATCCTCAGGATGCTTTGCCTGAAAGGGTGTCGCCTTCGAGGTAAAGGGTCTGGCTCGGGAAGGCAAACTCGATGCCCTGCTGCGCGAAGGCTTCCATAATCCCCAGATTGATGGCCTGCTGCGCATTCAGAGCCGTGGTGTAATCCCTTGTATTGATGTAATACACAAGCTCAAAATTGAGACTGGAGTCGCCGAATTCGGTGAAGTGGCAGCGGCTGAAATTTGTGTTGTCAACCCCATTGATCACCTCTTCAATCATGGATGGGATGGCTTTCATCTGATCCACTGTGGTGTCGTAAGTGACGCCGAGTGAGTAGATCATTCGCCGGCTGCTCATGTCGGCGAAATTCAGGATTGTCGTGTTGGTCAGCGCTGAGTTGTTCATGACCACGATTTCCCCTCTCAAACTGCGCAGATGTGTCGAGCGGACGCCGATGCGTTCCACCGTGGCCCAGGTGGAACCCGCATTGATGAACTGACCTACCGTGAACGGCTTGTCCAGCAGGATCATCAGATAGGCGAACAATTCCTGGGCAGGATCTTTCAGGGCCAAGCCAATACCGATGCCACCAGCACTGAGCAGTGCCCAGATGGCGGCAAGTTTGACACCAAGGCTCTGAAAGAGCACCAGCGCACCGATCATCCAGACCAATGCCTTGATGAGGGGCTTCAGGCTGATGAACAGTTGCTGGAGGTCATCTCCTGCCCGCTGGGAAATGCCCTCGATAAAGCGAAGTCCAACCCGATTGGCAAAACGGACGAGCACGACCGTGCCAAAGATTCGCAACAGAACGTCGTAGGCCCGTTTGATGTCATTGGGTAGGCCGAGGTCGTCCTGGACCAGGATGAGAACAACAATGATTCCGAACGGAAGAACGGAATCAGAGAGTGCACGAAGGACGAAATCATCGAAATCGCCAGGCGTTTTTCGAGTGAACCTCGGGAAGACGTTTCGCAGCAGAAAAGACACCACCAGGGTGATAGCGAACCCAACCAGAACGTGGATTAGAAGATTAGTCAGGTTCAAGCCAGACTCGAAAACTTTGGGTGATTCTGTGGGACGTGCCAAGGATTGGCAACATCCTCAGCTTCTTTTGAGCACCAGAGTGTTGTTGTTTGCAGGCATCTCATGACAGCCGATGGTGTCCATGGGGAGAGGTCCCAGCAGGGAGTCAATCCATTGCAGATCCCGCAGCCCCCAGAGGGGGTTGCGTTGTCGTAACGAGACGTCGAAGGCGGCATTGCTGGCACTGGTCTGACGCCCGTTGCGGCAAAACGGTCCGTAGATGATCAGCAATCCATCCTCCGGGAGCCGCTCGCAGGCTTCCATTAAGAGCGCTTCCGTGCAGGTGGGTGGGCTGATGTGCAGCAGATTGATGCACACCATGGTCTTCAGATCGTCAGTGACATGGCTGGGGAGGCTCCATGGTCGTTGCTCGACATCCAGTTCAAGGGCATGGGGCATGACGTGATCCAATCCGGCATGGCGGATCCAGCTGTTGATGCTGGCGCGGTGATCGGGGTTTGGATCGCTTGCCTGCCAACGCAGTCCTGGGAAGCGTTGCTGGAACGCCACCGCATGTTCCCCGCTGCCGCTCGCAAGTTCGAGCACTACCCCACGCGCCGGCAGCATCCTTTCGAGCAGATCCCCGATCGGCTCTCGGTTGCGCTCCGTGGCAGGGAAGAACAAGCGCTGATCCATGGATACGGCTCACTCGGAACAGGGTGAAGCTGGTTGCGTGCAGCAACCGCGCAGGTTGGCCAGCCACTGTTCGAGTGCGGACAGGGCATGGGGTTCCAACCGGTAATAGATCCAGCGACCGCTTTGGCGATCTGCCAGCAGCCCCGCCTCGCGCAGCACCCTGAGGTGAAAGGAGAGCTTGGATTGGGAGAGGTTGAGATCTGTGGTCAGATCACACACGCAGCGTTCCCCATTCGCCAGAGCATGGATCACCTCGAGGCGAATCGGGTCGGCCAAGGCCTTGAGCATTTGCCTGGACTGGTCGGTGCTGAGGGTGTTCTGAATCACAGGAGCTGCTTCCCTCGACCTGTTTGGATCAACATAATTTGATTGATTGCGAGGCAGCCATGCGGATTGGCATCAACGGCTTTGGACGGATTGGTCGTCTGGTGTTCAGGGCCCTCTGGGGCAGACCTGGCATCGAACTGGTGCACGTCAATGATCCCGCGGGCGACGCGGCCACGGCGGCCCACCTGTTGGAGTTCGATTCCGTCCACGGTCGCTGGGATCGAAGCATCACCAGCAGCGCCGATGGATTCAGCGTTGAGGGATCCCAGCTCACCTGGTCCAGTCAAAAGGATCCCACCGCTGTGCCCTGGACCGATCGGGGTGTGGAGATGGTGCTCGAGGCCAGCGGCAAGATCAAGACGCCGGAAACCCTCAATCCCTATTTCGATCAGCTGGGCCTCAAGCGGGTGGTGGTGGCCTGTCCCGTGAAGGGTGAGGTGGCTGGTGAAGAGGCCCTCAACATCGTCTACGGCATCAACCATCACCTGTATGAGCCGGCGCGGCACAAGTTGGTGACAGCCGCTTCATGCACCACCAACTGCCTGGCACCGGTGGTGAAGGTGGTGCACGAGAGCTTCGGCATTGAGCACGGAATGATCACCACCATTCACGACATCACCAACACCCAGGTGCCGATCGATGCCTTCAAGAGTGATCTGCGCCGAGCCCGTTCCGGACTCACCTCACTGATCCCAACCACCACCGGCTCGGCCAAGGCAATCGCGATGATTTTCCCTGAGCTTAAGGGCAAGCTCAATGGTCATGCCGTACGCGTGCCTCTGTTGAACGGCTCTCTCACCGATGCCGTGTTCGAGCTCAATCAAAGCGTCACGGTGGAACAGGTGAATGCTGCGTTCAAGGCCGCTTCAGAGGGGCCGTTAAAAGGAATCCTGGGCTATGAAGAGCGCCCGTTGGTGTCCTGCGATTACACCAACGACAACCGCAGCTCGATCATCGATGCCCTGTCGACGATGGTCGTGGATGACAACCAGCTGAAGGTGTTCGCCTGGTACGACAACGAGTGGGGCTACAGCTGCCGCATGGCAGATATCACCTGCCACGTGGTGGGGCTGGACGCGTGAAGCTCTCCGCTCTTCAGCAGTACGGCATCGTCACCGCCAACTACTGGGCGTTCACGCTCACCGATGGTGCCCTGCGAATGCTGGTGGTGTTCCATTTCCACCAACTCGGCTACACCACCCTCGAGATTGCATTCCTTTTTCTCTTCTACGAATTCTTCGGGGTGGTCACCAACCTCTACGGGGGGTGGATCGGTGCGCGCTACGGCCTCCGGCTCACCCTCTGGGTGGGCACGTTGCTGCAGATCCTGTCGCTGGTGATGCTGATTCCTGTCGCAGCCAGCTGGCCGAAGCTGCTGAGCGTGGTTTACGTGATGGTGGCCCAGGCCATCAGTGGGATCGCCAAGGACCTCAACAAGATGAGTGCCAAGAGCGCTATCAAGACGGTGGTGCCGGAAACGCCAGACGATGAACAGCAGGGTCAGAAACAGCTGTTCAAATGGGTGGCGATCCTCACCGGATCGAAGAACGCGCTCAAGGGCGTCGGCTTCTTCCTGGGCGGTGTTCTGCTGACGCTGTTTGGATTCAATGCGGCCGTGGGCTGGATGGCTGCCGGTCTTGCCCTGGCCTTCCTGCTGACACTGGTGCTGCCGGGTGAGATCGGAAAAATGAAGTCCAAGCCGGCTTTCTCATCCCTGTTCTCCAAGTCCGAGGGCATCAACAAACTCTCTCTGGCCCGCTTCTTCCTGTTCGGTGCCCGTGATGTCTGGTTCGTGGTGGCACTACCTGTGTTCCTGGAGGCTTCCCTGGGCTGGAACTTCGAGCAGGTGGGTGCCTTCATGGGCACCTGGGTCATCGGTTACGGCATCGTGCAGGGGTCGGCTCCTGCCCTGCGACGACTCTGGGGGCAGACCTCTTCACCTGGGGTCGCGGCCGTGCAGTTCTGGAGTGCTCTGCTCACCGCCATTCCCGCTTTGATCGGAGTCGCGCTCTGGCGTGATGCCAACGTTGCCATTGCCATTACCGCTGGCTTGGCGGCATTCGGGGTGGTGTTCGCGATGAACTCCTCCATCCACTCCTACATGGTGCTTGCCTACACCGATGCCGAGAGTGTCAGCCTCAACGTGGGTTTCTATTACATGGCCAACGCTGCGGGACGTCTGATCGGGACCCTGCTGTCGGGGGCAGTGTTCATGCTCGGTCGCACCGAATCCGGTGGCATGCAGGCTTGCCTGTGGACATCGTCACTGCTTGTGCTGTTGGCCTGGTTGAGCAGCCTGCGGCTTCCTGCTCCCCTGAGGACTGTCTCTTGAAACGGTCCATCGCAGCTGCTTGCTTTTACAGTCTGCTGCTGCAGTGCCCTGCCTTGGCCCAGGAAAGAGCGAAGGTTCTGAGTGTGCATAACGGACAGCAGCTGTTGATTGAAATCAACGGTCAGGGCCGAACGCTTCGTTTGGCATGCTTGCAAGCCCCCCGCAGCCAACAGCAGCCTTGGTCTTCTCAGGCTTTTGCGGTCATGCAGGAGCTGGTTCGTCCTGGGGTTGAGGGTGGTTTTGAACTCAGGGCGAGGGATGTTTACGGTCGTCTTGTGGATCGTTTCTTGATCAACGGTCGGGACCTTGGTGCCGACCTGGTCCAACGCGGCGCGGTGTTCGCCTGGGATGGGTTCTTGGGCCGATGTGATGACCTTGCCTACGACACCATCGAGGCCGAGGCCAGAGCATCTCGACGAGGTGTTTGGTCTGCGCCAAAAGGGCTGCAGCGGCCTTGGGACCTGATGGAAGATTCAAACGACGGAGAGCCTTGAGATCCGTGAGTGAAGGCTGAGGAATTTCGAATCAGTTGCGATCTGCCGTCTCTTGATTGATGCCAAGCGATCCTTGAAGGATGTTCGGAAGACGTTGGCGGCGGTTCACAATCAGTTGGAAGGGATGCATGATCTGAAGCGAGCCGGCCGTGCCGGTATGTCCTCCCGATCCTCGTCCTCGTGTTCGAAAACGATCGACGTCCTGGCTGGTTGAACTGGTTGTTCCTGGCGATGTTCCTCTGGTCGTCCTGGCAACTGGTGGGGTTCTGGGCGCAGCAGCTTCATCGCTGAGCCCAGCTGGATCAGGCGAAGCTCACCAGACGGATCGTGCCCCAGAGGTCGAACACGCAGAAGATCAGTCCAATCACGATGATGTCCCAGGCGCGATGACGGATCGCCCAAGGGGCCAGGAACAGTTCGGCAATGCCATGAAGTGCTGTGCCAAGAGCAATGTGCTCCAGCACAAGCAAGCCATGGGCGAGCAGGAATAAACCGCTGGCCACACACCGCATCAGAACTTGCCAGTTTCCAAGCAAAATCTTGTTTTCTGGCATTGGTCAAGAAGATTACGTGGGTTGCGCTCGCGGCTCAAGGGCTGAACGGGCCACAATGTAACAACTCTGTTACATCTCTTCTCATGACCCTCGGCGAAGTTCTCCTCACCTCCCTGAGCAGTGGTGTGATCACTCAGGACGAGGTCGACTGGGTGGCCTCCCATCAGCACCGCTTCAGTCGGGAGGAGGTGGCCTCGGCACTCCGCCTCGGTCGGCTCATCGATACCGGCAACGTTAATCTGGGGTGCCGCCTGCCCGCATCCTTGAATTGACGGCAAACTGGCCCCATGCGCAAAGAACGCTGCTGGGTCTGGTTCCGTGGCGGTCTGAATGAAGCCAGCCGCTGGGTTGGTGGATTTCAGGCCACCACGGACGCTGAGCCAGGAGTTCTGATTCAGCATCCGGGCTATCGGGACGCTCGCGTGCCCTCATGGCGTGTGACCACCAGTGAGCCTGCTGATCTGAACTCTCCTCCTGCTGGTCTGGATGAATCCGGACCGTGGCAGTTCTTCTGATCCACGCCATCAAGCAAAATGGTGATGAGTTCATGGCTGGGCCCTGTGGCAACTGCTGCTGAGAAGAAAGACATCGTCAAGAAGCGCCTGCAGGAGCTGCGCAACATGTGTCGCGACCACTACGCGGTGGTGGCAGAGGAAAGCACGATGCCTGACCCGGCTGATGTGCGGGCCACAAATGCAAAACTCCAGGAGCTGATGGATCTCTTGGACGGGAAAGCCAAGTGGGACGACGCCTGAAAAAACGGGTTGCAGTCAGCCAGGATCGATTGCAGCAGTTGTACTGAGTTGCACGTCGCGCTCTGAAACCAGTAGTCCGCCCGATTCATCCAGGTTGTTGATGCTGATCGTTGATGCTGGGTCTGGGTAACCCATTTCAACCGGGGCAACGGTTTCAAATCCTTTGATGGTCATGGCTGCGCCGTCCTTCGTCATGTGGGTCACCCCTTTGATCTGTTCAAATTCATAGAGTCCAGGGGGGAGCCTCAGGGTGTCTGATCCCTTGCCCCCGTGGACAAGGGATTGATTGCCGAATCCCAGGAAGACTTCTTTGCCATTGCCGAGTTTGATCTTGCCGGTGCCATCCAGTCCTCCAGCAAGAACATTCAGCTTGTCAGATCCTTTCCCCAGCTTGATCACTCCATGGTTGTGAAGCGCTTGGTGAGATTCACTTGCAATGGCTTCAATCTGATCTTTTCCTTTGCCCATGAGCAGTGACCCATCAACCGTTAAAGCTGTTCCTTCGGAGTTGCTGAACGTGAGTGAATCACTGCCACGCAATGTTTTTACTGTTGTGCTCCTGGTAATGAACCATTCTCCGCGGGGCTTCCTTGTTCTGGGTCGATCACATCGGCTTGTTGCGTCCAGAGACCGGATTGATCCGCTGCGGTCCAGCCGCTCTCGGTTAACTCATGAGAGAAAGTTTCGATTGGTTCTTCAAAGATGAAGGCGACATCCTCGTCAAACGCATGGATGGGAGGGTTCTTTCGAAATTGATCGGGGAGCCTAACTTCTGTGATTGCGGTATTCGCAAAAGCATTCTCGCCAAGATATGTCGTTGAATCAGGGATCGAGATTCGCGCAAGCTTTGAACAACCCTCAAAGGCGCTGGCCCCGATGATACGAAGTGAATTCGGGAAGCTGACCACTTCAAGTTCAGGGCAGGCATAAAATGCCCTTTCTCCAATCTCTCGAAGAGAATCACCTAGCACCAGCTTGTTCAGAACATTGCCGTTCGAGAAAGCTCGCTTGCCAATGGAGGTGACCGAATCACCAATGGTGATTGAGTTCAGTGAACGTCCGTATTGAAATGCATAGTCACCAATCTCCTCGACGGAGTCGGGAATGGTGAGATTTTTGAGGCTGAAGGTTGCAAAGAACGATTCTTTGCCAAGGCTGACAAGTGAATTCCCGAAGTCAATCTCTTCCAGATTTGATGTGTAGGCAAACCCTTGGTCTTCGATCGTCAGGAGTGTGTCGGGCAGGACAGCCTGTTTGATCTCCAGATTTCGTTCGAAGTGCCCTGCTGGAACCGATGTGGATCCCTCCAGGATCACAAGTTGACCCGTGATTGGGTCAAACTCACTCAGCAAGGACGTCATCCTTTCCCATCGAACAAAGTGATCCTAAAGCGTTGCTCCTGAAAATCACCGCTTTGAATCGCTCAAGTCCTGAGCCTTGGCTGAGTGTTTCCCTCAGTCTTTGTAAGGGTAGTTGTTGGGAACGAAGAATTGTTCGTTGAACGGAGGGCGTTTGTAGTCCCCCTGCTCTGGACGGGGTGGCATGTCGATGGGGGGAGGTGTCATGTCTTCATAGGGAACCTTGCTCAGCACATGACGCAGGCAATTGAGACGTGCCCGACGCTTGTCGTTGGCTTCAACTGTGAACCAAGGGGCCTCAGGGATATGCGTTTTGGAGAACATGATGTCCTTCGCTTTGGAATATTCCACCCAGCGGTTTCGGGACTCAATATCCATCGGGCTCAGCTTCCAACGTCGTTCCTCGCAATCAATCCTCGACTGGAAACGTTGCTCCTGCTCTTCATCATTGATGGAGAACCAATATTTGAGCAGCAGAATTCCGTCCTGCACCAAAATGCGCTCGAACTGAGGGCAGGCGACGTAGAACTGCTCCACCTGTTCCTCGGTGGCAAACCCCATCACCCGTTCCACACCGGCCCGGTTGTACCAGCTGCGGTCAAAGACCACGATTTCACCGGCGCTGGGGAAGTGCTCCACGTAGCGCTGGAAATACCACTGGGTTTTCTGTTGATCAGACGGCGTCCCCAGGGCGACAACGCGGCATCCCCGAGGATTCATCGGTTCTGTGAGGCGTTTGATCGATCCGCCCTTACCCGCAGCATCCCGCCCTTCAAACAGGATGATCATGCGGAATCCCGTGGCCTTGATCCAGTACTGCATCTTGACGAGCTCGGATTGCAGCTTCGCCAACTCTTTTTCGTAGGTCTTCTTCTCCAGGCGCTTGTGATCGCTGGAAAAACCCTCCTGCAGTTCCACCAGAATCTCCTGAGGGTGATCAACGTCACCATCGCTGTGGTCAAGAGCGTCGAGCACCGAAGCGATGTCGTGCTTGTGGTTCTTGCTCATCAGCCAGAAAACGATCAAATTCGTTTTGGCAGCGCTTCTTTAAGAGGTTGTTTCGAGATCAGGATTTCTGAATAATTCTTCGTCGCCCAGCCCCTCTTCAGGCAGGTTCAGCACCACAGCAAATCGGCCTGGGTTGCTTGTTCCTGTGCGGAAGGTCACTGTTCCGCCGTGGTGCTGCATCACATGGTTCACGATCGCCAGACCGAGACCGCAATGACCCTGCTGGCCGCGGGCGTCATCGAGTCGCTGGAACGGTTGCAGGGCACGGTTCCACTGTTCCTTCGGAACCCCTGATCCCTGATCCCAGACTTCGAGGCTGATCCGGTTCCTGTGCTTCAAAAGGCGGATCACCACCGGTGGTCTGCCATAGGTGAAGGCATTGTCGATCAGGTTGCTGACAGCTCTGCCGAGGGCCACGGGACGGATGCGGGCCTGAACCGCTGATGGTTCCAGCTGCAGTTGCTCGCTCGGATAGCTGGCCACCACTTCTGCCAGCCACAGATCCAAGGGACAAAGCACTGGCGACTCCCGCTCTCCACCGCCGGCGTAGAGCAGGAACTGACCGGTGATGCGTTCCAGGGACTCCAGATCATGGCGAGATCGATCCCGCTCGTTGGCGTCAAGGCTTGGCAGAGCCAGACGGAACTGCAGGCGTGTGATCGGAGCCCTCAGGTCGTGAGCGATGCCGGCCAGCATTGTTGCCCGCTCCCGGCGGTTGGCAGCCAGCCGCTGAACCATGGAATTGAACCGTCGGGTGATGCGTTGCACCTCGGGGGCACCTTGTGCTGGCAGGGCAGAAGGCTCATTGCCCTCACTGACACGGGCCAGGGCCTTTTCCAGTCCACGCAGAGGCTGTTCAACCTCCTTGAGCAGATACACAACACCCGTCAGGATCACGGCCCCCACCAGGGCAATCACCATCAGCATCGGGTCGGGCGGCCAGCGGCGTGTGGCAGGTATTTCGCTTCGCAGCCAGACCGGCTCCAGCGGTGAGATCAATTCGATCCAGATCTGCTGCCCCCCCTGCTGAATGCCTGCCGTCCCGCCGGAGGTTGCCGGCAGCAGCATCGGGCAGTGGGAGAGCCGTGAGCAGAGCTCCTGTCGCAACTCCCTCCGTCGGTGATCATTGGGAAGCGCCTTCTGCTCCGATCCTGGGGGCTGTCCGGCGATGACCAGATCCAACCCTGTGAACTCCTTGATCAGAGACGGTGGGTAACGCTCAAGGGTGAGCTCCGTCAGGCGGATGTTGAGTGCAAGATCCCGGCCCAGTTGCAAGGTCTGGAGTCGGTTCAGTTCCCGTCCGAACAGCAGCTGCATCAGCATGAGACAGAGCAACCAGCTGCCAAGCAGCACGGAGCTCCAGGCGCTGATCTGAAGCATCAGCGGTCTCAACGAGACAAAACGGGACATCTCAGCGAGAGCGGGGGGTTCCGTCCGGCACGAAGACGTAGCCATAGCCCCAGACCGTCTGGATGTAGCGGGGACGGGAGGGATCGGGTTCCACCAGCTTTCGAACTCTAGACACCTGCACATCCATGCTCCGGCTGTCGGTGTCACTGCCGGGGCCCCGGGCCAGCTCGATCAAACGCTCCCTGGACAGAGGCCGGTGGGGGTGCTGAACAAAGGCCGCCAGCAGGCTGAATTCACCGCTGGTGATCATTTCCGTGCTGCCGCCTTTCATCAACGTTCGGGCGGACAGGTCCAGGACGGTTTCGCCAAAACTCACCTGTTCTCCACCCTGAACAGGCGTTCCCGCTGTTACGGCCATGCGCCGCCGTAGCACCGCATCGATTCGCGCGGTCAGTTCCCGCGGCAGAAAGGGCTTGCCCAGGTAGTCATCGGCGCCCTGCTCCAAGCCGATGATGCGATCCACCGCCTCCCCACGCGCCGTCAGCATCACCACGGGCAGGTCATCGCCGGCATCCCGGAGTCGCCGCAGTGCCGTCAGGCCATCGTCGCCGGGGAGCATCACGTCCAGAACAAGGAGGTCCGGTCGCTGACATTCCAGACGCGCCTCCAACTGCTTGACATCGCAAAGGCAGCGAACGTCGTACCCCTGATCGATCAGATAAGTCCCCACCATCTTGCGCAGCTCCGGGTCGTCATCCACCACCCAGACCATCGACGTCTTTGACATGCGTGGCATCGTCTCTCTGAACGGTATGAATCCCTCTTGGTTGTGTCTTGCTCCAGGCGTATCCAGTCACAGCTTCAAGGGCGATAGACATGCCTGAGTCATCGGCAACGTCTCCAAAGCTTCATAGGCTGAGATCCATGAAGCTCCCTGTTCTCATCGCTGGTGCAGCGTTGAATCTGTTGCTGGTCCCTGGGGTGGCCTGGCCCGACCAGGGGGCGATGCGGGCTTACAACCAGCGTATGGAGTCGTTGTTTCTGCGGCTGGATTCCAATGGCAACGGCAGGCTTGAGCGTCAGGAGCTGGATGGCCGTCCAGCCCTGCAGCGCCAGCTGAAACGTAAGGCGGGACGACATTTTTTGCTGCTGGAGGACGTACGAACCCGGCGGGGCACCGTGCGTGGACAACGGCTGACGCATCGCTTTCGAAAAGCGGATCTCAATTCAGATCGTCGGCTCAACCTTCAGGAGGCCTCACGTCTGCCCTGGGTTGAACGCCACTTCAACGGACTGGATCGCAACCGCGACGCCCATGTGACCCTGGAGGAACTCTGGGACCTGCAGCGAGCCCTCGCTCCCCGTCAACGTCGTCCCTGATGCGGAGGAGGAAAGAACAGCAATTTCAGAAGTCTGAGCATTCGCCAGAGGCCAGCGATCATCAGCACCCCGGCGAGCATCACCAAAGCGGCGATGAGCACGACTCCCCCGAGCCCCAACATGGCGCTGAGCAGGAGTTGGATGCCACTGATCAGGTCAGAGATCGCTTCGCTGACCAGCAGCATCAGGTCCACTTGCTCGGGCCATCGCTGCAGCAGAACAACGATTCCGATGCCGCCAGCGAGCAACAGCAAGATCACAATCAGCTGTCGAATCACCATCCCCACAGGAAGACGGCGTTTTCGACGGAACACGCTTCGCTGACTGCGTTGGGGAGGACGGCTGAGTTTGGTCATGGAACAAGGGTGTAACCAGCACCCCTCATCCAGCGCTCGAACTCGACCAGCACCAACTCATTCGGACAGTCAATCAAGGTGAGATTGCCAACGGTGCAGTCTCCATAGCCGCTGTGGTGAAGGGTGATGTGATAGCCCGAACCACTCAGACCGCAGACTTCTGGATCACTGCGAACCACCACGTCGAGGGAAGCTCCGATGCGGGCGACACGTCGCCTCAAGTCGGACCAGCTGGCGCCCATATCCCGGTTCAGATCACTTCGTATCGTTGACGATTCTGGACCCTGTTTCATTCACGTCAACGCTGTTGGTTGTTCCTGGCCGTGGCGGCAGCGGCAGGAACAGGGCGAGGGCGGCGGACAGGCTCAGCACCAGGCCCCCAAGGGCAGCCGGCCCCAATCGACGTTGAAGAGGGATCCGCTCCACCAGCTCGCGGCGTGCCAGCGGTTGATCTTCTGGAAAGGTCCATTGCAGTTTGACCTTTTCATCGAGTCGTAGTCGATCAAGACAGCGCACCAGATCAGCTAGATCCGCATCATCCAGGAGAAGTTGCAGGGGCTGGACCCCCTCGCGACTGCTGCGCAGCTGAAGCTGGTGTTTGCCGTTCACAGCCTCAATGCCGACAAAGCTCTGTTCGGCGCCGAATCGACCACCCACGCCGGAGAGCTGGTGTCGGGCATAGGGCATCACCGCAGCCATCATTGCTTCAAGGTGGTCGCGGGTGCCCTCGAGCTCCGGCGCACCCACCAGTTGAAGCTTCCAGGCCGAGAGGATGCCGATGGTGTCACCGTCCTGTCCAGCGGATAGATCCGGATACCCCTCCACCACGAGGCGAGCTGCTGTCTGTTCGTAACGGTGAACGGTTTTGAGCATGGCTGTTCAGGGGGTGGGATCCAACAGGAAGGCCCGAAGCCGGTCGACGCCGCCATGTCCGGCCACCAGGGCCAGGGTGCTGACCAGACGATGATGGGTTGGTGCATTGCTCGCTGGATCGAGCAGACGCATGACGGCACCGCGTCGGAGATTCATGCGCTCCTCGATCAGATCACCGAGTCGTTCCCGCAGGAGCTCCCATCGTTGTCGGGTCAACTGCTCAGGCTCCCGTGACGACAGAAGCTGATGCAGCATCGGATAGAGCCTTTCGGCCATGGCGCAGACCAGGGCGATCAGTGATTCCGCATCAGCGGGATCAAGCTGATCACGGCGGGTGATGCGCCGAAGGGGGTTATGGCAACGACGCTTCCAAAGCTCGACGCGATTGGGGAATTGCGCTTGAAGCCCCAGCTGATAACTGGTCCACAGCATTGCCTCACCCCCATTCAGGTCGAGGGCCTCGGCGGTGAGGAGCAGAAGATCGAGTCGTTCAACGCCCCGTCGGCTGAGGCGCACACCACTCTGGGTTGGAGCTTCGGTCATGGCTGCGATGATGCCAGGGGTTGAGCCCTTTCGTCAGCAGTCCTTGGATTTACAGACCACCATCCGGTCGATTCCGGACTTCCCCAAGCCGGGAATCCTGTTTCGGGACATCAGCCCCATGCTGCGAAATCCCGCCGCGATGAATGAGGTGATGCGGCGTCTTGGCCAGGTCTGCGATGCGGTGCAGCCGGATCTCATTGTGGGCATTGAATCCAGAGGCTTCATCGTTGGCACGCCGCTGGCTCTGCAGCGTTCCCTCGGATTTGTTCCCGTACGCAAACCAGGAAAACTTCCCGGAGCTGTGATCGGGGTGGATTACGCCCTGGAATACGGAAGCGATCGACTGGAAATTCAGAGCGATGCCCTCAGCGGCAAGCCGCGGGTGCTGGTTGTGGACGACCTCCTCGCCACCGGTGGAACGGCAGCAGCGACTGGGACGTTGGTCCGCGATGCGGGCGGACAGCTGGTGGGGTTTGCCTTCGTCATCGAATTGGAGGCTCTTGGAGGGCGTTCTGCCCTTCCCGATGACGTCCCCGTGGAATCGTTAATCCGTTATCCCTGATTGTCCTGCCAGTCGAGGACCTGCTGAAGCTGTTCAAGGCTGAGCAAACCGAAGCTCCAGAGCACGATGGGCAGGGGTGCCTGTTCAAGTTCTGCTTGTCTCAGTCCAAGGTTGAGGGCATTGCCGCTCAACCCAAGCCGCCCCAGAAGAAAATCCTGAAGTTGCTTCGAGGCGACGGGTTGTGGATGACTGCTGATCACCATGGCCGGCACTCCCTTTCAGTTCAGTCTGGCCACGAGCTGAAGAATTGGGTGGGGCCGTCGCTCATGGCACGCAGGCTGATGCTGCGAAGCCAGCCGATCCTGGCCATGGCTTCAAGGCCCACCCGTCGGATGGGGAGCAGCCAGAGTTGTCGATTGGAGAACGACCTCACCAAAAGATCGGTGGCAAGACCCACCATCAACAGATCTGGCCAGCGCCTGCGCCCGTAGCGACGGGCAAGCCCCTGAGGGGTTCCACCCCGTTCAGCCAGGTTCATGAGTGTCGCCACATCGCGCCAGCAGAGGTTCAGCCCCTGCCCGCCGACCGGATGGCAGCGATGGCCTGCTTCGCCCAGCAGGACCCCGCGACCGCGGCTCAGACGTTTGGCCAGCAACCACTGCTGAGGAAAGGCTCGGGGACTGTCGAGCAGCAGATCCGGTTCGATTCCCCCAGGAAGCACGGTGGCCAGCTCGTCGAGAAAATCCGGCGTGGAGAGATCAGCGCGACGCTGGCAGCGGCTCCAGGGGGCGCTCCAAACCACCTGGAAGATGCCATCACCAAGGGGCAGGATCGCCAGGGGTCCCTCGGGTCGAAATAATTCATAAGCCATGCCGGGCGACACACCTCTGAGGGCGACCTTTGAGGTGAGACATCCCTGGCGATAACGGTGCTGCAAGCAACGAATCCCCCACTGGGACCTCGTTGTGGATCGGGGACCATCAGCCGCCACGATCAGTGCATCCGGTTCAGGCTGGGGAGCTGCAGAGCCAAGAACCATCTCAACGCTGTGATGGTCCTGAAGACGATCCAGAAGAAGCTCCATCAAGGGGCGATGGTCGAGGATCCAGCCAATGGCCTCAGCTCGACGATTGGAAGGATGGAGGTCGTCCAGGTCGAACATCACGCGTCCGCCGCTCGCTGAATCGCGCAGATCGAGAGAACGGAAGGGAATCAAGCTCTCTTGAAGGCCGTCCCAGACCTTCAGGTCCCGCAACAGGCGGCGACTGGAATGAGTGATTGCGTAGGCACGACTGCGACCCAGCAGCTCCTCACGTGATTGAGGATCGTTGAGAACAACGCGATAACCCTTCGAGGCCAGGGCAATCGCCGCAAGGGAACCGGTCGGACCGGCTCCCAGGATGTGGACGGAACTGGAGAACGTGGCCATTCAATGAGTGTGGCCAGGCAGAAGCTGTGGTGTGGATTCAGCCCAGACCCAGCAGACCGTGGGTGAAGGCTTCTCCACCCAGGGCGATTTCGGTGGCCAGCAGTGCGATGAAGCCCAGCATGGCCATGCGGCCGTTGAGCTTTTCAGCACGCTCGTGGAAACCCCAACCCTGCTCGGCTTCCACCACCTGCATGCGGGGCTCGGAGGCGAAAGCGTTCAGACGACCACCATCTTCAGTGGTGACAGTGGCACCGCGGATTACCTGGGGTTCGGTGGAAGGGGTCTGAGCCATGACTTTGTCAAGCGGATTGCTACAGAGTGTAAACCAGTTTTAAGAAATGTTCTTGCCGCTGGTCTGTGTCAGCCCCTCCGCCCGAGACGTCGCTGGCACAGTTCCTCGAAAGCAGGGCGCAGCAGAAACGGGTACTCGCCGGCCCACATCCGCAACCCCGGCATCCAGGCATCGCTGAAGGCGCTGATCCGGGAAAAGTCCTTGCGGTCACTGAGAACCAGGCAGCGAATCAGCGTTCCCCGCCGAATCGACTGATGTCGTTTTTCCTTGGGGAAAGCCAGACGCCCCAGGTAACCGTCCTCGTCTTCGAGCTCCAGCAGCACCCAGCTGCGTCGGTTCTCCACCAGCTCCAGCTGTCCACGACTGTCGGCCTGCTCGTGACGACCTTCAACACGTTCACGGGTGCTCACATCCGTCACCTCGCCTTCGAACAGAGCTGCCGCTGGGTAGCGGCGCAGTGCGGCGTTGCGCTGGCCGGCCTCAACGATGGGTCCCCACAGGATGTAGAGAAAAAACGCCACGCTGATCACCAGCCAGATGGGGCCCCAGCGGCTGCCGAGCTGAGCCTGGTTGTAAATCAGAAATGTGATCACTCCACCGATGGCCGCGATCATCAATCGCTGCAGGATCTGTGGTGGTGATCCGAGAGAGGCTCGAAACTGATTGCCGGTGGCCACAGCTGGAATCAACCGCTGAAGCTCTCCGGGTTTGAGGGGGATCAGCATGAAGAGGAGCGGTCAGATCAGGCGTTCAAGGCCGTAAACCAAGGCCTCGAGTGAACGCACCTTGCGCACCGTGAGCAGCACACCCGGCATGTAAGCGGAACGATCAATTGTGTCGTGGCGCAGGGTGTAAGTCTCACCCGCTGCACCGAACATCACCCTCTGGTGAGCCACAAGGCCAGGTAACCGCAGGGAATGCAGCCGCAGCCCGCTCTCGCGACGACCGCCTCGGGATCCCTCCAGGGATTCATGTTCATCCACTTCAGAAGGATTGAAGCTCTTGCCGAGTTCCTCCATCAGTTCAGCGGTTTTGATGCAGGTGCCACTGGGTGCATCGGCTTTGCGGTTGTGATGCAGTTCGGTGAGCTCTGCATGGTCGTAAAAGCGTGCTGCTGCAGCTGCTGCCTGCTGCAGCAGCACCATGCCCACGGAAAAGTTCGGAATCACGGCGCCGCCGATCGATGCCTTGGCAGAGAACTGGGTCAGATCACTGAGCTGTTCCGGGGAGAGGCCTGTGGTGCCGATCACCGGATGCACGCCGTAGGCGATGGCCGCCCGGGTGTGCTCGTAAACAACAGATGGATGTGTGAAATCCACCAGCACCGCGCCGGCTTGCGCATCCCTTGCCGACTGGCTCACCGCGCAGAGGCAGCCTTCGAAATCGGCCGTGATCGCCACCTCCAGCTCCCCCAGACCCAGCTCGAGTCCGACATCACATCCCTCTTTGCCCGGGGTGTTGTCAACGGCCCCAACCAGGGTGCAGTCCGTGGCACCGACCACGGCCTTGATCACTTCGGCGCCCATGCGGCCGAGGGCACCAGCCACCACAACGGGAATGGATGTGGTCATCGAAGCGCTGCAGATCCCCCAAAGCCTATGGGTCGGCTCGTGTAACTCCAGTTCTGAAATCTTCGCGCCGTCGCGGCAGGTCGCCGTAAGGTTCTTCACATTGCTCAAGACGCGCAGATGTTCACACAGGTCCGCTCCGCCGATCGCCGCGTTGCTCCTGTGGAGGGTCAGAACCACAAATCCGTGATGAAGGCGGTGTATGTGGTGCTGGAGCCCCAGTACCAGAACGCCCTCACCCAGGCGGCCACGGCTCTGAATGTCTCAGGCGGTGATCTGGGGATTGAACTGAGCGGTTATCTGATCGAAGAACTGCGAGATGAGGAGAATTACGCCGGATTCTGTGCCGACGTGGCCCAGGCCGACGTGTTCGTTGCATCGTTGATTTTCATCGAAGATCTGGCACAGAAAGTGGTGGATGCGGTGGCCCCCCATCGCGACCGCCTCAAGGCTGCAGTGGTGTTCCCCTCCATGCCGGAGGTGATGCGTCTGAACAAGCTCGGCAGTTTCTCCATGGCTCAGTTGGGCCAGAGCAAGAGTGCGATCGCCGGCTTCATGAAGAAGCGGAAGGAGGCTGGCGGCGCTGGCTTCCAGGACGCCATGTTGAAGCTGCTGAACACGCTTCCCACCGTCCTCAAGTACCTGCCCGTGGAGAAGGCGCAGGATGCGCGCAGCTTCATGCTGAGCTTCCAGTACTGGCTCGGAGGGACGCCGGAAAACCTCCGGAACTTCCTGCTGATGCTGGCTGACAAGTACGTCTTCCCTCCTGCGGAAGGTGAGGAACGTCCTGCGATGAACGTCGCCGAGCCCGAGGTCTTCCCTGATCTGGGGATCTGGCACCCCTTGGCTCCGACGATGTTCGAGGACCTCAAGGAGTACCTCAACTGGACCTCCAGCCGGACTGACCTTTCGGAGAAGGCCCGCAAGGGACCCGTGATCGGTCTGGTGCTGCAGCGCAGCCACATCGTCACCGGTGATGACGCGCACTACGTGGCCACGGTGCAGGAGCTGGAGTTCCGCGGTGCCCGTGTGATTCCCATCTTCTGCGGCGGCCTGGACTTCTCCAAGCCAGTGAATGCCTTCTTCTACGACCCGCTCAATCCCGAGCAGCCCCTGGTGGACGGCATCGTGTCGCTGACGGGCTTCGCTCTGGTGGGAGGTCCGGCACGTCAGGACCACCCCAAGGCGATCGAGTCCCTGAAGAAGCTCAACCGCCCCTACATGGTGGCCTTGCCTCTCGTCTTCCAGACCACCCAGGAATGGGAGGACAGCGACCTGGGCCTCCATCCGGTTCAAGTTGCTCTGCAGATCGCCATTCCCGAGCTCGATGGTGCGATCGAACCGATCGTGCTCTCCGGTCGTGATGACGCCACCGGCAAGGCGCACACACTGCAGGACCGCGTCGATGCCATTGCAGAGCGGGCCATCCGTTGGTCATCCCTGCGGATCAAGCCCCGCACCGATAAGAAGCTGGCGATCACCGTGTTCAGCTTCCCGCCGGATAAGGGCAACGTCGGAACGGCGGCCTACCTGGATGTCTTCGGCTCCATCCACCGGGTGATGCAGGAGATGAAGGCGAAGGGATACGACGTTCAGGGTCTGCCCTCCACGCCCAGGGCTTTGCTGGAAGCGGTCATCAACGACGCTGATGCGATGCAGGGAGCTCCCGAGCTTTCGATTGCCCATCGCATGAGCGTTGAGGAATACGAGCGCCTGACCCCTTACTCCGAGCGCTTGGAAGAGAACTGGGGCAAGCCCCCCGGCAATCTCAACAGCGATGGTCAGAACCTGCTGGTCTTCGGTCGTCACTTCGGCAACGTCTTTGTCGGCGTTCAGCCCACCTTCGGCTACGAAGGCGACCCGATGCGCCTGCTCTACTCTCGCAGCGCCAGTCCTCATCACGGGTTTGCGGCCTATTACACCTACCTGGAGAAAATCTGGGGAGCCGATGCCGTTCTCCACTTCGGAACCCATGGGTCGCTGGAGTTCATGCCTGGAAAGCAGATGGGCATGAGTGAAACCTGTTATCCGGATTCGTTGATCGGTTCCTTACCCAATCTCTATTACTACGCTGCTAATAACCCTTCGGAAGCCACCATCGCCAAGCGGCGTGGTTACGCCTCAACCATCAGCTATCTCACCCCACCTGCTGAAAATGCAGGTCTTTACAAGGGTCTGAAGGAACTTGGCGAACTGGTGGGTTCTTACCAGCAGCTGCGAGAGGGAGGACGTGGCGTTCAGATCGTCAACACGATCATCGAGACGGCACGTCAGTGCAACCTCGATAAGGACGTCGACCTTCCTGAGGAGGATGCTTCGACCCTCGAACTGGACGGACGTGATGCCCTGGTGGGTGCCGTCTATCGCCAGTTGATGGAGATCGAAAGTCGTCTCCTGCCCTGTGGCCTTCACACCATCGGCAAGCCCCCCACAGCCGAGGAAGCTGTTGCCACCCTGGTGAACATCGCTGCACTCGAGCGTGAGGAAGATGGCCTGCGCTCGCTGCCGGGTCTCTTGGCTGAAGCGATGGGTCGTTCCATCGAAGAGATCTACAAGGGCAATGACGAGGGTGTGCTCGCCGATGTCGAGCTCAATCGCACGATTACTGAGACGTCCAGGGCTGCCATTGGCGCCATGGTCCAGTCCCTCACCGGTCTTGATGGCCGCGTCAACATGCGTAACAGCTTCGGCTGGTTCTACGACCTGCTGGCGAAGTTCGTTCTCAAGCTTCCTTCCCCGTGGCTGCGCGCTTGCTGTGGAGCCGGTTTTGTTCAGATCGATGCCACGGAACTGGACAAGTTGTTCGCTTATCTGCGCTTCTGCCTTGAGCAGATCTGCGCGGACATGGAGATGGAGAGTCTGCTGAAGGCTCTGGATGGCGAATACATCCTTCCGGGACCTGGCGGTGACCCGATCCGTAACCCAGGGGTGCTGCCCAGCGGCAAGAACATCCACGCGCTCGATCCGCAGGCGATCCCCACGCGAGCTGCGGTTGCTGCCGCCAAGAGTGTTGTCGACAAGCTGATTGAGCGTCAGCGCGAGGAGCAGGGCACCTGGCCCGAGACCATCGCCTGTGTGCTCTGGGGTACGGACAACATCAAGACCTACGGCGAATCCCTGGCTCAGATTCTCTGGTTCGTTGGTGTCAAGCCAATGCCGGATTCCGTGGGTCGTGTCAACAAGCTTGAGCTGATTCCTCTAAAAGAACTAGGGCGCCCCCGGATCGATGTGGTCGTGAACTGCTCCGGTGTGTTCCGCGACCTGTTCATCAACCAGATGGCGCTGATCGATCAGGCCGTGAAGATGGCTGCCGAAGCGGATGAGCCCCTTGAGCAGAATTTCGTTCGTAAGCACGCCCTTGAGCAGGCGGAGAAAGAAGGAACCAGCCTGCGTGATGCGGCCTGCCGAGTGTTCTCCAACGCCAGCGGAAGCTACAGCTCCAACGTGAACCTGGCGGTGGAAAACAGCACCTGGGAAGAAGAAGGCGAGCTGCAGGAGATGTACCTCTCTCGCAAAACCTTCGCGTTCAATGCTGACAACCCCGGTGAGATGAACCAGAAGCGTGAGGTGTTCGAAAATGTGATGAAGACGGCGGATGTCACCTTCCAGAACCTGGATTCGGCTGAAATCTCGTTAACGGATGTGAGCCACTACTTCGATTCCGACCCCACCAAGCTGATCGCGGGTCTCCGTGATGACGGCAAAGCCCCCACCAGCTATATCGCCGATACCACGACGGCGAATGCCCAGGTGCGTTCGCTGAGTGAGACCATTCGCCTTGATTCACGCACCAAGCTGTTGAATCCCAAGTGGTACGAGGGCATGCTCGATTCCGGCTATGAGGGTGTGCGTGAGGTGTCCAAACGGCTCAACTTCACCCTCGGATGGAGTGCCACCAGTGGCGCTGTCGACAACTTTGTCTACGAAGAGGCCAACGAAACCTTCATCAATGATCCCGAGATGCGCAAGCGTCTGCTGGAACTGAATCCCAACAGCTTCCGTCAGATTGTGGGAACACTTCTCGAGGTTCATGGTCGTGGTTACTGGGAAACCTCCGATGAGAACATCGAACAGCTCCAGGAGTTGTACCAGGAAGTGGAGGATCGGATTGAAGGAGTCGTGACTGATTGACTCAACCCTGGCTCAGCTGGCAGGAAACCGGCCAGCTGATGCGTCCTGGCTGATTGTTTGGTCTTTGAACGAAATACCTGTCAACTCTTCGTAGTCTTCGAGCCTTCGGGCACGTCCCAATCCGAAATTATCCAGTCCCTCGATATCATCCGGGACGGGATTAAGTTGGACTTGGGAGGTCGACAAACTTCCCAATAATGTATGAACCCTCACAAGCGAACGCCTGTTCAGCTGAAACCAGTCTTGATGGTCGCTCCAATGCGTTGCAGACGTGTCACCATCGGCACTTGCGCTTTTATAAAGATGAAAAAGCAGTAATCGATTAGGGCAGAAAATGTTGTAACCGTGGGTCCACAAACGGGCTGACATTGATATCTCTTCTCCATAGAAATACAGGTCAGGGTCGTATGGGACGTCCTGGACAATGGATCCGGGTCCGAACAGAAAGCCACCGGCCACAAAAGCATTCTTCAGTGGTTTGGGGGGTTGCTGATCCGGCATTTTGTAACGGCTGATGCCCTGGAATTTGAGGATGCCGTAGTTGTCAAAGGCCTTCGCCGCCATGACTGGCAGCGTGTTCGTCTGCAGCTGGCATGGTTGCTTGAAACCATTGGGATAAACGCTCAGCACAGCTCGCGAATCATTGCAATCGGTCCACGTTCGCAACAACAAGTCATCCCAGTGCTTGACAGCCCGCATGTGGCTGTCGATCTGCAGTATGTAGTCTTCACCGTCATAGAGAGTCTGGGCCTGACGTCGGGCCCAGCAGGCGCCACGACTGTCTGTTGCGGCGACGAGCTTGACCTGTTGATGGCTGTGATCTGGGAACGCTGATGCACTCCAGGCCTTCGGATCGTTCTCTGCCAGTTGCAAACAGATGCCGAATCTCAGTCGCTCAGGATGGGCGGCTTGCTCGAGAAGATTGTGAAGCGTTGCCGGGAGATCCGGGTCCCGATAAGCAGCAATCTGAACGAAGATTGTTCCTGTCACCAGAGGACTGACGCCATGCGCAAAGTCTGTGCGATTGGTCCCACGTCGTGAACCCTCACAAGTGCAGCTCCCGCTTGGGCGCAACGACAGGCCACCGCTGCTGTTCCCCACAGGCGCGCCTTGGGTCGGGGTTCATCCAGGACGGCGCCGATGAACCGTTTTCGTGATGGTCCGACAAGCAGCGGCATAGCTTCAGAGGTGAGCTGCTCGAGATCCCTCAGCAGGCTCAGATTCTGCTCGTGCGTTTTAGCGAAGCCGAGGCCCGGATCCCAGATGATCTGAGCCTCCTTGACCCCAGCGCTGATGGCGGCATTCGTTCGTTCCCAGAGTCCAGCCTTCACGTCCTGAATCAGATCGTCGTAGACGGTCAGGTCGTCCATTGTTTGACTTGTTCCGCGGCTGTGCATCAGCACAACGGGGCATGCGGCATCGGCGACCACCCGCAGCAGATCGGGATCACGTCGCCCGCCGCTCACATCGTTGATCCAGCTGGCGCCTGCCTCCAGTGCTGCCTCGGCCACAGGCGCCAGGAACGTGTCCACCGAGATCAACACCTCCGGCCGGTGTTGTCGGATGGCGCCAAGGACCGGAAGCAAGCGTCGGCATTCCTCTTCAGCGCCCACCTCCTTGGCACCGGGCCGTGTGCTCTGGGCCCCGAGGTCCAGCACATCAGCCCCCTGCTGCAATTGCCGCTTTGCTTCCCGAACTGCCGCTTCAACCTCGGTGAAACGACCGCCATCACTGAAGGAGTCCGGTGTGATGTTGATCACCCCCATCACAGCTGTGCGTTGCCGCCAGCCTTTGGGCCAGAGGTGACTCACATCAACTGGCCTGGTAATTGGCAATGCGGGCGAAACTGTCTGGCTGGAGGGATGCTCCACCAACCAAAACGCCGTCGATGTCGCTCATCCCCATCAGTTCATCGATATTGGTGGGTTTGACCGATCCGCCGTACTGAATGATCAGATCCGTGGCTCCCACCCAGCTGCGAATCAGGCCACAGATCCTGTTGGCTTCAGCTGCTTCACAGGTTTTGCCGGTGCCGATGGCCCAGATCGGTTCGTAGGCCACCACGAGTTTGTTGGCGTCCAATCCTTCCAGTCCCTGCTCGATCTGTCGGCGGATCACCCGCTCCGCTTCACCCCGTTCGCGCTGCTCATCACTCTCGCCAACGCAGACGATGGGAATCAACCCCTTGGCCTGGGAGCAGCGGGCCCGGTGGTTGATCTGTTCATCGCTTTCGCTGAAATATTTCCTGGGTTCGCTGTGACCAACGATCGTGTAGGCAACGCCATGCTCGAGCAGCATTTCGGCTGAAATCTCAGCTGTGAAGGCGCCGTGGTCTTGCCAGTGGACGTTCTGACTGGCCAGTTCCACCACCGAGTTTTCAGAGGCCGCCGCCATGGTGGAGAGCGCAGTGAAGGGCGGTGCCAGAACGATCTCCCGGTCCTGGGGGGTCTCTGCCAGTTGGGGAAGGAAGGCCGCCATGTAATCCCTGGCCTGGGCACAGGTCATGTGCATCTTCCAGTTGCCAGCGATCACCGGTCTGCGCACGCCTTCAATCCTTGACTGATCTGCGGGCCAACTTACGGCGTGGTCGTGGATTCCCCGTCAACCACGGACTCCTCGCCGTCAAGCACAACACGATCTCCCGCCACCAGCTGCCGGCCGCGACGGGTCTCCACCACGCCGTTGACGCGGACCTCTCCTGTCTGGATCCGCTGTTTCGCTTCTCCGCCGGTAAAGACCAAGCCCTTCCATTTGAGGAACTGATCCAGCTTCATCGGCGGGAGATCAACGACGTGACATTGATACTGTGCCGCCATGCTCACCCCCTCTCAGGCCGGCTTCCGGCGTCTTCTCCCACTGCTGAGACCGCACCTGCGTCAGCTGCTGATGGGGGGATTGTGCATGCTGATTTATGTGGGTAGCTTCCCACTGCTGGTGCGTCTTGCCGGTGAGTTGTTTCCGGCGCTCGGCTCCCAGAATCTCAGCCGCGTGTTGCAGCTGATCGTCCAAGGGGTGCTGATCTTTGCCGTTCAGAAACTGGCCCAATTCGGTCAGGACTCCCTTCTGGCCGATCCCGCCCTTCAGGTGAGCCAGCGCTTGCGGCGGGAGTTGTTCAGCACCCTGCAGACCGTCGAGCTGGGTGCTCTGGAAAAGCTGTCCTCCGGCGATCTCACCTACCGACTCACTGAGGATGCCGACCGCGTGAGCGAGGTTCTTTACAAGAGCATCCACGACACAGTCCCCAGCGTCCTGCAGCTTCTGGTGGTGCTGGGAACCATGGTCTGGCTGGACTGGAAGCTGACCCTGGCGATCCTGCTGCTGGCGCCGTTGATCGTCTGGTTGATCAGCCTGTTCGGAGCGAAGGTGATGGTGGCCACCGAACGCAGTCAGAAAAAGGTCAGTGAACTGGCGGGTCTTCTCGGTGAGGCGATTGAGGGGCTGCCGCTGGTGCGGGCCTTTGCGGCTGAACCCTGGCTCCAGGAGCGATTTGAGCAGGAAATTGATCAGCACCGGCAGGCCAGGCAGCGCACCTACAGCCTTGTGGCCCTGCAGCATCCCGTGGTGGGGATCATCGAGGTGATCGGTCTGTTCTCCGTGCTCGGCCTGGCGGCCTTGCGGATTCAGAGCGGTGACCTCGACATCGCGGGCCTCAGCAGTTACCTGACTGGCCTGATTGTTCTGATCGACCCGATCGCCCACGTCACCAACAACTTCAACGAGTTTCAGCAGGGTCAGGCATCGCTGCGTCGACTGCGGGAGATCGAACGGGAACCGCGTGAGCCGGAGGATCCCTCAGATGCGGTGACCCTTGGTCAGCTGCGGGGCGACCTGAGGCTCGAGGGAGTGAGTTTTGCTTACAGCAGTGGCGATCCGGTGCTGCGGCAGCTGGACCTGGTGGTTCCTGCGGGGACTGTGATGGCTGTAGTGGGACCGTCCGGGGCGGGCAAAAGCACCTTGTTCTCACTGTTGTTGCGCTTCAACACCGCGCAACAGGGCCGAATCCTTCTGGACGGCCACGATCTCTCCTGCCTGCGGGCAAGGGACCTCCGCCGGCAGCTGGCCCTGGTGCCCCAGCGAACCACAGTTTTCTCCGGTTCCATCGCGGAGGCGATCCGTTTCGGACGCCACGCCTCCGATGCCCAGGTGATCGAGGCTGCTCTGCTCGCCAACGCCGATGGCTTCATCCGTGATCTGCCAAATGGGTACGACACGCAGCTGGAGGAACGGGGCACGAATCTTTCCGGTGGACAGCTGCAGCGCATTGCCATTGCCCGGGCGGTGCTTGGTAATCCTGCTGTTCTGCTGCTGGATGAAGCCACCAGTGCTCTGGATGCTGAAGCGGAGGCGGCTGTGCAACTGGGCTTAAGGCGTGCCATGCGTGGACGGACGGTGCTGGTGATTGCTCACCGCCTGGCCACGGTGCAGGAGGCTGATCAGATTGTGGTGCTGGAGAGGGGTTGCATCGTTGACCGCGGCACCCACGACACCCTGATGCAGCGCGGCGGACGTTATCGGGACCTGTGCGAACGCCAGTTCATCCGTGACCTGCAGAACGGTTAAATCCACCTACGATCGGCCCGCCGGTTCCAATCATCCCGGCTTTGAACGATGACCGACTCCGCAGCCAACAACCCCAATCCCGTACTGACCTTTGAGGGCAATCGCTACGACCTCAATACCCTCCCGGATGAGCTCAAGGAGCTCGTGCGTGGTATGCAGGTTGCCGACGCTCAGTTGCGCATGCATGAGGACACCCTGAAGGTGCTTGCTGTCGGTCGCCAGAGCCTGGCCATGCAGCTGAACGAAAAGCTCAAGACGGTGACGCCTCTCCCTGAAGGCCAGGGCTGAATGGTCAACAAAAAAAGAGGGGGCATTGAGCCCCCTCTTTTTTTGTTTCTTGGACTCAGTCGCTGAACCTGTAAGCCTTGGTGAGCTTGATCACCGTTCCGGACAACAGCAACAAGGCCACGAGGTTGGGCAGGGCCATCAGGCCGTTGAGGGTGTCGGCAATGGACCAGACCACACCACGATCTCCTGCCACGGCTCCCATCACGACAACCGCGACCCAGACAAGACGAAAAGGCAAGACAGCGTTCTCTCCGAAGAGAAAGGTTGTGCAGCGTTCGCCATAAAAACTCCAGCCCAGGATGGTGGTGAAGGCGAAGACCACCAATCCAATCGTCACGACAGTTCCACTGCCGGGAAGGCCTGAGTTGAACGCCGCGATCGAGAGATCAGCCCCGCTGAGGCGTTGTCCGGCGCCGTCGAGACGTTCATGGGCTCCGGTGGTGATGATCACCAAAGCAGTCATGGTGCAGATGATCAGGGTGTCGATAAAGGTGCCGAGCATGGCCACCGTTCCCTGCCGAACCGGATCGGTGGTTTTGGCGGCGGCATGAGCGATCGGAGCGCTGCCCAGGCCGGCTTCATTGGAGAAGATGCCGCGTTTGAATCCCATCAGGATCACCTGGCCGAGGGCTCCACCGGCGGCCGCCTCTCCGGTGAATGCATTTCGAACGATGCTGACGAAGGCCTCAGGAATGGCTCCTGCATTCAGCAGCAGCACCACCAGACAGGCTCCGACGTAGAGAACGGACATCAGCGGCACGATGGACGAAGCCGCCTGGGCAATGCGCTGGATCCCACCGATCACAACCGCAAACACCAAAGCTCCGAGGGCGATGCCGGTGACCAGTTTGGGCACGCCGATGAGGCTCAGCGCCGACGACACTTCAAAGGCCTGGACGCCGTTGCCGATACCGAAACCGGCAAGCATGCCGAACAGTGCGAAGAGGACGGCCATCCAGGCCCAGCCATTGCCGAGCCCGTTGACGATGTAGTACATCGGACCACCGACGTGCTGGCCTGAGGCATCGGTTTCTCGAAAGCGAACCGCCAACACCGCTTCGGCGTATTTGGTGGCGATCCCGAACAGGGCGATGACCCACATCCAGAACACGGCACCGGGTCCGCCGACGGCGATGGCACCTGCTACCCCCGCAATGTTGCCAGTGCCAATCGTCGCCGAGAGGGAGGTCATCAGCGCCTGAAACGGCGTGATATCCCCGTCCGTTGCCAGATCAGCTGGACGCAGCATCATCGCGATGCCGTAGCTCAGCCTTTGAAGAGGCATGAAGCGCAGGCCCAACATCAGACCCACCCCGGTCAGGGCGATCAGACCGACGGTGGGCCACCCCCACACCACAGCATTGATCGGATCATTGATGGCCTGGATTGCCGCTTCGAGACCACCCATCCCTTAACCCTTGTTTTTCGCGATGGTGTCACAGCTGCCGAGCTGCGGCAATCCAATCAAAGGGCTTCCAGATCGACGAAGCGGAACGTCTGGGATCCAGCTTCCGTCTCTCCATGGGCTTCGGTGTCGATCACGCGCTCCGACAACACCCAGGGACCATCGCCGGAAACGGGGGTGAAGGTGTCCTTGAAGCTGCTGCGTCCACCTTTCGCCTCACCGGTGGCTGGGTCGGCGTGTTGACTGGTGTAGGTGTGGCTGAGGTAGCCGGCTCCGGTGTCGGTCACCGCGGTCGTGAAGATCGTCACCACCGTTCCGTGAATGTGCCGGTGGACCATCGTGACGACGTCATCCTTGATGCGGTAGCGGTCTCCTTCTCCTTTGCCGCTGACCAGCACCTCGGTTCCAACGGAATCGGTGTCACCGGCCGTGAATTGGTTCTCGCCATGGGTCTGGTCAAAGCTGCGGCGGACGCGGTGGATGGCCACTTCCCAGAGTTGGGACTGAACCGCTTTCAAAACATCGGCATCATCGATGCCCTCCACCTTGGCTTTGAGATCGGCGCCGACTTCAAAGCGGCCCTCAACCCGTTGTTCTCCCTGCTGCCAGATGCAGCGGCCGGAGTAACCGGAAAAACCAGGATCCCAGGTATAACGGTTTTCGTAGGCACGCCGGAACTGATCCCGTAGATCGCTGCCGGGTTTCACGGGTGCGGAGGCGGTCACGGCGTTGAATCTGCTGATGCAACCCTACCGATCAACGCCGGCTGCCATGGACATCCTGCAGAGCATTGATGCTGAGGGTGGGCTGACTCTGAAGCGTGGCAATGGCTTCCACGGCAGCTCGCGCACCGGCCAGGGTGGTCACCGTTGGAACGGCGTAATCGAGTGCGGCCCGGCGCAGGTATTTGTCGTCATGGGCAGCCTGGCGGCCAATGGGGGTGTTGATCACCAGCTGCACCTGGTTGGACCGGATCAGGTCCTCGATGTTGGGGCGACCTTCATGGACTTTGAGCACAGCGTTCACCGTCAACCCCGCCTTCGTCAGGACATCAGCGGTGCCTGAGGTAGCGATCAGATCAAAGCCCAGCCCGGCAAGTAGCTCAGCCACGGGAACCAGGGCGGGTTTGTCGCGATTGTGCGTTGATAGGAAAATCGTGCCAGTGGTGGGCAGGGCCTCGCCGGCACCCAGCTCCGCCTTGGCGTAGGCCATCCCGAAGCTGTCGGCTGATCCCATCACTTCACCGGTGGACCGCATCTCAGGCCCCAGCACCGTGTCTGCACCCGGGAAGCGTCTGAACGGCAATACAGCTTCCTTGATCGTTTGCAGCGGTGGCTGTGGTTCTGCCGTCAGGCCAACCTGCTGCAGCGTTTCACCGGCCATCAGACGGGTCGCGATGCGGGCCAGGGGCTGACCGGTGGCCTTGGCCACGAATGGCACCGTGCGGGACGCCCGCGGATTGGCTTCGATGATGTAAACGACTTCTTCCCCGTCGGCGTCCCGTTGAACGGCGAACTGGAGGTTGATCAGTCCCTGCACTTTCAATACCAGGGCCAGTCCCCGACTCCAGTCCCGGATCGTGCTGAGGGCGCCCTGCCCGAGAGAAACCGCGGGAAGGCAGCAGGCGGAATCACCGGAGTGGATGCCCGCCGGTTCGATGTGCTCCATCAGGCCCCCGATCACCACGTTGCCCTCGTGGTCGCAGAGGGCATCGACGTCTACCTCAACGGCATTCTCCAGGTACTGGTCGATCAGTACCGGATGGTCGGGTTCCACCTGAACCGCCTCCACCATGTAGCGATTCAGCTCCTGTTCGTCGAAGACCACCTCCATGGCACGGCCGCCGAGCACGTAGGACGGACGGACAACGACCGGATAGCCCACACGGGTTGCCACATCCCGGGCTTCCGCCTCACTGCGGGCCAGGCCATGCCGGGGCTGGCGAATCTCAAGTCGGCTCAGGATCGCTTCGAACTGTTCGCGGTCTTCGGCCCGATCGATCGATTCCGGTGAGGTGCCCCAGATCCTGGTGCCCGTGACATGGCCTTCCTCGGAGTTGAGCCAGTTCAGCAGAGGGATTGCCAGTTTCAGCGGGGTCTGCCCGCCGAACTGAACCACCACGCCATCGGGTCGTTCGGCTTCAATCACGTTGAGCACATCCTCGAGGGTGAGGGGCTCGAAATAGAGGCTGTCGCTGGTGTCGTAGTCCGTGGAGACGGTTTCCGGGTTGCTGTTCACCATCACCGACGTGATGCCGGCGTCCTGGGCGGCGAAGGAGGCATGGCAGCAGCAGTAATCGAATTCGATCCCCTGGCCAATCCGGTTGGGGCCGCCTCCGAGGATCATCACCTTGCGTCCGCTGTCGCTGAGGGACACCTCGCTTTCAGGCTCTAGGGCTGTGAGGCTCCCATCGCTGTTCAGCTGCTGGAGCGGGCGCTCATAGGTGGAGTAGTGGTATGGCGTGGTGGATGCAAATTCCGCAGCACAGGTGTCCACGGTCTTGAACACGGCTCGGATGCCAAGGCCATGGCGATGGCGACGCACAGTTAATTCATCACTGCCGGTCTGCCAGGCGATCTGGCGATCCGAGAAGCCGAGTTGCTTGAGTTCGAGCAACTCCGGAGCCGAGAGGTCGCGCAGTTGCCGACCTTTCAGAAGCTCTTGCTCAGCGTCGACGATGCGACGCAGCTTGGCCAGGAACCAGGGATCAATGCTGCTGATCCGCTGAATCTGAGCATTGCTGCGACCACGCACCATGGCGCTGCGAATGCAAAGAATGCGCTCCGGTGATGGGGTGCGAAGCAGGCGATCGACTTCAGCATCCGTGAGTTCCGGCTCAGGACGGTCCCCACCCCAACCGGAGTAGCCGGTTTCCAGAGAACGCATGGCTTTCTGGAAGGATTCCTCGAAACTCCGACCGATGGCCATGGCCTCCCCCACCGATTTCATCGATGTGGTGAGCACAGCCGGGCTGCCCCGGAATTTCTCGAAGGCAAACCGAGGGATCTTCGTCACCACGTAATCAATGGTGGGTTCGAAGCAGGCCGGTGTCTTTCCGGTGATGTCGTTGAGGATCTCGTCGAGGCTGTAGCCGATCGCGAGACGCGCGGCGATTTTGGCGATCGGGAATCCGGTGGCTTTGCTGGCCAGTGCCGAGGAACGGCTCACCCGTGGATTCATTTCGATCACCACCACATCGCCGTTCTCCGGGTTGATGGCGAACTGGATGTTGCTGCCACCGGTGGCCACGCCGATCTCGCGGATGATCGCGATCGATTGGTCCCGCAGACGCTGATACTCCCGATCCGTCAGCGTCTGTGCCGGAGCCACCGTGATGGAGTCGCCCGTGTGGACGCCCATCGGATCCAGATTTTCGATGCTGCAGACAATCACGACGTTGTCCGCCTGATCGCGCATCACCTCGAGTTCGAATTCCTTCCAACCCAGCAGCGACTGTTCGATCAGGATCTGGGAGACCGGACTGGCTTCGAGCCCGCTTTTGCAGATGGCGGCGTACTCCTCAGGGTTGTACGCGATTCCACCCCCACTTCCACCAAGGGTGAAGGCCGGACGGATGATTCGCGGAAAGCTGCCAATGGCGGCGCCGACGGCTTCCGCCTCTTCCAGGGTTGAGGCGATACCGGATGGACAGACCTGCACCCCGATCCGCTCCATCGCCTGCTTGAACAACAGACGGTCTTCAGCCTTCTGGATGGCTTGCAGATCGGCTCCGATCAGCTCAACGCCATAACGCTCCAGCGTGCCGTTCTCAGCCAGGGTGACCGCAAGATTCAGCGCGGTCTGCCCCCCCATTGTGGGCAAGAGAGCATCGGGACGCTCTTGTTCAATCACCTGGGTGACCACTTCCGGAGTGAGTGGCTCGATATACGTCCGATCCGCCATCTCCGGATCGGTCATGATCGACGCCGGATTGGAGTTGACGAGAATGACCTCGTATCCCTCCGACCGCAGCGCCTTGCAGGCCTGGGTGCCTGAATAATCGAATTCACAGGCTTGTCCGATCACAATTGGACCGGAGCCCAGCAGAAGGATGCGCCGCAGATCGGTCCTCCGAGGCATGGGCAGTCGCTTCAGGCCAAACAGGAACAGCCTCTCACGCTGCTGCCGGGGCACCTGGCCTCGCTACGGTTGGACCATGAGGACTTTCGGTTGCGATGAGTGAGCTCCAGCGCCTGAAGGGGTTGCTGCCGCCCGAAATGCAGAGCTGGGTGTTTGTGGAGACCGCAGCTGCAGTGGACCCACCTCTGATCACGCTCGAGGAGATCGGCCGTGATGAGGTGGAGATTCAGGTTGATCTTGATGCTTGGGACGCCATGGCACTGGATCACCGCAACCTGCTGTTTTGGCACGAGGTCGGCCGGATCCAGAACGACACGATTCCCCGTGACGGCTGGGAGATGGCGGCCCTGGCGATCGGACTGGGTGGTGCCATTGGAGAACTCTGGGTTCAGGACGGCCTGTTGTTGATGATGGCTCTCGGGCTGTCAGGCTTTGCCGGCTACAGGCTCTACCTGAAGAACAACTCAGAGAAGCGCCTGCAGGACGCCATCAGCGCCGATGAGCGTGCCATTGATCTGGCCTGCCGATTTGGCTACAGCGTGCCCAATGCGTATCGAAGTCTGGGGGGTGCCCTCAAGGAGCTCGTCGAACAAACCCGTAAGAAAAAGCGGAGGAGCTACTACGAAGATCGGCTGGAAGCTCTGCGAAAAAGTGCCAGCAAGGCCAGGGCTGAGATGGCCCAGCAGGAGGGTTCCCGCAGCTCAGTAACCAGCGAGAACGTTTATGGATAGTCAACAACTCGCGGATCTGGCCGCCGAGGCCTGCGATGACCGAAAGGCAACCGATATCCGTCTGATTCGTGTGGATGAGGTCTCAAGCCTCGCCGACTGGATGGTCATCGCCGGTGGGCAATCCGATGTGCAGGTGCGTGCGATCGCACGAGCGGTCGAGGATCGTTTGGAAACCGATGCGGAGCGCCTGCCGCTGCGTAAGGAAGGTGTGCAGGAAGGGCGCTGGGCGCTGCTGGATTACGGGGAAGTGATCGTCCACGTGCTGATGCCCGACGAGCGTGGTTATTACGACCTAGAAGCCTTTTGGAGTCACGGGGAGGCCAGGGCTTTCCTACCGTCACTTCATATCAACTGATCGGCATGGACGAGCTCGTCTCCTGCCCCGTACCGCCGGAGCAGAGACCGCTGGAGGAATTCCAGCAGCTCTCCCAGTCCTGGTTTTTCTCCTGGCCGACCGGAGAGGTGTCATCGCTCAAGCGCAGCTTGCTCATCAGCTGGATGTTGATGCTTCCCCTGTGCACTCTTGTTGCCAGTGGCAGTTTGACGTTGAAAGCTGATCCTCCCCGACTCGTCGTGGCAGGAGCTGTGGCTGCACTGGTGCTCCCCCTGCTGCTCTTGGTGCGCCAATGGTTGGGCTGGACCTACGTCATGCAGAGGCTTCTGTCCGAAAACGTGGATTACGAGGAATCCGGTTGGTACGACGGACAGACCTGGGAGAAGCCTCTGTCCTGGCGGACCCGAGATCTGCTGGTGGCGCGTCATGAGGTGCGTCCGATCCTGGGTCGTTTGGGCCGGGCCATGGCGATGGCCGCCGGTCTGATGCTGGGCGGTGCAAGCCTCTGTCAGGCTCTCTGAAATGCTCCTGCGACGGGAATGACCCTTTCCTCAGGATTCAGCGGGACACCCCGCTTCGGTACGCCGCCGCTGGCGGTCACCCTGAAGCGGGGGTGCATTGCTGAATCCGTTCATCGGGTGCACGCGGTGGTTTGTGACGGCCGTGGCCGGGTGTTGATGTCGGCTGGCGAGGCGGGTCTGGAGACCTTCATCCGCTCAGCTTTGAAACCGTTTCAGGCCCTCCCGTTCCTCAGCAGTGGTGCTGCGGCAGCGATGGAGGCGGGTGACCGTGGTGTGGCCATCAGCTGCGGGTCCCATTCAGGCAGTCACGCCCATGCCCGGGAGGCATTCAAATTGCTCTGGAACGCCGAACTTGAGGCCAGCCATCTGCAGTGCCCTGTGCCTTCAGGAGCGGAAAGTCCTTTGCAGCACAACTGCTCTGGAAAACATGCGGCGTTCCTGGCCACCAGTCGAAAAATGGCCTGGCCATTGGACACCTACCTGCAAAGCGATCACCCCCTCCAGGTGGAGGTCAATCGTCGTGTGGCCGAGCTGCTCGGGCTTCCTGCGGCAGAACTGGTGGCCGCCCGGGATGACTGTGGCGCTCCGACGTTGCGGCTGCAGTTGGCTCAGATGGCGTTGCTTTATGCCCATCTCGGTGCCTCACGCCACGCGGAACTGGAGCAGATCAGCCGGGCGATGCTGGCCCATCCGGAGTTGGTGGCAGGTGACGGACGATTCGATACGGAGCTGATGCGCCGCAGCCATGGCCAGGTGCTCTCCAAAGGTGGTGCGGAGGGGATCCAGTGCCTAAGCCGCGTCGGTGAAGGGCTCGGGGTCGCCATCAAGGTGGAGGACGGCTCCCGGCGGGCCAAGCAGGCCGTTGCCCTGCATCTTTTGCGGCAGCTGGAATGGATGACGCCTCTCGGCCTCGAAGAACTCGAGGACCAGGTCCTGATCGTCAACCCAGGCGTCAACCTGGAGGTCGAGGGGAGCCTGAAGTTTCAGCAAAGCTGAAGTCTTTCTGTGTCGGGCGACACCGACCTGTATGATTTTTGAGTGCTCCGCGGGGTAGAGCAGTCTGGTAGCTCGTCGGGCTCATAACCCGAAGGTCGGGAGTTCAAATCTCCCCCCCGCCACCAATTCTGATTGAATTCGAGATCCCCCTCGGGGATCTTTTTTTTTGTCCTTGCGCGTGCCGACAGCAAGCCAGACCGAGCGAATCAATGGTTCGTGGGATGCCATCGTCGTTGGCTCAGGCGCCTGCGGTGGGGTGGCTGCCCTGACCTTGGCTGAAGGGGATGCTCGGGTTCTGTTGATCGATGCAGGGCCGGATCTGACGCCACAGACGGCACTGGGTTCAGAGCCAGCCAATTCACTGCGACGGTTGGCGGGGGTGAGCAGTGGCAGCCATCGTCTGCAGGCCCAGCATCCCGGCTACTGGAAAGCCAATCCCCGGCTCTATGCCGATGAACGGCTCTATCCCTACAGCCATCCGCCGGATCGACCGTTCCTCTGGACCCGTGGCCTGCAGGTGGGTGGGCGCAGCCTCACCTGGGGTGGCATCACCCTGCGGCTCTCGGATGAAGATTTTGCGGGAATCGAAGCACCCGATGGAATAACGGCGTGGCCGATTCGTGCTGCTGATTTGGAGGAGGACTACGGCGCGCTGGAGAGGATGCTGAGGGTTCACGGCAGTCGAGACGGGTTGCCGCAGCTGCCTGATGGCGAAACTCAGGAGCCGTTGCCGTTGACGCCTGCTGAGCAGAGGTTTGCGGCGGCGTTGCGCGATCAACTGGCACTCCAGGTGATTCATTCACGAGGGTTTGGCCCCCATTACCCCGAACGGGATGGCCCCTGGCCGCGCTCCAGCAGTCGCGGCAGCACCCTCCCTCAGGCCATGGCCACAGGACGGGTGCAGTTGCTCTCCGGACATCTGCTGGAGCATCTTTTGCTTGAGAGCGGCAGCGAACGGGCGAGAGGTGCGGTTGTGGTTGATCAAGCCAACGGCAACCGTCGAACCGTCGTTGCCGATCTGGTGGTGCTTTGTGCCTCGACGATTCAGACCCTGGCCATTCTTCTGCGATCCCGGGAGCAGGGCCTGAAGGACCCCTCCGATCGTCTGGGCACACGGCTGATGGATCACGTCTCCACCAGCCAGTTCTTCTGCGTAGCGGAGTCGTCGACATCGCCCCAGCCCCCTCTCACCGGCGCTGGCAGCTTCTTTCTTCCGTTCGGTCGCCGCCTCGAAGGAGCCAAGTTTCATGGCGGTTATGGCCTCTGGGGAGGCATTGGTCGCTTTGATCCCCCGACGCTGCTGCGGCGTCGCCATGGAACCGTCACAGGGTTTCTGATCGGCCATGGGGAGGTGATGCCGCAGGCCAGCAATCGGGTCAGCCTGAGCGGTGCCGTGGATCGCTGGGGCGTGGCCGTACCCCACATCGACTGCCAGTGGAGCACCAATGAAGACGAGATGGTGGCGCATATGCGACGTCAGATGGGGACCTGCATCAAGGCTGCTGGTGGTGAGGCTCTCCCTCTGAAAGATCTTTTCCGGTTGCCCCTGATTGAACCCCTGCTGCAAGGTGCTGTGGCTCTCTCAGATGCTGCCTCTCCACCCGGGTACTACATCCATGAAGTGGGGGGTGCTGCGATGGGTGCTGATCCCTCCCTCGGCGTCGTTGACCCGTTCAACCGGCTCTGGGCAGCTCCCAACGTGCTGGTGGTGGATGGTGCCTGCTGGCCCACGTCCGCCTGGCAGAGTCCGACCCTCACGATGATGGCGATCACCCGTCGAGCCTGCCGCCGGGCCCTCAGGGGTGGCGGCGGCTGAACAGATCGTTGAGATAACGCTCGGTGACTGCGCGATCCTCACAACCGTTCTGAAACAGGAAGTGAGCGAGAGCTGAACTCATCACGCGGTATTGATCCCAATGGGGATGCTCGCCGATGAAATCCTTCATGCCGCGGTAGAGCACCTCTGGTATTTCCGCCTCCATGCTCACGTAGGACGCTGCAGCCTCAGCACCTTTTTCAGCAACGCCCATTTCGTGGCATCGCTCCAAGTAATTCCGATCCATTCAGCCTGTCAATCGCTCTTTGACATCACCAAGAAAGCCACATCGGACCGGGTTGCGTCAAAGCCTTTGACAATTTTGCAAAAACCTCTGAGACGGCATGAGACAGCTGTTCTAATCAGGGTTTAGCCGGACCTCTCCGTCGTGGGATCAGTCCGCTGATCGCTGGCATCCGCTATGTCAACCGGTTGATGCAGACGCTGCGAAGTCCACAACCTCCAAGTGGGTGGCCGCTTTACCGAAACCGGCTGTGGAAAAAAGCACCACTGCTGTGGAGAAATTGGTGAAGTGACGTTGCGGTTTTCACTGATCAGGAAAACTGATCTTCGCCATGTCCAGGATGTCGCTGTCGAGACCGGTAGCCGGTGTCACTGAAAACACCGCTGATCTCTTAAGGCTTCTGTGGAGAATCTTTTGATCCCAGGGTCCTGGGGCCCATGGGGTGGTCGGCATGGGGGTAAGGGGGGTGATGGTCGCCACCGTGATGGTGGTGATGATGGGGGATGGGAACACCATCCGGCTGGCAGGCCCCTGTGCATTCCCGTTCACACAGCGTGCAGCTTTCGGCCAGCCCTTCCACGTGGTGGTGGTGGCTCTCCTGGACTCGGCCGACATCCTGCTCAAAGCCCAGCACCTGAGCCCGGTACTTGCACAGGGAGCAGTTCATGGCGGTATCGCCTCGGAGAACCTCCTCCACCCGCTCTTTGAACGTGTCCACCACCAGTGGGTGTTGCCCGAGGTAGCCGGCGGAGAGAAAGTCCACCTCGGGGTGGTCCGCTGCCACCCGATCGGTGTGCTGGCGGATGCGGCTCACCAGAACCCCTGAAAACAGAAAATAGGGGACCACCACGATGCAGCGGAATCCCAGCTTCACCAGCTGTCGCAGGCCTGGTTCCACCAGGGGAAACGTCACGCCCGAGTACACCGTCTCACCCCAGCCGAAGCCGAAGCCTTCCACCAGCATTCGGGTGACTTTGGCCACATTGGAATTGGCGTCTGGATCCGAGGAGCCGCGTCCCACCACCACCAGCAGTGTTTCCGACAGCGGCACTGTCGAGGGGGCGCTCTCCAGGCATTCGCGCACCCGTGCTCCGGCCGCAGCAACCATCAGACGGTCCACCCCCAGTTCGCGGCCGTAATCAATCGGCAGCCCCGTTTCGGCGGTGTACGTGTTGAGGACAGACGGGATGTCGTTCTTGGCGTGCCCTGCCGCGAACAACATCGCTGGAATGGCGAGGACACGGGTCACTCCCTGCTGGCGCAGGGACTCCAGGCCATCCCGCAGGATCGGGCGGGCGAACTCCAGGTAGCCATGCTCCACCGGCATCGGTGCCAGCTTTGGTCGCAGGGCATCCACCATCTGCGCGAATTCTTCAACCGCCAGCCGGTTGCGACTGCCATGGCCGCAGATCAGGACGCCGAGTCGGTCGTTCGGGGATTCGGCCAAGGGGGCGTGCCACTGTTCGGTGTGAACTGACCCTATCGGTTGCAGCGGAATGGATCAGCTCCCTCGTCCCCTGTTCAACCCCCAGGCGGCAGATGCCGGGGCACGGGGCCTGTTGCAGCCAACCCCAGAGGATCTGCCGGGCCTTGTGGGGGGGTGGAGCGGTCCAAGGCCGTTGCGGGTCTGCAGTGGGGGCACCAGCTCCAGGGCTGCAGCGGCCGGTCAATGGACCGTGGATCTGCGCCGCACGATGGGCCGGATCAGCTTCAACCCTGCGGATCAGACGGTGCGCATCGGAGGCGGTTGCCGGATGGGGGAGGTGTTGGACCATCTCCATCCCCTGGGGCGCAGCGTGGCAGGGGGGCTGTCGGGCTGGCCGGGACTTGGCTATGTGCTGACCGGAGGCATGGGGCCGTTCAGCCGTGAGCTGGGCCTGGCGGTGGATCAGCTTCAGGCCATTGCAGGGGTCTGGGGCAGCGGTGAACCCTTCCTGCTGCGGCGTGATCACGATCACGCCACGGCGGAGTGGCGAGGCCTCTGCGGAGCCGCACCCTTCCTTGCGGTGGTGAGCCAGGTGGTGCTCAGCACCCAGCCCCTTCGCCCCTTCTGGATCAAGGTGTCGACGGGATCGCCCGATCAGCTGCCGGATTGGCTTGTCGCTGCGGAGGGTTCCCACCCCAGCACCAGCCTTCAGTGGAGCTGGGGCGGTGATGGCAATCTCAGGCGGCTGCAGGTGTCTGCCGTCGAACAGTCCGGATGGCAGCGGATTGATGGCCTGCATCAACTGCCCCCACTGACGCCGCCGCCCTTAGCGGAATCCCGCCTGCATGGCGAGGTGGTGGGTCTGCTCGGACCGGCCAACGGCGAGGGCTGGCGCCGCCTGCTGCCGGAGCTGCAGGATCTGATGGGGCGATGCCCCCATGCCGGCTGCAGCCTCTCCAGCCAGCAGCTCGGGGATGCCACCGCTGCAGTGCCGATCGAGGCCACGTCGTTCGTGCATCGCGATGCGGCCTGGAAACCCTGGATCACAGCGGTCTGGCCAGCCGGTGACCTGGAGGTGCGCCGCCGCAGCCTGCAGTGGTTGAACGAGGTGTGGTCCGTGCTGGAGCCGATCTGCCCTGGCGTGCATCTGGCGCAGTTGCACGACCATCTCACCTTCCATCAGCGGGAGTTGGACCTGGCCTTCGGGTCCTGGTTGCAGGGACTGCGTCAACTCAAGGCACGACGGGATCCTGACGGCACCTTGCCAGGGCTCTGATTTACGGTCCCCTCTGGATTCGGCATCCGGTGATGGCCCAGCGTTCCAGTCCAGCTCTGGTGAATCAGTGGTTCGCCAACCCCAGCAAGGATCTGCTGTCGGGCCTTGTGGTGGCCTTCGCAATGATTCCTGAGGCGATCGCTTTCTCAGGCATTGCCGGAGTTGACCCGAAAGTCGGTCTGTTCGGCGCCTTCTGTCTGTCGCTCACCATCGCCGTGGTGGGCGGCCGCACGGGGATGATCACCTCCGCCACCGGTTCGACAGCCCTGTTGATGACGGGCCTGGTCGCCACCGGGGAAGCCCGCGGCCCCGGGCTCGGGGTTCAGTACCTGATGGTGGCTGGTCTGGTGACGGGTCTGCTGCAGATCCTCTGGGGATACCTGCGGCTGGCGTACCAGATGCGGTTTGTGCCCCAGGGGGTTCTCAGCGGTTTCGTCAATGCCCTGGCGCTTTTGATCTTCCAGGCGCAGCTGCCGCAGCTGGGCCTGGATCTGCATGCCGGCGGCGATGGTCACGCCGGTGGTCTACTGCCGCACGGTGCACAGATTCCGATCGTCTGGGGACTGGTCCTGCTGGGTCTGGGGATCATCTACGGCCTGCCGAAGCTCACTCGGCTGGTGCCGTCTCAGTTGGTGGCCATCGTCGTGCTCACAGCCATCAGCATCGGCTTCAGCCTGGACATTCCCAGCGTCAGCAGTCTGGGAACCCTCCCTGATGGCCTGCCCAGCTTCACGGTTCCCTTCGGAGCCGGTGGTGTCCCGTTCAATCTCGACACCCTGGGCCTGGTGCTGCCGACAGCTCTCGCCATTTCTCTGGTGGGTCTGATGGAAACCTTCCTCACCCAGGACATCCTCGACGACAAGACCGATTCCACGTCCAACAAAAACGTGGAGGCCCGTGGACAAGGCATCGCCAATATCGTGGCGTCGCTGTTCGGGGGCATGGCGGGTTGTGCCCTGGTGGGTCAGTCGGTGATGAACATCGATAACGGCGGTCGCACCCGGCTTTCCACCCTGTTCTCCGGTATCAGCCTTCTGGCGATGATCCTGCTCGCCGGACCATGGCTGAAGCAGATCCCGATGGCAGCCCTTGTGGCGGTGATGATCAGCATCGCTGTCAGCACTGCCGACATCAACGGGTTGCGCAATCTGCGTCGCATTCCCAAGAGCGACACCTCGGTGATGCTGATGACCTTCGCCGTCACCATGCTCACCACGCCTCACAACCTGGCGCTGGGGGTATTGGCCGGTGTGGCCCTCGCCGGAATCCTGTTCAGCCGCAAGGTGGCCAAGGTCATTCAGGTGGAAGCGATCGATGTGAGCGATCAGGAGCGCCGCTATCGGGTGACCGGTCAGTTGTTCTTCGTGAGCAAGATCTACTTCCTGCAGGGATTCGATCTTCACGATCATCCCGAGCAAATTGTCATCGATCTCTCCGCGGCCCACATCTGGGATCAGAGTGGTGTGGCGGCGCTCGATCAGGTGATCCGCAAATTCAGGCTGGGGGGATCCGAGGTCTCCGTTGAGGGACTGAACGACGAAAGCCTGGATCTGTTTGAACGGATCGGAGGACAGGAGTCCGCCCACGCCTGAAGCATGGGTGAGGTTCAGTTCAGGGCCTGGGCGTCGTAGAGCACGGCCAGGCAGAGGCTCAGGTCATCCTGCATGGCACTCAAGCGACCTTCAATTTCGATGTCTTCAGGGTTCAGCTGGGAGTAACGCGAGGTGACGTCGTTCCCGATGCTCATCAACATGCAAAGGGTCTGCAAATCGCCGGATTCGCTGGCCCGGTGCTGAGCTCCATCCAGCAGAACCCTCAATAGCGCCATCTTGTTGTTGTAGGCCTCACGATCAGCAGCGTCCCAGGCCAGAACAGGCGTGGTCACCACCAGGCCGAGAAGCATCAGCATCAAACCAGGCAACGCTCGCATCACCAGGCCTAAACGCCCCTGGAAATTAGAGGCCTTCTCGTGATGTGGCCATGAATCTGGGACAATCCCACCCTATCCGTACCAATGCTGATGATCCGATCCAGCCGTCAACTTCTGATCGGAGCCATCGCGGTGGTGACCGGTCTGTTGGGGGGGTGCGCATCCCTGGAGGAGGCCGGCAGCTCACGGTTGGATCTGGTGAAGCAAAGGGATGAGCTTCTCTGTGGTGTGAGCGGCAAGATTCCAGGCTTCAGCTTTCTCAGTGCAGAGGGCACCTACACCGGGCTCGATGTCGACATCTGTCGGGCCATGGCCGCCGCCTTCCTTGGCGATGCGGACAAGGTGCAGTACCGACCGCTGACGGCGCCGGAGCGGTTCACGGCTCTGCGCTCCGGGGAAATTGATCTGCTGTCCCGTAACACCACCCACACCCTCAGCCGTGATGCGCAGGGTGGGAACGGTCTTGGCTTCGCTCCCGTGGTGTTTCATGACGGCCAGGGATTGATCGTGCCGGCCGACAGCGGCGTGACGACCCTGTCTGATCTGAGCGGCAAGGCCATCTGCGTTGGTTCAGGCACCACCACTGAGCAGAACCTCAACGACGCCTTCGAGTCCAATGGTATCCCTTACACCCCGATCAAATACCAGGACCTCAATCAAGTGGTGGGTGGCTACCTGCAGGGGCGCTGTCAGGCCATGACCTCGGATCGCTCGCAGCTGGCCGCAGCCCGTTCCGGCTTCAACGCGCCTGAAGCTCACGTGATTCTTGAAGACCGTCTCAGCAAAGAGCCTCTGGCACCGGCGGTGGTCGGCGGGGATCAGCGGCTTGTTGATGCCATGACCTGGGTTGTGTACGCCCTGATCGAAGCGGAGGAGCGCGGCATCACCCAAGCCAATCTCGATAGCCAGCTGCGTGTCGCTGAAGCGGATCCAAGCCAGGCGGCCCTGCGGCGATTCCTGGGGGTTGATGCCGGCCTGGGTCGCAAGCTCGGCCTGCCCGACGATTTCGTTTTGCAGGCCATTCGGGCCACCGGTAATTACGGCGAGATCTACGACCGCCACCTCGGGCCGCAGAGTCCGGTTGCGATCCCCCGTGGCGCCAATCGTCTCGCTGAGGACGGTGGCTTGATGATCGCGCCTCCGTTCACCTGATGCGCCGCCGTCGTCTGCTGCTGCAGCTGAGCCTGGCAGGGCTGTTGCTCGCTTTGGTCGGTTTGCTGATCAACAATCTGACCGTCAATCTGATCCGCACGGGCCTTGGCCTCGGCTTCGGTTGGCTGGGTCGGCCAGCGGGTTTTGCCCTTGCGGAAACAGCTCTGCCCTATGCACCCTCTGACTCTTATCTCTGGGCGCTGACCATCGGCTGGCTCAACAGCCTCAAGGTGATCCTCGCGGGTCTTGTGCTGGCCACGCTGCTGGGTGTCGCGGCGGGTGCGGCCCGCAACAGCACCAACCGGTTGCTGCGCAGTCTGGCGGGGACCTACGTCGCCCTGATCCGCCAGGTGCCGCTGCTGCTGCAGCTGTTGTTCTGGTACTTCGTGGCCTTCCTCGGTCTGCCGGCGATGCCCGTTGGCGGCTTGATTGAACTCTCCAACCAGGGGATTCAACTGCTGGGGCTGAATCTGAGCGTGGAGTTCTGCGCCGTTCTCACGGGTTTGACGGTGTTCACCGGAGCCTCCATTGCTGAAATCGTTCGCGGTGGCATCAATGCCGTGCCCCGGGGCCAATGGGAGGCCTTCCGCAGCCTCGGGCTGGATGAGGGGCTTGGCCTGCGGCGGATTGTGCTGCCCCAGGCCTTGCCGGCCATCCTGCCGGCACTGACCAGTCAGTACCTGAACCTCGCCAAGAACAGCACCCTCGCCATTGCTGTCGGCTACGCCGACCTGTATGCCGTCAGCGACACCACCATCACCCAGACGGGCCGTGCCATCGAAGGATTTTTGTTGCTGCTGTTCAGTTTTCTGCTGCTCAATCTGTTGATCAGCGGCGGCATGTCCGTTCTGAATGGGGCGGTGCTTGGTCGTCTGCGGAGGAGTCGCTGATGACGCGCTGGGCGGATCGATTGATCACGTTGCTGCTCCTGGTCCTGCTCGGATGGGGCGGTTGGGGCCTGTTGCATTGGCTGATGCATGGGGCCGAGTGGTCCGTCGTGCGTGCGAACCTGCCTCTCTATGCCGTGGGCAGTTACCCCTCCGATCAGCGCTGGCGACCGCTGCTCTGGATCGGGTCCTGCCTTGTGATGGTGGTGTTGACCTTGGTGGGCCCGAGGGGGGCGAGCTGGCGACGGTTCCTGCCCTCGCTCTGGATTGGCATGGCACCCCTGGGACTGTGGTTGCTGGCGGGCGGGCTGGGACTTCTTCCCGTGGGAACGCGCCATTGGGGAGGCCTCACCCTCACCCTGCTTCTCACCGCAGGCAGTGGCCTGCTGGCGCTGCCGCTCGGGGTGTTGTTAGCCCTTGGTCGTCGCAGTGATCTGCCGGTGCTGCGCTGGAGCAGCACGGCTTACATCGAGCTGATGCGGGCGGTGCCGCTGATTGCGGTGCTGTTTTTCGGGCAGCTGCTGATTCCCTTGTTCCTGCCGCCGGGGTTGGAGATCAACCGCGTGCTCCGGGCGGTGCTGGCCTTTGCCCTGTTCGCCGCGGCGTATATCGCCGAAGACGTCAGGGGTGGATTGCAGGCGATTCCACCGACGCAACGGGAGGCAGCAGCTGTCCTCGGTTTGTCCCCATTACAAACGCTGCAGCTTGTGGTGCTTCCCCAGGCGCTGCGCGTTGCTCTGCCATCGCTCACCAATCAGGCGGTGGGACTGTTGCAGAACACCAGTCTGATGGCGATTCTCGGCCTGGTGGAGCTGCTGGGAATCAGCCGCAGCCTTTTGGCCAACCCGGCCTTCATCGGCCGCTACCTCGAGGTGTATCTGTGGCTGGCTGCGGTTTACTGGCTGGCGTGCACGGCGATGGCTCTGCTGGCCCGTCACCTGGAAGTCCAGCTCGACCCCGTCCGATCCAACCGATGACCGTTGCTATCCGCGCCACCGATCTGGTGAAGAGCTACACCCCTGGGGTGAGGGCTCTGGACCGGGTGAGTCTGGAGGTCAACAACGGCGAGGTGCTGGTGGTGATGGGACCGTCCGGTTCGGGCAAAAGCACCCTGATTCGCACCTTCAACGGACTCGAGATGCTGGATGGTGGATCCCTGGATGTTCTGGGGGTGCGTCTGGATTCAGCCCATGCTGAGCCTCAGGTGCGGGCGATCCGACGTCGGGTGGGCATGGTGTTTCAGCAGTTCAATCTGTTTCCCCATCTCTCGATCCTCGAGAACATCGCGCTCGCCCCGGTGAAGGTGCAGAAGCGGCCAAAGGAGGAGGTGGAGCGACGGTCCTTGGAGTTGCTGGAGCAAATGGGCATCCAGGAGCAGGCACAGAAATACCCGGCACAGCTCAGTGGCGGCCAGCAGCAACGGGTGGCGATCGCCCGGGCTCTCGCCCTCGATCCTGAGGTGATGCTGTTTGATGAGCCCACCAGTGCTCTGGATCCGGAGCGGGTGAAGGAAGTGCTCGATGCGATGCGTCAGCTGGCCAGCGGCGGGATGACCATGGTGGTGGTGACCCATGAGATCGGCTTCGCCCGCGATGTGGCGGACCGGGTGATGTTCATGGACCAGGGACAGGTGGTAGAGACATCAGATCCGGAGACGTTTTTCTCGGCGGCCCGGGAAGAACGCAGTCGTCGTTTCCTCAGTCAGATGGTGTGATGCTTCAACACGTCGGCGTCACGCTGTTTCCCTCCCTCCCGCGGGCTTCGTTTCAGGACCTGATGGTGGTTCTTCTGATCATCGGCCTGATGGTTTCACCGTTCGTCATTCACGACCAGCTCCGCCGTCGTCGGGTGAGGCGATTCATGGCCCGGGTCAAGCAGCAGGAGAGGGATTCAACGCGACGATGACGTAGTCGATCCGATCGTCATCAGAACAGCAGAGGTCGCCGTAGTAACGCTCCAACTGCTCATAGGCCATGTCGTAACTGCTGTACGACTGACCCGTCAGAGCGTCACTTTCTCCGTCGCTGCGGACGATGCAGTGGGTTGTTGTTGGGCGATTGCGTTCCTGCTCTGCCTCAGCCATCTGCCAGGGGAAGTCGGGCCAGGGCACGCTCGGCTGCCAACAGTTCCCGTTCGGTGCTCATCCAGCTCTCATTGCCCAGGGGAAGATTCTGGACCTGGTCCGCGAGCAGCAGCATCAACTGTTCACAGCGTTCTCGAAGCTCCTGACGCAGCACGGCACGATTGGTAGACAGATGAAAGTTTGGCACGTGGGTGGGTGCTGCTTAGTTTCAATCGCTGGAGCGGTCAACCATGCTGCGTTTTCTGCTGTGGTTGCTTCCCGCTCTGCTGATCGGGTTCTGGTGCGGACGCAGGCGTCCCAACCTTTCAGCGCGTCTTGCGATCCCGGTGGTGCACTTCGGTGTTCCCATCAGCGTGATGGGTCTTCTGTTGAGAGGTGGGCTCGGGGGGCAGATGGTTCTGGCTGCGGCTCTGGCCGTTCTCGCCATCGCCCTGATGCTGCTCCTGGCCCATCGACTGCCGGGATTACACGGTCTTTCCGCCCGATCGATGCGGCTCGGCAGTTGCATCGGCAACACCGCCTATGTCGGCGTTCCCCTGGCGCTGGCTTTTCTGCCGACGGAGGCTCTGGCGATCAGCATCGGCTACGACCTTGGCGCAACGTTGCTCACCTGGAGTCTTGGTCCGGTGTTCATCGGTGGCGCTCGTTTGGATCGTTCGACGGTCTGGAGCGGCTGGTTGCTCAGCCTGAGCAGTAGTCCCGCAACCCGGGGGCTGCTGGGGGCGCTTCTGGTGCAGTGGACCCCCTGGCGTTTTGCTGTTGCCGAGGCGCTCTGGTGGCCCTCCAGGGGCGTGATCGTTGTGGCGTTGATGGTGGTGGGCATGCGGCTGGGGAGCCTGTCCGGCGAAGTCGTGTCGTGGTCGCCGCTGCGCCTGGGGCTGATGCCCCCGATGCTGGTCAAGCTTTTGTTGTATCCAGGGCTGCTGCTCCTGTTGGGGATCGGATTGAGGCTCGATCCCGTGATGATTCAGGCCATCGCCTTGCAGGGTGCTGCGCCGACAGCGATTTCCCTGTTGTTAATTGCCGAGTCGGTTGGTGTTGATCAAGAGCGAGCGGCTGGACTTGTGTTCTGGAGCACTGTTTTGTCGTTGATCACGGCTCCGGCATGGGGGATGGCGCTGTCCTTGTTGATGCCAACTGGAGGATGAATGCACTGATTCATATTCATTCAGGCGGATTACGGGAGAACACAATTCCTTGGTCAATACGTTTTGTGAAGAGGCGGCGATCCGCCGGTATTCAGCCCTTGTGACGGTCCGTCAACTGTCGGTACATTGGCAGGGTAGGGATCGGGGATTTGAGATGCAGCAGGTGGATCTTGTCGGCTCTTTGGGGCTTGTTCTATTGATTTCAGCCTTAACGGTGCTGGGCTATCGCATCAATCACGTTGTTTGATTTTGAGCGGGGTTTTGTCTGCTTAAACAGCTTGAAAACAGCGAAAGGTGAGATTGATTCTGGGGGTTGTAATGCGTTTGCGCTGCGGTACACCATGCAGCCAATCCTGTTGGCAACCTGGATGCATCACGAGCAGATCGCCACTGCTCAAAGTCAGTGTGTGGCGGTGCTGTTTCTGATGACGGTGGCGCAACTGAAAGTCTCGACTTGAACCCAGGGAAAGAGACGCGATCGGTTGGCTTTGATCGATTTCTGCTTCGTCATCGGCATGCCAGCCCATGCGGTCTTCACCGTGGCGGTAGAGATTCAGCAGGCAACCATTGAATCGACATCGGCATGCCGTGCTGACCTGATCCAAGAGCGGTACGAACCAGCTGGGCCAGCCTTCTCCGCAGTGTTGGGTGCCGCTGTAGCGATAGGACACGTCGTGTTCTGCCAGGAACATCGTCAGGCGCGGTACCGGGTGGTGGCGGCCATAGACCTGAACGATCGGTTGCTGCCACTGGATTCTGTCCATCAGCATGGATTCCCAATGGTTGGCGTTCACCGGCAACAGCCAATTGCGGCGGAGCGTCCAAGGCAACGAGGACGACGCAGACTGGTTCTGTGACTCCGTCTCGCCCATGACATCAACCTTGTTGATTCTTGGCGACAGCCTGATGGATGCCGGTAACGTGTCGCGTGCCACGGACGATCTGGTGCTTGGGGAGCAGATCGCCATTGCCATGGGTGGTGATCCAGAGGATGTTCAGTTGTTTCCCCTCCAGGATTCTCTCCGCCCTCAGTCGGCTCAGCTTCACAATTACGCCCATGGGGGAGCCCAGTCCGGTTCCGGGTTCAAGCAACAGGTGCGGGCTGTTCGTCGACATGCCGATGTTTATCAGTCGCTGAGCGATGTGGATCTGTTGATCTCTGCTGGAGCCAATGATCTTCTCGATCAACTGGAGGACAGCTCAGCTTTCATGGCAGCGCTCGACACGGAGGATCGACGTGATGATCGTCAGTTGATGCGCAGGAATGCCAAACGAATCGCTTGCAATCTCCGGCGTGGGGTCGATCGGTTGACCGGTCTGGTGGATGACGTTGTGGTCACTGGAGCCTTCCCGCTGACGGCAACCCCTGAGGTCCAGTCGTTGGCTGATGCGTTCGACTCGGCAACGTTCGATCGCCTGGTCGCGATCGTGGATGGCATCGGCGCGAAGGTTCAACGCAAGCTGGAACGCCACTTTGCTTCCAATGACTCTGTTGCCGTTCTGAACCTCAAAGCGGCGTGGGACAGACTTGAAGCCCCTGACTTTGTTGATGCGGTGCACCCCAGCAGCGAGACGAGTCGAGAGCTGGCGGACTTGATCGTTCCTGATCTGGTCCAACAGCTGAACAGCTTCGGCTTCGCGGAAGGATGACGTCCCATGAAGGGACTGCAGCTCACCAGGGCTCTTCCCATACATTCCTAGGCATGGGAGCTCGAATCACACAGGACGAATTTCTCAAGCGCGCTAGGCAGCGTTTCGGTGATCAGTTCGATTACAGCCAGATCATCTGGAGAAGTTTCAAGAGCCCGGTGAAGATCCACTGCACGCATCACCCGGTTCAGGAGATCACGATCACTCCGGAGAAGCACCTTCAGACCCTGGGAGGTTGCCGGCATTGTTTGCGGGAGAGACGGATCGTTGCCCTGGAGCGGGAGCTCAACCGCAGGTCTGCACCGGAACGGGTCCTTGCGGTGCAGTCCGAGCAGTCCGATTCGGTGCAGTCCGAAGCTCAGGCGCTCAAGCTCACCCGCTGATAGCAGAACCACAGCCACTGCTGAAACAGCAGGTTGCGATGGGATCGCCAGGAGGTCTGGGGGTGGTCGGCATCGAAGTTCTCCGGCGGCGGCACATCTCCCCGGGCCCGATCCCGTTCCATTTCTCCCAGAATTCGCCCCACGTTGTACTCCGGATGACCGAGGTGCATCAGCTGGCGCTGGTCCGGTGTTTCGAAAATGGTGTAGCCGACGTTCTGTCCGTAGGCCAGCAGCCTCAGTCGGCCCTGGCGCTGAGCTGACTCCATGGCGCTGTCGGGCAAGCCGGCGTGGCGGCTCTGAGGACAAAGAAACCGATCGTCCTGGGTCCCCATCAGGGGATGCCCTGGAATCAGGCTCCGCAACGGGTAGATGCCGAACAGCTTGCGATCGAACGGCACCTTGTCCACCCCTGCCAGATAGGCGAGAGCAAAGCCGGCCCAGCACAGCCCCAGCGTGCTGGCACAGCTGTGGCGTGCCTCGTCGATCAGTTCCACCAGTTCCGTCCAGTAGGTGACCTGCTCGAAGGGCAGGTGTTCCACCGGTGCGCCAGTGATGATCAGCCCGTCCAGTGGTCCCTGGGCCAGCGCTTCCTCCCAGCTCACGTAGAGATCCTTGAGGTGCTCATGATCCCAGCTTTTGTAGGCATGGGAAGCGAGCCGGATCCACACCGGTTCGATCTGCAGAACCGACAGCCCGAGGGGGTGGAGCAGGTTGAATTCGTACTGCTTGCCCAGGGGCATGATGTTCAGAATGCCGATCCGCAGGGGCCGGATGTCCTGACGCTCCGCCTGGGCGGGTTCGATCCAGGAGATCCGGTTGCGTTCGACGGCACCGATCTTGTGGTAGTCGCGGGGAAGAATCAGTGCCATGGGCAGGTCGGCGTCGTCAATCAGGCAAGGGCCTGTTCGAAGTCAGCTTTGATGTCGTCGATGTGCTCGAGCCCCACGGAGACGCGAACCATGGTGGGGGTCACGCCAGCTGAAGCCTGCTCCTCTTCACTGAGCTGCTGGTGGGTTGTCGAAGCCGGATGGATCACCAGGGTTTTGGCATCCCCCACGTTGGCGAGATGACTGGCCAGTTGAAGGCTGTTGATGAAGCGCACCGCATCGTCGTATCCGCCCTTGAGCGAGAACATCAGCATGCATCCCATGCCCCGGCCTGTCAGGTACTTCTTGGCAGCGGCGTGATACGGGTCGCTGCTCAGGCCCGGGTAGCTCACATGCTCCACCTTGGGGTGGGAGGCCAGCCAGGTGGCGAGGGCCATGGCGTTCTCCGTGTGGCGCTCCACCCGCAGGCTGAGGGTTTCCAGTCCCTGCAACAGCAGGAAGCTGTTGAAGGGGCTGATCGCCGGACCCCAGTCCCGCAGACTTTCGACCCTGGCTCGCAGGGCAAAGGCGACGTTGCGGTTGTCCGGGACGCCCAGCATCTTGCACACATCACTGCCGAAGCCGAAGGCATCCCAGTGGACGAGGCCGTGGTACGCCGCGCTGGGTTGGCTCATCAGCGGGAATTTGCCATTGCCCCAGTCAAAGGTGCCGGCATCAACGATCACGCCTCCGAGACTGGTGCCGTGGCCACCGATCCATTTGGTGGCGCTTTCCACCACCACATCCGCGCCGTGGTCGATCGGACGCATCAGGGCTCCACAGGCCCCCAGGGTGTTGTCGACGATCAACGGAATCCCGCGCTCCTTGGCCAGAGCTGAGAGGCCTTCGAAATCGGGGATGTTGAAGCGGGGATTGCCCATCGCTTCGACGTAGAGCCCCTTGGTGTTGTCGTCGATCTGAGCAGCGAAGCTGTCCACGTCGTCGCCATCGGCGAAGCGCACGTCGATGCCCAGCCGAGGGAACTGCACCTTGAACTGGTTGTAGGTGCCGCCGTAAAGGAACGACGTGGAGACGAAGTTGTCTCCCGCCTGCATGCAATTCGTGATGGCCAGGAACTGAGCTGACTGGCCGGATGCTGTCGCCAGTGCAGCCATCCCCCCTTCCAGGGCCGCCACCCGTTTCTCGAACACATCCGTCGTCGGGTTCATCAGACGGGTGTAGATGTTGCCGAATTCCTTCAGCCCGAACAGGTTGGCGCCGTGCTCGGCGTCATTGAAGACGTAGGAGCTCGTCTGGTAAATCGGCACCGCTCTGGCGTTGGTGGCCGAGTCCGGAGACTGGCCGGCATGCAGCTGGAGGGTTTCGAAACGCTGAGACATCGGGCCGGAAGTGAGCGGCTATCCCTCTGTTCTAGTCATGGGACAGCTCAGGTTTGTCCGTATCCGCCAGCGAGGGGAACGTGCTGCGGATCAGGTTGTGAATCGCGTCATGGGCTTCGGCGTGGAATCCCCCTCGCGCCTCAGCGCTGAGGATGGGATAGGTGCGGTCGCTGCCATCCCCGTCCCGCAGGTGTTTCCAGCGGTTGTTCTCCTTCTCCTTCAGAGCATTGAGAGCTGCTTCGAAGTGAAAGGCTTTGACGTTGCCCAGGGCTGCCACCTGGCTGGCCAGGGTTTCGCGAATCGGAGCCAGGGCCTTGGCTTTCAACGTGTCGGGCAACCCCAGGACCGGTTGGTAGTGATCCAGGATTCTGAGTTCAGCCTCCAGCATCACCGGCCAGGCACCGGTTTCTCCATCGGCCAGCCCCATGTCGGCTTCCGCCTGCTGCATGGCCTCCAGGTGGAAGCGCAGCCAGCGGTAATAGGTTTTGTCCTTGATCGGTTTCTTGGCCGCCGCCCGTCCGGACAGAATCGCCGGGAGGGCGTTCTCCGCCTTGCGCAGGAACAGCCGATCCTCCCGCTCGAGGTTCATCGCCCCCCAGCGCTGGCGATACTCCCAGAGCTCGACATACCGGGACACATCGGGTCCATTCCAGCCCAGACCTTTCAGCTCTTCACCGCGGTGGGAGAGTTCCTGCGCCACGCCCTGCTTCGTTTGACGGATTCCTGCAGCGTAGTGGGCAGGCCTCAGGACGCCGGTGGACGGCTTTCAGGTTTCTGGCGGAGGTAGTCCTGAACCGAGATCGGGCGCTGCTGCTGGTAGCCGACGGGAAGCCAGAGGTCGCCGGCGTCAGCGTTGAAGTGAATTTCCCAGTGGTACAGCCCGGTGTAAGCACGCGGGTCCTCCTTGATCAGGGAGGCATACAGAAGAACGGCGCGTCCGTAGTAGTCACTGTTGTTGTACCCCCAGAGACCACGCCGAATGTCCTTGAGACCTCCCCGGCGGACCAGGTAACGAGCGGCGGCCTGAATCGCGTCGTGGGGATCACGGATGTTGCCGGCGCCGATGCCGGGCTCCGCCCACGTGGTGGGCAGGAACTGCATCGGTCCCTGGGCATTGGCAACCGACACGCCGTCGATGCGTCCCATGCCGGTTTCGACCAGATTGACCGCCGCCAGCACCTCCCATTCGATGCCGGTCGCTGCCTCGGCTTTTTTGTAGTAGCTGATGAGCTTGTCGGCAGGCTCCGGCGGAATGATCCGCCAGGCCGGCAGGGTGGAGGGGCCACGGCCGCGGCTCATGCTCAGGAATTCCCGACGGGCCGCCAGGTGTCGTTCTGCAATGCTCCGCCATTGCGTTGGAAGGGCGGCCAACACCGCAGCCGAGCGAACGGGGTCCTTGGAGAGCACCCGATAGATCACCTGTTGCCGATGCCCCAGATCCGGCAGATCAGCCTTGGCTGTGGACGGGTCCCGCAGGGCTGCTTCCACGGATGCCAAAAGGGTGGCGGCGGCCATCGGCTGGGCTGGAACGCCTGGATAGCGCCGTTGAACGGGTGCTGCAGCTGAAAGAGCAGGGCTGTTGGCGGTTGTGCAGATGCCCTGGTGCATCAGTTCGATGCTGATGGGACCGGCCACAGCCACCAGAGCTGCGGTGATCAGGACGGAATGACGTCCCATGGCGGAGCAAAGCCTTTCGGCCGAAGCTACCGGTTCTGCCTAGGCCTGCAGGAAGGTGCTGCGGTCGTGGAAGTCGGCCCGGCTGTCGCCATGGCGCAGGGCCCAGTGACTGATGCCGTTGGCGCCTCGATCCAGCACCGTGGTGAGGGCCAGCTCCGGGCAGCGTTCATCCGGCCACCAGGGGGACAGATCCAGCTGGGCATCGAGACGAAGCTGGTGATGCCAGCGGCGCAGGGTGACCTCCGGTGGGCTTTGCAGGGGCTGTTGACATTGGCCCGAGCGGTAGCCCTCGAACCGGTAAAGCGCCCAGTCCCCGTTGGGGGCCAGGTTGATCTCCCAGTAGCCGGGCTGATCCGGAAGGGCGAGAAATGCCTCGAAGCAGGTGGTGGTCCAGAGCTCATCGCGGCGCTGCCCGGCCACCTGAGGACCATCGATCAGACCGTCAGGCACCACGAGCTCATTAAGGCCGGAAGCCGCGGCAGCCAAGACGCCGAAACTGAGCTCCAGTTGACCGTTCCGGCTCCAGATCAGTTCACCACTCACCTGGAGCGCCTGGGGAACGGAGCGTTCAAACGGAACCAGGCGGGAGGCCTGAAGCAGCATCACGGCGGGGCGTGCCATCTCAGCAACCCGCCAGGCGATGCACCATGGACTTGATCTGCGGGAGCTGCTGCTCGACCGACTCGGTCAGGCGGAACTGCACGGCAGCTCTCTGGAGGTTGTGGCCGGGACGCTCGGTGCGGAAGTAGACGTCCCCTTCCAGATGATCCGTCAGGAAGCGCAGGCCGAGTTCCAAGGGGATCAGACGAATGCAGTCCGGAAGGTAGTGCAGATCCCAGTCACTGAGAAAATGTCGAGCCACGGAGAGATAACCCTCAAGGATCGACTCACACAGTTCGAGGTCGAAGCGCACCGTATGGAGTTGGTCGGTTTCTTCGCCGGAGGGGTTGCAGCAGGAGCGCAGGCAATCGCCGATGTCGTAGTGGACCAGTCCCGGCTTGACGGTGTCGAGATCGATCAGTCCGACGGCATGCCCGCTGGTTTCATCGATCATCACGTTGTTGATCTTGGGATCGCCGTGGATCGGGCGCTGCTGCAGCTCTCCGCGTTGAAGAGCAGCTTCCAGAACATCGATGCCGTGACGCCGTGCCTCGATGAAGGCGCCGGCGGCACAAACGCCCGGGCCCTCGGAATGGCACGATTTGATGACGGTGTCGTAACGGTGCAGATACGCCGGCGTAACATGAAAGTTCTCAAGCGTGTCCTTCAGCTGGTCTGCGGGGAGGTCGCTGATCAGGCTGTGGAACATGCCCAGCCCGTAGCCCACCTCGCGAGCGTGATTGCGGTCGAGAATCACATCCGTGGTGGTGGCAGCACCGATGTAGGTGATGGAACGCCAGAACTCTCCGTCCTGCTCCACCCAGTGCCCTTGTTGCCGGCAGCGCACCACCTGGGGCACTTCCCAGCGGCGGCCGCAGAGTTCCGCTGGTGGTGAAGCCAGTCGTCGCTGAACGTGGTCTCCAAGGGCCACAAGGTTGTGCATCACCAGCTCGGGGCGTTCAAACACACGCCTGCTGAGCCGCTGCAGCACAAAAGAGCCTGCAGGGCCGCTGGGGCGATGGCCCTGGTGGGTCACCAGGAACGTGTCGTTGACGTTGCCTGACCCGAGGGAGCGGATGGCCGTGATGCGTTCGCGGGGATGAAAGCGACCCGCGATGGCTTCAACGGCCTGGCTCAAGGGAATCTCAGTGGTCTCAGGCTGCAAATGTCGCGCTGATTCGCTGGATCGCCAGGGTCAGGTGTGCGGAAAGCCAGGCGACTAACCGTCCAGTTGGCTCTCGATGGCCTCCATCAACTGCAGGTACGCCGGCCCGGAACTGCTCGCACCTTCGTCGAGGTTCACCTCTCCGCGGATGGCGCGTCTGGCGTTATCGGCAATCACGGCATTCACCACCAGATCCAGTGCGTCCGGCACCTCAAGGTTCTGGAGGGCATCGGCGTAGCGACGACTGTGGCTTGGACGCACCGATTCCTGGCAGTAACTGGACAGCTCACGGCTGTCGGTCATCACCCGATAGGCCGTTTCCTTCACCGCAGGTCGCCCGTAGAGGGCCATGTACAACAGGTTCACCATCGAGGCGTCGTGGGGGGGGATGGCGTATTTGCGGGCGATCTGAGGCCAGTAGCGCAGAGCCTTCAGACCTTCCAGACCGCCCCTGGGCAGTCCGGCGGACTCGCAGCTCTGCTCCAGCTCCTCCATGGAGGTGGGACAGCGCTCTTCCCGGCGCATCAGGGTTGCCATCACCTGACCCGCCTGAAAGTTGCGGGTTGGCTTGCCGGAGCTGGGTTGCATCATGCTGCCCCTCACATCCGCCACCATCGCCGTCAGCTGGGTGAAGGTGTGATCCCTCACTTTCTCAAAGTCGCCATCCCGCACCAACGTGGCTTCGATGCGCGGCACCGCATAGCCCAGTTCGGTGAGGGGAATCGGCTGGCGGTGATACAGCTTCTGCCGATCCGGGCGAGCCATGGAGACGGTGGCGGCCTGATCCAGGCATTGATCCAGAAGCAAGGTGAGCAGCGTCGGCAGCACCCCTGGGTTCTCCTGGTGATAGGCGTAGCCGAACCCGGCAAACACCGATGACATGTTCTTGGCGGCCTTGATGTACTGCCCTTCCACGTTGTGGACCCCTGCCGCCACCTGAATATTCGGGGAGAGCTGATCGAGCAGCTGAGCCCCCAGCATCGCGATCAGGGCATTGGGGTGGCAGAAGTTGGCCGTGAAGCTGTCGAACGGGTTGCGCAGGGCTCCGTGGCGGTGGAATCCGGAGAAGAAGGCCAGGTTCGGCTGCTTCTCACAGAGCACATAGGCGGTGTTGCTGATCGGGTCGTGGTTGAAGGACCCGGCCAGGCAGGCCAGAACCACCTGCTCCCGTCCCAGTTCCTCCCGCAGCCGGCAGGCCTCCAGCAGATCCTCTTCAACATGGTTGCTGTTGGCGCTGAGAACCACCAGTTCGCAACGCAGGATCAGGTCCTGCAGCGTGTTGGGGACCCGTTCCCCCGAAACGCGATGGGTTCCCATGTCGAGCACCCGCTCGACATGCTCACCATCCATGCTGTCAACAACCTCCTGAGCGAAGGCTCCCAGCAGCTGCCGGGCAGGGCGAGGGGCCAGCAGCAATCGGCCAGCCTCGTTCTGCATGGCGCAGTTGTAGGCCAGCGAAGCGGGGTAGAGCCCAACGCTGTAGAACCCCACCTTGCCTGCCATGACTTCACGGACTCGCAAGCGGATCGAGGCCGCATCCAGGCTCTGATCGAAAAAGGAGTTGCGCATGGGGGCAGCCTATGAACTCCGCCGTTCAGGAGACTGGGCCGATGCAGCTGCTGGGCCATGACCCTCACCCTTTACGGCGGTCCCCGAACGCGAGCCTCGATGCCGCGTTGGTACCTCGAGGAGAAGGGAATTCCCTATGAGCTGAAGGAGTTGGACCTGCGGGGAAACCAGCACCGTCAGCCGGAGTATCTGGCGATCAATCCATTCGGAAAGTTGCCGGCTCTGGTGGACACGTCCTGTCAGGGAATGGACGGCCAACCGCTGACGTTGTTCGAATCGGGGGCCATCCTCTTGCATCTGGCGGAGCACCATGCCGGTGAGATCACATCGGCATCGCAACGGTCGCTGATCGCGCAATGGCTGTTGTTTGCCAACGCGACTCTGGCCATTGCCCTGTTCGTGCCCAGCAACCGTGAACGGGAGTTCCCGAGGTTGATGGAGGAACTGAACCGCCAACTCGCGCCTGGTCGACCCCTTGTGGGGGATCACTGGGGTGCTGCTGATTGTGCGGTGACGGCCTATCTGGCTTACTTGCCGATCTTCTTTCCCCAGGAGGATCTTTCCCCCTATCCGGCGATTCAGAGCCTGATCACCAGCACGCAGCAGCGACCGGCCTACCGCAAGGTGATGGGCATGGCTTGAGCAAACGCGGTTTAGTGCGGAAAAGGTTCCTTGTGATGCCGTCGTCCCGTCAGGAGTTGCTGTTCGCTTATCGCTGGCCGATCGCCCTGGTGGGGTCGAGCCTGATCCTGGGAGGAGCTGTTCTGGTTCTGGCGCAAACGGCGGTGCGATTGCTGAGCCAGCCGATTCCGATCGCGATTGAAGGTGGTCTGCAGGTGGACAAGCTGGTGCTGCCGCCGACGGTGAACATCAGCAGCGCAACCCCGCTACCCGTTGTGGTGAATGACCCCGTGTCTGTCGCGAACAAGCATCCACTGACGATCAGAGGTCCGCTGACGGTGAAGGCGCTGCAGGGAACGGTGCAGGTGAAGGGGGATGTGCAGGCCAAAGCTCAGGTGACCTCGATCGAGACGCCAGTGACCGTTCAGGGCGAGGTGTCCGTCAAGGACCCGCTCAGCATCAAGGGCAAGGTGACGGTGGACGGCAAGGTGGGTGCCAAGGTGAAACCAACTCTCCTTCCGATGCCGATCAAGTAACGGCTTTCTGGGAAGGACAGCCCATTCAGGTCGATTGATTCCGTGGCGCCTGGCCATCGCCGACCAGCAGACCTCGTTCCCAGCGCTTGGTCTGCCTCAGGCCGAGGGCTCCGGTGGCACTGACGATCAGGCCGATGCTGATGAGCCACCAGCCTCCATTGAGGCCAATGAGAATGGCTCCTGCCCACAACAACCCCCAGCAGACCGGTTGAGCCCGACGGATCCAGATCAGCGCTGTTGAGCAGCTGCGGCAGTGGATGGTGTGGGAGTGGTAACGGTCCATCAACGCCTCTGTCGGCTGACGGTCTGGCAGCGGCTGGCCGGCAAACGGCTCGCCGCCGTTGTTGTTGATCCAGCGATGCAACGCAGCCACGTAGACGTCTGCAGCCGTCGGCAGGAAAAAAGCCCGTTCGGCGAACGCACTGCCCCCTGCGGCTGCCAGGGTGCGCTCCTGCCAGTGCAGGAAGACCTGATCGTCCTCCAGCACCTTGTGGTTGCCGATGTGCTGCAGCCAGCGGGGTCGCAGACCGATCAGCAGCCTTGGCAGAGCTGACTGGAACTGGAACGGGAAACGCGCAAACAGGCGGCATTCGCCGCGACGGATCGGTACGGCGTAAACCACGGTGAGGATGCGACCGAAACCCTTGGCGGTGAGGTCGTGCCACATCAGCTGCGGTGCCAGGAAGGTGGTGGACTGGGCGCCGAGCTTGCCCCGCCGTGGCCCCTCCTCCCAGTAAGCCCTGAAGCCGCTGGCGTCTTCCTCCGTGATCGTGGCCTCCACCGGTGCTGCGTTGTCCCGCTTGCCAACGGTTTTGTGGTGGGTGAAGGGCACGTGGCTCACATCCAGCACGTTCTCCAGCAGGGTGACGGCGTCCATGGGCAGGTCGCGGAACGTGTCCTGCACCGTCCAGCTGTCGGGGTTCTCCTCCAGTGCCGGCACCAGCGGCAGTTGCTTGGGATCTGCGCTGTCCGGGGCGCCCATCCACACAAACAGCAGCCCTTGAGTGCTGGCGGTCGGCAGGCTGGCGCAGCGGGAGCGCCGACTGTCCGGTTGGGTGTTCTCCAGGGCCTGGGGGATCAGACGACACTGGCCCTCACCGTCGAAACTCCAACCGTGGTACGGGCATTCGAGCTGACCTGCCTCGTTGATGCGCCCCTCACTCAAGGGAACGAGCCGATGGGGACAGACGTCGGGAAAGACGCGCCAGCAGTCCTCCATGCGGTCCCACCAGATGACCAGATCGCGCTCCAGCAGGGTGAAGCGATTGGGCCGTTTCGGATCCAGATCCGTCAGGTAGCTGATCGGCCACCACTGCTCTGTCCAGGTGGGATGCATCGTCTGGCCGAACAATGGGGCCATGATCGCCAGGTTTGTTCGTCGCCGCGTCCGTCATGCCGCGCCTAGCACCGGCTCAGCTTCTCGAGGAACTCACTTCCGTCGAGGACCTGCTGATCGTCCAGGACCTCGATGGCGTCTGCATGCAGTTGGTGAAAGATCCCCTCACCCGCCGCATGGATGCAGGCTACGTGGATGCTGCGGCGGACCTGCGCGGAAGCTTCGTGGTGCTCACCAACGGCGAGCACGAGGGACGTCGCGGCGTGAACCGGCTGGTGGAATCGGCCCTGGGGGATCAGGTCAGGCCGGATCAACAGGGTCTGTACTTGCCGGGCCTGGCCGCCGGCGGTGTTCAGCTTCAGGACCGTTTCGGTCAGCTCAGCCACCCGGGGGTGAGTGATGCCGAAATGTTGTTTCTTGCTTCAGCGCCGCAGCGGATGGAGCAGTTGCTGCTGGAGCGGCTGCCGGCTGAATTGCCGGGAGTGTCTGCGGAGCAGCTGAAGACCCTGGCTCAGCAGGCCGTGCTCGACACCCAGGTGTCGCCCACCATCAACCTCAATGGTGTCTTCGCTTTGGTGCCGGGGGATGTGCCCCGTCAGCGGCGTCTTCAACAGATGCTGGCCGACCTGATGGAGCAGTTGCTGCAGGAGGCCGACGCCGCGGGGCTGGAGGGATCGTTCTTTCTGCACGTTGCCCCCAACCTCGGCCGTGATGCCGATGGTCGTGAGCGTGCCAAGCCTGCCGCCGCTGGTGATGTCGGCACCACGGACATTCAGTTCATGTTGACGGGATCGCTCAAGGAAGCCGGCCTGTTGGTGCTGATCAATCAGCACATGGCCCGCCGCCACGGAGTTGTCCCGCTGGGGGAAGATTTCAACGTGCGCACGGCGCCCCGGGACCATGGGGCTCTGCTGCGGTTAGCCCAGGAACGGTTGCCGATGGAGCGGATGCCGCTCCTGGTGGGGGTGGGCGACACGGTGACGTCCACGCCGACAGACGACGGAAGCGGTTGGCTCCGGGGCGGCAGCGATCGTGGCTTTCTCACACTGCTGAAGGCACTGGGTGTCTGCAGTCATCAACCCAACCGCGTGATCCTGGTGGACAGCAGCCATGGCGAGGTGGATCGCCCCAGCCTGACTGATGGCCGCCTGCTGGGGATCAGTGATTCAGAGGATCCCCTGGAGCTGGATGTGCTGATGCCGGGAGGGCCGGCGGAGTACATCAGCTGGTTCCAGGCTCTGGCTCAGCGACGGCGGGTTGGCGGTCGTACCAGTCCTGAGACGGCCTGATTTTCAGCAGGAACGGCATCTGGGTGATCGAGGGCTTGCCACCGCTCACCCAGACCGCATGCTCGTGGCTCCAGGGGCGTTTCCCGGGAACGATCAGACGCGATTTGGAGGCATGGTCCGGTAGGTAGGACGCCAAAAACCCCTTGCTGCTGACAAAGCTCTGGAGATCGCTGAACAGGACTCCGTCGGCTGTTTCCACCAGTTCAAGCTGTCCATCCGGCCGCAGGCCGTAGACGATGCGCACATCCGCGAGTCGCATTTCGCCGTAAACACCTGCGTAAGAGCGTGGAGCGTCTTGAGTGGTGTTGGTGAACGCATGCAGTCCACCGATGAACACCCGCAACCGTTGCTCCAGCTCGGGCGTCAGCGGGCCATAGCCGAACTCCAGCTCACCGGAACGGCTGATCCCAACCCAGGCCCGTTCGGCGGCGGCGGCTCGATTGCCTGAGGGCCACAGCCCATTGGCCAGCATCAGGTCTCCATGGAGTCGCATGGCCAAGTCACCATTGCCGCTCGCCCGGGCAAAGGTGGGCCCAGAGGTGAACAACAGTGCCTCCTCATCGATGTTGGCTTCCATCTCCCGGTTCCAGCCACCGAAGAATTCGATCGTGGTCCAGCGGGGATCCACAATCACGCTGGTGTAACCGATGCTGATGCTCGCGCCATCGGAGCGATGCACGTCCAACGTCTGATTCGGAAGAAATCGCGTTAGTTGATCTCTCGATGGAGGCGGGATTGGCGGTTCGATCTGGGGAACCATCCCGCTGATCGACTGCGGCAGCGAACGCTCGGACTGATTGTTTGGGTGCATCCACAACGCGACCCCTATGCCGAGCAAGCCTGATGCCAGGCAGATCGCCAGCAGCGGCAGGGGGCGCACGGGGCAGGATTGCATCCCTTCAGTGTGAGCCAGTTCTGGGGCTTCAGCAATATCGGCCTGATATCAATCACCGGGATCCAGTATGAGATTGTTCTCGAGATTGCTGAGGGACGGTCACAACGCGTGATCCATCAAGTCATCCAGCAATGACTCAATCTTTTGTTGTGATTGATACGGATGACTTGTGATGCAGCGGTCAGATCCACGGTTGGGTCGTTTGATCTGAAATGATCCAATTCCCTGAACTCGTTGGTGCTGATCGCCCGTTCCCTGCCGTTTCCCCCCCTTCAGCGCGGGGTGCTCACCACCCTTCAGGTCAACCTCGGTTACCGCTGCAACCAGAGCTGCAGCCACTGCCATGTCAATGCCGGTCCCACCAGGACCGAAATGATGAGCGCGGAGCTGGTGGCGCTGATCCCGTCCGTGCTGGAGCATCGAGCGATCCGTTGTCTGGATCTCACCGGCGGGGCACCGGAACTCCATCCCGACTTCCGTTCCCTGGTGCGCCAGGCCCGGGATCAGGGGGTTTCCGTGATCGATCGCTGCAATCTCACGATTCTTTCGGAGCCTGGACAGGACACCTTGGCCCAGTTTCTGGCTGACCAGCGGGTCGGTGTGATCGCCTCCCTGCCCTGTTACAGCGCCGCCAATGTCGACCAACAGCGGGGCGATGGGGTGTTTGAACGCAGCCTTGAGGGGTTGCGGATGCTGAATGCCCTCGGGTACGGCAGTGGGGATCCAGAGCGATCCCTCGACCTGGTGTTCAATCCGCAGGGTCCGTCTCTCCCTCCAGCCCAAGAGGTTCTGGAGACGGATTACAAGCGCGAACTCGGATTCCTGGGCATCCGTTTCGATCGGTTGCTGACCTTGGCCAACATGCCGATTCAGCGCTTTTCCCGTCAGCTGGAGCTGCAAGGTCGACTGGCGGCCTATCAGCGTTTGCTGGAGGAGGCCCACAACCCTGCCAATCTTGCGGCGGTGATGTGCCGCCAACTGCTCAGCGTCGACTGGCAGGGGAATCTGTATGACTGCGATTTCAATCAGCAACTTGGCCTGTCAACCCAGGGGCATGTCCGCCACCTGAGCGATCTTCTGGATGCCTCGATCCCGATCGAGAGTGATCGGATTCGAACGGCGCAGCATTGCTTCGGCTGCACGGCCGGAGCGGGATCCAGCTGCGGTGGAGCTCTTCAGGGCTGACCCGGTTCCGCTGCAGCGATGCGGTGGATGGCGACACCGGCGGGAGCGAGCAGTAGCACCATCTCACTGATGCGTTGTTGCTGGCCATCCAGGGCATGGACCCCTCCGGACACCAGATCAGTAGCGCGCTGGGCCAGCTCAGGAGTCAGGCGACTCAGATTCAGCACCACGGTGCGTTGCTCCCGTACGGCCAGCACGGCTTCCAGGGCGTCATTGAAGTGCTCGGGCATCAGCACGACCACGTCATGCCATCCATCGGAGCGACTGTTCACCATGGGGGCATGATGTAATGCTGTTGCTGAACGGCTGGTGTCACCTGCTGGACTGTTGCTCGCTTTGCTGACCCTGGGGCTCTGGGGCGGGCTTGTGTCAGCGCATGAGCATGGAGGACAACCCAAGCAGGCGATGTTCAAGACGCGGGCTGAAGCGGAGGCGGCGGCTCCAGGCTTCGGCTGCAAGGGGGCCCATGCCATGGGCGAGATGTGGATGGTCTGTGAGAAGCATGGTCAGTCCGAGCAGCACGGACACTGAGCCATGGCAACGGAAGGGGGACATTGCGGCAGCAAACCGAAGCGGATTGCCATCGGGGTTGCCCCGCTGGGCACCATTTCAATCGGCATCGTCCCGATGGGGGTGATCTGCATCGGTGTGGTGCCGATGGGGGTCGTCTCCATCGGTGTGGTGGCCATGGGTGTGTTCAACGCCGCCATCGTTGGGATGGGACTGGTGGCGGTCGGGGTGAACACGATGGGGGTGATCACAGCAGGGCCGATGAGCATGGGGCTGATTCAGATCCGCTCCACCACCAACCCTCGCTACCTGGCCTACCCCAGCCGTGAGGAGGCGGAAGCCCAGTCGAAGCTTCTGGGTTGTGAGGGGGTGCATCGCATGGGTGACCGGTACTGGATGCCCTGCAATGAACACCCCAAGTAGCGGAGTGCGTCAGTCCTGACAATCCGGGCAGAGAGCCCGCACATTCAGGCTGGATTCGATCAACTTGAACCCTAACTGCTGGGCGGCATCGGCACCGGCCATCAGCACCGGCTCGCTTTCGAATTCTTCGGTGCGTCCGCAGCGGATGCACACCACGTGATGGTGATCACGGTGATCACCCTGGGCAAGCTCAAAGCGACGGCCCCCTTCACTGAGTTCCAACTCCTGCAGAAACCCCATGTCCGCCAGCAGGCGCAGGGTTCGGTACACAGTGGCCAGTGAGACCTTCAGCTGCAGGGAGGCCAGTTGTTGATGCACCTCCTCCGCGCTCAGGTGACAGCCGGATCCACGGTGTTCGAACAACTCGAGAACCCGTTTGCGCTGGGGTGTCAGACGACGACCGTCTTCATGCAGGCCCTGCTGCAGGGATCCATTGGCGGGAGCAGACGGGGAGGACAGCGACACCAACCGGGATCAACTGTTCTCAACAGTAGTCATTAATGAGAGCGTTCAATCCGTGATGCTGCTGTGCGGAGAACGGTGTACGTTCCGGGCGCTGCTCTCGCTACATCGATGGAAACCCACGTGCTCACCTTCACGATCACCAAGCCCTTCAGCGAATGGGCCAAGGTGTACGACGAGTCAGCTCCCTTCCAGAAAGCTGCCGGCATCACCTCGCTCTATCGCGGCGTCAGCAAGGAGGACCCCAGCAAGGTGTGCGCTGTGATGCAAGCCCAGCCCGGCGTGATGGAGCAGTTCATCGAAGACAACACCGAGTTGATCGTCTCCTCCGGTCACGTGCTGGAGAGCACCATCAGCCAGGTGTTCCTCGCCGGCTGATGGGCTGGAATCCTGCCCGGGCCTGGACCAGTCAGGCTCCGGTCGGGGGGTATCGGCACTTCCAGCTGGTGCTGCAGGGTGGCCGCGGCGATCAGCGATGGGTGGAGCTGGCGGCCGTGCTGGCACCGGAGCATCGCGAGCGGGTGCTATGGCGGGATCTGAAGGATCGCTCCCGCTGGATCAGTGGTTGGCAGTCCATTCCCGAGAGCCATGCGGATCCTGCAGCTGAGTGACCCCCATCTGGTGGCCGCCGATGCGGCCATGGTGCGGGAACGACCGGCCCTTGCGTTGCTGGAACGAGCCCTGTTGGAGGGGCAGCGCGAACGTCCCGATCTGCTGCTGATCAGCGGTGATCTCTGCCAGGACGAGAGCTGGGGCGGCTACGTCCGCCTGCAACGCCTGCTGGATCGTCACGTCAACGTTCCCGTCGGCCTGTTGCCCGGCAACCACGATCACCCGCTGCTGCTGAAGGCCGTGCTGGGTCGTCGTTTCTGCACGGCTCCCGCCGAGCTGATTGTTCAAGGGACGCGACTGGTGTTGCTCAACAGCCATCGCAGCGGTTGTTCCGCCGGTTGGCTCGGGACCCATCAGCTGCATTGGTTGCAGCAACGCCTCGCCGATCCTGTGCGCCGGGATCTGCCTCTGGTGGTGGCTTTGCATCATCCGCCGGTGGCCATCGGTCACCCCGTGATGGACACGATGAATCTCACCGATCACCACCAGCTGGCAGCCATCCTTCAGTCCCATGCCGCGCTGCGGGCCGTCGTCTTCGGTCACATCCATCAGCACTGGCAAGGATCCTGGCCCCAGCGTCCGGATGTGCCGTTGCTGGGGTGTCCCTCCACGTTGCGCGGTTTCCAGTGCGTGCAGCCCTGTCCTCTCGGCCGGGCCGATGATCCGGGGGGGCGCCTTCTGGAGATTCACAACGACGGCAGCCTCAGCCACCGCGTGTTGCGCTGGTCATCCTGTTGAACTAATCAGCCCATCCCCTTCTGGGATTCACGGAAAGCCTTGAGTTTGTCGATGTCTTTCTCTTCATCAATGCTGTAATCCGTGAGGATCAGCGCCTTGCCGATGGTGCCGAGGGCATACTCGATCCGATCGAGATCGCGGCGACCGGTCTCGTCCTGGCGGGCCGCTCGGATGACCTCAGGACACAGCTGATCGGCCAGTTGTTCGATGGCGGTTGCAATGGCACCAGCCTGTTGCAGGGGATCGTTCTGGTCCATGGAGGGCTGGGCTTGCTCAGCAGGGAGACTCTGCCAGTTGGTCTCAGAATCCTCGGGGATTCGGCCGTTGACTTGATAAGGACACGTTCCCCTGCGGATTGGTGGGCTGCGGAGCTGCACCGGGGGCGGCGACGGCGTTGAAGGCGAGGGACCAGCGTTCCCCCTCGCCACGGAAGGGCATCACCGAATGGGGCTGCCAGGCCGGGAAGACGTAGAACTCACCCGGTACCGGCAGAACGTAGTGGGCCATTCCGGTGCGGAATGACTGGAGATGCCACTCCTCCGGACCGTGAAAGCAGAGCTGGCCGTCAAAGCTGTTGCCGTTGATCTGCGGCGGCACCTTGAGAAAGATCACCCCAGAGAAGCTGCCGCCGTGGGTGTGGGTGGGGTTGTAGTCGCCGGCGGTCTGGCAGTTGATCCAGAGATCGATCATCTGCAGCCGGTAACGGCCCGGCACCCAGGGACCACGCCCCTGGGGTGGCTGCCGATCCATCACGTGGCGGATCCAGCGATCACAGGCGGGCAGGAGATGCTCGGCCGTGAGTTGCTGGACCCCCGGTTGGTCGAACCTCAACTCCCGCTGCTGACGCAGCTGACCAGCCAGCTTGGCGGAGGCGTCTGGACTGGCGGAAGGGTTGGCCAGAACCGATTCCCCCAGAGCGATCAGTTGGTTCAGCAGCGGAGCTGGCAGCGTGCCGCGCAGGATGGATCGCGGAAACAGGTCGAGAACATCCACCGGCTCACTGGGACTCTGTAGGCCATCGTGCCAGCGCCAGAGTGGAGCCGATGTTCGTGGGGTGGTGATGCTGCGCAAGGTCCTGATCGCTGGACTGATCCTGGTCGGCTGCAGTGCGCCGGTCATGGGGCAGCCATTGCCAGGTCAGCAGGGTCCAACGGCGGAACTGCTCGAGGGCAGCGGCCTGCGGTTGAGCACGCGTCGCACCGCGGAACGCTTCCCCGATGGCAATCGTCTCTGGAAAGTGGAGCTGCACCGCGGAGAGCGCTTGCTGGCCAGCTGGGATGCCGCCAGTGGCATCGCCGAACGCCAGTCGGCTGATCGACGCTGGAGTCCGGGTAATGCAGCCCCTCTGCCAGCAGGTGACTACAGCCTCGGACAGCCGGAGCCGTGGGGGGATGATCTCTGGTTCGATCTGCAGCCGCGCTTCGACACCAGCCGCAGCGCCCTTGGGATTCACCGCTGCTACCCGGGAACCGGTTGCATCTGCATGCCAAGCCGTGCGGAGATTGATGCCCTGGCGGCCTGGGTGAAACGTGGACGACTTAGCAGGCTGCGGGTGATCAACTGAACCAAAGCAGTTACAACCTCGCGTGGTTTGCAGCACCGACCAAACGTCCCGGGATCACTAGAAACAGGTCGGTTTCATCGTGATCCTCTTCATGGATGTGAACATCTGGATGATCGTCGGCTTCCTGCTGGCGGCCTATTCCGTGGTGGCCAACGACTCTCTGCAGACGTTGGGCACTTACATCTCATCGAACAAAAAGCGCACCCCGAAGGTGGTGCAGATGGTGTTCATCTGCACCGTCACCATCGTCGTTCTGATGATGGGTTGGTTCCTCAAGGATGGTGACCCGGCCTGGGGCCGCCTGAGTGTTCCCGGCAAAGAGTTCCCTCTGCCTGAGCCGTTCAACTGGGTTTACGTCCTTCCGCCCATCGCGGTGTTGGCACTCACCCAGTGGGGCGCCCCGGTGAGCACCTCGTTCCTGGTGCTGTCATCCTTCAAGCCGGCCAACATCGGCAAGCTGCTCAACAGCTCGCTGACGGGGTATTTTCTCGCCTTCTGCGTGGGCCTGGCGGCCTACGGCCTGGGCATGTGGCTGCTGGAACGCTGGGTGTTCCGCCGCACGCAGGAGGGCAAGGACTTCAACAAGGTCTGGTACGGCCTGCAGTGGTTCTCCACCGGTTTCCTCTGGAGCATGTGGCTGGTGCAGGACCTGGCGAACATCTTTGTGTTCCTGTTCCGCAAGCTGGACTTCTTCCCCATGGCGATCTGCACGGCGGTGCTGTGCGTGGGTCTCTGCGTGCTGGTGGCCACCGGCGGTGGGCTGATCCAGGGAGTGCTGCGGTCGAAAACGAACACGTCCGACCTGCGTTCGGCCACGGTGATCGACTTCTTCTTCGGCCTCTGCCTTCTCTACAAGGCGTTCCTTTCCACCTTCCCGCTGAGCACCACCTGGGTGTTCCTGGGTCTGATCGGTGGTCGGGAAATCGCCCTACGGATCAAGAGGCAGGAATTTGAGTACGTCTTCACCAACCGCGAGAGCGGCAACCTGGGCAAGATCATCGGGACTGATCTCTGGAAGGCCTTCGTCGGTGTGGTGGTGAGTCTCGTGATCGCGCTGAGCATCCAACCTCTTGTGCAACTCACCGGTGGTTGAAGCCCTTGGTCGCAGGTGACTGAAGCGGTCCTTCGGGGCCGCTTTTTTATTTGGTTTGGCCGGAAACCCACTGAATCTTCTTAAAAATAGGTTAAGACGGTTGACTTGACCGTGCCGGCCTTGTTCGGCCCAATGGCGTGAACACCTTGCGAAGATCCTGACCAGTCCACGACCCCAGCGCCGCGATGCCAGCGGCCGTTTTCAGTCCAACGGAGATCCCAAGGCGCGCCCTGTCCAGGTGTGGCTCAAGCCCGACGTGATCGAGCGATTGGATGCCTATTGCCTTTTTTATGGCGTTGGCCGAGGACGGGCCATCGGCCATTTGCTTAAGGGGGCCCTCCCCGATCCCAGCTGGCTTCCTCAGCGACCGTCGTTTCTCGAGGAACCAGCGGACGGCCCAGAAGCCTGCTCCGAAACGTTGGAGGAAACGATCCCTGAAGCCGCCCCATCCCTCACGTCTGCTGCAAAGCGACCGAAGCCGTTGTTTCAGGCCGGGGATCGCATCAGCAACAACAGCGGACGACGCCTCGGGGTGATTTCAGACGAGCCACGCCAGTGGGTGGAACCGGTGCGACTTCCCAGCGGTGAACAGCGCCCCGGCCATTGGACCTACGCCGTGGCCTGGGATGGTCAGATGGGGTTGACCATCCGTTATGCCGAGGACCTGCTGCGTCCAGGGGGGCAGGAGCGACAGGCCAGCTGAGGGGCCGTGGTCATTGCCCCGGGTTCTGGCTATGGGATGAGAAGGCAGGGCCACGGAGCGATCGATGATCTGGCTGCTGCTTCTGTTCATCCCCACGGCGGCCGTCGCAGCACCGCAACTGCCCCTGACTCCACAGCAGTCGATTGTTGTTGCCCACCGCTCACTGCTTGCGGCTGGTTGGCGTCCGGCACCGGATCAGAATCCATCCCCCGATGAACGCCACTGGTCGGGGGTGCGACTGGACAGCCTGTCCTCCTGTTCAGGCACCGGGGAGGGGTTCTGTCGGTTCGATTACCGGCGTCATGGCCAGACGCTGTCGGTGGTGACGGTGCCATCAAGACCAGGTCGAGCCTCCGTTGGTCGGGTGATTCAGTGGTGGTGACCCCGGGATGGTGATCAGGGGTTAAGCCGCTGTTCCCGCCAGTCATCGTCGTGGCGCCAGCGCAATCGCTGGTGAGGGTGGTGGCTGAGGTCGAGCAGCTCCACCTGCTGGATGCTGATCTGCACCACGATGAAGTGCTCCGGGATGGGTGCGTCCTCAGGAAGTTCCTGAGGGAAGGGTGCTTCGGATTGGAAGGGTTGCCCTGGATGCGGCCAGCCCCACAGGGCACGTCCGCTGGGGGAGAGAGATCGCCACTGGGACTGGTCAGCGGCGGGAGCCACTTGTGCGGCTGCTCCCCGCAGCCGAAACTGCTGCTTGGCTTTGCTCAGCAGCCAGCAGAGTTCCACCTGGGATTGATGGGTCAGTTCTGCGGTTTTGCTGCTGCGACCATCGGTGTACAGCTCCAGTTGAGCCGCTCCGCTCCATCCCCGGAACACCAGCGTTCTCACCCTTGGGGTGCCATCGGCAGCCACGGTGGCGAGTTGCAGCCAGCGGGCACTCACCTGGCGCCCCTCGCGCTTGAGGGCACCGCGAAGTCGTTGCCGCCAGGGTGGCAGGGCTCCATCCGTTGCTGCTGTCATGGTCTGAAATAGCTCCTCAGAACTGAAAACATGAGCTGGCAGGGTGGACTTCAGCGTTGATCATCACCGTGGCAGCTGAATTGAAAGAGCGTGTGGTCAGTGCGTTGCGCGCCTGCCGCAACTCGGACGATTTAGTCGCCCTGGATGAACAGCTGGCCATTGATTGTCGCGACACCTCCCTGCACCGCTTGATCTGCGATGCCCTCAGGGATCGCAGCGTGGCCCCGGTGGAAGCCGCCAACTGGCTGACGACGCTGATGGAGCACCGCAATCAACAGCTGACGGCTTGCCTGAACCTGTCCTGCCAGGTCTGAAGTCACGACAATCCAAACAGCCTGGCCTGCTCAACGGCAGCTCGAATCACGATGGCGTGCCGCCTGACCAGGGGCATCAGGTCGTCGTAACCGCCTCCAATCACCGTGGCGATGGGAATGCTTCGGCGCAGGGCGGCATCCAGCACGAGTCGATCGCGTCGTAGCAATCCCGCGTCGCTCAGCTCCAGTCGCCCAAGCCGGTCATCCCGATGGGGATCCACGCCGGCGTTGAACAACACCAGATCCGGTCGCTGCTTATCAAGCACCTGCGGGAGTCGGTCACCGATGGCCGCAAGGTAATCGTCATCTCCGGTGGCATCCTCCAGAGGAATGTCGATGTCGCTCTGCACCTTGCGCAACGGGAAATTGCTGGCGGCATGCACGGACAAGGTGGTGATGTGCGGCTCATCGGTGAAGCAGGCCGCCGTGCCATCGCCCTGATGCACATCCAGATCCACCACCAGAATCCGCTGCACCTCGCCGTTGTCCAGAAGCACCCGCGCCGCGGTAGCCACATCATTGAAGATGCAGAAGCCGCTTCCGAAGCCGGGATGGGCGTGATGGGTTCCCCCGGCGAGGTGACAGGCGATTCCATGCTGAAGCGCCAGTCGCGCCGTCATCAAAGTTCCCCCGACGGATAACCAGGTGCGCTGCACCAGGGGCCGTGTGGCAGGAAGCCCAATTCGGCGCTGTTCCGAGCGGCTGAGTTGATCTCGGCTGAAGGCCTGGTGATAGGTGCGCTGGTGGATGCGCTCCAGATCGCGGCGGGCGATGCTGAGGGGGCGGCGGATCTGCTGGTCCTGCAGCACCTGTTCGTCAAGAAGCAAGCGCCGAAGCAGCTTGAATTTGGCCATCGGGAAGCGATGGGTCGATGGCAGGGGCGCTGAGTAGAGCTCGTGATAAACGGCGTGCAGTGTCAAGGGCTCAGTCGCGGTTGACAGGCGGCAGACACCGCTTTGAGGTCACCGAGCCATTGGAGCGCATGGGACGGGTTTAGTGACCCCATTCAAAGGTCAGGCCAGCTGCCGTTCCATGAGCCAGGCGTTGAAACCAATGCGATCCATTTCCTGAATGCAGTCCTGCTGTTTGCGGAGATGGCTCTGGCGAACACGCGTCAGTTGCTGCCCCTCAAGGCTGGACAGTCCAGCGGCGAGGCGTTGCTGATGGAGCACGTCCAGCTCCCGGTCGAGATGGTCCATCAGCCTCAGCAGGGAATAGCCGTGCTTGATCTCTTGCTGACTGAGCTCATTCGCAAACCCACCCATCGCCTTCTCTTAAGGATCTTTTAACTCTTGCATGCTGCGTCGCGTTGGACCCAAGGCTGATTCGGCTGAGGGAATGGCCCGACGTGTCGCCAGGCCAGGCCTCCGCGTGTGAGGGGTGTCTCAAGCCCCGCCAGCAGCGTCCCGCCCTTGTCCCTGTAATGGGTGACAGAAGCGTGGCTAGATGTTTCACGGTGTGACCATGCCAGGACGACCCTGCATGCGTCCACGCCAGATCTGGCGCACAAAAAAGCCCCATGCGATGCACGGGGCCGGGCGATGGGGACAATTCCATTGTGCATGTTCCCGTCAACACCACATCTGTTGGTTGTCACGCTGCGGGCACCATGCTGGCTCTGGAGGGGTGCCCCAGAGCCAGTCGGTACAAAAAAGCCGCCCGATTCGGGCGGCTGCACTGCCAGTTGGGATCTGGCGTCTCGTGGCATCGGGGAGACAGGATTCGAACCTGCGGCATCTTGCTCCCAAAGCAAGCGCGCTACCAAACTGCGCCACTCCCCGGACGCACATCAAGATTAGCGCCTAGCCCATGTCCAGCAGGTAGTGGACCACCGCAGCTCGGCGGTCTGCATGGACGCCATCGCCTTCGATGCTGCCGCACACCTCATCGGGCACTCGGTGGATGCGGGTGAGTGATTTCAATTCGTAGGTCTCACCCTCCGTTGGCCCGCCATCCGTGCTGCGGTCCCAGATCTGCTGAGCATCGCCGCGGTAGTGCCCAACGATCTGTCCCAGGTGGGCAAAGGTGTTTGCCCCGCTGCGGCAGACGATGATGGCCAGACAGGCATCGAACTCATCGGTGGAGAGTTGGTTGATGCTGTCCATGACAGCTCGCTCCTCCATCCCCAGAACCATGTTCTCAAGGGCGCAGCTGCCCTCGTACAGCCAGCTGCGAACGGTGATTCCGATGAGGGTCATGGGGTCAGGGTGGAGAGATGCTGGGCCAGATTCACGCCGCTGCGGATTGCACCTTCAGCACGGCCGAAACCTGGGCCATCGACGTAATCCCCGCAGAAGCCCACCCCACTGGCATCACACCACTGCAGCGCTGGAGGCAAGGGGTGATCAATCGGTTGGGAGGCCCCCCAGCGCATCACACCGAGCGACTCAGCTCGCTCACAGGCGCTTTGCAGTTCGGGCCACGCCTTCAGCAGTTCTGGCAGCAATTGCCTCAACCGCTGCTCCTCCTGTTTCAGCAGAACCGGCTGGGTTTCGGGGGTGATCGTTTTGCCGGAGTCGAGGCCGTGCACCACCAATCCGGTCCGGTTGTCGGCTTGCGGGTGCAGCACGAGGCGCTCCACCCGCCAGTGGGCCTGGGCCTCGGGGGTGAGCCAGATCTGTCTTGGGTACTGGTCGCCGTTCAGGGGCAGATCGAGCATCAGGTTCCAGCGCACCTCTGCCCGACTCAGGGCCAGTGTTTCCAGGGCCTGATCCAGTTCAGGGTCCTGGCCCGCAGGAACCGCCTCCCGCAACGGCACCTGTCGCCAGTCGAGCATGGCCAGGGAGCGGGGATGGGCGAGCAGGCTGCCGCTCAGCACCAGTCGCCTCCCCCGCAGTTGCCAGTCGCTGCCTTCCTGAACGACGCACCAGTGGTCTCCATCCCGCTGCAACGTGCGGACCCGTCGTCCGAAATGTTGCGACAACGCTCCATCGTTCATCGCCAGCAAGGCCTCGCAGAGGCTGGCCATGAACGGCTCACCCTCCAGCCACGCGCGATCCGCGGGGCCACCCGACCGACTGATCGACCCATCCGTGTCCACTGACATCACCGCACCTTTGGCCTGACGCAGCACACCGTTATCCCGCAACGGGTCCAGCAAGGACTGGACTGACTCAGCCAGTGGATCCTCCAGATGGAATCCGGGGGCTCCATGGTCCAGGCGCCAGTGCGGTTCATCGCGGCGGCGGCGCGTTGCTGTCCGCCCCCCAGGACCTCGGCCCGCTTCCACAACAGCCATCGTTCCTGGCCATTGCAGCTGTCGCAGCCTGGCAATCAGGCTGCAACCAGACAGCCCCGCGCCGATGACCACCAGGTCGGCATCAAGCATCAGGGGCGCTTACATCCAATATTTTTCGGCTGCGACCCGGGAGAACAATCCACCCAACAGAGCCAGCAGCAACGTCACGCCGAAGAACACGAAATAAGCCATCCGTCGCTGTGTCGTCGAATCGATTGGGCCGTTTCTAACAGCAAGGGATGGGAGCAGCTGTCCCGGTCAGAGGACGACATCAATTGATGTCATTCATGGGAATGGGTCGCCTGAGATTCGAACTCAGGACCAGCCGGTTAAAAGCCGGATGCTCTACCGCTGAGCTAGCGACCCGCCCGCTTGGGCGTGCCATTTCGGGCACCAATGGACATTATCACTCGGTCCGGCTGAGGATCGGGAGGTGTTGTAGACCTGTGATGCCTCCGTTGACGTCAGCCTCTGCGCCCTGGCCGACACCCCAGATCCATCCCGATGCCTGGGTTTCCTCGTCTGCCGTGGTGATCGGAGACGTGACCATGGAAGAGGGCAGCAGTCTCTGGCCCACGGCCGTGGCCCGGGGGGATCTCGCACCGATTCGGATCGGTGCGCGCAGCAACGTTCAGGATGGTGCGGTGCTGCATGGGGATCCGGATCAGCCGGTGCTGATCGGAGCGGATGTCACGGTCGGCCACCGGGCCGTCATTCACGGTGCTTCGCTGTTGGATGGCTGTCTTGTGGGCATCGGAGCCATCGTTCTCAACGGTGTCACCGTGGGGGAGGGTGCCCTGGTGGCTGCCGGTGCTGTGGTGACCAAAGACGTTCCAGCCCGCAGCCTGGTGATGGGGGCACCAGCGCAGTTGAAACGGGAACTCCCGGCTGAAGCCGTGGACTCTCAACGCAGCCACGCCAGCAGCTACGCCGAACTGGCCAGGCAGCACGCCAACGGCGGCAGCTGATTGCTGCATTTTTGATCAGCTTTTCGTCTAAATCGTGGGTTTCTCTTGGAAGTCCGTAAGATCGCCCGGAAGTCTTTGTACCCCCATGAGCGTCGCCCGCGTTGCCATCGGCCTCGTCGTCATCCTCGGGATCGTCGCCTATTCCGCCTACAGCGTGATCACCACGGGTCAGGTGCTGGGCATCGACGCTCGTCTGTTCCTTGTGGTGGCCCCCATTCTTGCCGCTGTGAGCTGGGCTGCTTTCAACATCGGCCGTGCCGCCGTTGGTCAGCTGCAGCTGCTGATCAAGCGCAGCCGCGCCTGATTTTTTCCCAGGCTTCTCAATAAGAGGATCCGTAGGCTGAAGGCTGATTGTTGCAGCCTTGTTGTCTATTCAACGATCCGTCACCGTTCTCGGGGCTGGCCTGGCTGGGACAGAAGCCGCCTGGCAAGTGGCCCGTGCGGGGATACCAGTGACCATCGTGGAGATGCGGCCGATCCGTCGCTCCCCGGCCCACCACAGCAGCGACTTTGCAGAGCTGGTGTGCAGCAACAGTTTCGGTGCACTGAGCAGCGACCGGGCTGCCGGTTTGCTGCAGGAGGAATTGCGTCGCCTGGGGTCCCTGGTGATTGGAACCGCGGATTCCCATGCCGTCCCAGCTGGGGGTGCCCTGGCCGTGGACCGCGGCCGATACAGCGCCGCTCTGACCGAAGCGCTGGATCAGCATCCTTTGGTGACCATCGAACGGCAGGAACAGCAGGCCCTGCCCGAAGAGGGGCAGATCACTGTTCTGGCAACGGGTCCGCTGACCAGCGAACCACTGGCTGAGGATCTGAGGGCGTTCACCGGCCGGTCGGACTGTCATTTCTTCGATGCCGCCAGTCCGATCGTGCATGGCGACAGCATTGATCTCGACATTGCCTTCCGCGCCAGCCGCTACGACAAGGGCGATGCGGATTACATCAACTGTCCGATGGACAAGGAGCAGTACCTGGCGTTCCGCAAGGCCCTGCTGGAGGCGGAACAGGCTGAGCTCAAGGATTTCGACAAGGACGATGCCACCTTCTTCGAGGGATGTCTGCCCATTGAAGAGCTGGCCCGTCGTGGTGAAGACACCATGCGCTACGGCCCGCTGAAACCCATCGGCCTCTGGGATCCCCGCTGGGGTGATGTGAACGACAGGGATGTACGCCGCGCCAAGCGTGCCTATGCCGTTGTGCAGCTGCGCCAGGAGGACAAGGACGGCCGCCTCTGGAATCTCGTGGGTTTTCAGACCAATCTCAAGTGGGGCGAGCAAAAACGCGTGCTGCAGATGATTCCCGGTCTGGCCGGGGCCGAGTTCGTGCGGTTCGGGGTGATGCACCGCAACACTTTTCTGGAGTCGCCGCAATTGCTGGAGCCCTCGCTTCAATTCCGCAGCCGTTCCACACTGCTGGCGGCAGGCCAGATCACCGGCACCGAGGGCTACGCCGCTGCCGTGGCCGGTGGCTGGTTGGCGGGTACCAATGCCGCCCGCCTCGCCAGAGGACTGGAACCGATTGATCTGCCGGTGACTTGCATGAGCGGGGCCCTGACGCACTTCGTCAGCGAAGCTCCCACGGCCAAATTTCAGCCGATGCCCCCCAACTTCGGTCTGCTGCCGGAGCTGCCGGAGCGGATCCGCGACAAGCGCGCCCGCTACGGCGCCTACCGCGACCGGGCCCTGCGGGATCTTGAGCGGATTGAGGCGCTGACGCCGAACGTCCTGGTGGCATGACCGCTGGCCCCTTAGCGTCTCTGCCATTGGTGGAGCGATGCCATGGGCGAACAGCAGCACTGGGATGCCGTGGTCATCGGCTCCGGCATCGGCGGTTTGGTGACCGCCAGTCAGCTGGCGGCCAAGGGGGCCAAGACCCTGGTGTTGGAGCGCTATCTGATTCCAGGCGGCAGTGGCGGTGCGTTCAAGCGCGAGGGCTACACCTTCGATGTGGGGGCCTCGATGATCTTCGGTTTCGGCGAGAAGGGGTACACCAACCTGCTCACCCGGGCCCTGGCGGAGGTGGGCGAGCATTGCGACACGATTCCGGATCAGGCCCAGCTCGAGTACCACATGCCGGGGGGGCTCAACATTGCGGTGGATCGCGATTACGAGCAGTTCATTGCCGATCTGTCCGCCCGGTTTCCCCATGAGGCCAACGGCATCCGCCGCTTCTACGACACCTGCTGGCAGGTGTTCAACTGCCTCGATGCGATGCCGTTGCTGTCCCTGGAGGACCCTGCCTATCTCGCCAAGGTGTTCTTCAAGGCTCCGCTGGCTTGCCTGGGGCTGGCCCGCTGGCTGCCGTTCAACGTCGGTGCGGTCGCCCGTCAGCACATCAAGGACGAGCAGCTGCTGAAGTTCATCGACATCGAATGCTTCTGCTGGTCTGTGATGCCGGCGGATCGCACCCCGATGATCAACGCCGGGATGGTGTTCTCCGATCGCCATGCAGGGGGGATCAATTACCCCCGCGGTGGTGTGGGTGTGATCGCCGAAAAGCTGGTTCAAGGTCTTGAGCGCCATGGCGGAGCAATCCGCTACAAGGCGAGGGTCACTGAGGTGCTTCTCGAAGACGGCAAGGCGGTGGGGGTGAAGCTGGCCAATGGAGAGACGATCCGCTCGAAACGGGTGATCTCCAACGCCACCCGCTGGGACACCTTTTCGGGGCAGGACGATGGGTCCAAGCGGGCCGGTCAGGCGCTGGTTGATGAGGCCAACACCCCAGAAAAAGAGGCCTTCTGGCGCCGCCGCTATGTGCCCTCGCCCTCCTTCCTCTCCTTGCATCTGGGGGTTCGCGCTGACCTGATTCCGGCAGGCACCCACTGCCACCACCTCCTGCTCGAAGACTGGAACCGGATGGAGGACGAGCAGGGGGTGATCTTTGTGTCGATGCCCTCGCTCCTGGACCCGGATCTGGCTCCGGAGGGGCACCACATCGTTCATACCTTCACGCCGTCCTCGATGGAGGCTTGGCAAGGGCTGACCCCCAGCCAGTACCGCGAAAAAAAGGAGGCGGATGCGGAGCGATTGATTCAGCGCCTTGAAGCGATCCTGCCCGGCCTCGCCGCTGCCATCACCCACAAGGAGATCGGCACCCCCCGCAGCCACCGGCGCTTCCTCGGGCGCTTCCAGGGCAGCTACGGCCCGATCCCTGCGATGCAACTGCCGGGCCTGTTGCCCATGCCGTTCAACCGCACCGGCGTGCCCAATCTCTATTGCGTCGGGGACTCCTGTTTCCCGGGCCAGGGACTCAATGCCGTCGCCTTCAGTGGTTTTGCCTGTGCCCATCGGGTGGGAGCTGATCTGGGCCTCAACCCCTGGGCACTACCGGCCTGATCTTCTTATTAGCTTGATCATCCATAGGAGTTGGGATGTCGCCTGAGTTTCAGCCGTCGTCGGACGATTTGGCCCGCTACCTCGAGCAGAGGGGCGAGCTGACCAAGCCCTGGAACCTTCAGATGCTGCGTTTGCAAAAGCTGAAGGAGGCCAAGGACTCCATGGATCATGAGGAGTACATCGCAACCATTCAGGAGGCCCACGCCGATCTGATGCGGCTTGGAGCGTTCTGGAAGGGGCGGGAAGCGGAGGTCTTCGGTGGTGCCTACGTGCCGTCTGAGCAGCTTGAGCCCCGTCCTGGTTCCGTTGAGGACCGCTGATGGCTCCCAGTTCCGGTGTTGAACGCTTCGGCCTGTCGCCGCTGATCCGCAGCGCCTTGCTCAGCTTGTATGTGGCGCTGGTTCTACCCCTGCCGCTGTTGGCTCCAGAGGATTTGCGCTGGTGGATGGCCGCCGGCTTGTTGTTAGGGCTGATTCTTGTGCTGGGGCTGCTCAGCGAGCAGGTGGAAGCTGACGCCTCTGGCCTTCAGGTCCGCTACCCGGCCTGGATCCGTTGGCTGTTCCGTCGCGGTTGGTCCATGCCATGGCAAGACATCCGCGCCCTCGTTCCCGTTGGCACCAGCCAAGGGGGCACGGTCTATTACCTCAAAGCTGCTGATCTACGACACCAGCTGCTGCCACAGCGCATCGAACGATTCGATCGTTTTCTGGCCTTGCTCAGGGAACACACGTCTGTCTCCACAGCTGGCATCGGCCGACTGACACCTCCCTGGACCTATCAGGTGCTTCAGGGGTTGGCGATCCTGATGGTTCTGGCTGAGCTCACAGGAGCCCTTGCCATCACGCAGCACTGGGTCAACTTGCCGGAAGGTTATCCAGGCTGAAGCGATAGCCCCGCTGACGAACAGTGATGATTCCTCCGCCTTCGCCGAGGCCGGCCTGTTCGAGTTTGCGGCGCAGGGTCAACACCTGAGTGTCAACGGAGCGTGGCCCTCCGCTGAATGGAGGCCACGCCATGCGAAGCAGTTCCTGGCGGCTGCGCACCAGACCGGGGGGCATCAACAGGGCGCAGAGCAGGGCGAATTCCCGAGGACTGAGTTCCACCGGCTGGTCTCGCAAAGTGACCTGACGCAGGAGGAGGTGCACTTCCAGAGGTCCAACCGTGACCCGTTCCTGGAGGCCGTTATGGCCCCGCTTGAGCAGCGTGCGGCAGCGGGCCGCCAGCTCCTCCAGGCCAAAGGGCTTCCGCAGAACATCATCTGCACCGTCATCCAGCAACCCCACGACCGGATCAGCGCCACTGCGGGCCGTCAGCACGATGACGGGACAACGCAGCTGGTCCGCCAGTCGGAGGGCGGAACCCTGTTCGAGAATTTCGGCGCTGACCAAGAGATCTGGTGATTGTTCCTGGCAGAGCTCCAGAGCTTCAGCCGCTCTGCCGACGGCAGCGGTGAGGTGACCGTCCTGACGGAGCCGTTGCACCAGGACAGTGCGCAGGGTGGGGTGCGGCTCCACGACGAGCACGCGGGATGGCTCCTGTCCAGTGCCGGACTGGGGCAGGATCAGCGGATCAGCGCTCGGGACGCTGGGTTCAGCTGTCAGGTCGCGTGGTGTCGAGGTCACTGAATTGATCAACGCGCCACTACGCTAAGCGGAAAATTCTGTCCCGCTGGTAGCAGAGGCAGCTGTCTTCTCAGTCGATGACTTCCCTTGACGATCCGGAATCCATCCGACACTTCCAGTCCCTGTGTGATGCCTGCCAGGAGCTCACCACGCGGTATCACTCTCCCTCCGAGCTGAGGCTCTATGCCGATGGCTATCTGCACGCCCTGCGTCGCAGCGGCAGCCTGGATTCCCGTCAGCAGCTTCGACTTGAGCAACTGATCGACCGCTGGATCATGGATCCCTCGAGCTTCATCGGTCCCGATGGGGATATCAGCACGTTGTACATGCGACACCCCCAGGGGTACTGATTAGCTGGCGAGAGCGATTTCGAGCTTTTCCTTCAGTTCGCCGGAGTTGTACATCTCGATCAGGATGTCGGATCCGCCCATGAATTCCCCTTGGACATAGACCTGAGGAATCGTCGGCCAACTGGAAAATTCCTTGATCCCCTGCCGGATCTCCATGTCCGAGAGAACGTCGAAGGTTTCGAAGCTGACGCCCAGGGAATGGAGGATCTGAACCACATTGTTCGAGAAGCCGCACTGGGGCATCAACTTGTTCCCCTTCATGAACACGAAGATCGGGCTGGAGCCGATCAACGTCTCAATTCGGGTGCGGGTGGAGTCGTCCATGGAAGTCAGAGGCTGGGGGAATCGGCCGGAATGGTGGTGGACAGGGCCAGGGCATGGATCGCTTCACTGGCCAGTTCCTGTTGCAGTGCGCCGTAGACCAGCTGATGCTGGCGGATCCTGGAGAGGCCTTTGAAGGCTTCGGACACGACACTCACCTGAAGGTGGTCACCGCCACCGGTGAGGTCCTCGACGGTCACCTTGGCATCGGGAATGGAGCGCTGAATGGCGGCTTCAACGGCGTCCGGCTGAACCATGGGGATTGAGGACCTGTTGGAAATGATGCTGACAGAAGGGGTTCGCCGCTGTCAGCTGCCCGCAGGCGCGGCACCTTTGAATTCCGTGTCCACAAATCCAAGCTCCAGCAGGCTTTGGTAGGCCTTGCGGCCCTGGGGCTGCGCTGGCGTCATCAGCTTGACCACTTCCACCAGCACGGGAACGGCAACTTCCGGTTGATTCTGACGGCGGAACAGAGCAGCCAAACGCAGATCGGCTTCGGCCAGGAGTCCGAGAGCCTCGCGTCCCTTGGTGTCCATCTCGCGGGGAATGCGGGCATCAAGTCCGCGGAAGGCCCCGCTCAGATCCCGGTAGAAGGCCAGCAGCTGCTTGGACGCCTTACGAGCGTTGTCGTACTCCTGACGCGCCTTGGCGAGATCACCGGCGGCGGCGGCGGCATCCCCCCGATTGATCATGGCCTGAACAGCAGCGGGGTTGAAACCGTCGGCTTTCTGGGCCAGAACGCGATCACTGGATGCGGTCTGTTGAGCCACCACCGGCATGCCAGCCAGACCCAGGCTCGCCACCAGGGCCGTGGCCGAGAGCAAGGAACGACAACCCATGGGGCAAGAAAGTTTGTAGACGCGGACTCTAAAAGGAGTTCAAAGGCCTGCCCACTGCTGCACGGGCCGCTTGTTCAGCCGTATGTATTGCGTGAGCCAGGTACTGATTGAAACGCAATCCTGATTCCCGTCCACCCGTCGTAGGAACGGTCATCGGTTCGCCGAAGCAGAGTGCAGCCCTGCTGAACGGTCGTGGTGGTGCCTGGCTGTAGCCGAGGCCGACGGGGATCACAGGAACGGAGAGTCCCTGCTTCTGGGCCAACTGCACCAGACGCACGAGCCCCTGATGAAGACGGATCGGTTGGTCCTTGCGCTGGATCTGGCCTTCCGGGAAGACCACAAGCTGCTGGCCAGCGATGAGCAGGTCGATGGCCAGCCGCAGGGTGGTCATCGAAGGGCGCCGCTGATTCACCGGGAAACAGCCGAGCCGCTGCAGGAACCAACCCTGAAGGCCACGCATCTCGGTGGTCGTCACCATGAAGCGGCAATCCCGACCGGTGACCCGACGTCCCGCTGCCATCGGCAGCATCAGGGCATCCCAGCGGGCCCGATGGGTTGGGGCCAGCACCACAGGGCCTGAGTGGGGCAGATGCTGCGGATTCAGCACCAATCGCTCACGGAATTGAAGCTTCAGAGCGATGTCCTGGGTGACCAGCATCGCCAGTGGGGCCCAGCGAGGGTCGATGCCCACCTGCAGTGCGGATTCACGGTTCGCCAGGGCCGCTGACAACAGGCTGTGCGCGCATTTAAGCGATGCGAACCTAAAGCCAAGTCCGCCCTGCATAGGATCGGCTCAGACAGACGTTGGTATGGCCAGTCTCGGGGTCAACATCGACCACATCGCCAACATTCGCCAGGCACGCCGGACGGTGGAACCGGATCCTGTTCCCTTCGCCATGCTCGCCGAACTCGGCGGTGCCGATGGCATCACAGTTCATCTGCGGGAGGATCGCCGCCACATCCAGGACCGCGATGTGGAGCTGCTGCGGCAGACCGTGCGCTCCCGTCTGAATCTGGAGATGGCAGCAACCCAGGAGATGGTGGAGATCGCCCTGGGCGTCCAACCAGACATGGTCACTCTTGTCCCCGAAAAACGGGAAGAGGTCACCACTGAAGGAGGACTGAATGTGGCCGCTCAGTTGAGCGTGTTAACCCCGATGGTGGAACGGCTGCAGCAGCAGGGCATTCCCGTAAGCCTGTTCGTTGACCCGGAATCCAACCAGTTGGAGGCCTGTCGCAGCAGTGGAGCCCGCTGGGTTGAGCTGCACACCGGGACCTACGCCGACGCCCCCTGGCGCGACCAGCCGGCTGAGTTGGCCCGCATCACCGAGGGTGCTGCCACGGCCCGCCATCTAGGCCTTCGCGTGAACGCAGGCCATGGACTCACTTATCAGAACGTGGAACCGATTGCAGCTATTCCTGGCATGGAGGAATTGAACATCGGTCACACGATCGTGGCCCGTGCGGTTGCAGTCGGTCTGCAACAGGCCGTGCGCGAGATGAAGGCCTTGATCCAGAATCCCCGCCTGGATCCCCTGTTCGGACACGCGCTCGGATGACTGCTTACTACTTCGTTGCTGCCAGCGAGCAGTTTCTGACCGTTGAGGAACCGCTGGAAGAAGTGCTGCGGGAGCGTCGGCGCAACTACGAGGAGAACAGCAAAGCCATCGATTTCTGGTTGGTTCGCCAGCCCGCCTTTTTGGAGACCGATGAATTCAGTGCCATCAACGGACAGCTGCCCAAGCCAGCGGCTGCGGTGGTGTCCACAGATCCCACGTTCATCACCTTTTTGAAGCTGCGGTTGGAGTACGTGCTCGAGGGCCGCTTCGAAGCTCCTTCTGCATCGATTCCCGACGCCTTTGCCAGCATCGCCGCATGAACCGGCAATCACTTCCGGTGGCCCAGAGGATTGCCCTGCTGGTTCAGGCCCTCGATGGTGCTGAAAAAACGAATCAGGCGCTTGCGACCTGCGCGGATGGCGAGGCCATGGTCGACATTCTTTTGGGTGCTTCCGCAAAGCTCGGCCTCGGTCTGACCCGACGCGATCTGATGGAAACACCGCCGATTCGGGACTGGATCTGGTTCAAAAGCAACGATCCCCTGGTCACCGTGGGTGATGCAAAGCCCCGTTACCGCCGGGAATCCGTCGACGAGAAACCCCGTCGCAAATTTCTGGGTTTGTTCTGACAGCACGCGCCATGTTGATCAGACTTCCAGGGCTCAATCTTGTCTTGTGAAAGAGACACCCCTACGCCACTGGGTGATCGGTGATGTCCACGGATGCCACACCTCTCTTCTGGACCTTTTGGCGGTGCTGCCAGTCCAGGACCACCTGATTTTCTGTGGCGACGTGATCTGCCGTCGTGGCGGCATCGATGCCTGCATGCATCTGATCTGGGATCTGGTTTGTTGCGGACGGGCCACGTGGTTACGGGGCAATCACGAACAGGCGTTGATCCATTCCTTACAAGACGTTGGCGAAGGTTCGCAAACAGCTTCGACCCATCAGTGGCTGCATCGCCTCAATCAGTTGCCGCTGCTCTATCGCGCAGACGGCTGGTGTGCGACCCATGCCGGCTTCAACAGCGACGGTGAGCCGGATCTGTCGATTCGTGAGCCGTTCTGGGAGACCTACGACGGTCGCTATGGCCGCGTGGTGATCGGTCACACACCGCGGCCTGCGGTGGAGCGTCATCAGCGAATTGTCCTGATCGACACGGGAGCGGTGTACGGCGGGCTGCTCTCGGCCTACTGCCCGGAAACCGATGCGGTGGTGCAGGTGCGGGGTCAGCGCAGCCAGGATCCACGTCCAGCGGCTGCCGAGGGGGAGCGGGTGTCAGCCCTGTTGCGAGGAGACTGGACCCGTTGCTGACGCTCTACCGCAGCAACCGGGCGGAATTCCTGGCCACCTTGCTGGCCCGTCAGTTGCTGGAGGAGCGACCGGATCCCTTCGAAACGGTGGAGGTGTTGGTGAACACCTGGCCCACCAGCCGCTGGCTCGGCGAGCAGCTCGCCACAGCCAACGGCATCAGTTCGCTGGTGCGCTTTCCCTTTCCCGGCAGTCGCCTGCGCCAGCTTGTGCGACGGGTCCTCGACCTCCCCGATCATGAGGAGGATCCCTGGCGGGCCACCTCCCTGGTCTGGACGGTCCTGGAGCTGATGCCGGCTCTGTTGGAGCAGCCTGTCGCGCAGCCTCTGCGGGCCTGGCTGAAACAGCGTGATGGGGAGGCTTCGGGGCTCAGTCGGGATCGTTGGCAGCTGGCTCGAGCGATCGCCGACGCCTTCGACGACTACGCCCTTTATCGGCCAGCCACCCTGCACAGCTGGATGCGGGGCAGCCGTGCATCCACCGAAACGGACTGGCAACCGTGGCTGGCCCGGCAACTGGACGCTTCCCTGCATCGTCAACCCTTCGGACTGCAGGTGCAGACAGCGGTGGAACGGTTGTGCTCCGGAGCCGTGGATCCAGACGTGCTGCCGAAGGTGATCCGTCTGTTCGGCATCAGTGCTCTGGCCCCGGTTCAGGTGGACCTGATCCAGGCCCTCTCGGGCACCACTGAGGTTCAGGTGTACCTGCTCACGCCCTGCCGTGATCTCTGGCAGCGCTGTGGCAGCCGCCGTGAGCAGCTGGGTGAGACCTGGATCGACCCTCCCGATGGCGGTTGGTTGCAGCAGGCGCCGCGGCTGGAAGCCACCCTTGGACGGATGGGGGCTGAGTTTCAGCAGCTGCTGGAGGGCAGTGGCGACAGCCAGCTGGGGGAGCGGCGTGAAGGGGATCTGTTTGCCGATCCCGTGCGGATTGCTGAAGGGGAAGGTCGTCCCGCCACGCTGCTGGAACGGTTGCAGCAACAGCAGGTGGAACCAGGTTGCTGTGAATCCCTTGAACGAGAGCACGATGACCGCTCTCTGCTGTTCCAGGCCGCCCCCGGTCCTTTGCGGGAGGTGCAGTTGGTGCGGGATCAGGTGTTGCAGTGGCTGGCTGCGGATCCAGAACTCGAGCCTCGGGACGTCCTGGTGATGACCCCCCAGATCGACCGTTATGCCCCGCTGCTGAGCTCGGTGTTCAACGACCGTGATGCGATTGGGGTGGATCTGCCCTGGCGTCTGACCGATCGCAGCCAGCAGAGCACTCCTGGCCTGACGATGGCGATGCTGGAGTTGCTGGACCTGGCGGCAGGACGTCTGACCGCCACAGGACTGGAACGGTTGTTGGCCAATCCCGCCTTGCAGGCTCAGCAGGGGTTCAGTGGCGAGGATGCCGCAGCCCTCACCCGCATCCTGCAGCGCACGGGCTTCCGCTGGGGGTTGGATGCCCTGGAGCGGGGCGGTGATGAGACCCACAGCCTCATCTGGTCTCTGGATCGTTGGTTGCTGGGTCTGGCGCTGCCGCAACGGGATGGACTGGCGCCCGGAGGGACGGCGCCGTTTCATCAGGATCTCGATCCGCAGCGGTTGGTGCGCTGGTGGACCGTTCTGGATCGTCTGGTGCGCTGGTTGCAGCAGCTGCGACGACCACGGGCTTCATCGGCCTGGGTGGAGTTGCTGCAGGCCTTGCTGGAGGACCTCTTCGCTGATGGAGGTGATTGGAGCTGGGAGCGTCAGAGCTGGTCGGCGGCTTTGGCGGATTGGCAGCAGCGCGCAGCTGCCTGTCCGCTGGAGCTTGAGGTGGCGGTGGCTGCTGAAGTGCTGGCGGAGGCTCTGTCGGTGGACAGTGGCCGCTTCGGGCATCGCAGTGGTGCGCTCACGGTGAGTGCTCTGGAACCGATGCGGGCGATTCCCCACAAGGTGATCGTGCTGATGGGCCTCGACGACGGGGTGTTTCCTCGCATCGACCAACGGCCTGGCTTTCATCTGCTGGAGCAGCGCCGCTGGCTTGGCGATCCCTGCGGCGGTGATCAGGACCGTTATGTGCTTCTGGAGGCGCTGATGTCGGCACGGCGTCATCTGCTGATCAGTTGGTGCGGCCGCAATGAACACACCGGTGAGCCCCGGCCGGCCGCGGCGCCGGTGGAACAGTGGCTGCAGGACCTGAGCCGGCAGCTGGGGACAGAGGCCAGCGCGGGGCTGTGCATCGAGCCGGATCCCAATCCGCTTGATCGCAGCAACTTTCACGTCGCTGTGCATGGCCAGCCCCTCAGCTGTGATCGACGTCAACTGGAGGCGCGACGCTGGCTCGATCGACATCAAAGCGATGGCGCCCTCGGCGGTCTGGCCCTGCCTCTGTCGTGGAGCCCGCTGGAACCGGACGACACAGTTTACCCTCTCAGTTATGAGGAGCTGTTGCAGTGGCTGGTGGACCCGCAATCCGCCTGGCTGCGGCAGTTGGGCCTCCATCCAGGCGAGCGGGTGGATCCGGTGGAGGATCTCGAGGCCCTGGCGCTCACCAGCCTGCTGCAGGCCCAGCTGTTGAATCAGGATCTGGAGGGCCACCTGCTGGCGGCTGAGACCCCTGCGTGGCGCGACATGTTGGCCGGTCAGGGGGTGCTTCCTCCGGGCGCAGGGGCAGAGCTGGAGCAGGGAGTCCTCAACCATCGGCTCCAGGCGTTGCAGCAGCAGCTGAATGGGCTCGGAGGCTGCAGACGTGAGGGCCCCCTGCTGTTCGCCGGCGACATTCAGGTGGTGGTTCAGCCCGGTCGCTTTTCACCGCGCGGACTGATGCGGGGTTGGCTCCAGCATCTCCAGCTCTGTGCTGATGCTGCCGACTTCGGCGGCAGCGCCGTGATCGCCCGAGCGGACAGAGGTGACGAGGCCAAGACCCATGTGCGTTGGATTCGCCTCGAGCCATCTGATGCCGAAGCGCAGTTGCAGTCGCTGCAGCGCTTGGCTCAGCAAGGGCAGCATCAGTGCTGGCCGGTTCCGCCGAAGAGCGGTTGGCTGTTGATGAGCAGAGACCACAGCAAGGCCGGCAGCGGTGGGGCTGCTTTTCGGGACAGCTGGATCCGGGAGCGGCAGGACCCCCAGCAACGGCTGTGCTTCGGGGCAGATATTGAGGCGGATCTGCTGTTAAAGAGCCAGGGGTTCGAGCAGGCTTGCGCGTTGCTCTATGCGCCGATGCTGCAGGCCTTGGTGCGCTGAAGACAAGACAGGTTCGCTGCTACGACGAGCCAGCGACCTGCCCTTCAAGCAGACCCTATGGAGGTGATGCCAACTGCGCAGCCGTGGGGACCGGGTTCCCTGACCGGGTCAGGAACTCTGCACAGATTTGTTTACCCGGGGTTCAGTTCATCGAACAGCTGCTGCACCCGGTACTCAAGCTGAGCGATCGGATCGACGCCGTCCTCCTCATCGAGGTCTTTGACCGTCCAAAAGCGGATCCTGTCCTCCCAGGCGGGGAACTGCTGCTGCACCATCGGTCGATGGGCCGCCTCATCAACGGCCACCAAGACATCCGCAGCCTCCAGCTCAGCTTCCGTGACCTGTTTTGGTGCGGCGAGGCTGGCTGGATCGACGGTTACACCACGGTCCTGCAGGGCGCTGATCGCCTCAGGCGCCATCGGACCGATGTTGCCACTGCTGGGATCTACCTTCAGCCCAGCAGAGTCAACCTGCAGAGCCCCCGTCGCCTGGTTGATCTCGATCAGCTGCTGGAACAGCGCTTGCGAGAAACGACTGCGGAAGTAGTTGCCGGTGCAGAGAAACAGGACGCGCACCGAGGGTCAGCCCCTAAAACTGTTGATCAGAGCAAAGCCATACAACGCGACGATTGCGGCTCCCAACAATCCGACGGACGTGAGCTGGCGTGCCATGACGATGTGGTTCGGCACCCTTGTTGTGACCCAGCTCAAAAACAGTGTCAAATGCGTCGCCGGGTCGGTGTTGGATCGCTCGTCAATGACCATGGCCGGAGGGCTGCGCGATGCGCTTTGACCCCAATCGCTACCCCCTCGACTCTGGTCTGCGGCTGTTGGAGGCGAGCGCCGGCACCGGCAAGACCTTTGCTCTGGCGCATCTCGCTCTGCGACTGATCAGCGAGGGCGCTATCCCCCTGTCCAGTCTGCTGGTGGTGACCTTCACCGACGCGGCCGCGTCGGAGTTGCGCTCCCGCATCGGTCAGCGTCTGCAGGTTGCGCTGACGGGGCTTGAGGCTCTCGAACGCGGTGTTGCCTTGCCGGAGGCTGATCCGGTGCTGCAGCAGTGGTGGCAGCGAGCACCCCAGGGCCAGTCCCGCCGCGACTGGATCAGCCGTGTGCTGATGGCCATGGAACAACTCGATGCCGCTGAGATCACCACCATCCATGGCTTCTGCAGTCGCAGCCTGCGCAGGCTGGCGATCAGCAGCGGTGCGGCGATGCAGCAGCAGCTGGAGACCGACGCGACGGCTCTCGTGCAGGAGGTGGTTCAGGACCTTTGGCAACAGCACGTGTTGACCCTCCCCCTGCCGCAGTTGCAGGGATTGATGCTGGCGGGACTGAGCTCCGACGGTCTGTCGGCTGCGCTGGAGCGTCTCGATGGAGATCCCCAGGCTCGGTTGCAGACGGATGGGGATGACTTCGATCCCAACCAGCCTTTGGGTGCGCAGCTGGAGGTTTCGCTTCAGGCCAGCTGGAGGCGTTTCGTGAGCTGTTGGACACGCGATGGCGTGGAACTGGAGCAATGCTTCCGATCGACGGCGCTTCAGTGGAAGGCGATGGGGTGCAAACCGTCGCCTTACAGCCCTAAACCAACCACTGATCGCTGCGCTCAGGTGGATCGCTGGATCGCAGCCCAGGGCTCCACCCCGGATCTCTGCTCGATCCGGGCGCAACAGAAACTGCTGCACGACTACTTCCATCCCGGCGTCTGGTGCAGGACGGCCCGCAAATGCGGTGAGGACGAGCCATCCCTGGCGGCGCCTGAGTTGCAACGGGCCATCGCGGACCTCTGGGATGGCCCGATCGAACGGGTCTGGCGCTACGCCCTGCAACGGGGATTGCAACAGCTCCAGCGGCGGCGGCAGCGCAGCGGCACCGTCAGCTTCGCTGGTCTGCTGACGGCGATGGATCCGGGTGACGCTGAGGCCTCGTGGTTGGAGCCGTTACAGCAGCGTTACCGCGCCGTGATGGTGGATGAATTTCAGGACACCGATCCGGTGCAGTGGAGGCTGCTGCAGCGAAGTTTCGGGGGTGGGTCGCACCTGCTGTTGCTGGTGGGTGATCCCAAGCAGGCGATCTATCGCTTCCGAGGTGGCGACCTGGACACCTATCGACGGGCCCGTGGGTTGGTGAGCCGGATCGACACGCTGGAGGACAACTACCGCACCACGCCACCGCTGATGGCGGGGCTGAATGCCCTGATGGCTCCAGGCCTGCCGGAGTCGGGGTTGGAGGTTCCGGCGGTTCAGGCCCGCACGGCACGGCCAGGGGCGGTCCTCCCCGACGGGCAGCAGCCCCTGCAGCTGCTGCAGTTCGAGCAGGAGCTTCCAACCGGAAAGACCGCCATCGAGGCGGCGGTACCGCCAGCAGTTGCCGAAGTGGTGATGCAACTGCTGATGGAGCAACCGGCCTTGAGCCCAGACCAGCTCTGCATTCTGGTGAGCCGGCATGACCAGGCCGCCGATCTGCGGCGGGCCCTGGCGGAACGGGGGGTACCCACACGGCTGGTGGCGCAGGGGGATGTGCTGGACAGCGACGCTGCGCTGGTGCTGCAGCGCTTGCTGGATGCTCTGGCGGCGCCAGCGGATGATCGCCGCCTGCGGTTATTGGCCGCCTCCCCCCTGGTGGGCTGGTCGGCCGATCGACTCCGTTGTGAGGCCCAGGATCCGCAGCTCGACGCCCTGGCCCAGCGCCTGCGCCAGGCGGCGGATCAGCTGCCGAGGCTGGGGCTGCTGGGTTGCCTGTCCGGGCTGTTGGACGCGGAACGCACGGCCGGCCTGTCCGAACAGGGCCGGATGCTGGGGGATCTGCAGCAGGCCGCCCGGCTGGTGCAGGAGGAGATGCACCGCCTGGGGCTGGATCTGGCCGCTGCTGCCCTGTGGCTGCGGCGGCAAAGGCTGCATCCCCCCAGCCCCCTGCCAGCGGCCCGCGAACCCCACAGCGATCTGTCGGAGAGCGCCGTGGCGGTGGTGACGGTTCATCGCAGCAAGGGTCTGGAATTTCCAGTGGTGATCTGCCCATACATCTGGGCTGGAGCCAAGGAGGCGCGCTACGTCACCGGCCCCCTGTGGCGGGATGGTGCGGCGGGAGGTTGGCGGATTGCCTTGAATCGCGACTGGGATCTCGGCTGGATGCTCTGGCAGCGCAGCCATGCTGAACAGGTGGCGGAGGCCGAGCGTCTGGCCTATGTCGCCGTCACCCGTGCACGTTCGCAGCTGCTGCTGCTCTGGGCCCCCTGCGTGCCGCAGCAGTCGGTGCTGCAGCACTGGCTGTTTGAGGCTGATGCGGAAACGCTGCGGGATCTGCCCCTCAGCCAGCGGTCGCTGCAGCAGGAGACCGGCCAGCAGCGTTGGCGACCGCCCCAGCCTGAACAGACGTTGGCGATTGGGGCCACGCCGCAGCGGATCGATCGCAGCTGGGGGCGTTCCAGTTACTCAGCCTGGATCGCTGCTCCGGCCGCGGAAGCGGTGTTGGAGCAGGGCCGTGACCAGGATCCAGAGGCCGAGGAGGCCACCGCCGCCGGCAGTGAGGAGTGGCCGGACCAGGGGCCATTGGCAGACTTCCCCCGCGGTGCGGCGGCCGGGGATTGCCTGCACCGCATGCTCGAACAACTTCCCTTTCAGCGTTCCGCCGATTGGGGGCCTTTGATCGAGCAGGAACTGCAGCGCTCAGGACTTCCCCTGGACTGGTGCGAGGTGGTGGAGCAGGGGCTGCAGCAGGTGCTGGAAACACCGTTGGGAGGGCCTTTAGCGGCCCTCCCCCTCAACGCCTTGACGCCGGATCGGCGCCTGCATGAGCTCAGCTTCGACCTGCCGGTGCGTCATGCCTGCACGGATGACCTTGTGGAGGCGTTCCGTTTGGATCCGCAGGCTCGCTTTGGCGGTGACTACATCGAACAGCTCAGTGGCCTCCAGGTGAACTGCCGCGGTTTTCTGACCGGATCGATTGACCTGGTGTTCAGTGATGCGGCCGACCCCCAGCAGGCCCGCTGGTGGGTGGCGGACTGGAAGAGCAACTGGATCGGTGAGCGCGGTGAGTCGGGCGGCCCCAGCTGTTGCGGCCCACGCCACTACAACCAGTTGGCGATGGAGGAGCAGATGCGTCACCACCACTACCCGCTGCAGGCCCATCTGTACCTGGTGGCTCTGCACCGGCATCTGCAATGGCGCCTACCCGGATACGAGCCTGAGCGTCATCTCGGTGGATACGTCTATGTCTTCCTTCGGGGCATGCCGGGACAGGCCCCTGAGGGTGATCGCCCTGGTCGCATCGTGGAACCGGCTCCCTTGCAACGGGTTCTGGCCCTGGATCGGATGTTGCAGCAGGGGGCGGCATGAGCAGCAGTTGGTCCCCAGCCTTTGCCGCAGCGGTGCACGCCGCCCTGCTGCGCCGCTGGCCACCGGCGTCAGAAGGTGCCGAGCTGGCCCAGCTCAGCCAGGCCCTCGTGGAGGCCCTGGAGCGCGGCGAGCTGGACCTGCCGCTGACACCGGACCGGGCTGCCGTGGTTCAAGCCAGCGGCTGGCTGGACGGAGGTGATTCTCCGTTGCTCCAGCGGGGTGAGCGGATCGGTTGGCGTCGCTGGCTGGAAGCCATGGATCGTGTGGTGGAGGAGGTGCTGGAGCGACAGCCGCCGTCCTTGGCTGCCCCGCTGGAGGCCGCTGAGCCCCCGAGCACGCTCAATCCCGAGCAGCAGGCTGCAGTGCTGGCCATGGATGAGGCCGCCGTCGTGCTGCTCAGTGGAGGCCCCGGTACAGGCAAGACCAGCACCGTGGTGGAGCTGCTGCGGCGGGCAACGCAGCGCCATCCCAGCTTGCGGATCGGGCTGGCGGCACCCACAGGCAAGGCAGCGCGGCGCTTGGGGGATGCGGTGTGCCCCCGATGGAGGGAACTGCCCTGTTTCACATTGCATCGCTGGCTGGAGGCGACCGGTGATGGCTTCCGTCGCCATCGTCAGCAACCACTGGAGCTGGATCTGCTGGTGGTTGATGAGATGTCGATGGTGGATCTGGGGCTGATGAGCGCCTTGCTTGAGGCGTTACCGGATCCATGCCGATTGCTTTTGGTCGGCGATCCGGCGCAATTGCCTCCGGTCGGAAGTGGTGCTGTCTGGGAACGTCTCCAAGACTCTGATGTGCGCGAACGCCTCGGACCGGCTGCGGTTGAGTTGGTGCAGACCTATCGCAATCGCGGGGCGATGGCGGCGTTGGCGACGACCCTGCGGCAGGAGGGAATGGAGGCGTTCAGGCGTGATCTGGAGCAGCTGCCGGCAACGGCCAACGTTCAGCACCAGAGGGCCAGCCTTCGTCGGCTGCCGGCATCGGTGAAAGATGGCTGGTCCGAGCGGCATCTGCGCCTTTCCAACCTGGCCCGTGGGTTGTTGCAGCGTCCTGAGTCTGAGCTGAACGATGCAGCAACACCGTTGCTCCTGGAACTGGAGAGAGATCTGCTGCTTTGCCCCCGCCGTCGCGGACCGTGGAGCCTCGAGGACGTGCATCGAGCCCTGTTGGGCGCGGGTGGGTGGAAGGATCCGTTGCGCTGGCCCGAGGGGGTGCCGGTGATCTGCGGTGGTAACCAGCCGGAGCTGGGGCTCGCCAATGGCGATCTCGGCGTCAAGCTGGGCTCTGGGGATCAGAGCCGTGTTTTGTTCCGTGTGATGACAGCGGATGGACAGGCCCGGGTCCGTCGGTTGCATCCAGCCCGGCTGACGTTGCTGGAGCCTGCACTGGCCCTCACCATTCATCGGGCCCAGGGAAGTGAGGCCGAGCGGGTCACCGTGCTCTGGCCGCAGCTGCAGCAAGACCATGTCGCCTACGACAGTCGTCTCCTCTACACAGCAATCACGCGGGCGCGTGGCAGCCTGGAACTGATCACAGCGCTTCAGAGCTGATGCGGGTGGAGCGGCCCTGGGGCTGGTACGAGGACCTGCTGAGCGCTCCTGGCTACAAGGTGAAACGCCTGCAGATTCGCCGCGGTCAGCAGCTGTCCCTTCAGCGCCATGGCCACCGCAGTGAGAGCTGGACGGTGGTGGCTGGAGATGGCGCCGTGCTGACTGGTGAGCGCTGGGTCGAGGCGAAGGCGGGTCTGATGCTTTCCATTCCCTGCGGCGTTGTGCATCGCGCCCGAAGCACAACATCCGACCTGGTCATCCTTGAGGTCCAGCACGGCGATGATCTGCGTGAGGACGACATCGAACGACTCCAGGATGATTACGGCAGGGTGATAACTTGATGATCAACCTTTGAAGCGTAGGCAACACAACCAGAGTGCGATTTTCTGATCGCCGGGAGGTTGTGAGCCTGATTTCAGAGATCAATCAGGCCAGGGCCTACCACCATGAATGAACAGCAGCTCGGGGAGACCCCGTGCACCGTCGATCTGTCCGCATCGACACTCCCAGAGCAGGCGTCCGCAGAGGTGTTCACCACCACGATCGACAGCAACAAGCCGGAATCTGGATTTGATGGATTCGGCTTCAGTGAGGCGTTGCTGAAGACCCTGGCGGATAAGGGATACAGCGAGCCTTCACCGATTCAGAAAGCGGCCTTCCCCGAATTGATGCTGGGCCGTGACCTTGTGGGTCAGGCCCAGACCGGTACCGGAAAAACAGCCGCCTTCGCCCTCCCATTGCTCGAACGGCTCGCCAGTGGCCAGAAGACACCGCAGGCACTCGTCCTGGCCCCCACCCGAGAGTTGGCGATGCAGGTGGCCGATTCATTCAAGGCCTATTCGGCTGGGCACCCCCATCTGAAGGTGCTTGCGGTTTATGGCGGCACCGACTTCCGCTCTCAGATCAATGCCCTGCGTCGTGGCGTGGATGTTGTGGTGGGAACACCCGGCCGGGTCATGGATCACATGCGGCAGGGAACCCTGGACACCTCCGGCCTGCGCAGCCTGGTGCTCGACGAGGCCGATGAAATGCTGCGCATGGGCTTCATCGACGACGTCGAATGGATCCTTGAACAGCTGCCGCAGGAACGGCAAGTGGTGCTGTTCTCCGCGACCATGCCGCCGGAGATCCGTCGGTTGTCGAAGCGCTACCTGAAGGACCCCGCCGAAATCACGATCCGCACCAAGGATCAGGAAGGCAAACGGATTCGTCAGCGTTCGATCACCGTGCCGATGCCCCACAAGCTGGAGGCTCTCCAGCGGGTGCTTGATGCCTGCGGTGGTGAAGGGGTCATCATTTTTGCCCGCACCAAGGCGATCACGCTCACCGTGGCGGAGACGCTTGAGGCCGGCGGGCACCAGGTGGCCGTGCTCAACGGGGATGTGCCGCAGAACCAGCGGGAGCGCACGGTGGAACGCTTGCGCAGCGGATCCGTTGACATCCTTGTGGCCACCGATGTGGCGGCCCGTGGCCTGGATGTGGATCGCATCGGATTGGTGATCAACTACGACATGCCCTTCGACAGTGAGGCCTACGTCCATCGCATCGGCCGCACCGGCCGGGCCGGCCGTACGGGTGAGGCGGTGTTGTTTGTGACGCCGCGGGAGCGACGCTTCATCAACAACCTCGAGCGGGCCACCGGTCAGCCGATCGAGCCGATGGAGGTCCCTGGCAACACGGCGATCAATCAGGGTCGACTCGATCGACTGCACAAGCGCCTCAGCGAAGCTGCCCACAAAGAGCGCCCCAATGCAGAGGAGGGGGCGTTGCTGAAGGAGCTGCTGCAACGCATCGGGACGGAACTGGAGCTCAGCCCCGATCAACTGGCCTACGCCGCCCTGAGCATGGCCATCGGTCCGGAGCCTCTGCTGCGACAGCAGGGCGACGACGACTGGATTCAGAACCACCAGCGCCGCGACCGTGAGCGGGGCGATCGCCGGGAGCGTCGCTCCGATCGTCCTGCCCGTGCTTCGGAGGAGAACATGCAGCGGTACCGCGTCGAGGTCGGCCACCGTGATCGTGTCAAGCCGGGCAATCTCGTGGGCGCCATCGCCGGTGAAACCGGTCTGCAGGGCCGGGCGATTGGTCGGATTCAGATCTTTGACAACCACAGCCTTGTGGATCTGCCCAAAGGCATGCCGGACGATGTCTTCAACAGCCTGCGACGGCTTCGGGTGATGAACCGAGAGCTGCAGATCACTCAGGCATCGTGATCGCTGGCATTGCCCTTGCCCTGCTGGTCTCCTTCGCGTCTGCCCCGGCATCGGCGGACGAGGAGTCCAACACGATCCGCCGTTTCTGCATGGCTGCCTTTGAGGCAGCCATGGCCAATGCCGGCCTGGCGGCACCTGAAGGAATGGGCACGTTCACCTGTGACTGTTTTCTGGACCAGGTGTCCAAGGGTGAGGGCCTGAACGAGGCCCGCGAAACCTGCAAGACGGAGGCAGCCCAGCGCTTCCCTGTCGATTCCTGATCAGTAGACGCTCACATCGGGCGTCAGCATCTCCAGATCCATTGGGGTCTGCTCCATCAGAGCGATGAGCTCCAGTTGAATCTCCGGAAGGCTGCTGGCCATCAGAGTGTTCAGCAGAGCGCAGCGATCGCTTGCGGAGAGCTCACCGTCATCCGTCCATTGCAGTGCTCGCAGATGCAGTCCATTCATGCTGCTCCTTTTGTTGTGATCTCATGACAATGGGCTGACCGTGCGGTTTGCCGTGAACTCTTTCGGTTTCCTTCCGCTTCTTGTGTTGTTTCGTGCGACTCCCCTGTAACGTCATCACGTTCAGGCTTGACCTCCGGCTTTCTCCGAGCTTCGGGACCGGTTCATGCACTCGGGCACATCCAACGGTTCCACGCTCCATGACCATCTACATCGGCAATCTCTCGTTCCAGGCGGAGCAGGAGCATCTGTTCGATCTCTTCAGTGAATACGGCGAAGTCAAGAACTGCAGCCTGCCCCTGGATCGAGAGACCGGACGCAAGCGCGGCTTCGCGTTTGTCGAGATGGTGAACGACGAGGATGAGCAGAAAGCCATCGACGATCTCCAGGAGGTTGAGTGGATGGGTCGCATGATCCGCGTCAGCAAAGCCACGCCGCGTGAGCGTTCCGGTGGACCTCGCGGTGGCGGTGGCGGCGGTTATCGCGGTTGAGCGGTTCCGAGGGGAGTCCCCTTCAGGTTCAACGCAATGTCCCTAAGGGTGTGAACGATCGAACGATTGGCAGGACTCCCCTGCCCCTGGTGCGGCTGCTGCGACATCTGGCGCCCCAACGGCGCCTGGTGATCACGGCGGTGATCTGTTCGTTGCTCAACAAGCTCTTTGACCTGGCTCCCCCGGCCTTGATCGGCTTGGCCGTCGATGTGGTGGTGCGCGGTCAGCAGTCCCTGCTGGCTGAATCCGGCATCCAGAGTGTCTCCCAGCAGTTGTGGGTCCTGGCCCTGCTCACCTTTGTGATCTGGGCGGCGGAGTCGTTGTTCGAATATCTCTACGACGTTCTGTGGCGCAATCTGGCCCAGACCACGCAGCATCGTCTGCGGCTTGAGGCCTACGACCACCTCCAACAGCTGGAGCTGGCATTCTTCGAGCAGGACAGCAGCGGTCGCCTCATGGCGGTGCTGAACGATGACATCAACCAACTGGAACGGTTTCTCGACCGCGGGGCCAACCAGATCCTTCAACTGATCACCACAGTGCTGATCGTGGGCATCGGCATGGCGGTGGTGGCTCCTGAGGTGGCCCTGTTCGCTTATCTACCGATCCCCGTCATCCTGCTGGGGTCGTTGCGGTTTCAGCGCCAACTGGCCCCGCGTTACCGCGAGGTGCGAGCTCGCGCCGGTGATCTTGCCTCCCGTCTGGCCAACAACCTCGGCGGCATGCTCACGATCAAGAGCTTCACGGCTGAACCGTTGGAGCTGCAACGGCTTGAGGCGGAAAGCCTCGCCTATCTGGAGAGCAACGGCCGGGCGATCCGCCTGTCGGCGGCCTTCATTCCCTTGATCCGCTTCGCCATCCTCTTTGCCTTCGTGGCCATCCTGCTGGTGGGGGGCTTCCAGGCTTTGAGCGGACAGTTGGCTGTCGGTACCTACAGCGTTCTGGTGTTCATCACCCAGCGTCTGTTGTGGCCGCTGACGGCCCTCGGCCGCACGCTGGATGAGTACCAACGATCCATGGCCTCCACCCAGCGGGTGTTGGATCTGATCGATACTCCGATCACCATTCGCAGCGGCCCGTCCGCGATGGACCGACGGCTGGTGCGAGGGGAGATTCGCTTTGAGCAGGTGGATTTTGCTTACCCCGGTCGAGCGGCACTGCTGCAGGGGTTTGATCTGACGGTGCCGTCGGGTGCAACGGTCGGGATCGTTGGATCCACCGGCTCCGGCAAGAGCACGGTGGTGAAACTGCTGCTGCGTCTCTATGAGCGCCAGGGGGGGCGGATCCTGCTGGATGGCCGTCCGATCGAACAGCTCCAGCTTCAGGATCTCCGCGGTGCCATTGCCCTCGTCAGCCAGGACGTCTACCTGTTTCACGGCACGGTGGCTGAGAACATCGCCTACGGGGTTGCTGATCCCAGTCCAGCGGCCATCGAACAGGCCGCCCGTCTGGCGGAGGCCGCAGGTTTCATCGAGGCTCTGCCGGATCGCTACGACACCCTGGTCGGCGAGCGCGGCCAACGGCTCTCTGGAGGGCAGCGTCAGCGCATTGCACTGGCTCGAGCCATTCTCAAGGACGCGCCGGTGCTGGTGCTGGATGAGGCAACGGCCGCCGTTGACAACGACACCGAAGCGGCGATTCAGCGCTCCCTTGAGCAGATCACCCGTAATCGTACCACCGCGGTGATCGCCCATCGGTTGAGCACGGTGCGCCACGCCGATCGGATCGTGGTGATGGAGCAGGGCCGGATCGTGGAACAGGGACGCCACGACGACCTGCTGGCCCAGGGTGGTGTCTACGCCAATCTCTGGCGGGTGCAGGCCGGCGAACGGCTTATCGCTTCCTGAAGCAGCCGTTGAAGGGAGCGCGTGGTCTTACCATGCCGGGGTCGCCAATCGGCCCGACTGTCATGGCCATGCAGGCCTCCATCGGCCAGGTGATGCATCACCCCCTCGGCGTGTTTTCGCTGCTGGTGGCGATCAGTGCGGCAGTGCCTCCTCTCATCCGCCGGGTCGGCTTGCCTGATCTGGTGGGGCTGCTGGTTGCCGGCGTTGTCGTGGGACCGCACGCCCTCAACTGGGTGGACAGCGGCAGTGAAACCGTGCGGCTGCTCTCCGATCTGGGGGCGGTGTACCTGCTGTTCACCATGGGGTTGGAAATCGATCTGGAGGAGTTCAACCGGGTCAAACGTCGCTCCTTCATCTACGGCCTGCTGATCCTGCTGATCGGTGTGGGCACCGGCGTCAGCATCGGATTGCTGGCTGGGTTCGCCTCGGTGTCATGTCTGCTGTTGGGGGCCCTGATGGCCACCCACACACCGCTGGGCTATCCGATCGTGCGCAGTTACGGCGCCCAGAAGGATGAGTCGGTGGTGGTCAGCGTCGGCAGCACAATCTTCACCGACATCGTGGCGCTGCTGCTGCTGGCGGTGGGCCTGGGCCTCGGACAGGGGGACCTCAGCGGGGTGGGCATGGGCCTGCTGTTGTTGCGGATTGGCCTGTTCGCCGTGCTGGTGGTGGCTGGCATCCGCTGGTTGGGGCGTCGACTGGTGCTGCGGGGCATCAATGACGAAAACCGCATGGTGCTGGCGGTGCTGGTGGCGCTGTTTCTGGCGTCCCTGGGGGCCGAGCTGGCTGGAGTGGAAAAAATCGTCGGTGCCTTTCTGGCCGGCCTGGCGGTGAATTCGGTGCTGCCGGAGGGGCGGGTGAAGGAGCAGGTGATCTTTGTTGGTGGTGTGCTGTTCATCCCGATCTTCTTCATCGATCTGGGCCTGCTTCTCGATGTGGGCAGCCTTGGGGCCAGCCTCAGCAATTTCCAGTTCACCGGTCTGATGCTGGTGGGGGCCATTGGCGGCAAAGGTCTGGCGTCGTGGATCAGTGGTGCGCTGTTCGGCTACCGCCGCCCGCAGATTCTGATGATGTGGTCGTTGACCATGCCCAAGGTGGCGGCAACTCTGGCCACCGCCTTCATCGGCTTCCAGGCGGGGCTGCTCAACCAGACGGTGCTCAACGCTGTGCTGGCGGTGATGGTGGTGACGGCCACCCTGGGTCCGATCCTGACGGAGCGTTCCGTCACCCGTCTGAACGAGACGCGGCAGGGCACGCTCCCCGCCAGCTTCGGGGAGGAGGTCTCACCCCTGGAGGGGGTCAGCGAGGTGGTGCAGCGACCCCTGCGGATCGTGGTGCCGGTGGCCAACCCCAGCAACGAAAGGGGGTTGATCAACATGGCTTCGCGGTTGCTGCGCGGTTCTGCCGGTGGCGATGGTTTGTTGCTTCCCCTGGCGATGGTGAACCCAAGCCTGGAGGAGGTGCGCGGTGGTCTGAACCGTGCGGTGGCGGCGGCGCGCTCCCGGCTCAGGACGGCCGAGTCGATCGGAGCCGACCTGCAGGTGCCCACCCGCACCCTGTTGCGCCTGGATGAGGACGTGGCCGGTGGAATGAGCCGAACAGCGCTGGAGCAGGCAGCGGATCTGCTCCTGATCGGTGCCGGCCGCCAGGACCAGCTGCGGGCCTGGTTGATGGGCGACATCGTGGACGGCGTCTGCCGGACGGCCCATTGCCCTGTGGTGGTGGTGAATCTTGGCCTTACGCCCGAGGCGGCGATGAACCGGATCCTGGTGCCGATCAAGGATCTCTCCGCCAGTGCCCGTGAACAGGTGGAACTGGCGCTGCGGGTGATCAACAGTGCCCCGGCGGAACAACGCACCCGGATCACACTGCTGCATGTGCACGATCCCCGCTTCAGCGGATCGGATCGGCAGTGGATGGAGGAGCAGCTGATCCGCTGGCGGCCGGCCGGGATCTCCGCGGATCGGTTCCACATCGTGATCGTGCGGGGACCCGGCATCGATGGCTCCATCCATCGCCTCAGCCGCGATCACGATCTGGTGATCCTGCGCACCCAACGGCGTCGCGTGGCGGGCCTGCCGATACCCGGCAGTGATCGCACCAGCAAGCTGATCAGTCAGCTGCCCTGCGCGTCGATGGTGATCAGCGACCCGTTGGTCTGACGTTAAGGCAACCTCAAGGGCCGATTATCGTGACGTCATGGTCTCGCTTCTCACCAATTTGAGACAACGCCCGCTGTGGCAGGTGTGCGGGTTGGGGCTGGCGGCTGGATTGGTGATCTCGGTGCCGTTGGCCCGGCGCCATCCCCTGGCCGGTTGGTGGGGGCTTGGGATTGGCGAGGTGGTGGTGCTGGGTCAGGACGCTGGGGGCAGCAACACCGACACGATCTTCACGCTGAGGGTGCAGCCCGGAAGCACGCGCATCACGCAGATCCCACGGGATAGCTACATCAACCCAGATGGCTTCGGGGCGATGAAGATCAATGGATTGCTGAGGCGCGGTGGTCCTGAAGCCGTGGAGCGGGAGTTGACGCGGCTGATGAATCGGCCGGTGCGGCATCACGTTGTGGTGTCGCTTCAGACCCTGCCCTTACTGGCCAATCTGGTGGGCGGCATCGAAGTGGATGTGCCCAAACGCCTTTATTACGTGGATCGAACCCAGGATCTGGTGATTGATCTGCAGCCTGGGCGTCAGGTTTTAAGCGGCAAGGCCTTGGAAGGATTTCTGCGTTGGCGTAACGACGGACGCGGAGATTTCGGCCGTCTGGAACGGCAGCAAATGGCTCTGAAAGGTTTGGTGAATCGCCTGAGGCAGCCACAGAATCTGTTGAAACTGCCGGTGTTGCTTGGGGTCGTGCGCAGCCAGGTGAAGACCGACCTCAACCCCATTCAGATGGCGGGCCTGGCTGCAGGGGTGATCAGCACCGACCTCGACACAAAGCGATTGAAAGCGGTGCCGTTCAGTTCTGGTGGGATCAGTTATCTCGAAACCGAATGGCCGAATTGATCAGATCAGCAGATTCAGCGAGTGCACCACGCGCCCGCAGAGCTCATCCACCTTGTCCCAGCGGTCTTCGTTGACGCTGGTGGCCAGGGTGTAGAGGCGGCCACGGTCCACCACCACGGTCGCCAGTTCGTGGCGGTCGCGGTCCTCCAGGTGCACGGCGTACTCCAGGTCGTAGAAGGTGTGGCCATTCACCTCGCGCTCCTGCGCTTCAACAAGTTCGGCGGTGCGGCCGCTGCCGGCGGTGGCGATCACTTCACGGCGCAGTCGCTCTCCAACGGCGACAGCGCTGCCCAGTTCGCTGAGTTCGTTGCTTTCGTCCACCTTGTTGATCATCAGGCTGACGGTTTCGTCGCTGTGGATCAGGTCGTGGAACACCACCCGGGGGCCATTGCTCACCTGCACCTGGGTCCAACCGGTGGGATAGAGGAAGGCAAAGCGTCCATCAGGGCTCTGATACGACTGCAGCCCAGCGGTCGGCCCTGCGGCGCAGGCCCCCAGCACAAGCATCAGCACGCTGCACAGCAGGAGGCGGGAGAGGGGGCGGAGCAGCTGCATCAGAGCCGGAGCAGATCGGTTCATTCTGCCTAGAGTCCGATCCATCGGCGGCAGACCTCTGAGCGGCTTTACCAGACCGTTGGCCCGGCTGATCGATCAGTTCGAGCGTCTGCCCGGCATCGGCCCCCGCACGGCCCAGCGTCTCGCCCTGCACCTGCTCAACCAACCAGAAGAGCAGATCCGCCAGTTCGCCGATGCCCTGCTGGCGGCCCGCACCCAGGTGGGGCAGTGTCAGACCTGCTTTCATCTCTCCGCCGATCCGGAATGCGAGATCTGCCGCAACACGGAGCGCCGCAACGGCCTGATCTGTGTGGTGGCCGATTCCCGCGACCTGCTGGCCCTGGAGCGCACCCGTGAATTTCAAGGCCGCTATCACGTGCTGGGTGGCCTGATCTCGCCAATGGATGGCGTCGGCCCGGAGTTGCTCAACGTGACCCCACTGGTGGCGAGGATCAATCGCGAGGAGATCACAGAGGTGATCCTGGCGTTGACCCCCAGCGTGGAGGGGGACACCACCAGCATCTATCTGGCGCGCTTGCTCAAACCGTTCTGTTCCGTCAGCCGCATCGCCTACGGCCTACCGATGGGCAGTGAGTTGGAGTACGCCGATGAGGTCACCCTCAGCCGGGCCCTGGAAGGTCGTCGGCCGGTGGACTGAATTCACTGTTGCAACGCACACAACTTTCTGAAGAAAGTGGGGTGTTCCAGGCGACCGCGTCAGGGTTCCGTGATGATTTCCTTGCCGGTGACATCGCTTCGGGAGGGTGCACCCTCCCTGGTTGCCGGCACCCCCCGCTGACAGTCCTCCCGCCAGAATCGGGGGGAAGAGGACGTGGAATGAGCAAATACAGCAGCATGGCCCCGACGGAGCGACTGCCGGAATGGCTGCGGCGACCGATCGGAGATGCATCGGCTCTGGAACGGGTGCAGGGATTGGTCAAGCAGAACCGCCTGCACACCATCTGCGAGGAAGGGCGCTGCCCCAATCGCGGTGAGTGTTATGCCGCCGGGACGGCCACATTCCTGTTGGGTGGTTCGATCTGTACCCGCAGCTGTGCCTTCTGCCAGGTGGAGAAAGGCCAGGCGCCGATGGCTGTTGACCCTGCCGAGGCGCAGCGGGTGGCTGATGCGGTGGAGGCGATGCAGCTGAGATACGTGGTGCTGACGGCCGTTGCCCGCGATGACCTGGCCGATCACGGTGCCACCTTGTTCACCACAACGATGGCGGCGATCCGCGCCCGCAATCCTTTGATTGCCATCGAGGTGCTGACGCCGGATTTCTGGGGTGGGGTCCCCGATCGCAATCAGGCCATGGCGGCGCAACGAGAGCGGTTAGCCACGGTGCTGGCGGCGGAACCGGTTTGTTTCAACCACAACCTGGAAACGGTCCAACGCCTGCAGGGCGAGGTTCGGCGTGGTGCCACCTATGAGCGTTCCCTGGGGCTGTTGGCGGCCTCCCGGGAGCTAGCACCTCACATTCCCACCAAATCAGGGCTGATGCTGGGGCTGGGTGAGAGCCGTGATGAGGTGATCGCCGCGATGCGGGACCTAAGGGCTGTGGATTGTCAGCGCCTCACCCTGGGTCAGTACCTGCGTCCGTCCTTGGCGCACATTCCCGTGGACCGCTACTGGACGCCGCAGGAGTTTGACGAACTTGGGGCCGTGGCCCATGAGCTCGGTTTTGCCCAGGTGCGCAGTGGCCCGCTGGTGCGCAGCAGCTATCACGCTGCCGATTGATACCAGCCCCGCAGGCTGCGCTCCAGCACCTGCTCCACCGAACCGCTCATCAGCGCACCGGCGCCCCCCCACACCATCCGCAACGGCAGATCCCAAAGGGCGGCTGCCACATCCCGCTCCTGCTGAAACCCGCGCTGGCGGAAGTACCGCACCAGCCGGCGGTGCTGACGATCGTCATCGCGGATCGCCAGCAGCCAGGCTCTGCGGCAGGGGGTGGCCTCCAGGGCCCAGGCCATGGTCGCGGCCCAGACCAGATCACCCACGCCAGCAGAGGCTTGGGGAACCACGCGCATGGTGTCCAGTTGCAGGCCACGGCTGGCGCCATAGGCCCAACCTTTCATCTCACCCAGCAGTTGCGCTGTGCCCGTCGGCCCCGGGCAGGCCACCACCAGCCGCAGGCTCCAGAGCCCCAACGGGCGCCCCACCTGCAGCCGCAGCAGCCATCCCCGCGCGCGGGCCTGCACTTCCAGCTGCTCGAGCAGGGATGGCGATGGTGCAGGGCTCATCGTTGGCTCACCTTCCGCACGGCCTTGAGTGGTATGGGGCCGTACAGATGCGGAAAGAGTTCACCGGAGGGTATGGCGTCGGCCCGTAGGGGGGCATTCACCAGGGCCGGATCGATCTCCAGCAACAGCACATCGCCGGCATCGGCATAGAAGCGGTCGTAGGTCGGCTCCACCTGTTCACGCCAGGAACAGTGAATGAAGCCCACCTGTTCGAGCATCAGCGCCCTGGTGGAGACCCGGTACTCCCCTTGGTTCTGGGCCTGATGCCAATCCGAAGCGAGGGCCAGATGGAAGAGGGGTTGATCCGTTGGAACAGCGATGGCATCGGCGGGGAACAGGGGCTGCAGGCCGCCGGAATCCCAGGGATCGGCGCGCTGCATCAGTCGCTCGAACCCAGGAGCTTCCAGGAAGTGATTCAGCCAGCCACGCAATGGCTCCAGCTCAGGGTCAGCATCGAATCCCTGGGGATCTGCGATGCGCCACTGGCGCACGAAGGGCCACAGGGCTGCGTCGGCCAACCCCATCCGCTCACCGGTCAGCCAGCCGGTTTCACGGATGCGCGCACTCCAACCCCTGAGGATTGACAGCCCCTCCCGCTGGTGGACGGATGGATCCGCCCCTGGATAGCGGTCGCTGTACTTGAAGCGATCGAGGTGATGTTTGAACCCATCGTCGTTCTGCCGCAGCCAGGGATCCGGATCACCTGCACCCAGACAGTCCCTGGGGTCCGCCTGCGCAAGGGCCCAATGCATCAGCTCGAGGCTTTCCTCGATCACCGTGCCATCGGCGAGCACCAGCACCGGCACCGTGCCCTTGGGTGAGGCTTCAACCATGGCGGCGGGTTTGGCGCGCAGCTCGATCTCGCGCCACTGCACCAATAACCCTGCTTCCAACAAGGCCCAACGTGCCCGCATGGCGTATGGGCATCGCCGGAAGCTGTAGAGGATCGGCAGCATGAACTTGGCGTCGGAGTGTGGATGCGTTAAGCGTGGGGTCGAACGGTCTGATGCATTGATGCGAGCCCTGGTTCCGATTGGACTGCTCGCCTGGATGGTGGGTCTGTTCGTGGCCCACCACCAGATTCACGCCGGTGGTTGTGTCACCGAAGCGCGCTGGGCATCCCAGAACGATGAGGTGTACGACCGTGAACTGGAGGTGAACTGATGGCCCGCAAGCGCATTTCCTTCCGGGATCCGGTCTGGTTGATTCCCATGGTGATCGTTGTCCTGGGCTGTTCCGTTCAGACCCTCCACATGCTGGAGCACGGTCGTTACTGCAAAACGGATGCTGAATGGAAGGCGTTCTACGACGCCAAGCCATCGGACTCAGAGGAGGAGTCCGACGACTTCTGATCCATCTGCCGTTGGCGCATGGCGAACCGTGCCCGGTCGCTTTCCGAGAAGCGGTCGATGCAATGGAGACACTGCACTCCCTTGATGTAACTCGGTAACGACCGCTGGTCGGGTGAAAGCGGCAGCCCGCAGGCGTGGCAGAGGCTGTGTTCTCCGGGTTCCAGCTGGTGGTTGACGGCCACCCGCTGATCGAACACAAAACATTCACCCCGCCAACGGCTGTCCTTCTCAGGAACCTGCTCGAGATAGTTGAGGATGCCGCCCCTCAGGTGATGCACTTCACCGAACCCCTGTTGTTGCAGGTAAGTGCTGGCTTTCTCGCAGCGGATGCCGCCGGTGCAGAACATGGCGATGCGCTTTGGGGCGGTGCCGTTCACCAGGGGGCGAAGCTCGCTTTCAGCCCATTGCGGAAAGTCGCGGAAGCTGTCGGTGCCGGGGTCGATGGCACCGTCAAAACTGCCGATGGCAGTCTCGTAGTGGTTGCGGGTGTCGATCACCAGGGTGTCGGGGTCATCGACCAGGGCGTTCCAATCCTCGGGATCCACATAGGTGCCGACATTGATCCTGGGATCAACGCCTTCAACCCCCATGGTCACGATCTCTTTCTTGCGCCGGGCCTTGAAGCGACGGAACACCGACCGTTCCGCCCAGCTGCGCTTCACTGCCAACCGCTCGAAGTGGTGCTGTCCGAGGGTGAGCTGTCGCTGCAGGTGAGCGAGCAGGCTTTCCACCCCCGTTTCCGGACCACTGATCGTGCCGTTGACGCCTTCCTTGGCAACCAGAACTGAGCCGAGCACATCTTCTTCGCAAGCAAGCGGCGGCAAGGCGTTCAGCAAGGCCTCGCGCTGGTCGTCATCAAGGGGTGTGAAGGCGTAGAACGCCGCCACTAGCAAGCGGCTCATGCCGTGGTCTGGCACTCCTGCCAGTTGGCCTGAACCCCGGCGTCGGCGAGCAACTGACGGTCGGCCTCCACGTCCGGGTTGCCGGTGGTCAGCAGGACGTCGCCGTAGAAGATCGAATCGGCGCCAGCCTGCAGGCAAAGGATCTGGGCCTCACGGCTCATCGATTCACGGCCAGCGCTGAGCCGCACCCGCGACTGGGGCATCAGAATTCTGGCCGTGGCCACCATCCGCACCAGTTCCAGTGGTTCGAAGGGGGCTTGATCTTCCAGAGGGGTGCCCTCCACAGCCACCAGTCCATTGACGGGCACGCTTTCCGGGTGAGGGTTCATGGAGGCCAGCACCTGCAGCATTGAGGCGCGATCCCGCAGGGTTTCCCCCATGCCGATGATGCCGCCGCAGCACAGGGTCACCCCGGCTCGGCGCACCCGCTGAAGGGTTTCCAGTCGTTCCTGATAGGTGCGGGTCGAGATGATCCGCTCGTAGTGCTCAGGGCTGGTGTCCAGGTTGTGGTTGTAGGCGGTGAGCCCCGCTTCCGCCAGCCGGTCCGCCTGCTGATCGGTGAGCATCCCAGCTGTCACGCAGGCCTCCATGCCCAGGTTCCGCACGCCCCGCACCATCGAGAGCATGGCTTCAAACGGAGCCCCATCGCGGATCTCCCGCCAGGCCCAGCCCATGCAGAAGCGATCGGCGCCGGCCTCTTTGGCGGCCCTGGCCCGTTGCAATACCGGCTCCACCTGCATCTGAGCCTCGAAGGCCGTCACATCACTGCTGTTGTGGATCGATTGAGAGCAGTAGGCACAGTCTTCTTCGCAGCCGCCGGTTTTCACGCTCAGCAGGGAGGCCAGCTGCACCCGGTAGCCCGGGTTGGCGGCTCGGTGCACGGTCTGGGCCTGCCAGAGCAACTCCATCAGAGGCAGTTCCAGCAGCGCCTGGATTTCGGCGATGGTCCAGTCGTGGCGGATCGTGAGCGTCATGGCGTGAGTGGATCAAGGCCTCCGAAGCGGCGGGAGCGGCTCTGGAAATCGAGCAGGGCTTGTTTCAGGGCCTTCTCGTTGAAATCAGGCCAGAACACATCGGTCACGTGGATTTCGGCATAGGCCAGCTGCCAGAGCAGGAAGTTGCTGATCCGGTGTTCGCCGCTGGTGCGAATCAGCAGATCAGGATCCTGCTCGCCGGCGGTGAACAATTCCGCCGCCAGGCTGTTTTCATCGATGTCTTCGGGAGCCAGATCGCCGTTGGCGGCCTGGCGCGCCAAGCGCTGGGCCGCACGCACCAGCTCCCGCCGACCGCCGTAATTGGTGCAGACGTTGAAGTGAATGCCGCCGTTGCCGGCGGTTCGATCCGTGGCATCGGAGATCAGCTCCTGCAATTTGAGCGGCAGGGCCTCCAGATCCCCAAGGAAACGAATGCGCACCTGCTCTTCCTCGAGGGTGCGCAACTCCCTCTGCAGCACCCGTTCAAACAGGGTCATCAGGAAATTCACCTCATCCCCTGGCCGAGACCAGTTCTCCGTTGAGAAGGCGTAAGCGGTGAGGGCACCAATACCCCAGTCACTGCAGAGCCGAAGGGTCGCCTTGAGCGCTTCCACTCCGGCGCGGTGACCCATCACCCGCGGCAGCCCCCTGGATTCCGCCCAGCGGCCGTTGCCATCCATGATCACGGCCACGTGCGCAGGCAACCGCTCGCGATCAAGCTCCGGCGGGCAGAACTTGGACGCAGTGAGGTCGTGGCTGGTGGCCGGTGGTCGGCTCAAGACAGCGATTCAGCCGATGAGTTCCCCACCGTACGTCGTGCTGGTGGCCTGGATTCCGCTGCGCTGAACAGTTCCCGCAGGAGCTCCTCCAGCCTGGAACTGGTGATGGGTCGTTCGAGTTTGCCCTGGTTGGACAGAGACAGGGTGCCGGTCTCTTCCGAAACAACGATGCAGATGCAGCGATCGAACCGTTCTGTTATTCCGAGAGCTGCCAGATGTCTGGTTCCGTAGCGACTGACGCTGTGGCGGGAGAGCGGCAGGATCACGCCGGCTGCTTCAATCCGATTGCCGCGCACCAGAACAGCGCCATCGTGCAGCGGTGTGTCAGCGGCAAAGAGATTCAGCAACAGCTCGCGACTCAGTTGGGCACCGATCGCAACGCCTGGGTTGAGAAAGTCCTCAGGGCGTAAATCGCTGCCCATGTCGACAACGATCAGGGCTCCACGACGCTGCTGCGAAAGGCGACCCGCTGCCTCGGTGATCTGGGTCACGGTGCCGGCATTGCCCCGGAACTCCTTCTGTGGATTGCCGAGCAACACGGCCAACCTGCCGGTGCCGAGCAGTTCCATCAGACGTCTCAATTCTCCCTGCCAGAGAATGGCCAACGACAATGAACAGGCCAGTACCAGCGCGTCGACCAGCTTCGACGTGAGCGGTAGGTCGGCATATCGCTGGACGAACCAGGCCAGGGATACCAGGAAGAGGTATCCCCTCAGCAACCACAGGGTTCGAGCTTCGTTGACCCTGGAGAACAGCAGAAAGCCGATGGCAGTGGCAAACAGAACGTCAAGGACCAGGCGCGGATCCACCACCGCCAGCACGTTCACCAAGCCAACTTCATACTGATATCAAAGTAACGCTCTGAACCTGTCTGGCAGGACGTCGTAGCGCAGCAGATCATCCGGCTGCTCCCGCTTCTGCACGAGTTCGGAACTGCCGCCCTTCACCACCACGGCTGCTGGTCGCGGGATCCGGTTGTAGTTGGAGCTCATTGATGCGTTGTAAGCGCCGGTGGAGAACACGGCGACGATGTCTCCGCTGCGGGTGGTGGGCATCGGCAGATCCTTCAGCAGCACATCACCGGATTCGCAGTGCTTACCCACCAGATTCACAGTCTCTTCCGCAGGGGCCAGCGGACGGTCGGCCAGACAGCAGGTGTACAGGGATTGGTAGGTAATCGGTCTGGGGTTGTCACTCATGCCACCGTCGACGGCAACGTAGGTGCGAATGCCGGGGATGGTCTTGCGGGAGCCCACGGTGTAAAGCGTGACCCCGGCGGTGGCGACCAGGGAACGCCCCGGCTCACACAGCAATCTGGGCAGCTCCAATTGCCGATCGCGGCAGGCCGCTGTGACGGCCTCGGCCACCACCTTCACCCATTGCTCGATGGTCGGCGGATCGTCTGAGGCCACATAGCGAATTCCAAGGCCACCCCCCACATTCAGGTCTTCCACGGGATGACCCATGTCTCGGGCCAGCTTGAAGGCATCGGCCATGACCGCTGCCAGGTCCCGATGCGGCTCCAGTTCGAAAATCTGGGAGCCGATGTGGGCGTGGAGGCCGGTGAGTTTCGCCCAGGGTTGATCAACCAACTGTCGAAGCACCGACTCCAGCAGGTCGGGATCAAAGCCGAATTTGCTGTCCAGGTGACCGGTTTGGATGTACTCGTGGGTGTGGCATTCGATGCCGGGGGTGAAGCGCAGCATCAGCCGGGCTGGCGGGCTGCCGGCGGGCACCAGCTCCGCCAATCGATCCAGATCGTGCTGGTTGTCGACGACGATCGTGACGTTGTTGTTGTAGGCGAGCAGGAGCTCGTCGTCGCTCTTGTTGTTGCCGTGCAGCACCATCCGTTCGCCGGGCACGCCCCCCTGGAAAGCCGTCAGGAGTTCGCCGGCAGACACCGCGTCGAGGCCAAGGCCCTCGGAGGCGGCAATGCTGCTCATCAGCAGTGAGCTGTTGGCTTTGGAGGCGTAAATCGGCAGGGAGGGACCGGGGTAGTGCTGCTTCAGGGCATCCCGATAGGCCCTACAGGTGCCTCGCACCGTCTCCTCATCCAGCACGTAAAGGGGTGTGCCGTAGCGCTGGGCAAGGTCGCTCAGAAGGCACCCACCCACCATCAGCCGATCGTTGTCATCCAGATCGGTGGTGACCGGCGCCAGGTTGCGGTTGGGACTGGCGGTATCTCGGTCCGCTTCGAAGGGCTTCTGGCTGGCGATGGCTTGGGTCACGTCGGGCCTGCGAAGAGGGCCAATGTAGGAATCGGACTGACCCAGGCAGGTTCAGGGTGACCGTCACCGATCTCGATTCCAGCTGGTTGGCCGCATGTCTTGGGCTGGATGAACGAGCTCTGAACGGGTTCTGGACTGTTCAGCAATGGCGCCGTGAGCTGGAGGATCCCCGTCGTCTCTGCCTCGGGCTGGTCAAGAACCAGCGGTTGTTGGGAGTGGCCTGCGGCTGGTTGGTCGTGGATGAACTGCACATCACCGTGGTGGCAGTGGATCCCGATGAGCGTCAACGGGGCCATGGCCGTTGTCTGCTGCTGGCGCTGTTGCAACGGGCACGACAGGACGGTGCGGCCCACGCCACCCTCGAAGTCAGCGATGACAACATCGCCGCCCTCGCCCTTTACAACCGCGCTGGTTTCCGAACCGCCGGTCGTCGGGAGGGTTACTACAGAGACGGTTCCGACGCCCTCATTCAATGGTGTCGGTTGACCCCCGAGGAGTAGCTCCGGTCGGCTTTTGGTGTTGTTCGGTTTCCCGTCCCTGGGAGACAAAAAAGAACGAAATCTTTTTGATCTTGTTGTTAATTTTCTTCTGCGACAGGCCTGTACCCGACTGGAAAGTGACCGAACCGACCGAACACTCGCATCGGCCTCACAGTCCTGATAGCTTGGTCACACTTACGTATCGGCCTCGCGATGTTCGAACGTTTTACTGAGAAGGCCATCAAGGTGATCATGCTGGCCCAGGAAGAGGCTCGCAGGCTCGGTCACAACTTCGTTGGCACGGAGCAGATTCTTCTGGGTCTGATCGGAGAAGGCACTGGCGTCGCCGCCAAGGTTCTGAAGTCAATGGGTGTCAACCTCAAGGACGCCCGGGTTGAAGTGGAGAAGATCATCGGCCGTGGATCCGGCTTTGTGGCGGTCGAAATCCCCTTCACCCCACGAGCCAAGCGTGTGCTTGAGCTCTCTCTTGAGGAGGCTCGTCAGCTGGGGCACAACTACATCGGTACCGAGCATCTGCTGCTGGGTCTGATCCGGGAAGGTGAAGGTGTGGCCGCCCGCGTGCTCGAGAACCTGGGGGTTGATCTGGCCAAGGTCCGAACCCAGGTGATTCGCATGCTGGGTGAAACCGCTGAAGTCTCCGGCGGCGGCGGCGGTGGTGCGAAGGGTTCCACCAAAACGCCAACCCTTGATGAGTTCGGCAGCAACCTGACTCAGATGGCCACCGAAGCCAAGCTGGATCCGGTGGTCGGCCGTCACAACGAGATTGATCGGGTCATCCAGATCCTGGGCCGCCGCACCAAGAACAACCCAGTGCTGATCGGCGAGCCTGGGGTGGGCAAAACGGCCATCGCTGAAGGCCTCGCGCAGCGCATTCAGCAGGGTGAAATTCCCGACATCCTTGAGGACAAGCGCGTTCTGACCCTTGACATCGGTCTCCTGGTCGCCGGTACCAAGTACCGCGGTGAGTTTGAGGAGCGACTCAAGAAAATCATGGAGGAGATCAAGTCCGCCGGGAACGTGATCCTGGTGATCGACGAGGTCCACACCCTCATCGGCGCTGGTGCTGCCGAAGGTGCCATTGATGCGGCCAACATCCTCAAGCCAGCTCTCGCCAGGGGTGAGTTGCAGTGCATCGGAGCCACCACTCTCGATGAATACCGCAAGCACATCGAACGAGACGCTGCTCTGGAACGTCGTTTTCAGCCCGTCACCGTTGGCGAGCCTTCCATCGATGACACCATCGAAATTCTGCGGGGCCTGCGCGAGCGCTATGAGCAGCACCATCGTCTCAAGATCACCGACGACGCCCTCATCGCAGCAGCAACCCTTGGCGATCGGTACATCTCCGACCGTTTCCTTCCCGACAAGGCCATTGACCTGATCGATGAGGCGGGTTCACGGGTGCGTCTGCTCAACTCCAAGCTTCCCCCCGAAGCCAAGGAGGTGGATAAGGAATTGCGCACCGTTCAGAAACAGAAAGAGGACGCTGTCCGCGACCAGGACTTCACCAAGGCCGGTGAACTGCGTGAAAAGGAGGTTGAGCTCCGCGATCAGATCCGTGCCCTGCTTCAGGCCAACCGCGGTGATGCGCCCACCGAAGCTCAGCCTGAAGCGGAAACCGCAGATGCAGCGCTATCAGACTCCGCGGAGTCGTCGCCGATGGTGAACGAAGAGGACATCGCTCAGATTGTTGCCTCCTGGACCGGTGTTCCTGTTCAGAAACTCACCGAAAGCGAATCGGTCAAGCTCCTAAACATGGAGGAGACGCTTCATCAACGTCTGATCGGTCAGGACGAAGCGGTCAAAGCGGTGTCCAAGGCCATCCGCCGGGCTCGTGTCGGCCTGAAGAACCCCAATCGACCCATTGCCAGCTTCATCTTCTCCGGTCCCACCGGCGTCGGTAAGACCGAGTTGACCAAGGCTCTAGCGACCTATTTCTTCGGCAGTGAGGAGGCGATGATCCGCCTCGACATGTCGGAGTTCATGGAGCGCCACACGGTCAGCAAGCTGATCGGTTCTCCTCCGGGTTATGTCGGCTTCAACGAAGGAGGTCAGCTCACCGAGGCTGTTCGCCGTCGTCCTTACACCGTGGTGCTCTTCGATGAAATCGAGAAGGCGCATCCCGATGTGTTCAACTTGCTGCTGCAGCTTCTGGAAGATGGTCGTTTGACTGACTCCAAGGGCCGCACGGTCGACTTCAAGAACACCTTGGTGATCATGACCTCGAACATTGGTTCGAAAGTGATCGAGAAGGGTGGCGGTGGCCTCGGTTTCGAGTTCTCCGGTGAAAGTGCGGAGGAGTCGCAGTACACCCGGATCCGCTCTCTCGTGAACGAGGAGTTGAAGCAGTACTTCCGGCCTGAATTCCTCAACCGACTCGACGAAATCATCGTCTTCCGTCAGCTCAGTCGCGACGAGGTGAAGGAGATTGCCGAGATCATGTTGAAGGAGGTGTTCGGCCGGATGGGCGAGAAAGGCATCACCCTCACCGTTTCCGATGCGTTCAAGGAGCGCCTTGTGGAGGAGGGTTACAACCCGGCCTACGGAGCTCGTCCCCTGCGTCGCGCCGTGATGCGGTTGCTGGAGGACTCTCTGGCTGAGGAGGTGCTTTCCGGTCGGATCAAGGACGGGGATCATGCTGAGGTGGATGTCGATGACGACAAGAAGGTCGTCGTTCGCCACAAGGGCCTGGCTGAGACCTCTCCCCAGCTGGCAGGTGCAGCTGTCTGATGGTTCTGTCCATCTCCTCCCACGCCATCGCCCCTGCGGCGGTGTTGCGGGGGGAGGGTGCCTGGCAGGGGGCGTTGTCGAATATCAGTGCCCTTTGCTTCCGCCCTCTCCTGCTGGGTCGAAGCCGCGCCACATTCAGTCTCAGGGACGCTCTTGCCAGCGATCTCGTCGGGGCGGGCCTTGCCCCCCAACGGGCCGAGCTTCAGTTCGATTGCTGCGAAGACGACCTTCAGCGGCTCATGCACGAAGCCTCCGACTGTGATGCCGTCGTGGCTGCCGGTGGAGGCAAGGTTCTGGATGCCGGCAAGCTGCTGGCCCACCGGCTTGGGCTGCCATGCATCACCGTGCCCCTTAGTGCTGCCACCTGCGCAGGTTGGACGGCGCTCTCCAATGTGTATTCCACCCAAGGTGCCTTCCAGGGCGATGTGGCCTTGGAGCGCTGTCCTGAGTTGCTGGTGTTTGACCATAGCCTTGTTCGCCAGGCTCCCACTCGAACCCTGGCCAGCGGCATCGCCGATGCCCTGGCGAAGTGGTATGAGGCGTCGGTCAGCAGCAGCGACAGCAGTGATGGATTGGTGCAGCAGGCCGTGCAGATGGCCCGCGTGCTTCGGGATCAGTTGCTGATTGATGGGCCTCTGGCCCTTCAGGATCCCAACAGTGCGGCCTGGGCCCGTACGGCAGAAGCCTGCGCCCTCACCGCCGGTGTGATGGGTGGATTGGGGGGTGCCCGTTGCCGCACCGTGGCGGCCCACGCCGTTCACAACGGCCTCACCCAGTTGCAGGCCTGCCACCACGTCCTTCATGGCGAGAAGGTCGGCTTCGGAATCCTGGTGCAGCTCCGCCTGGAAGAACGCCTTGGTGGCAACCGCCTGGCGGGGCAGGCGCACCGTCAGCTGCTGCCGCTGATGCGGCAGTTGCAGCTTCCCGTGAGCCTGGATGATCTCGGTTTGTCCGCCGCCAGCCTCAGTGACCTGCGGGAGGTGTGTGCTTTCGCCTGCCGCGAAGGTTCCGACCTGCACCACCTCCCGTTCGCCGTTACCCCTGGAGCGTTGCTGGAGGCGCTGGTGGGGGCCGCTGAACCCATCCCCGCTGTGCCTTGAAGTCTCTGCTGGATGGTCTTGTTCCAGGGTTGCTGGACCCTCAGGCCAGGGCTCTGGCACTGGAGGTGGAATGGTGGCCGTTGCCGGATCTTGATGTTGATCAACCCTTCCCGGTCGCTGTTGTCGGAGAGGGCCCTCCCCTGTTGATGCTGCATGGATTTGACAGCAGCTTTCTGGAATATCGCCGCCTGGTGCCATTGCTCGCCGAGCGCTTCCAGCTGGTGATCCCTGATCTGTTCGGCTTCGGCTTTTCTCCGCGTCCGCCCCAGGCGTCCTACGGCCCTGAAGCCGTGTTGCGACATCTCGACGCTCTGCTGGCGCATTTGGAAGCGGATGGTCCGATCGATGCGATCGGAGCCTCCATGGGGGGAGCCGTTGCGGTGGAGCTGGCCCGACGCCAGCCCGAGAGGATCAAGGCGCTGTTGCTGTTGGCGCCTGCTGGCCTGACGGGGCGTCCCATGCCGGTTCCGCCTCTGCTGGATCGGCTCGGGGCCTGGTTTCTGTCCCGGCCTGGGGTGCGTCGCGGTCTGTGTCGTCAGGCGTTTGCGGATCCCGATGGTCAGGTGGGTCCACCGGAGGAGCAGATCGCATCGCTGCATCTCCAATGCCCGGGTTGGGCCGAAGCACTGGCTGCCTTTGCCCGCAGTGGTGGTTTCGCCGGATGCGGCGTGCCGTTGCCACCCCAGCCCTTGCATGTGATCTGGGGCGCTGACGACCGGATCCTGCGGGCACCGCTCAAGCGGGACGCTCAAACGTTGCTGCAGAACCCGGCGGAGACGTTTGAGGCCTGCGGCCATCTTCCCCATATCGATCAGCCTCAGCGGGTTGCTGACCGCTGCCTGGAACTGCTGGGTCGATGAGCGATCCCCTGCTTCAGCTGATTTCCACTGGTCTGCGGCTCTGGATCCGAAGTCGCTGCGACCAGGTGGGGGATCTGGACCTCACGCTGCAAGGGTCGTCCCTGGGTCTGATGCGGGGCCGGCTGCAGGGGGCGGTTCTGTCAGCACGGGATGTGCGCTTCGAAGGGTTGCCGCTGCAGCATGCCGAGATCAGCAGTGGACCGATTCAGGTGGATCTCACCTGGCTGCGTCCAGGCCGGATGCTGGCCCTGAAGGAGCCGTTCCAGGTGAGCGGCACGGTGTCGATGCCCGGTCAGCCCCTCGGCGATGCCCTGCTGTCGGAGCGTTGGCGTGAACTTGGGGATTGGCTTGCAGAGCAACTGATGGGTCTGAAGCCCCTGGGGCAACTGCGGATCGAAAACGATGAACTGGTGTTGAAGGCATCGGTTGCAGCGCAGCGGGACCCGATCCGCAAATGCTTTCGTCTGCGAGCCGAAGGGGGCACTGTGGTGCTGTCGGCCTCAGATTCCCCTAAGACCCGGGCGGTGTTGCCGATGGATCCTGCGATCAAGATCACCGATGCGAACTTGGGGGCAGGATTGTTGAACCTGAAGGGGCACGCAATCGTAACTCCGGAGTAACGATATATTTTCTGAATCGTGCTAGCCGACGTTGATCAGCGGTTGGGCAAGGGTCAGTAGTGCGAACAGGACGGCCGGGGTCAGCAGATAGCTGTCAATGCGATCCAGGATCCCGCCATGGCCAGGCAGCACGTCTCCGGAGTCCTTCAGTCCGGCATCGCGTTTCATCATCGATTCGGTGAGATCTCCCACCAGGGCGATCAGGGCCACCACTGCGCCGACGCCCACCCCTGGCAATCCCCAGAGTGGCCATCCCATCACCCGCGCGCAGATCAGGCCGACGGCCATGGCGCATCCGAAGCCTCCGAGAGCGCCTTCCACTGTTTTCGAGGGTGAGATCGGTGACAGGGGAGTGCGGCCGTAACGCTTGCCGAACGCCCATGAACCGATGTCGCTGGCCACGATCATCAGGCAGCTCGACAGGGTGATGGCCAGCCCGCTGCTGCACAGTGCGGCTGTTCCAGGAGCCAGGGCTGGATCGGAAAGGTTGCGCAGGGCCAGCCAATGGCTGGGCAGAAAACCCAGATAGAACAACCCGAAGATCGAGGCGGCAATGTCGGCGATCGATCCGGTCACCGGCTGCAGCAGCAGCCAGGCGCAGATCGCGGTGCCCGCCAGGGGCAGCACGGCAGCCGACAGCGCTTCTGGCCAGCCGCTCTGAACAGCCGCCCACTGGGTGGTGATCAGCAGAAGCTGGCAGGCCACCAGGGTTGTCTTGGTGGCAGGGCGGATCCCTTTGAACTGAGCCATGCGGAAGAACTCCAGCAGGCCCAGATGCACGATCACACCGACCCCGAGCGTGAGCCACCAGCCCCCCAGCAGAACCACCAAGGCTCCGAAGCCGCCGATGGCCAAGCCACTGCGAAGACGCTTGCGCAGGCTCTGGGCGGCACGCATTGACGGAATGGAAGGGGACAAGACCTCTCTGATCACACTGGCTGGAGGACCTGCGGAATCAGGCTAAACAATGGCCTCAGGGAAGGATCTCCAGACGCACGGAGATCTCGCCGGCTCGCATCATCCGCAGCTCACTGGCCGCCCCATGGGCCAGGTCGATCACCCTGTGATACCGAAACGGTCCACGGTCATTGATCCGCACCACGACGCTGCGGCCGTTGTCGAGATTGGTGACCCGCACCCGGGTCCCGAAGGGGAGGGTCCGATGAGCTGCGGTGAAGGTGCCCTTGCGCAACCGCTCACCACTTGCGGTCTGGCGACCGTAAAAGCCAGGCCCATACCAACTGGCAGCACCGTTGACCACCCGCAGCAACCGCGGCGTCGCCGCTGGTCTTGGGACCCTTAAGGGCTCAACGGCGTCTTCGACCTGAAACTCCTCAGCGCTGGGACTGCTCCAGGCTGGAGCAGGAGTGAGCAACAGGATCAGGGCCAGGAGGGGCATGCCAAGGCCATGGCTGATCCGATTCAAGCGACCTTGGCCAGGACGGCAAGACTGCCTGGAATCTGATCCCCCCAGAGCTTGCGTTGCTCCAGCAACCAGCGCAGCCGAGCCCCATCGAGCCGCTCCCCTGGCACCAGCAGTGGAATACCAGGGGGGTAGGGACAGAGCAGATCCGCTGCAATGGTGTTTTCCGCCTGCTCCAGCAGGCAGAGGCGATGGGGTGCCCGCCATGCTTCGGCGACAGCGATTTCCGGTTGCGCCACCAGCGGCAGGGGTGATGGCGACAGGGGCGGTTGAGGTCTGCGGCCTGGATGAGCCTTCAGCAGCTGCTGCCAGGCACGGCGCAATGGCCGGCGCAGTCCTCGCTGGTCGCCAAGCCCGAGGCAGAAGGTGAGTGTCGCGGGCTCCGGCAGTTCCGCCACCAGTCCCCTAGGCAGAAGCCAGTCGTCGGCATCGAGACCGTTGATGCCGGCCTGCCCCGTTTGCAGCACCAGCCGAAGCGGGTCTTCCGTTGTCAGCAAGGGCAGCCCATCGCGGCGCAGCTGGTCCCGCAGGGTCCGGGCCTGGATCAGGCGCTGACCCAGCTGTCGGCGTCCCGCCGGGCCGTGCCAGTGCAACAGCGCCGCTTCACAGGAGGCCAGCAGCAGAGCGCTGGGGCTGGTGGTCTGCAGCCAGCCCAGGCTGCGCTCCAGCGCAGTTGTGTCCACACGCTCCCCCTGCTGCCAGAGCACGGCGGTCTGCGCCAATCCCGTCGCTGATTTCTGCAGGGAATGCACCACCAGATCCGCCCCTCCCCGCAGGGCACTCGGCGGCAGCTCCGGATCCACCTCTGCAGCGAAATGGCTGCCGTGGGCCTCATCCACCAGCACGGGCCAGCCCTTTTGCTGCAGGCGCTGAATCAGCGGTGCGGGGTCCAGCCCATAGCCCTGATAGGTGGGATGCACCAGCACAGCCGCACTGATCGGCGGATGCTCGGCAGGAAGGGCCGCAAGGACCCTCTCGATCCAGGCTGCATCGGCCGGAGCAGGGTGACCGCGGTCGTGCAGGTGGGGCAGATCGAACAGAAGGGGCGTCAGCTGTCCGAGCAGGCAGGCCTGAATCAGGCTGCGGTGGGCGTTGCGAGGCATCAACACCGCCTCCCCTGGGCGGCTGATGCCCAACAGGGCCGCCTGCAACAGCCCCGTGGCGCCGTTGACGCCGTACCAGCAGCGGTTGACCCCCATCGCATCCGCCGCGGAACGCTGGCTGTCGGCCACAGCTCCTTCGCTCTCCAGCGGGCCTCCCAGCGCCGGTAGTTCCGGCAGATCCCACAGACCCGCCCGACGCTGCAGCAACCGCCGCATCGCCGGCGGCAGGGCAGCGCCGCGCCCATGGGCGGGAAGAAACAGGGGCCGACCGACGTCTCGATGCAGCAGAGGCAGCAGGGCCATGGGATCCAGTGGGATCTCCTTAGAGTCTGATGCTGTTCAAGGCAGTGGCGATGCGATACGACCCCAGCCGCGATCTGCGCTGGTTGCTGCTGCGTCCGTGGATTGCCATTCCTCGGCTGATTCAGGTGTTGTGGTCCCTTGGGGGCCTTGTGTTGGTGCTGCTGCTGCAGGGCGGCAGTTCGGAATCAGGGGTGCAGCAAACGTTGGCCCGTCGCATCCTCAACACCCTCACCGGGCTGGGTCCCTGTTTCATCAAGGTGGGTCAGGCCCTGTCCACCCGTCCTGATCTCGTGCGCCGGGACTGGCTGGATGAACTGACCCGCCTGCAGGACGACCTTCCCGCCTTTCCCCATGCCTTGGCCCTGGAGCGGATTGAGCAGGAGCTCGGTGCCCCGGCCCATGAGTTGTTTGCTGAGTTTCCCGACGCTCCGATCGCGGCCGCCAGCCTTGGACAGGTCTACAAGGCACGCCTGGAGGGGAATGCCTGGGTTGCCGTCAAGGTCCAACGCCCCAACCTCACCTTCATCCTGCGCCGGGACCTGGTGCTGATCCGTCTGCTCGGTGTGCTCACCGCACCCCTGCTGCCGCTCAATCTCGGCTTCGGTCTCGGGGGCATCATCGATGAGTTCGGTCGCAGCCTGTTCGAGGAAATCGACTACGTCCAGGAGGCTGACAACGCTGAACGCTTCGCCAGCCTCTTTGCCGAGAACGACACGGTTTACGTTCCACGGGTGGAGCGGATGCTCAGTTCCACCCGGGTGCTGACCACCACCTGGATCGACGGCGCCAAGATGCGCGATAGCGAGGAACTGCAGGCGCTCAGACTCGATCCGGCAGCACTGATCCGCACCGGGGTGATTTGCGGCCTGCAGCAATTGCTGGAGTTCGGCTATTTCCACGCCGATCCTCATCCCGGCAACCTCTTCGCTCTGCAGGGCCGCAGCGGCGACCTGGGCCATGTCGGCTACGTGGACTTCGGGATGATGGATTCGATCAGCGACAGCGATCGGCTGACGCTCACCGGTGCCGTCGTTCATCTGATCAACCGCGACTTCGTTGGCCTGGCTGAGGATTTTCAGAACCTCGGCTTCCTCAGCCCCACTTCAGATCTCACGCCGATCGTGCCGGCCCTGGAGGAGGTGCTTGGCGGCAGCCTTGGCGATTCCGTTGGCTCGTTCAATTTCAAGGCGATCACCGACCGCTTTTCAGAGTTGATGTTCGACTACCCCTTCCGGGTGCCGGCACGCTTCGCTCTGATCATCCGGGCGGTGGTCAGTCAGGAGGGGCTGGCCCTGCGCCTCGATCCAAATTTCCGCATCATCGCCGTGGCCTACCCCTATGTGGCCCGTCGCCTGCTGGCGGGCGACACCAGTGAGATGCGCGAGAAGCTGCTGGAGGTGATCTTTGATGCGGATGGACGTCTCTGCCTGGATCGATTGGAAAACCTCCTCGCGGTGGTCGGCCAGGACGCTCCGGCTCCTGGTAAGGAACTGCTCCCGGTGGCCGGGGCCGGCATGCGCCTGTTGCTGAGCCGGGATGGTGCTGATCTGCGCAAGCGTCTTTTGCTCACCTTGATCCGCGACGACCGGTTGCACATCGACGACGTTCGTGCGCTGATGGGACTGCTGGCCCGTACATTCGGCCCTGGGCGGATCGCGGGTGGTCTGTTGCAGCGACTCAATCCCCTCGCAGCCGCTTGATCAGTTGCCGCTAGGGTCACCCCTCCAAATCTGTCTGAGGCGTCGATGCCCGAGGAGATCACCGCGGAGCAGCTCGAGATGCTGCTGCAGCTGGCCGTGTTGCCCCAGCCTCCCTATCTGATGGCCGGCGTTGGGCTGTTGATGGGTGTGCTTTGTGGTCTGACCTTTGGCCGCCAGGTGCAGGACAAGCTCGATGGCTGGAAGCAGGATCGTCTGCCGCTCCTTCCCCTGGCCACAGCGGAGATCAGCCTCAGCTTTACGGGGATCCTGATCGGGATCACCTTGTTCATCGGCTGCTGTCTGCAGATCTTCGGCTTCGCCGCGGGTGTGGCCCTGCTGGTGGCCCTGCTGCTGTCTCTGCTGACGGGTGGGGCACTGTTCGCTCAGCTGGAGCGGTTGATGCTGCAGGTGGAGAGCGGCAACTTCAAGGCCGTGGACTTCGACAACTTCGATGAATTCTTCTGATTCACCTTGTTGGTGAATGACTCGACCAATGCAGGCCTGAGGGCCAGACTGGAGGTGTCTCAACACCATCCGGCGTGACCACCATTCCCGCTGCCGTGGCCACCAGCAGATTGCTTGTTGTTGAGGATGACGACAGTATCCGTGAAACCGTCGGTGAAGCTCTCCGCGCCGAGGGATATGAAGTGCTCACCTGCGCCAATGGCTCAGAAGCCCTTGGACTGCTCTCGGGTGAGCCTGCTCAGCCCGTGGATCTGCTGGTGCTCGATCTGATGCTCCCCGGCCTGGGGGGCTTGGATCTCTGTCGTGAGTTGCGGCGATTCAACAACAACACGCCCATCCTGGTGATCAGTGCTAGGGACAGTGAGACGGATCGGGTGCTCGGCCTTGAGGTCGGGGCTGATGACTACCTGGTGAAGCCCTTTGGCCTGAGAGAGCTGGTGGCCCGCTGCCGGGCGCTGCTGCGGCGTGCTCAACAAACCCCTGCTGTTCTTCCCGAGATCTACAGCCACGCCAATCTCTGCCTTTACATCAATGAGTGCCGGGTCACCCGTGACGGCAAGGACCTCAATCTCTCTCCGAAGGAGTACAAAATCCTGGAGCTGTTCCTTCAGCACCCCAAGCGGGTCTGGAGTCGTGATCAGTTGCTCGAGAAGATCTGGGGATTGGATTTCGTCGGCGACACAAAAACAGTGGATGTCCACATCCGCTGGTTGCGGGAGAAGATCGAGGTGCAGCCGTCTTCCCCTGAACTGATCCGCACGGTGCGGGGTTTCGGCTATCGATTCGGCTGAGCAGCTGGTGCTTGTTCCCCTTCTGATCGGGTTCGGTGCCGGTGCCGCCACCATGACGATCATCCAGCGTCGACGCCTGCGAAGGGCTCGCATTGCTGACGAAGACAGTCCTGGTTTTCGCCAAGGCGTGCTGAATGCCCCTCAGCTCTTGGCTTGGATTGATGCAGCAACCCAGGGCTGGTTGATCCTCTCGCCGGATCTGTCCATTGCCTACATCAATGCCAGGGCCGAACGGTTGCTGCACATTTCCAGGAATCTGCTGGTGCGCGGTATGCCGATGGACCAGGTGTTATCGATTCCTCAGCTTGAAGAAGCGATCGTCAGCACCCGCTATCAGCAGCGCCCACAGCGCAGCGAATGGGAGCAGCTGGGGGACCCTCTGGAAGCCCTCGTTTTGCCGGGCTCCGATGAATGGCTGCTGGTGCTGATCCAGAGCCGTCAGTCACTGGAAGCTCAGCAACAACAGCAGGAGCGCTGGGTCAGTGATGTGGCCCATGAGCTCAAGACGCCGCTCACGGCCTTGATGCTGGTGAGCGACCGGCTAGAGATGGCCGTTGAGGGCAGCGACACCGTGCTGGTGCAGCGCCTGCAGCGCGAGCTGCGGCGGCTGCAGTTGATGGTGGAGGACCTGCTGGAGCTGTCGCGCCTCGAAAACAGCCTGCCCCAGGAAAGCAGCAGTTACACCGCTATCACTCTGGAGGATCTGGTGGACAGCGCTTGGACCAGCATTCGCCCCCTGGCGGAGGAGCGCGAGGTGACGATGGACCTGAATCGCTCCGAAACAGGGCCAATGATGGGCGATCAAAGGCGTCTGCACCGAGCGGTGCTCAATCTGCTCGACAACGCATTGCGCTACTCCCCCAACGGATCCAGCGTGGACGTCTCCATCGTTCCCAGCGGTGGCTGGTGGTTGCTCAGCATCCGTGACCACGGTCCCGGACTGAGCGATTCGGACCTCGGCGGCATGTTTCAACGTTTCTATCGCGGTGATCCATCCCGGGCCCGTTCCGCCCGCAGCGGCAGTGGCCTTGGGCTGGCGATCGTGCAACAGATCGCCGTTAATCACGGTGGTCGCATCGAAGCGCGCAACCATCCCAATGGTGGGACCTGCATGGAGTTGGTGCTGCCCAAGAGTCTCAGCGCGTGACCCGGCAGCGTCTGCAGAAAATCATGGCCGCGGCAGGACTCTGCTCGCGGCGGACCGCTGAAGACTGGATTGTGGCCGGCCGGGTCAAGGTCGATGGACAGGTCTCCCGCCTTGGTGATCAGGCGGACCCTGACAGCCAGAGCATCCATGTCGACGGCAGGCCGCTGTCCCCCCGCCGGGAGGCCACCGTGCTGCTCATCAACAAGCCCCCTGGTGTGATCAGCACCTGTCGGGACCCGCGCGGTCGTTCCACCGTGCTGGATCTGCTGCCCAGGCATCTGCGCCGGGGACTCCACCTGGTGGGTCGGTTGGATGCCGACAGCCGTGGCGCCCTGCTCCTCACCGATCAGGGGGACCTGACCCTGAGGCTCACGCACCCCCGCTATGACCATCCCAAGACCTATCGGGTCATGGTGGAGGGGGTCCCGTTGGACAGCAGCCTGCAGCGCTGGCGGAAGGGCCTGCTTTTGGACGGCACCATGACCCGCGCTGCTCAGGTTCGTGTGCTGCAGCGTCGATCCGACCGCACGCTGTTGGAGGTGGTCCTGCTGGAGGGCCGCAACCGTCAGATCCGCCGTGTTGCTGATCTCCTGGGGCATCCGGTCGTTGACTTGCAGCGGGTCGGCATTGCCGGTTTGCGCCTGGGGGCCCTGCCGGAGGGTCGCTGGCGGCAGCTCAGCAGGGGAGAATGGGAGCCATTGCTTGATCGGGTCGAGCCCCGCGCCCCTCAGCACGGTTCATGCGCCTGACGTTTCCGCGCCCCTGGCGGCGTCGCTCCCGTTCCTCCCAGATCGCTATTCCTGACGGCCTCTCCCGCGACGAGCAGCTGCGGGAGCTGGGCCAACTGCTGCAGCAGCGCCGGGAGGCTGAGGGGCTGACCTTGCGGGAGCTGGCTCAGGAGACTCGGATCACCACCCCGGTGATCGAAGCCCTCGAGCGCGGCTGGCCCGACCGCTTGCCCGAGCGGGCCTATCTGGCATCGATGCTGCCGCAACTGGAGCGGCGCCTGGCACTGACGCCGGGGGTGTTGGAGCCGGTTCTCCCCCCGGCCGTGGTGCCCCAGCGCAAGGCGACGTTGGCTCAGCGTCGTTTCACGCCCGGCAGCATTGATGTGTTCACCACCTGGCAGGGCAGCCTGGTGTACGCCATTCTGATCTTCCTGAGTTTGCTGATGATCAACCGTCAGCAGCAGAACCTTGCCCTGCAAAACAGTCAGAGCCTGGAGCCGGTGCGCGTCGACCTGAGCGGCCTGGATACGACTGCAGCCCTGTCTCCCACCGATCCGCAGCTCGACAATCTGCGGCCGCTCGATCTGGCTCGCAAATGGCAGCCGCAGGACTGGTTGAACGCTGCCGGTGGATTGCCAAGGTCCCGCCCGGGGGTGCTGACCCTGCAGTTGACTCAGCCGAGCCAGCTTCAATTGTTCAGCGGCGGTGGGGATCGGTTGCAGCTGCAACTTGAGGCCGGCACGGCGACCCTGCAGTTACTGGCCCCGGTGCAGCTGGTGATCAAGCCTCCGCCGGGGGAGGCCGACCAGCTGCTTTGGAACGGAGAGGCCCTAAAAGCAGAGACAACCCGTCCAGGGACCTATCGGGTGGAAGCCACCAGGGCTGCCGCTCCGGCTCCGCTGCGGCCCCAGACAGCCCCCCGCTCCCCGTAGCCCTTCAGGGCTCCATTGAGGTTGTCGTCATAGTGCGGCAACCGCCAGCTCCAATTGCCTTCACTGGTGCCTGGGGTGTTGAAGCGGGCGCTGTCGTCCAGATGCAGCAGATCCTGCAGGGGAGCCACCACCAGTTCCGCAGTGGTGGCGAAGGCCATGTCGAACAGGTGCCAGGCCGGGGCCTCCACCGGGCCGTTCACCCGGCTGGTGATGAGCTCCCTACTCGCCTCATCAAGGTTGTTCCACCAGCCCAGGGTGGTGGGGTTGTCATGGGTGCCGGTGTACACCACCCAGCGGCTGCCATCGATGTTTTCGGGCAGATAGGGGTTGTCCTGCATGCCATCGAAGGCGAACTGCAGCACCTTCATCCCCGGCAGCTGGAAACCATCCCTGAGGGCCTCCACATCCGGAGTGATCACCCCGAGGTCTTCCGCGATCAAGGGCAGGGCACCGCCACCATCCAGCTGCAGTTTGCTCAGAAGGGATCGACCGGGTGAGGGTTGCCAGCGGCCATTCTGAGCTGTGGTGTCACCCCCCGGCACGGCCCAGTAGCCCGCGAGGGCACGGAAGTGGTCAAGCCGCAGCAGATCCGCCAGTTGCCGCTGACGGGCGATGCGATGCCGCCACCAACGGAAACGGGTGAGGCGATGGCGGCCCCAGCGGTAGACCGGGGATCCCCACAGTTGTCCGGTCTCGGAGAAGTAATCCGGGGGGACGCCGCTCTGCGTGGTGAGTTCGCCGTTTTCCTTGATGGTGAACAGGGAGCGGTGGCTCCAGACATCGGCACTGTCGGCGCTCACATAGAAGGGCAGATCGCCGAACAGCAGTACGCCGCGCTCCTTTGCCAGCGACCGGATGGCCTTCCACTGGCGGTCCAGGTGCCACTGGACCAGCTTCACCTGCAGCAGCGCCTCGCCGTGGTCGTCGCACCAGCGTTGAAGGGCTCCCTCCCGATGCGTCGCCAGCGCTTTCGGCCAGCTCCACCAGGCTCCCTCGTGTTGATCATGCAGAACGCTGTAGCGGGCGTGTTCCTCCAGCCAGGCCTGTTCCTCGCACCAGGACCGGAAGGTGTCCTGCCGCTCCTGGCTCTGTTCGGACCAGCGGCTCAGCAGGGCCGTGGCCAGGGCCTGGCTGCGTTGGTTCGCCAGCGCAAAGTCCACCCTGTTGATGCCGTCGCTGGGGGCATCTGCCCCCGGGAGCGTTGCCTGGTCGTCGCTGCTGATGTAGCCCTCCGCCGTCAGATCTGCGGCATCCAGCAGCCAGGGGTTCAGGGCAAAGCAGGAGGGTGAGCTGTAGGGAGACCCGGTGGGATCCGGTGGCGCCAGCGGCAGGATCTGCCAGACCCCGATGTTGTTGTCCGCCAGTTGATGAACCCAGCGGCGGCAGGGTTCACCGAAGCTTCCGCAGACCGGGCTGCCGGGGAGAGCGGTGGGATGGAGCAGAACCCCTGTGCTGCGCGGCCGCGGTGCTGTGGGCTGTTCCATCGGATCTCCGATTTGTCCCAAGGATGGCCGCTTCAGAACAGGGCGGCATCCCCCAGGTCCTGACCAGCCATTCCGTCCCGCACCACCAGTTCAAAGAACTGTTCCAGGGTGTCATTGCCGTAGGAGGGGGTGGCATCAGCGTCATAGCGCTGCCGCTCGGCGTCCCACACCAACATCGATTCACTGGCGTAGTAGCGCCCGATCCGCCCGAATTCAGCGGTGTCCTGCAGTCCGGGGAACAGGCGCGACAGGGTTTCGAGCAGGTTGATCGGTGCGTCCATCAGGGCCAGCGGCAGCGACAGCATCCGTGGAGATTTCCCGAGAGCTCGGAACAGCATCTCCCCTTGTTCCCGGGCGCTGAGGGCCGGGCCCGGGCCCCCGATCGGCAACATCTGGTTGCGTTTGTCCTCATCCCGCAGGCAATCGGCCATGAAGCGAGCCAGGTCGTCTTCGCTGATCGGCTTGCAGCTCGCCAGTTCACCGCCGCCGAACATCACATAGGGCCCCCCTTTGCGGCAGCTTTCCACTTGCCCACCCAGGCTCTTGAAGAAGGCGGTGGGCCGGACGATCGAATGGGTCATCTCCCCATCGGCCTGCAGTTCCGCTTCAAAGGCCAGCTTGGCCTTCTGAAATTCCAGCAGCGGTTTCTGCACGCAGATCGCTGAAAGCAGCACGTAATGGGCGACTCCAGCCCGTCGTCCCTCTCGATAGGTGTTGAGGGTGGCCTGGTGATCAATGGCCCAGGAGTCCTTGCGACCGCCCGTGCGGGAGGCCAGGCAGGACACCACCACATCCGTGGGCTGGTTGAAGGCCTCTGCCGCCAGGGAGGCGGGGTCGGTGACATCACCGAATCGAACCTCGGCGCCCGGCAGGTCGTTGATCACCTGCTCCTTGCTCTGGCGGCCCCCGATGCCACTTCGTTCTCGGGCGAAGGCCACCACCTGGTAACCCCTCTCCACCAGCTCGCGCACCACATAACGACCGATGTAGCCCGTGGCTCCGAACACCACGACCCTCACCTGTTCGGGCGGTCGGTTGCGGAAGTCGTGGCGCAGAGCCATGGTGCTCGGGACTGGACAACTGGGCGAAACTAGGCGCCGTAGCACGCCTGGGGACGATGACTCCCACCCAACCGAAGCGGTTGATGACCTGGCTGGGCCGATACCCCCTGCGAACCTTGCTGCGCCTTTCCGCTGCCGTTGTGGGCCTTGGTGCCACGGGGTGGATGTTGAGCACGGTCTGGCCGGAGCCCGATCAGGTGGCCCCGGCGGCGCCTGTCGCAGCCGACAACCCCATCAACCTGGCCCCTTTGCCTCTGGGACCTGTGACCCTGTTGCTGGTGGGGATCGATGCGGATCAGACCGGAGATCCCATGAACAATGCGGCGCCGCGGGGACGGGCCAATGCCGATGCTGTGATGCTGTTGCGGGTCGATGCCCAACAGCCACTTCGGGTGCTGCAGGTGCCGATCGAACTCGCACTCCAGCTCCCGGGTCAGACCACGCCTTCCGGGCTCGGCAGCCTCTGGCAGGAGGGCGGTGTTGCCCTCTTGAACGATGCGATCCGGGAACTGGTCGGCCTGCCGGCTGATCAACCGCACCGCTATGTGGTGCTCCCCCGGCGGGTGCTGCGCTCCGTGGTGGATGGCCTTGGTGATCTCGATGTAATCCTGAATGCCTCGTTCCAACGCAAGGATAAGGCGCAGAATTACACGGTTAATCTGCAGGCCGGTCGCCAGAGTCTGAATGGTGCCCAGGCCGAGCAGCTGGCGCGGTATCTCAAGGATCCTTTGGATGATCCCAACCGCCGCTTGCGGCAGCAGCTGCTGATCCGCGCGGTGGTGGAGCAGTTCAGGGGACCACGGACGATGGGCAAGATCCCCGGATTGGTGGACATTGCCGCCAGCGACGTGGAGACCAATCTTTCCAAGGCCGAGATGCTCAGCCTGGCGGCGGCCATTCTCTCCAGTCCTGCATCGGTGCAGATTAAGCAGCTGCCGCTGGCCAAGCGGGCCGGCAAGCAGGTGCTGCGTCAGATCAAGGCTGGGGAGTCCTTGCCCCTGTGGCCACGGCTGTGAGGCTGCGCCGCCTCAGCTCCTGAACCAGGTGGTCAAGCGCGAGCCCCCGTTCTGGCTCGCCTGGGGCGGGAATCCATCCAATCCACGGCAGACCGTCCCGACGACGTTGCAGACGGTTCCATGCTGACCCGATCTGGATCAGCCCCATCAGAGGAGCGCCGAGCTGATGACAGAGGGCGGTGTAGGCCGCGGCTGATCCGGCAACGCCACCTCCGGGTTCGCCGACCACCATCAACAGCAGGGGGTGGCGCCAGTCGGCGAGGGCGTCCAGCCAGCTGCCCCCCTCCGGAAGTTGTCGCGCGGCATCGCCGCTGAGGCGGATCAGGCCCCTCCGAGCCGATGGATCCGACAGCCACTGCTGCGGAGACTCCCCTTCGCTGATGTGGCTCAGCGCGAGTCCCAAGGATTCGGCCAGGGCCGTGCAGGCCTCGCGCATCCGTAGTTCAGGCAAGGGGCCAGCACCCACCAACAGAGGAACGTCTGTGGACATGGGGGTCCTGCTCAGCACTACCATCGGATTACAGCAAACTTCGTCCCGCGGGCGCCGTGACCAGTTTTCTGACCGCAGCGCGCGCAGAACAGGAAAAGCTCACACCGGACACGCGCCGGTTGCGCCTGTTCAGCGGCACCTCCAATCCCGGTCTTACCAGGGAGATCGCGGCCTATCTGGGTGTTCCCGATGGTCCTCGCGTCTGCAAACGCTTCGCTGACGGCGAGCTCTACGTGCAGATCCAGGAGTCGATCCGGGGCTGCGATGTGTTTCTGATCCAGCCCACCTGTGCTCCGGTGAATGATCACCTGATGGAGCTGCTGATCATGGTGGATGCCTGCCGTCGGGCTTCGGCGCGCCAGATCACAGCGGTGGTGCCCTATTACGGCTACGCCCGCGCTGACCGCAAGACCGCTGGGCGTGAATCGATCACCGCCAAGCTCACCGCCAACCTGCTGGTGAAATCCGGTGTGGACCGGGTGCTGGCCATGGACCTGCACTCGGCTCAGATCCAGGGTTACTTCGACATTCCCTGTGACCACATCTACGGATCACCGGTGCTGGTGGATTACCTCTCAACCCAGAACCTCGGCGACATCGTGGTGGTGTCTCCGGATGTGGGCGGCGTGGCACGGGCCCGGGCCTTTGCCAAACAGATGAACGATGCGCCGCTGGCCATCATCGACAAACGCCGCACCGGTCACAATCAAGCCGAAAGTCTCACGGTGATCGGCGATGTCTCCGGCCGGACGGCGATCCTGATCGACGACATGATCGACACCGGTGGCACCATCTGCGCCGGGGCCAGGCTGCTGCGGCAACAGGGGGCGAAACGGGTGATCGCCTGTGCAACCCACGCCGTGTTTTCGCCTCCGGCCAGTGAACGCCTTTCGGCCGATGGCCTATTCGAGCAGGTGGTCGTGACCAACAGCATTCCGATTCAGCAGGAGCGAACCTTCCCTCAGCTGCAGGTTCTCTCCGTTGCCAACATGCTGGGCGAAGCCATCTGGCGCATCCACGAGGAGAGTTCCGTCAGCTCAATGTTCCGTTGAACTTGATTGTCGAGGCACGTCGCTCACCTGTTGAAAGTGGGCAACATCACCAAGTGAAATGTGCAGGCTTTGGGACGGTGGCAACGTCTCTTCAGAGATAAACCTTTCTTCCTTTGGGTGTGATGCGGTAGCGACCGCCTTTGGGTCCAATGTGAATGGCACTGTCAACTGCAGGATTTCTTGGGCGATGGGTGGGTTTGTTGATCCCCTGATCATCCGTATGTCGTGGTTGTACCACGACTTTGGCTCGCACGCTGTTCAGTTGAGCCGTGAGCATCTCCAGAAGTGTTGACATGGTCCTGTCGATCAGCTGAACTCTTTCATTGTGCAGAGGCGTCAATCGACGTTTATGCCTAAGCGCAGTGAGGTGCTGTCAGCATGGTTTGACTTAATCGTACTGGCAATTGGATGTCGTTAATTTAATTTTTCATCTCCTGTTGGCGCGAACCCTGGACACGTTGCAACTGCTCTTTTCCCCGGATGGCGACGTTCTCTTCACAAAGCCTTTGTTGCACACATACGCCAATGCTTTTCCATTTGCCTTGTAACGAACGAAGCACTCTCCAAGCGACGTGAAATTAAATTGGTAGTTGTTCCAATTGGTGTTTTTGTTGAGGTAAGTGCGAAATTCTTCGGGGTTGGAAACCGGCAGTGACCAAGAAGGGGCTGCACTTAAACAGAGTCCTACGCAGGCAAGCGCTATTCCGGCTTTGTGATGACACTTAAGTTTTCCCGTGGTGAAACAAACTGGTCCCGGCCTTTTGCGATCGATGAACAGTGGTAGAGGTCGTTTGGTTTGAGAAATTGCTTCTACTTCCGTTTTTTTTAACATGACCTATGGCGCCGGATCCTCTGGAACGAGCGCAACGCCTTTGGTCGTTCATCGTTGCTAAACAAGGTTCAGGTGTTGTCATTTCCCAGGTGTTCATAGGGGTTGACGTCCAACATTTGGTCAGGGCAACCAGTCTTGCTCTGGGACTGCTGCTGACAACGCCGGCGGTGGCGGAGTCCCGGCTTGAGCGTCTTCTGCCTCGCCGCACGACCATGGGGGTGTGGCTGACCAACAGCCCCAGCAAGCTGTACTACGACCGTGCGCGGATCACAGCAGCACTGGAGCAACTGCAGCAGGCCGGGTTCAATCGCGTGGTGCCCAACGTATGGAGTCGCGGCACCACGTTTCACCAAAGCCGCTTCGCACCGGTGGAGCCACCGCTCGTCAAGGCAGGTGTGGAGGTGGATCCGATCTGCACGTTGGCGGAGGAGGGCCGCAAGCGAGGCATCAAGGTGATGCCCTGGTTTGAGTACGGCCTGATGGAACCGGCCGACGCCGCCGTTGTCCGGGAGCACCCCGAGTGGGTGTTGGCCAAAGCTGATGGTCAGCGCTGGATGGCGATGCATGGGGACCACCGCATGGCCTGGCTCAACCCGGCGCATCCGGAGGTGCGAGAACGGTTCATTGGCCTGGTCGTGGAGACGTTGAAGCGCTGTCCGATGGATGGTCTGCAGCTGGACGACCACTTCGCCTGGCCGATGCAGTTCGGCTACGACCCCTACACCGTTGAGCTGTACCGGCAGCAGACCGGATCAGCCCCCCCGCGTGACCACACCAACCGGATGTGGATGAGCTGGCGTCGCCGTCAGCTCACGGCGTTGCTGCGGGACTTGCGGGAACGATTGAAGCAGGAGGATCTTTCCAAAACGATCAGCCTGTCGCCGGGACCGTTTCGGCAGGCCTACAACCTTTGGCTTCAGGACTGGGAACTGTGGGCGCTGGGGGAGTTGATCGACGAGTTGGTGGTGCAGAACTACGCCTATTCCGTGAACGGGTTTGCCCGCGATCTCGACCAACCGGCGTTGCGCAAGGCCCGCGACTGGCGGATCCCAACCCAGATCGGAATCCTGGCGGGGTTCGGACGACGCACCACGTCCATGGGCGATCTGGAGCAAAAGGTTCGCCTGGCCCGTGAACGCGGTTACGGCGTGATCTTCTTTTACTGGGAGGGCCTCTGGGGTCGGCATGTGCCGGAGACCAACCGCCAGCAACGCTTCGATTCCTTCCGGTTGCTGGGGCGTGAGGACTGAGCCTTGACGGAGATCGAGCTCAACCGACTGCGCGCCAAGTTGCGGCGCCTGGCCTTCACCGAGGAGGCGATTGACCGCACCCTGCGGCGATTTCAGAGGGATCTGGAGACCTTTGAATCAGCCAGCCGGATCATCGAGGGCCTTGAGCGTGAGAAACCAGAACAGCAGGTGCTGCAAGCCCTGGCCTGTGGCCTGATCGCGGCCGTGTTGGGGGGATGGTTCGCCACTGTGAGCTAGCTGATGAGAATCAGGGGCGTTTGAACAGCAACAGCCCCACACACAGCACGCCAATCAAAGGGCCAGGGGGGAGATCCGCGGCAACCGCGAGCATCATGCCGCCGCCACAGAGCAGCAGGCCTGTTCCCGCAGAGCGCAGCATCAACCCCCGCAAGCTCAGGCAGCGGTCCACATGCACCAGCACAGGAGCACAGAGCAGGGCGATCACCAGCACGATGCCCACAGCCGTGATGGCGCTGATCACCACGAGGGCAGTGATCACGATGGCGGTGAAACGAATTCTGGACACCGGGCGTTTGGCCGCGACGGCTCCATCGGGATCGACGCCGAGGAACACCAGATCGCTGTAACACCGGCTCAGAAGCACCAGCAGCGCGACGGTTGCCACGGCGGTGCGAATCAGGTCTGCTTCGTTGGCGGCCAGAAGGTCGCCGAACAGCAGGGTTTCCAGATCAACCCGCGCCTGCAGCAAGGGCACCATCAGCACGCCAAGGGCGGTGAATCCGGCCAGAACAGTGTTCATGGCACCTTCTTCTCGGCCTTTGAAGCGTTGGTTGAGTCGTTCCGCCAACAGCGCCCCGAGCAGTCCGCTGATCAGGCCGCCGATGGTTGGGTCGAGTTCGAAAGCCAGCGCCAGGATCAGGCCGGGCAAGACCGAATGGGCCATCAGATTGGCCAGCAGGATGCGCCGCTGGGTGATCAGCAGTGAGCCGGTCGCTGGGCAAATCAGCCCGATCAGCAGGGCCAGGATCAATGGCGTCAGCCACCAGAGGTCGAGCTCAGCCACAGCAATAGCTCCCCATCAAGCAGGCCATGTCGTTGAGCTGGTCGCGCACCTCAGCGGGGGGTCCCGCGGCAAGCACCCTGCGATCCAGAACGATGACGTGGTCGTAACTGTCGAGGGCACTGCCCCAGTCGTGGCTGCTCACCAGAAGGGTCTGACCGGAGCTGGCCTGTTGGCGCATCACCCCGAGAAGGTGCTCACGGCTGGGGGGATCGATGGCACTGCAGGGTTCATCAAGCAACAGGACGTCGCTCTGCTGCATCAAGGCTCGGGCCAGCAGCACCCGTTGCTGTTGGCCACCGGAGAGCTGATTGAGACGCCGCCCCCGCATCTCCCCCATTCCGACCCGCTCAAGCAGGGTCTCGGCCGTCGTTGTGCCATGGCTTTTGGTTTGTCCAAGCCTGACCATGTCCCTCACGGTGATGGGAAAGGTCCAGTCGATGGCTGCCTTCTGGGGCATCAGGCCAATGCTGCCGCAGCATTCAAAGGTTCCTCCCGAAGGTTGGAGGCGGCCATGCAACAGATGCAGAAGCGTTGATTTGCCAGCGCCATTGGGCCCAACCAGTGCCGTCAGCGTGCCGGGCTGGAGCTCCAGGTCGACACGCTCCAGTGTTGGTTTTGGGCCGTAGCTGTAGCTGAGATTCCTGGCTGCGAGATGCCCCTTGATGGACGAATGCGGTTCTGTCACAGCTGCGGTGGGTTCACTTCATCATGCGGTCGCGATTGGGTTGCGCCAACCCGTTGAACTGTAAAAATGATAATCATTCTCATTCGAGTGTCATGGCGCGTCCTGCGCTTTTGGTCAAGGGTCTGGCGGTCGCCCTGGGCGTTGTCTCGGGTTGTTCAGTCGCGGCGCAGGCGGCCCAGCCAAGCGTTGTGGCTGTGGATGGAACCCTGTGTGACATCACCCGAACGCTGGTGGGAGCGGCGGCGAAGGTCACCTGCCTGATCCCCCCGGGTGGTGATCCCCACGGCTACCGCCTCAAGCCCAGCGACCGGCAGGCCATCGCAACGTCGGCAGCGGTGGTTCACATCGGCTTTGGTCTCACCCCTGCAGCCAATGAGATCACCAGTCCTGGATCTGTCGTGGCCGTTGGCGAACAGGTATTGCCGAATTACAAGGGCAACGACCCCCATGTCTGGCATGACCCAGCCAACTCGGCCGCCATGGTGTCCGCACTGAGCACTGCTCTGATTCCTGTTCTGCCCGCATCGGAAACAGAAGCTCTAAAAGCTCGCGCGACGGCAGCCATTGCTGTGTTCAACGACCTCGGCCGTTGGGGAGCCATTCAGTTTGAAACGCTGTCTCAACCGCATCGGGTGATCGTCACCGATCACAAGACCTATAGCCACCTGGCCGATCGCTACGGGGTGGATGAAATTGCCATGCTTGATAGCTACACCACTGGGGGTGTGCTGCGTCCCTCCAGCCTGCGCAGGATCAGCAAGGAGATCAAAACTTCAGGCGCCAAGGTGATTTTCACGCCATCGATTCCTCCCAACAAAACGCTGCGCAGGATCAGTAAGTCAACCGGATTGCCGATTGCGCCCACACCACTGTTTGGTGAGGGAACAGCTGCCGGAGAAACAGCGATCTCCACGGCGGCGATCAACATCTGCACGATGGTGCAAGGGCAGGGCGGGACCTGTGATAAGGCCTCTGCTGAGGCCCTGAATGATCGTTGGCAGGCCATTCGTTGATGCCTGCTTGACGTTCAGACGTCCAAGCATCCTCAATCTTTTTTCCTCTCTCTCAACATTTTTTCTCCCGTGTTCGTCTTCTCAGCCAAGCCACGTCTCAGGCTCCTGCTTCTTGGCCTGCTTCTGCTTCCTTGCACTGCAGCCCGTCCTGTCCTGGCCCATGGATCCCATGGGGGAGGTGATGAGGAACTTGAGGCTGGTGAGATTGATTTCACACCTCTGATCACCATCGAAGGGCATGGTGGGTTTGAAACCAACTTGGATGACAACCCCAAGCATTACGCCATTGATGGATCGTTTGGTGGCGTGTTCCAGTGGGGCTTGGGCAACGGCGGAAGTCTCACCATTGAAGCCGCCGTGGGACCTTCAGTGGTGTGGGGTGAGGCTGAACATTTTTACGGCAAGGTGCATGTTGATGATGATCATGGTCATGAGGACGATCATGATCATCACGACGAACATGCTGAGCACGATCATGACGATGATCACCACGCCCGTCGTCGGCTTTCACGGGAAGATGATCACGACCATCACGATGACCATGACGATCATCACGACGAGCACGCTGAGGATGATCATCATGAGCACGCAGAGCATGCCCACGATGAACACGGGCATGGTGATCCTGAGCTAAAACGAACAGACGTTCGTGGTTTCGTCAGCGTGCGTTACGCACCCAACGATCGCCTCAGCCTCACGGTGGATTGGTTGCCCTATTACGTCACCAAGGATCAAGGTGACGATATCCAGGGCTTAAAGAATGAGTTGGGTGCTGAAGTGGTTTGGGCGCTTGGCGATGGTGACGTTGATTTCGCACTGGGTGATGGTCTGGAGAACATTCTCGAGGGCGTTTTTCTCTCAGTGATGCACCGTCAGGGATGGGAATCCGATGGCACCTGGATGGGCAACTACACCGATCCCCGCCTGGGCGTTGGTTTCAACATTGATCAGATCAATGTCACCATCGATGCCGGGCCTCGTTTCTACACACCTGGCAGCTATTCAGGTTTGAGTCAGCGGACTGACTTTGCCGGTGAAGTGGAAGTCTCGATCCCCGTTGGCGATGCCGTTCTGTTCGCCCATTGGAAGCCGACCTACAGCCCGGATGATTCTCCTGGCTGGGGTGAGGGATGGCAGCACCACCTCGGTACGGGGGTGACTTTCAGCTTCTGATCAGCCCGCCGGCAGCCAGCGGGCTTCCTTGATCGGTTCGTCCATCACTTCCCTCACGCGGAGAGTGTCGGCCTCGATCAGGGCGGCTCGCCCGCCCTTGAGATCGGGTTGGTTCAACGTCATCAACAGAGTATTGCCGACGGGGTTGTGCTCCATCCCTGTTCCTGGGCTCAGGGTCCAGGGGGCCAGATTTCGCCGTTTAAGGACGGTGCCTTCGCTGTTGAACTGCACCAGTTCATGTTGGCTGCGCCGGCCCTGCCAGATTCCCAACACCGCCCAGATCCGATCGCCGGAGCCATTGCAGCTCACCGCCAGCACTGCCTGGTCTCCGAGGTGGAGTTGTCGCGGTGCCAGGCCTGGGATCACCAGTTCGATGGAGCGGCGGTAGTCCGGCCAATGGCGGATCAGCACCGCGCGGCCCGATGTGGAGCAGAAGGCCCCCAGTTCACGGCTGCCCGGCAGCACTTGGGGAGGCTTGCCGTTGTCCTTGAGTGGCCGGATGCTGATGCCGTCGTAGCCCGGCACCACCAGGCCACCGCCGGCTGGCAGCAGCTGCATCGGTCCGGAGGAGGGCAGCTCCAGCATCTGTCGCTCGCCGTTGGCCAGCAGCAGCTCAAGGGTTTCACTGCCCGGTTTCAATCCACCGGTCTGCACCAGCAGATCGCCATTGAGGTTGCTGCTGATGTGTCCAAACAGCAGATCGCCCTCACTCAGTGGTTCCAGAATGCCTTGGGCAGGAACTCCCAGCTGCTGTTGCGACAAGGCAAGGTTGCGGGGGGTGAGCCGTTTTTGCCAGATCGTCTCTTTGCCATTGCCGTTACTGCTCACCATGGCGATACCGCTGCCGTTGCCGAGGGGAACCAGGCTCTGCAGCGAGGCCCAGACAGGGCTGAGGGGATGCCACTGGCCTTGCCGGTCCTGCAGCTGCAGCTGCTCCCCGCCCTCTACTTGCCGCGTCACCAGCAACCACGGGCGTGGATCCCACCATCGCGTCTGAGGCGTCATCGGTTGCATGCGCTGGTCGCGGCCCGCCAACGTCAGTGAGATGGGGGCATCGATGGGCGTCATCCCCTCGAGGATCAACCGCAGTCGGTTGCCTTGGCCCAGCCAGCGATGGGGCAGTGCAGGGTCAAGGCTGCTTTCCGCCGCCAGGTAGTTGCGGTGCATCGCGCGGCTGAAGCTCACGTCCAGCGCCGCTCGCCCGGACTGCAGCCGTTGAGGCTGGAGATCAAGCAGCCGCGGGGCCCGTCGCAGCAGCAGCTGTTGCTGGAGGACCACGGTCGCAGCAGCCAAAAGCAGCAGCAGCGTCAGCCTGCGCGTCATGGCTCCAGCGGTCGCTCGGGGCGGGGGATGGGCTTGATCACGGTCGGCACCACCACAGCGGTGGCTTCACCATTGCGCGGGGCGACCGTCATCCGGCCCTGAATCGCCAACCACTGATTGGCTTTTGGTTTGTCACCCTCTGGCCAGGCCACCGCCAGTCCCGCTGGGGTGGCATCGGCCAGGCAACAGCGCACGGTGAGCCTGGCGATCAACGGCGGCCCCTCGGGTTGCCGCCACACGAAGCCGCTGATGATGACGGGATTTCCGTCCACCAGCTGCGGGTCGGGCTGGCTGCGCAGCAGTCGCACCCATTCCGTGAGGCTGCGCTGCTCCGGCGGCAACACGAAGGCGAGCTCTGCTGGCTCCGGCAGACCCTGGGGGCGGTTGCTTGCCAGATCACTGAAGGAGGGGTTCGGAGGGATCAGCAACACCAGACAACCCACTGCTGCGCTGATCAGCCATGGCCGGCGCGTGGCCTCGCGGCGGCGGCGATGTCGGATCACAAGCAGGAGTCCTGCTGCGAGCAAAACGGCTCCAGAAGCACCCACGAGGCTGTGAAACACCCCACGCAGCAACAGATCCAGGCGGCCGCTCAGCACGCTCCAGATCACCATCCATCCCCAGAGGATCAGCAGCAATCCGCGACTCATGCCATCCCCCGGATCACAGCTGCCACAGGTTGACCCATTGGCCGATCAACAGCACCCCCAGGCTGGCTGCGACGGCGGTGATGGCAATGGCGCGGGGCCGCATCAGCACGGTGAACAATCCCGCCAATTTGAGGTCAACCACTGGTCCAAGCAACAGGAAGGCCAGTAGTGCCCCCGGCGTCACCTGCGCCGCGAAACCGAGGGCGAGGAAAGCATCAACGCTCGAGCACACCGACACCACCACCGCCAGCACCATCAACGCCAGGATTGATCCTGTCGGCGCCCCGCCGATCGCCAGCAGCCAGCTGCGTGGCAACCAGGTCTGCACGGTGGCGGCGATGACGCAGCCCAGCACCAACAGAGCCAGCAGATCCAGGAATTCGCGACTGCTCTGATCCAGCACATCCCGCAGTGATGGGCGCTGCGGCCGTGGTGCCGTGCTGGCGGGCAGCGGTGCACCGATCAACCCGCTGCCCCGTTGCAGCAGGTCAAGCTTGCGCAGCGGTTGACTGAGGCGCCGTTCGCTCAACAACGCCGCTTCCAGCAGCTGTGTTTCAGGCAGTTGTGCCAGGAGCAAGCTCAGCAGGATGGCCAGAAGGAAGGCCCCCAGAGGCCTGGCGATCAGCAGCCAGGGTTGATCGGGAAAGGCCGCCCAGGTGCTGGCCAGCACGATCGGATTGAGCACCGGTGCTGCAAACAGAAATCCAAAGCCTGTGCCCAGGGGCGCGCCACTGGCGAGCAGGCGGCGGGCGACCGGCACATTGCCGCACTCGCAGGCCGGCAGGGCGAACCCCATCAGTGCGCCGGTGATCGGGGCGAGCACTGGGTGACGGGGCAACCGGCTGATCCAGGCCCCCTGGGGCACCAGCCAACGGGCCAGGCCTGCGATCACCACCCCCAGCAACAGAAACGGAATCGCCTCCAGCAGCAACCCCTGAAAGATCGCCCAGGCGGTGGCCACTCGTTCCACGTTCTGGCAGTTATACCTGAATGGATTCTCACAGCTTTACCAGCCATGGCGATGGCGCACTGTGCGACGTTGAAGGCTGGTGCGGGAGCACGCGGTGCCGTTACGGAGGGTGTTGTCAGGGCTGGTGTTGCTCTCAACCCTTGGTGCGGCTGCTCATGCTCAGACCCTCGACCAACGCTTTTTCCAGGTGCAGCTGCTGCTGGATCAGATCCAGCTGGCGGCCTCGACTGGAGACGCCGCTGGGGTGTGTGCCCTGTCCCGCCGTGCCAACGACCGCTTGCTCGACATTCTTCCGGCCCTGCAGCGGCAGCGCCCTGGGCTTGATCACGCGGCTCTCCAGGACCGGATTCTTCTGGGGTTCAGCCGCTGCGATCGGTAGGTCCACTCATTGCTGAGCGCTGATCCGCGATCCAGCTTGTTGTCAGTGAATGCACTGCGATGGAATTGATCCAGACCTTTCAGAACCGTCTGCTGCGCTATGAGTCGACGGCGCTACGGGATCGCCAGGCCCATTTCAGCGCTGCACGCAATCTGGCGCGGGCCCAGTTTCTGCTCGGGGATGCTGAACTCAGTCAGCGGTTGTGGCAGGACGTCGCCGATCGGGGGCTGGATGTCGAGCGGATTGAACAGCTGATGTACGGCTGCTGGTTTCAGGACGATCCAGAAGCCATGGCTGAGGCCGATGCGGCGTATCAGAGCCGGACGGCACCGCCCGAATCACCAGGCATTTTCGAGCACTGCTGATGGCTTTGCCGCCAGGTTTTGAGTTGCGGTGAACATCCTGCTGCTGCGCCCAGGGGACAACTGGCTTGATGCGACCACGGTGCACATTACTGATCACAGGGCTGATCACCTCCGCCAGGTGTTGCGATCAGTTGTGGGGGAGTTGATCCGGGTCGGCGTTGTGGGGGGGCAGCGGGGTGATGCACGGATCCAAGCGATCGATGCCACCGGCGTGACCCTCAGGGTTGCACTCAACGAACCGCCCCCGCCACGGCACCGATTCGACATCGTCCTGGCCCTACCGCGCCCGAAGATGCTGCGCCGGATCCTGCGCACCGTGGCGGAATACGGGGTTTGCAACCTCTTCCTGATCAACAGCGCCCGGGTGGAGAAGAGCTTCTGGCAAACCCCGCTTCTGTCGACCGACAAGGTGGAGGAGGCCCTGATGGCGGGGATGGAGCGGGCCCGGGACACCGTGGCGCCGGTGGTCCATCAGCACCGGTTGTTTCGCCCTTTTGTGGAGGATCAACTGTCGACGATCTGCGCCGGTCGCCCCTGCTGGCTGGCGGAGATGGGATCAGCCCTGGCCCTTTCAGCGACCCCCGCCGTACCGGCGGTGGTGATGATCGGTCCGGAGGGAGGCTTTGTTCCCTTCGAATTGGAGTTGGCCCAGTCGGTGATCGCGCAGCCGGTGCATCTGGGCACTCGGGTGCTCAGTGTGGATACGGCATTGACGGCCGCATTGGCGCTGGGTTGGCGATGATGGATGGCAACGTCAACACTGCATCGATGGGTGAGATGAACGACCAGGCCGGACTGGAGGCGTTGGTGGCAGATCTGGGCAGCGGCAATGTGATCGATGCCGAGCTGCTGGAGGGTTGTTCGGTAGAGGCCCATGAGCTGGATGAGATGGGACCCGAGGAGGCCGCCCAGGTCGCTGCCCACTGTTTTGCCACCTTGTTTGGCCAGACCGTGGAGTCCGCTCAAGGCAGCGAGGCCGATGCGGATGCAGGCCGCTGGGCCGGAACGCTGGACGGCTTTGGGTTCGTGATAAGCCGGGATGACCTGGGGGACCTGGTGCTGGACTTCAGCGGGCCGGCGTCCTGATCAGCAGCACGAGTCCGGAGACGGTCACCACGACGGTGAGCCCCCCGAGGATCACCGAATAAATCGGTTGAAGGTTGATCGGCCCGAAGTCTCCGGTGTGGATCTTCAGCAGCCAGAAGGCATCGATGTCATTCTCCAGGAGCAAGCTGTAAAGGGAACCGGTTCCAGCCGTCAGCAACAGCGGTGCTGCAGCGATCGGCACCAGCCAGCGGTGCAGGCGTCTAGCCTGGCGCTGTTGATTGCGGTTGGGCTGCCTCGTCATTGCTTGCGCATCTGCTGATGCAACTCCCGTTCATCGGAGCAGGGCATCCAACGACCGTTGTTCTGGTGAACCGTGGAGCAACCGATCTCCACCGCGCGGCTCATGGCCTCGGCTTCGTTTTCGTACATCCCCTTGCGATGGGCCTGAGCCCAACCGCTGTAGAGAAGGGATGTGCCAAGCAGCGCGAAGAGAGCGAACCGATGCATTGAACCGGACCCTGGATCAACGGCCTTCGCAGTGCCGGAAAGCCTTGAGTTCGTTGATTCTGCCAGGTCCCTGCTGGCTGCCGGGATTAATGGCATCACGCATCTGGATCTGCGCATCGACGCAACGGTTGAAGCGGTGATGTCTGACCGCCTGAGGAATGAGCAGCAGCGCCATGGCGAACAGGCTCAGGCTGCTGAAAGCAGCCAGCACGGGGTAGGCGTGGGCTCGCACCATCTCCCGGGCGGAAAGGGACTGATTGATGTGGTCGGTCATGACCTGGCACATTGCTTAGTCATTCTGGAGTGATGCTGATTGAGCCTTGCGTGGCCGGTAGCTTGTGGAGCCGATCCGAGCCCAGGGCCACACACCACGTGGTGAGCCAATCCCGTTCTGCGAATCCTGCCGACCAACGCTGGGGTTTCTGGCCGCTGCTGCCACTTAGCTCTTAGTTGCAGGAACAGTTCTGAAGGGCTTGTCCCTGAGTTGTCCCAAGTTTTTTGTGCAACTGGGCCGATTTGTGGCCAAGCGAGCCTCAGCACTGCTGACCGATCTCCTGATCCTGCTTTTGAGTTAGGTGGAGCTGTTTTTTTGTCGTGGCTGTCGAATTATCCCTGCCTTGATCCATTCTACCTCTGAATCACTGCATCGATAGTGAACGTTGTTGCTGGTAAGTAAGAATCCTGGAGATCAATGCTGATGTTTCTTGGCGTTGCTACTAATTAATTGTATTCACTAATAGACAGCTTGAGATTCTTGTGCCTGATGTGTTTCTTTCGTTCTGTGTGCCTGTTTAATTCATGATGAAGCTCGACAGGATGGCCTTATATGAGTTTACGACTCTCTTGAGCTAGCAAAGAAATTAATGGTTGCACAGTAAATTCTGCTTTTCTTAGGCTCAAGTTGATATTTGGGATTCAAATTAATTATGTCTTTCAGACTTCCAACTATCTGTGGATCTTTCAATAAATTGCAGGCTCGGCTTTGCGGGCAGCCAGTGGCTTCGGCAAAGCAGTCACTACCACCCTCGTTTCTTCTAGCTTTGTTGCAGGAAAGGTTCTACACATGTCTTCTGGCTGGACCTCGATGCAACGTGATCGGCAGCCCGAAGTCATGGACCAGCCGGGGCTCGATCCAGCCGAGCACGACCGAGCCCTTCAAGGTCTTCGTCGTATCAACGGAATCAGTCGCTGTGTGCCAGGGCTGTTTCGTCACGTAGAGGCGCTCGCAGGTGAGAGTCCAGCCACTCAGCTGAGCGTGCTTGAGCTGGCTTGCGGAGGTGGCGATACGGCGATTGAGCTTGCTGCGCTTGCCCGTAGACGCGATTTGGATGTATTGGTTCAAGCCTGCGATCTGAATCCTGAAGCGGTGCGTCTCGCCCGCCGCAATGTGGCCAGATCAGACAGCAACGTTGGTGTGTTTGTTGCTGATGCTTTGGACCCGTCTGAATCCAAACAATTTGACGTGGTGTACTGCACCCTTTTTGTTCACCATCTCGATCCACCCGATGTGGTGCGCCTACTCAAAGGGATGACAGCTAGGGCTCGTCGACTTGTGATTGTCGATGATCTAATTCGCAGCCGTCTTGGGTATTCCTTGGCTTGGATGGGTACACGACTGCTGAGTCGATCCTGGGTGGTTCATCACGATGGTCCACTGTCGGTGAAGGGAGCTTTTACTCCTTCAGAGATCCTGGACCTCGCCTCTCAAGCTGGATTGCACGATTGTGTCTTGGAACGGACCTGGCCCGAGCGCTACCGGCTCTGCTGGAGACCCCACTGACATGCAAAGCAATTGGGATGTAATCGTGATAGGGGCAGGAGTTGCCGGAGGCTTGGCAGCCTTCGATTGTGCAAATCGCGGCCTGCGAGTTCTGCTCGTCGAAAAACGGTCCTTCCCTCGCTGGAAGGTGTGTGGTTGCTGCTTTAACGCCAATGCCTTGGCAGCTCTGACTGCCACAGGCCTCCCGAACTTCTTTGATGATCAGGGTGCCGTGCCCCTCGATCAACTTCGTCTTGGTTGGGGTGGCAAGTCGCTCAAGCTTGAGTTGCCAGGCGGTTGGGCACTTTCGCGGGAGCGCTTCGATCAGGCTTTGGTCAACGCGGCTGAGGCTGCTGGTGCAACAGTGCGCTTTCAAACCGGTGCCGTGCTTGAGGAGATCACTCCCGATGGGCGAATGGTGCGATTACGACCGCCGGGTGATGCTCCCATTGAACGGATCAGGGCCCGTGTGGTTCTCGTTGCAGCCGGACTGCAGCACCAGGTGATGTCCCCCTCCCATGCGGCCAGCTCGAGGAGCACCCCGGAATCGAGGCTTGGGGCAGGCTGCCTCATCAATGATGACGACGGCTCCTACGAGTCAGGGGCGATTCATATGGCCATTGGCCAGCGTGGCTATGTCGGCTTGGTTCGACGTGAGGACTGTGCTCTCAACCTGGCGGCCGCTTTCGACCGCGCTGTGGTCAAGTCGTCTGGCGGTGTGGCGCGTGCGGCACAACTTGTTCTGACTCAAGCCGGCTTCACTTTGCCTCGAAGATTGGAGTCGTCTCGTTGGCAATTAACTCCTGCGCTCACCCGTCGTGCTGGTTTGTTCGCTGGGGATCGCTTTTTGTTGCTTGGCGACGCGACCGGTTATGTGGAACCGTTTACCGGTGAGGGTATGGCGTGGGCTCTCGCCGCTGGGGCGGCGGTTGCTCCATTTGTGGAGGAGGCTCAGGGTGAATGGTCAGCGGATCTCGAGCGTCGCTGGCAAAGGAGGTTGGTGGATCTGACGATCAGCCGTCAACGGGTTTGCAGTGTGTTGTCGACGTTGTTACGACAACCGCTCACCACAAATGTGTTGTTCAACCTTGGGTGCCAATGGCCTGCGATCCCGCAGCGCATTATTCGCAGCCTCAACCGGGTATCTCCTCTGATGGCGAGTTCCTAAACCATGCCTCTCATCCTTCATGGCATTGGTACGGCGGTGCCATCTCGGCGACTGAGCCAGGCAGATGCCGTGCAGGTGGCACATCGCATTAATGCCGAAACCCCTGAGCAGGTAAGGCTGATGACACGCATCTATCAGAAAACCAAGGTGCTCAGCCGTGGAAGTGTGCTGCTGGAGAAGGATGGAGACGATGGCGCGATCCAGGAGCGTCTCAGTTTCTACGGCGAAGAAAGCCCTGGTACCGCCGAACGGATGCAGGCGTTTGAGGATCATGCCGGTGAGCTGGCTCTTGAGGCCGCTGCAAAGGCGCTAAGCGATAGCGATATCTCAGCCACGGCGATCACGCATCTCGTCACTGTCAGTTGCACCGGTTTTCAGTCACCAGGTGTTGACCTTTTCTTGATTGAAAAGCTTGATCTATCGCCGAGTGTTCAGCGAACCCATATCGGATTCATGGGATGCCACGCTGCGCTGAATGGCTTGCGTGTTGCCCACGCCTTTGCGGAGATGGATCCCAAGGCTGTTGTTCTGCTGTGCGCTGTAGAGCTTTGCAGCCTCCATATGGCTTATGGCTGGCACCCAGAGCAGGTTGTTGCCAACGCTTTGTTTGCCGATGGGGCGGCTGCCGTTGTCGCCTCCGTCAATCCTGTCCCTACCCATCAGACCTTGGCGTTGCGACGCAGTGGCTCGATGGTGATTCCAAACAGCTCAGATCTGATGCACTGGGAGATTGGCGACCATGGTTTTGCGATGGGCTTGTCGCCCCTTGTTCCGGAAACGGTTGGCGCTGCCTTGTTGCCCTGGTTGCGAGATTGGCTCAAAGAGCAGGCCATTGATCTTGAGGCGGTGACGAGCTGGGCTGTTCATCCAGGGGGCCCCAAGATTCTCTCGACCTGTGCCGAGGTTTTGTCGCTGGACCCAGGCCTACTGCACGAGTCCAGAGGCATACTTCAGGATCACGGCAACATGTCATCCGCAACGATTCTGTTCATCCTTGAACGGTTGAGGCGGCGGGAATGTTCCGGTCCTTGTCTTGCACTTGCCTTTGGCCCTGGGCTGAGTGCTGAGGTAGCACTTTTTGATTTTCAATAACAGTCAATCTTCGTTTTGCCTGTTTCACTGCCTGAGGAATTAATACCGCATCTGAACATCTCTGTCTGATCAGATGATGTTGCTCGGCGATGTCACACCCGGGTAACCCTAAGGCGTCAGTGGCGTAAATCTTTTCAATGATTTTGTGCTGCCTTGCCCCTTTCCTTCAGCAGAATCACTGCATTGATGGGGAGCATGGTGGCCGGAGCTGGGGTGAATCCTGCAGATCAGCGCTGGGGTTTCTGGCCGCTGCTGCCACTTAGCTATCAGTTGCGGCAACAGGTCTGAGAGGTTTGTCCCTGAGTTGTCCCTCGTTTTTTGTGCAACTGGTGCTGATGTTGTGCAACTGAGGCCTTTGTGGTTTTTGAAGCTGCCTTGTCAATCGTTTCCGATTGATTGGCTCTGATCAGTTGAGTCCCAGGTTCTAAGACCCCAGGATTGCTGTGCATTCCAGGCGTTCTTGGCAGGCATCACGGCGTTGTAAACGCAGATTGATCACTTGGGCGAGATAACGAGCATCGTCGCTGACGCCGCAGAAGCGCCCAGACCCCCAGGTGTGCAGCCAAGGCAAGCCAATGAAATACAGCCCAGCGCTTTGGGTAACGCCGCGATCATGGGCCGGTAAACCACTCCCATCAAAAACGGGCGCCTCAATCCAGCTGAAGTTACTTCGGTAACCCGTGCACCAGATCACTGCGGCGAGCGGCTGTGAGCTCAGATCAATTCCTGGATCTTCGATGGGAGACGGCTGCCAACAGGGGGAATACGCCGGTTCGACTGGTGCATCGATCTCTTCCTGTTCGATCCAGCTGTCAATGCTGGTGCGGATGCGGCAGTACACCGCATCGGCTTGATCAAGATTGTTGGCCAGGTCATCTGCGAAACCAACGTGTTCGCGGGAGAGGGTCAAGAGTCGGCCATGCAAATGCATGCCTTCCATCGCCCGTCGACGCAGATCAATCTCACGACCGCCGTCTCGGCCAGTGAGGTAGTGATTGGTCTTGGCTCGGACCGAGCGGGGATCCGCGTGATCGCTGATCGGCATGGCGTAGTAGCCCATGCGATCCAACCAATCCACAACGTCTTTGCCGCGATAGCGGCGTGGAGATCGTGGCGCTCGACCCACGCTCAGATGCACGGAACGACCTGCCAGGTGGAGATCTTCAGCGATCTGACTGCCGGATTGGCCATTGCCGACGACCAGCACTGGACCATCGGGGAGTGCCTCGGGATTGCGGTAGGACCGAGCATCCAGTTGCTGCACAGATGCTGGTAGGCGTTCGGCGTATGGATGACGTCGGGGGATGTGATAGCCCCCAGTGGCAACGATGACGTGTTCGGCCTCAATGACTCCCTCACTGGTGTCGAGGCGATACCCGTTCACAATGGGCTTCAACCGCGAGACGGCCACGCCCTCGCGAAGGTCGGCATTGACATGCTGAGCGAAGCGCTGGAGATAGTCCACAATCGACGACTTGCCCATGAAGCCTTCGGGCTGATCACCGTTGTAGGGAAAGTCGGGCAGACGGCATTGCCAGTTCGGTGTGACGAGGCAGAAGGAATCCCAGCGCTGTTGGTCCCAGGCGTACGCCACACGATTCTTCTCAAGAACGAGGGGTCGTATGCCTTGTTGCTGCAAGGCATAGGCAGCAGAAAGACCCGCCTGACCAGCACCAATGACCACTGCCGAACGTCGCTGGATTGACGTGTTGATTTGCGCGACCACTTGCAACGTCGACTTGCAAAAAACCTTTTAAAGGTATTGCTCGCTAAACGAACGATGCTGTAGTGAAAAGCACGGAATCGTCAATTGAGTGATCTGCTGAATTCGTTGATTTGGTTGCAATAGGCACATCGCTGATCGCCGCAGAAGAGTCACGATTGAATAGCTTATAAAAAATTTACATGCCTGCCGTAGATCGTCCCGCCAATCAGCCTGGCGACTTCCTGGTTGACTACGAGGAAAAGGTTTTTCCTGATGTGAAAGCCGAGCCTGGTGAAAAGGCTCTTGTCACATTTCATACCGTCGCTTTCGAGGGCTCGATTGGCCTGGTGAATTTGCTTCAAGCCAGTCGGCTGATCAACAAGGGCTTCGAAACCTCCGTTCTGCTCTATGGTCCAGGCGTGACATTGGGCGTGATGCGCGGCTTCCCTAAGCTTGGTGATGCGGCATTTGATGGTCACCTGAATTTCAATGCACGCCTGCAAAAATTCATGGATCAAGGAGGGAAAGTGTATGCCTGTCGCTTTGCTTTGCAGGCCTTGTATGGCCACGGTGAAAAAGCGTTGATGCCTGGAATCACTCCTGTGAATCCACTTGATGTTCTCGATATTGTCTTGATGCACCGGAAGGAAGGCGCCTTCATTCTTGACACCTGGACGCTCTGATTCTTTCCGGAGGCTCTCCACTGTGACCATAGTCAAAGTTGCTGCCGCGCAGATCCGTCCCGTCCTGTTCAGCCTGGACGGATCCCTGCAAAGAGTGCTGGATGCCATTGCCGAAGCCGCGGCTCAAGGCGTGGAATTGATCGTTTTTCCTGAAACGTTTCTGCCCTATTACCCCTATTTCTCGTTTGTTGAACCTCCGGTCTTGATGGGGAGATCCCATCTGGAGTTGTATGAGCAGGCTGTGGTGGTTCCTGGCCCTGTCACCGATGCCGTTGCGGCTGCTGCCCGTCAGCACGGCATGCAGGTTCTGTTGGGCGTCAACGAACGTGATGGCGGAACGCTTTACAACACCCAGTTGTTGTTTAACAGCTGTGGAGAACTTGTTCTGAAGCGGCGAAAAATCACGCCGACTTACCACGAGCGGATGGTCTGGGGCCAAGGGGACGGCTCAGGTCTCAAGGTGGTGCAGACGCCTTTGGCTCGTATTGGCGCTTTGGCCTGCTGGGAGCACTACAACCCCCTAGCCCGTTACGCCTTGATGGCCCAGGGGGAGGAGATCCACTGCGCTCAGTTCCCGGGCTCATTGGTGGGCCCGATCTTCTCGGAACAGACCGCCGTCACCATGCGCCATCACGCTCTTGAGGCCGGGTGTTTCGTGATTTGTTCCACCGGTTGGTTGCATCCCGATGACTATGCATCGATCACGTCTGAGTCGGGTCTTCACAAGGCGTTTCAAGGGGGGTGTCACACCGCTGTGATCAGCCCTGAGGGCCGTTATCTGGCAGGTCCTTTGCCGGATGGAGAGGGGTTGGCGATCGCCGATCTCGATCTTGCCCTGATTACCAAGCGCAAACGGATGATGGACAGCGTCGGGCATTACAGCCGCCCAGAACTGCTGTCGTTGCAGATCAACAGTTCTCCTGCGGTTCCCGTTCAAGACATTTCGACTGCATCGGTTCCATTGGATCCGGCCACAGCTCCCGATGCCCTGTCATCGATGGAGGCCTTGAACCATGTCTGAGCTTGGTCGCCTGGTAACTGAATTGCAGGTGCATGGCGTGCGGGTTGACCCTGTGAAGGGCAATCCGGGACGACGGGGAGGTGCAGGTCCCTCCGACCACCGTGCCTTGGATCTCGATGGCACCACCGTGATGGTGCCCGTCTACAACGATGCCTCCGCTGGGTCTCCCTACAAGTTGGCATCCTCCGGTGCTGCTCTTGCCATTGAGGGACCCGAGCAGCATTGCACTGCTGAGATCACAACACCACGTGAGCCAGCGTTTTACGGCTTGAGCACAGCCGATGGAATCTCCTACCGATCGATTGCCTTGCTGCACAGCAAGGATGTATTGGCCACAACGTTGCTGCAGACCTGCATTCGTTTTCGGGATCGATCCCAGTCGTGCCAGTTTTGCGCGATTGAACAGTCGATCGAGGACGGGGCCTTGGTGCGCAAATCGCCTGAGCAGGTGGCGGAAGTGGCGGCAGCGGCTGTCCGACTGGACGGGGTCAAGCAACTGGTGATGACCACCGGAACACCCAACAGTGACGATCGCGGAGCCCGTCTGATGGCTGAAACCGCGGAAGCCGTCAAGCGTCGGGTGAATCTACCGATCCAGGGCCAATGTGAACCTCCGGAAGATCCGCGCTGGTACCAGCGCATGAAGGACGCTGGAATTGACAGTCTCGGCATGCATCTGGAGGTGGTGGAGCCGGATGTGCGGCGTCGGATCCTTCCCGGGAAATCGGAGCTCAGTCTTGAGCGTTACTACGAGGCCTTCGCGGATGCCGTTGCGGTGTTCGGTCGCGGTGAAGTATCCACGTATCTGCTGGCCGGCCTGGGTGACAGCAAGGAGGCCTTGCTCGACTGCTGCCTACGGTTGATTGAACTCGGGGTGTACCCCTTTGTGGTGCCCTTTGTGCCGATCTCCGGAACACCCTTGGAGAGCCATCCATCACCGGACAGCTCCTTCATGGTTGATGTGTATCAGGGTGTTGCCGCGATGTTGAAGGCGGGGGACCTTCGATCCGAGCGGATGTCCGCCGGTTGTGCCAAATGCGGGGCTTGCTCCGCACTCTCATTGTTCGAGCAAGTGTCGTAGTCATGGTTTCGTGTCTTGATCCCAGCAGCTGCGGCATTGGCCGCAGCATCAGTTCCGCGCCCCACTTATTCACGCCCTCGGTGCGCGCTGGCATTGGTATCGATGCCGATGATTTCCGTCTGTCTCCCACCGCGAGTTCCAATCGTTTCACCTTTCATCTTCTGCGTGCCGACGCGCCGCTGATCCAGGGGTATTGGTCGTTGCGGCGCAACATCTTCTGCAGCGAGCAGCATGTGTTTGAAGCGTCTGATTGTGATGATCTCGACGCGATCGCCTACCCCATTGCGGCGGTGCATCACAGTTCAGAGCCAGCGCATGACGATGGCGTTGAAACCGATGTAGTTGGCGTGGTGCGGATTGTGGAAACAGAGCCGCGACTTTGGTATGGCGGTCGCCTCGGCGTGCATTCCGATTTCCGCCGTCATAACCAGATTGGCAAGGGGTTGATCTGGAAGGCTGTCACCACTGCCAATGGCTGGGGATGTGACCGTTTCCTGGCCACGGTGCAGATTCAGAACGTCCGCTTTTTCCGCCGCTTGCACTGGACCTCGATCGATCAACTTGAGATTCGGGGCATACCCCATCACCTGATGGAAGCGGATCTCAACTACTACCTGCCCTCATGTGAGCAACGACCGTTCGCCTCGCATCACCTGTCAACTGCGGCGTGAATAACGTGGGCCTTGTGAACGCCTTGCGCAGGACCAGTGGTCTGTTGGCGAAGCGCGATATTCGCTCGGCCGCTGCCACCTTTTACCATCAGCCCTTCCCGCAGCTGGGTTTGGCCGGGATGCTGGGTGATGACGCTGCTGTGCTGCCTGCGCAGAGCGGTCAACTGTTGTTGGCCTGTGAGGGGATGAATCCAGAGCTCGTTGAAGAGGACCCCTGGTTTGCAGGTTGGAGTGGGGTGCTGGTCAATCTCAGTGACATCGCGGCTATGGGGGGGCGACCGCTGGCGCTTGTGAACAGCGTGTGGAGCGGCCATGTGGAGGGGATGAGCAGCCTTCTGGATGGGATGCGTTTTGCGTGTGATCGCTTCGGTGTCCCCATGGTTGGTGGCCACTCCAACCAGCAGAGCTTTTATCAGGCGCTCTCGGTGTCTGTTCTCGGTGTCGCGGAGGGTCCCGTCCTGTCCGCTCGCGCAGCACGTTCTGGCGATGAGCTGTGGATGCTGGTGAACAAAACAGGAGGCTTCTATCGCCACTACCCCTTCTGGGATGCTGCGACCCATGCCCCGCCTGAGCGTCTTCGTGCGCAACTTGCCTTAATGCCCACGCTGGCCGCTGAACGGCTGGTGCACGCCGCCAAGGACATCAGCATGGGAGGCATCACCGGCACCGCTGTGATGTTTGCCGAGGCGTGTGGTCATCAGTTAATCCTTGACCTGGATGCCGTGGAACGACCTGAAGACATCCGCGACGAAGCTTGGCTGACCTGCTTCCCGAGCTTCGGATATCTGCTGGCTGTCGCCCCTTCGCGTACTGCAGCCTTGACGCAATTGATCTCACGTGATTCCACGTTGATTTGTTGCCGTGTCGGACACTTTGCCATGGGCGATTGCAGCGTGCTGTTGCAACATTCAGGTGAGACCCATCATTTCTGGGATGGAGGCGATCCGCTCACTGGTTTTGGCTGTGTTCGATGAAACAGTCATGAGCAATGTTGCCGTGCAGAATCGATGAGTAAAGCAACGATCCATGCCTGAAGTTCGCTTTCAACTGGAGTGGCCAGACGGGCAATCCAGTACGTTATATTCGCCATCAACGGTGATTCTCGATTATTTCCGACCTGGCGATTCGCTGTTGGTTTCTGAGCTTGAGGCGCGCGGAGTTGAAGCTCTTCGTGCAGCGTCAGAGCGCGTTCGTGCGAGGTTTGGCTTTGCCTGTACGCGTGCGGACGAAGAAGAATCTCTTCTGCGCCAATGGGTCTCTCGCTACAGCTCCAATGACACGGTTCATGTGACCAGTCAACTTTCCTGATTGTCATTTTTACGGATTTCTTTTTTATGTCTGGAAAACCTCCTTTCCCCCCGTTCACCCTGGAAACGGCTCGCCAGAAAGCGCGCATGGCGGAAAATGCTTGGAACAGTAAGGATCCCGACAAGGTCTCATTGGCTTACACCGAAGACAGCGTGTGGAGAAATCGCAGTGAATTCATTCACGGCCGCGCTGAAATCCTCGCTTTTCTACAGCGCAAATGGGCCAAAGAACTGGATTACAAACTGATCAAAGAAGTCTGGGCCTGTAGCGATAACCGGATTGCTGTGCGCTTTCAGTACGAGTGGCATGACGCCGAGGGCCAGTGGTTCAGAGCCCACGGCAACGAGAACTGGGAGTTTGCCGAGAACGGCTTGATGCGCAGACGTGAAGCCAGTATTAATGATGTTCCGATCGCTGAGAGCGACCGCCTGTTCAGCTGGGGGGATGGTCCGCGTCCGGACGATTTCCCGGGTTTGACGGACCTGGGACTCTGAATTGATGGGGCAAGGCCGCTACTCACTGCCGCAGGCAATCACCTCCATCGTGGACCTGCGGCTGTTCATGGAACACCACGTGTTCGCGGTGTGGGATTTCATGCTCCTGCTCAAGACCTTGCAGCAGCACCTGGCTCCTTCCGGCGTTCCCTGGGTGCCACCAACCCATCCCGAGATTGCTGGCCTGGTGAACAGCTTGGTAGCGGAAGAGGAATGTGATCTTCTGCCTGGCAGCCTTGGGGGACCTCTTCATCTCTCCCATTTCGGGATTTACAGGCGAGCAATGGTGGAGATCGAGGCGAACACTTCGGTCATCGATGCGGTGTTGGAGTTGACGTCGTGTGGTGATCTCGCCTCTGCTTTGCACCATCCGGAAATTCCAGCGCCATCGGCTCGTTTCCTACGCACTACCCAGGCGTTGATCGCCTCCGGGGAAGTGCACGCGCTGGCGGCGGCGTTTGCCTATGGCCGGGAGCTGTTGGTTCCCAATCTGTTTCGCGGGCTGCTCGATCGCCTGACCGTGCTGGAGCTGCCTTGTCCGACTTTGCGCTGGTACCTCGAGCGCCACATCGTTCTGGATGGCGACAGCCATGGGCCGTTGGCGGAAACGATGGTGCTCACCCTGGCCGGCAACGACCCTGCGGCGCATCAGACGGTGCAGACCGTGAGGAGGCAGGTGCTTGCTGAGCGTTCTGCGTTCTGGGATGCGATTGAGAACCAGCTTCGGGACAGGTCTCAGACCAATCGATCCGGTGGCGAGCATTCACAGATGCTCTCCTCTGTTCTGGTCTGACCTAACCCACACCGCATTGGCACAGGCGGCTTGTTTGGTGTTTTGGAGTGAGTTTGTGTCGTGTTGGCTGAGCTGATTGCCCCATCTGGTTTCCGGTTTTGACCCTGACCTGATCCATTCCTCTGCAGAATCGCTGCATTGATGGTGAGCGTGGTGGCTGGAGCTGGTGTGAATCCTGCGGATCAGCGCTGGGGTTTCTGGCCGCTGCTGCCGCTCTATCCCTATGGCCGCCGCCACACGGTGTTCAGTGAGTTGATCCCTGGCCAGCTCTGGAGTCTGGAGCAGCTGCAGGGGGTGTATTACGTGGCCGTTCCGGTGCGGCTCACCGTTGCCAAGGTGCCCGGTGGCTTGATGTTGGTGAACCCACTGCCGCCCACCGGTGAGGTTCGCCAAGCCATTGCCGGGCTGGAACAGCAGCATGGGCCCGTGCGCACGATCGTGCTGCCCACCGCCTCTGGTCTGGAGCACAAGCTGCCCCTCGGCCCCCTGGCCCGCGCCTTCCCGGGTGCAGAAATTTGGGTGTGTCCGGGTCAGTGGAGTTTTCCGGTGCAGTTGCCTCTGGCCTGGTTGGGCGTTCCGGCACGCCGCACCAAGGTCTTGTTCGACGATGGCGTCCCCCATGGCGATGTTTGTGAGTGGTTGTCGTTGGGACCCCTCGACCTTGGTGTCGGTCGTTTCCAGGAGATCTCCTGTTTTCATCGTCCGTCAGGCGCTCTGCTGGTCACCGACGCCCTTGTGGGCATCAGTGTTGAGCCGCCTTCGCTGTTTGATCTCGACCCCACGCCTCTGTTGTTCCACGCCCGCGAGCGGGGTGATCAGCCTTTGCACGACACGCCCGAGGCGCGTCGACGTGGTTGGGCGCGGCTGGTGCTGTTTGCCTCCTACCTGCGGCCGGAACCGTTGGAGGTGCCAACCCTCAAGGAGGTGTTTCGCCATGCCTTTCGCCCCGGTCTGCGATCGGCCAAAGCCCACTTCGGGCTCTATCCCTTTCGGTGGAAGCCGGGTTGGGAGGCCGCCGCTGCTGAGTTGATGAGGGAAGCGGAGCCCAAAATTCAGGTGGCGCCGGTGTTGGAGCGGTTGGTGTTACCCCGTGCCAAGAAATCTCTGCTCGATTGGTTGGAGCAGCTGGGTCAATGGAGCGATCTGCGCTGGCTGGTGTCAGCCCACTACAGCGCTCCCATCGGTTTCACGACAGGAACGTTGGCTTCACTTGTTCGGGATCTGACCGAACGCCCCTGGGCACCCAGCACCAGCAACTGGGAGTTTCTTGGATCGATTGATCAACGCTTGCTGGATCTCGGCGTAGTGCCTGAGCAACCTCGTCTCAGAAGTTGAGTTCGTCGTCCGGCTCGATGGCCATCTGCTCATCAGCGAACAAGGTCTCTTCCAGCTCCTTGCGCTGCTCCATCTGACGCAGGAAGTAGCCCGTCATCATGGCTGAAGCGAGCATGTTGGCCAGGTTGTCGCGGTTGGCTGTGACCTTCACTTCGAAGTGTTCACCGGGGAGCATGCCCAGCAACCCTTGAACGTTGTGGCGAATGATGTCCTGGATGTCGTTGCTGGCGGACTTGGCGACACGCTGCAAGGTGTCCGGTGTCTGCTCCTGCAGGTACTGGATCAGGCTGTTCCCCGCTTGACCGTCGTTGCTGTCAGTGGTCAGGAACTCGGGGTTGAACATCCGTTGTGATCTACATCACGGACCTGACCCTAACGCAAGCACCCGTGATCAACTGCCATCAGCAGGGGCGGGGATCCGTAAGGGACCGAACTGCTGCAACGGCCAATAGCGCCAGATCGCTGTTCCGATCACGTTGCGCTCCGGCAACGGTCCCCACAGATGGGAATCCAGGCTGGCGTTGCGGTTGTCACCCATCACCCAGAGCTGATCTTCGGGCACCTGAACCGGTGCCATGGCGTAGTCCATGGCTTCGCTGATCCAGGGCTCTTTGACCTCCTCACCATTGCGGCGCAGAACGCCGTTCTCCACCATCAACTGATCACCGGGCAAGCCCACCACCCGTTTGATCAAGGCTGCGTTGGGGTCGTATCCCGCGGCCACCAGCTGCTGCGGCGGTGCAAACACCACCACATCCCCGCGCTGCAGGTGCCGATGCAGGCGTCGGGTCAGCCGAGGTCGGATCTTCTCCACCAGGATCCGGTCCTGCAGCTGCAGGGTGGGCAGCATCGACCCCGATGGGATCCAGCGCGGTTCCACCACCACCCAGCGCAGTAAGAGCGCCAGCAGTGCCCAGACGATCAGGTTCCGCCAGAACCCTTTGGAGCTCTCCTGGACGGGGGGTGTGGTGAATGGGGGCGTCATTGACCCAAGATCGCACCAGCCAGACCCCCTGCACTGACCACTGCCCGCGCCAATCTGCAGGCGGCCCTGACGCTGCTGGACGGTCTGCGTCAGCAGGGCATGACGCGGCTGGTGCTGTGTCCGGGCAGCCGTTCCGGTCCATTGGCGGCTGCTGCCGGGCTGTTGGCAGCCCGAGGTGATCTGGCGTTGACCACGGCCATTGATGAACGGTCGGCGGCCTTTCTCGCCCTGGGCATGGCCACCGCCCGTGGTCGTGCTGTGGCGGTGGTCACCACCTCCGGCACAGCCGTCGCCAACCTGCTGCCGGCAGCCGTTGAAGCCGACCGTTCCACCCAGCCGCTGCTGCTGCTCACCGCTGATCGCCCCGCCCGGTTGAAAAATTGCGGTGCCAATCAAACCGTGAATCAGGAGCAGTTTCTGCAGCCGGTCTGCCGTTGGCTGGGCCATGGAGATCCAGCAGGGCTGGCGAGCCAAACGGCGGAAGCCTTGGGCCATCTGGCCACGGAGGCCTGGCGTTTCTGCCATGGCCATCCCCCAGGGCCGGTGCAGCTCAACCTTCCCTTTGAAGAACCCCTGCATGCCTCGGTCGCTGACCAGAGTGGCCTGCAGGGATCTGCTCCGCTGACCGCTCCAGCCGTTGTCGTGCAGGGCCCGTCAGGAGATGTTCCCCGGCTCAATCCCGAGGCCCCAGGTGTTGTGGTGGCTGGCCCCTGGCGGGGATTGGCTCCGGCCTTGCAGGCCTATCAGCGGGCTGCTCGGCAGTGGTTGATCCGCAGTGGCTGGCCGTTGCTGGCGGATCCGCTGGCGGCGATCCCGGCCGACTGTCCTGGGCAGGTGGAGGGCTGGGAACTGCAGCTCGACAGTCTTCCTCTCAGCTCGAACAGCCAGGTGCTGCGGTTGGGGCCGCTGCCCGCCAGTCGGCGGTTGGAAGCCTGGTTGCAGCGGCAGACGGGCCCGCAACTGCTGATCAGCGAAGGGGAGCCGCGCGGTCTGGACCCCCTGGGCATGGCTGCTCAATGGAGTGGTGGCCTGGCGGCCTGGTGGGCGGCACAGGAGCAGGACCCCGCTGCAAGTCCGTCGTTGGATCGTCCGACGCTTCACTCCGACATGGCAGCGCTGCTGCAGGGGCGACTGCCTCTGCAGGGGGCCATCAATGAACCCGCCCTGGCTTATTGGTTGCCGAAGCTGCTGCCGCCGAAGCTGCCGGTGATGCTGGCGGCCAGCTCCCCCGTGCGGGACTGGCTGGTCTGGGGGGGGCTTCAGGCCCACAACCGCCGCTGCTACAGCTTCCGCGGCGCATCCGGCATTGATGGGACCCTTTCCTTAGCCATGGGTCTAGCGCTGGAGCTGGGTCCCCTGGTGCTGGTGACGGGGGACCTGGCCCTGCTGCATGACAGCAATGGCTGGCTCCATGCCGCCCAATGCGATCCACCCCTGCTGGTGCTGCTGATCGACAACCAGGGCGGCGGCATCTTCCAGCAGCTGCCGATTGAGTCCCGCCAGTTCGACCGTCTCTTCGCCATGCCCCAACGGGTCAATCCCCTGGCCCTGGCGGCAGCCCACGGCATTGAGGGACGGCAGGTGGCCTGCCTGGAGGACCTGCCCGCTGCCCTCGACTGGGGACTGGCCCAGGGGCGGCCGGCACTGCTGCGGCTGGCGACGGACCGAGGGGCCGATGCCTCCCTGCGGAGTCAGCTGCGGGCCGCTGCGCAGAATGCAGAGCCGATGCTCTGAAGCTGATGGCCGAGTCACAGCAGGTGCTCCCCGGTGACCCCGCAGCCCAGTGGCAACCCTGGGGGAGCTACACCGACATCCTGGTGGACCGCTGCAGCGAGGGCATCGCCCGGGTGGCGATCAACCGCCCCGCCAAGCGCAATGCCTTTCGGCCTCAGACCGTGGTGGAGCTCTGCGATGCCTTCAGCCGCATCCGCGATGACCGCGAGATCGGCGTGGTGCTGTTCACCGGCGTCGGCCCTGCCCCGGATGGTGGTTACGCCTTCTGCTCCGGCGGTGATCAGAGCGTGCGGGGTGACGGCGGCTATGTCGGCGACGACGGCCTTCCACGCCTCAATGTGCTGGATCTGCAGCGGATCATCCGCAGCCTGCCCAAGGTGGTGATCGCCCTGGTGGCGGGATACGCCATGGGGGGTGGCCAGGTGCTGCATCTGCTCTGTGACCTGAGCCTGGCGGCGGACAACGCTGTCTTCGGGCAGACCGGCCCCAAGGTGGGCAGTTTTGACGGCGGGTTCGGAGCCGGCTATCTCGCCAGGGTGGTGGGGCAGCGCAAAGCGCGGGAGATCTGGTTCCTTTGCCGGCGTTACGGCGCGGACGAGGCCCTGCGGATGGGGTTGGTCAATGGCGTGGTCCCCCTGGATCAACTGGAGGCCGAGGGGGTGCGCTGGGCCCGGGAGGTGTTGCAGCACAGTCCGACGGCGATCCGTTGCCTCAAGGCGGCGTTCAACGCGGAGACCGATGGGCTGGCCGGCATCCAGGAGCTGGCCGGTAACGCGACCCATCTGTTTTATCGAACCGATGAGGCGCTGGAGGGCCGCAACGCCTTCCTCGAGAAGCGCCCCCCTGACTTCTCTGAAACCGGCTGGCTACCTTGAGCTAATGCTTCCGGTCACCCTCCCAGAACCCTTGCCCCTGCTGCAGGCGGCCTCGATGGATTCGGTGATGGAAGCCCTGGCGTCGCTGCCGGCGGAACTGCGTGATCAGCAGGATCGCCACATCGTTCTGCTGCGGGGGCGGCGGCGTCTGCTGCTGCTTGAAAACGGAGATTTGCGTCTCGCCTTTCCCGTGGCCACCGGCATGCCCGGGTGGGAGACCCCCACCGGCAGTTTTGCGGTGTTTCAGAAAATCGATCGCCCCGTCTGGGTGCATCCCGTCACCGGTGAGCGGGTGGAGGAGCAGGGGCCGGACAACCCCCTCGGCAGCCACTGGATGGCCTTCCATCGCGACTGTCTTGGCCGCGATGCCCATGACGGCGATCAGTGGATCACGATCAACGGTTGCACCACCACTGGCTTCCATGGCACCCCCCATCGCTGGACCGTGGGCCGGGCCATTTCCCATGGCTGTGTGCGTCTCTACAACGAGGACGTGAGCAGCCTCTACGGGCAGGTGACGATCGGCACGCCCGTGACGGTGCTGCCCTGAGCCGGCAGATCGACGAATTCCCCTTAAAGTCGCCGCGCCAACGCCGATTTCATCCATGCGCATCCTCTTCGCTGCCGCGGAATGCGCCCCGATGATCAAGGTCGGTGGCATGGGGGATGTGGTCGGATCCCTGCCGCCGGCTCTGGCTCGGCTTGACCATGACGTGCGGCTGATCATGCCCGGCTACTCCAAGCTCTGGAGCAAGCTGACGATCTCCGAAGAACCCATCTGGCGCGCCCGGACGATGGGGACGGAATTTGCGGTTTACGAGACCAAGCATCCCGGCAATGGGATGACCATCTACCTGGTGGGCCATCCGGTGTTCGATCCCGAGCGGATCTACGGCGGTGAAGACGAGGACTGGCGCTTCACCTTCTTCGCCAGTGCCGCCGCTGAATTCGCCTGGAACGTCTGGAAACCGAATGTTCTTCACTGCCACGACTGGCACACCGGCATGATCCCGGTCTGGATGCACCAGGACCCCGAGATCAGCACGGTCTTCACCATCCACAACCTCAAGTACCAGGGCCCCTGGCGCTGGAAGCTGGACCGCATCACCTGGTGCCCCTGGTACATGCAGGGTGACCACACCATGGCCGCAGCCCTGCTCTACGCCGATCGGGTCAACGCCGTGTCCCCCACCTACGCCGAGGAAATCCGCACGGCGGAGTACGGCGAAAAGCTGGACGGGTTGCTCAATTTCGTCTCCGGCAAGCTGCGCGGCATCCTCAACGGCATCGACCTCGACGCCTGGAACCCCCAGATCGACCGGGCTCTGCCGGCCACCTTCAGTGCCGATGACCTCTCCGGTAAAGCGGTCTGCAAGCGGGTGCTGCAGGAGCGCATGGGCCTGCAGGTTCGTGATGACGCCTTTGTGCTCGGCATGGTGAGCCGACTGGTGGATCAGAAGGGTGTTGATCTGCTTCTGCAGGTGGCAGACCGCGTGCTGGCTTACACCGACACGCAGATCGTGGTGCTCGGCACCGGCGACCGTGGTCTGGAATCCGGCCTGTGGCAGTTGGCCTCCCGCCATGCCGGCCGTTGCGCTGTCTTCCTCACCTACGACGACGACCTCTCCCGCCTGATCTACGCCGGCAGTGACGCCTTCCTGATGCCCAGCCGCTTCGAGCCCTGTGGCATCAGCCAGTTGTATGCCATGCGCTACGGCTCCGTTCCCGTGGTGCGCAAGGTGGGCGGCCTGGTGGACACCGTTCCTCCCCACAGCCCCGCCGATGCCAGCGGGACCGGTTTCTGCTTCGATCGCTTCGAGCCGGTGGACTTCTACACCGCCCTGGTGCGGGCCTGGGAGGCCTATCGCCATCGCGACAGCTGGCAGGCGTTGCAGAAGCGCGGCATGCAGCAGGACTACAGCTGGGACCGCTCCGCCATCGATTACGACGTCATGTACCGCGATGTCTGCGGTCTGAAGGAACCCACCCCCGATGCTGCGATGGTGGAACACTTCTCCCAAGGACAGGCGGCGGATCCCTCCCGCCCTGAGGATGATGGACTGACTGTGGCTCCCGCAGCGGTCTCCGCACCGTCTGGCCCGAGCCGCAATCCCCTCAACCGTCTCTTCGGCCGCAGGGCCGGCTGATCTTGCCCAACCTCCCGGCGCCCTACGTCAGCCCCTGGAAGGAGTTCGCCCGCAACCTTCGGGCTCTCTGGGCTGATCTGGGGTTGCGTGGTCGGGAGCTCTGGCGTCGCAACGGCGAGGGGGACCTCCCCATCCCGGGGTTCTGGCCCGATGGACTGGCGGCCTGGTTCTGGCCTGCCGTCGTGGCCCTGGTGTTGGCTACCATGGTGTCTGCAGGGGTTGTGATCAAAGGCAGCTCAAGGCAGCAGGCCAGTCCACCTCCGCCACCCCCGGTGGCGATCCGCGAACTTCCGGCCCCTGATCCGATCCCCGTGGAGGAGCCCGAGGTGATCCTTCCTGAGCCAGAGCCGACGCCGCCACCGCTGCGCATCGATCCGTTGCTGGAGCTGTTTCTGGACGGTTCGGCTCCAGAGGATCTGTTGCTGGCGGCCCAGCCCGATGCGGTGAACAACCGCCTGCTGCTTCGCCTGGCCGAAAGCTGGTGGGAGCTGACGGATGCCCGCCGCCAGGAGCTGGCGCAGGCCTGGCAGGACCGCTCGACGGATCAGGGCTACGGCGCGTTGCGCTTGCTGGATCGCGACGATCAGTTGATCGGGAGGTCAGCTCAGGTCGGCAGCGGCATGATCCTGTTCAACACTCCAGCGCCGGCATGACTCTGCGGATCCAGCAGCTGATTGATCGTTGGGGGAAACCGGATGGTGCTGTGGCGAATCCACAGCAGACACTGGGGCCGGTCTGCACCGACAGCCGCCGTCTGACGGCTGGCGATTTCTTTGTTCCCCTTGTGGGGGAACGCTTCGATGGTCACCGTTTCCTGGAGCAGCTCCCGCTGTTGGGCGCCCAGGGGGCCGTGGTGTCGATGGGCTGGACAGGCGCCATGCCCGATGGGCTGCTGCATTGGCGGGTGGATGACACCCTGGTGGCCTATCAGCAGCTGGCGTTGTGGCATCGCCGGTCGCTGGGGCTGCCCCTGGTGGCGGTGACCGGTTCCGCCGGCAAAACCACGACCCGTGAATTGATTCGGTCGGTTCTGGCACCGCTCGGAGCCATCCAGGCCAGTGAGGGCAACAACAACAACGACGTTGGCGTCCCCCTCACCGTGCTGGGAACGGGGGCGGGTGATGCTGCGGTGGTGATCGAGATGGGCATGCGGGGGCCGGGCGAGATCGCCCGGTTGTCCCGCTGCACCGAACCGGATGTGGCGGTGATCACCAACATCGGTACCGCCCATATCGGTCGTCTCGGAAGCCGCGAGGCCATCGCCGCTGCCAAGTGTGAGATCACGGCCGCCCTCAATCCGCAGGGGGTGGTGGTGATCCCCGCCGGCGATCCTTTACTGGAGCAGTCTCTCGCGTCCGTCTGGTCGGGACGGGTGCTGCGGGTGTGCTTGGAGGATGATCCGGACATCACTGCCGACCTGATCGGCGTCGTCCAGGGTGATCACCTCCTCGTGGACGACGTTTCGATTCCCCTGCCGCTGGAGGGTCGTCATAACGCCCGCAATCTGCTGCTGGCCCTGGCAGTGGGGTCCCATCTGGGGGTTGAGCTGGCCACCGCAGCGCAGCTGCAGGTGGATGTTCCCGGCGGTCGCAATCGATGCCTGCAACAGGGCGGACTCACCCTGCTGGATGAGACCTACAACGCTTCACCCGAGGCGGTGCTGGCGGCTCTGGACCTTCTCGCTGATCAGCCGGGCCGGCGCTTCGCCGTGCTGGGCACGATGTTGGAGCTGGGGGATCGCAGCGTTGCCCTCCATCAGCAGGTGGCGGCCAGGGCCGCCGCATTGAAGCTGGATGGTCTGGTACTGGTGGATGGCGGTGAGGAGGGTCAGGCCATGGCGGAGGTTGCTGCCGGTCTGGATTGCCTTTCCCTGGTGGTAACCCCTGAACAAGCCGCTGTCCCACTGGGGCAATGGCTGCAGGCCGGCGATGTGGTGCTGCTCAAGGCCAGCCGCGGCGTCGCACTCGAGCGGTTGATCCCCCTGCTGCCTGCGGTTTAGGCCGAACGGTCCGCCCAACCCTCCTTGCTCATCTGCCGGGCGCGACCGATGGCCAGGGCACCATCGGGCACATCCTTGGTGATCGTCGAACCAGCACCAACCGTCACCTTGGCCCCCAGGTTCACCGGGGCCACCAGCACCGAATTGGCACCGGTCTTGCTGCCATCGCCGATCACCGTGCGGTGCTTGCGCACCCCGTCGTAATTGGCGGTGATCGTGCCGGCTCCCACATTGACGTTCTGCCCGAGGCTGGCGTCGCCGATGTAGCTGAGGTGGTTCACCTTGGTGCCAGCCCCCAGCTGACTCTTCTTCACCTCCACGAAGTTGCCGATCCGGCAACCATCGCCGACATCCGCGGCGGGGCGCAGGTGCGCAAAAGGGCCGATGGCGACACCGTTCCCCACCGTTGCCTCCCGAATGACGGACTGCAGCACGGTGACGTTGTTGCCGAGCTCTGCATCCTCCAGCAGGCTGCCGGGTCCAAGGCGGCAGTTGTCGCCGATCCGGCAAACACCGCGCAGATGGGTTTGCGGTTCGATCACCACATCGCGACCGAATCGGCAGTTCTCGCTGAGGGTGCAGCTGCCTGGATCGACGAAGGTGACGCCCTCCGCCATCCAGTGGTCCCGCAGGCGCTGCTGCAACACCGCTTCGCACTGGGCCAGCTGCTTGCGGTTGTTGATGCCGTTCACCTCATCGGGATCGGCGACTTCCACATGCATGGCCAGCGGCAGCATCGCCACGGTGTCCGTCAGGTAGAGCTCCCCCTGATCGTTGTCCGAGCTCAGCTTCGGCAGCACCTCCGCCAGGGCCCGCCAGTTGAAGCAGTAGATGCCCGCGTTGGTGAGATTGTTGCCCCGCTGCTCCTCGGAGCAGTCGCGGTGCTCAACGATGCCGCTCACCTTGCCCTCGGCATCGGCAAACACCCGTCCATACCCCGTCGGGTCCTCCAGCCGAGCTGTCAGCAGGGTCACATCCGCCCCGCTGCGTCTGTGACCGCTCACCAGGGAATCAATCGTCTCCGCCCGCAGCAGGGGAACGTCGCCGTTGAGCACCAGAAGTTCACCCTCGAACCCCTCCATCACCGGCAGCAACTGCTGAACTGCATGGCCGGTGCCGTTCTGGGGCTGCTGCAGCACTAATTCCAGTCCGCCGATGGCTGAGAGCTGCTCCTCCACCCGTTCGGCCTGATGCCCCACGATCAGCAGGCATCGTTCCGGCTGAAGGTTGGCGGCACTGGCGAGCACCCGTTCCACGAGGGTGGCGCCGGCCAGGGGTTGCAGCACCTTGGGCAGAGCGCTCTTCATCCGGGTGCCCTTTCCAGCGGCCAGAACGGCGACGGCAAGCATTAGGAGTGAACAGCAAGGAAAGGAATCTACCTTTCTTTAGATGATCATGTCAGGATCATGAGTCAAGTTTGAGATGAGTGGAACGGCGTTCGGTTGACGTTTTGAAAACTCGCAATCAGTATTAGCGAGATTCCACGTTAAGAGTAGATCATTTGCGATGGCAACTTTACGTCTTCCGACTACAGGCTCAGTTGTGACTGGTACGCAGCAGGATGATCTGTTGATTATTCCTTCTGGTTTTGCTCATTCCTCTAAATTCCTTGCCGAAGCTGGCTCTGACAGTGTCTAATTCTCTGTTGGTATACTTTCTGCAATTGATTTCAATGTTCAATTGCAAGGTGGTCCAGATAAATTTGTTGTCAGCGGTATTACCTTAAAGAGTTCTATTGTAAATGGTGGTGCTGGTTCAGACGTTATAGAATTTTGGATTCAAATGTTACCGCTATAACTGTTTATGGTGGATATGGAAGTGATGTAATACATGCAAAGTCTTCGAATCTCTCAAATGTTAGGGCGGGTGCAGGTGCGGATATTATCTCGACTGAAACAGGAAGTAAGTTGACAGCAGAATCGACTCAGATTCTTATGGGCGCTGGAAAAGATACTTTGACTATTGCTGATTCAAATGGTTCGGCAAGTGATCTAGACAAGTTGACAATTGCTGGTGGTGGTGGTGATTTGATTTCTCTGAAAATAGCACATCTGTCTCGAATTTGTATATTCATGGGGATGCGTCAGGTGCTTCGGGTGATGATAAAATTGATTTGATTCTTACTTCATAAAATCTTACCGTTTTGGGTGGAGGCGGTCGGGATACTATTGAGGTATCAGGTTCAGTTCTGGGCAATTCGAAAATTGCTGGTTTAGCTGGAGCTGACTCAATTGTATTGTCCGCTGTTTTCGAAGCGGATAACGGTTTGAGTGTGCTCGGTGGGGCTGGTAAAGATTCTATCTCTATCCTTTCAGCCTTCACATCTCATGGTCTTGTTCATGGAGGGAATGGCTCTGATTCAATTTCGTTAATTTTTGATCAGGATATTGTTAATAGTTTGAGCACGGTTGTGGGTGGATTGGGGTCAGATACGGTGCACTTTGATGTTGCGAATATTTCCGCTGCAGCCCAAAACGGCGTGGGTTTTATTATTTGTATCGACTCGCTTAATGACTCAAATGTAGAGAATCCAGATTTGTATCTTTATAGCAATAGCGAAACTGGGCTGTTGTCCGGTACAAAATTTGCTGTGAATTTGCCTGATGCTCTTGTGCCTTTCCCTGCAGCCGCAAGTTCTGGTGATCGGCTGAATGTTTCTGCTGGGGTTGCTACCTTTTCGGCTTTGGACTCTATAGGCGAAAGAGTGTCAATCCTGGATGCACAATTGAGCACTGTTGGTGAATGCGTGGTGTTTAAAGATATTGATTCCAATGCTGGATATTTGTTTGTTCAAGGGGGTAGCTCTGATTTGTTGCTGAAGTTTGAAAATCAGACTGGCTCGATCGAAAACTTGTCACTTATGAGTGGCAATGAGCAAAGGGTGGATTTATTGCTCGGATAGTTTTTAGGATTGGATTGATTCTTCGTAGCGATTCTTCCAGCGCCTTTGCCAGGCATTGGTAGGCTCATAGCCGCAATGCTCCTGTTCAACTCGGCGTCGCTCAAGGATGGCGTCTGCTGTGGCGTTGCCCTGGGGATCTCGAAACGGCACGGCCGCCCGCGTCTGTAGGTGTTGCCACTCCATCGCCGAGAGGGGGCGCCAACCTGGGCCCTCCAGAGGAGTGCCTGAGTCTGCTGGAGTGGCCATCGTGCCGCTGCTCCAGCCGATCCGTTCCCCCGGGGCCGGCAGCAGCGAGTACAGCTGGAGTCCGGCTCGCTGAAGGCTGGCCCGCACCGCCGCCGAGCGGCTGTAAGTGAGCAGCCTTCCCCCTGCTGCCAACCGCTGCGACAGGCCCGCGAGGAAGTCCTCCGTCCATAGCTCCGGGCAGCGTTGGGGGGAAAACGCGTCCTGCAGGATCAGGTCAAATCTCTGTGGTTCAGGGATTGTTGCCAGGGTCGCTCTGGCATCTCCCCAGAGCTGATGTCCAATGTTCGGTGGGTCATTCCAGCCATCGCTGGTGTGGATCGCCTCCAGCCGCTGAAGCACCTCCGCACTCCAGAGGCCGCGGAATGTCGGTTGTTCCAGGGCCAGTTGCAGGGGGCGACGATCCAGCTCCAGTCCCCACCACTCCATGGCTGGGGCTTGCTCGGGCAGGTCTTCCAGGATGACCGCTGTGTTGTAGCCGAGGCCGACGCAGACATCGAGGATCCTGAGACGATCGGACCTTCGGAAGCGGTCGAGCTCAGCGGGCCTCGAGAACTTCGCCCGCGCTTCATTCAGGGCACCGGCGGAATTGTGGAAGGCCTCTCCGAACCGTGCGCTTTCCAGACTGAAACTGCCGTCGGCCGTGGGGTAGGGCCGCAGGCCGTCGGCGTCAGCAGCGGAGCCGGTCAAGGTCGTCCCAGAAGCTGGGGTAGCTCACGGCTGCCGCATCGCTGCGCTGCAGGGTGGAATCCCCTGCGGCCAGCAGGGAGGCCACCGCCAGGCTCATGGCCACCCGGTGGTCCGTTTCACTGTCAAGAGCAGCGCCTTTCAGTGGCCGTCCGCCGCGGATGGTCATGCCGTCGTCGTGCTCGTCGATGTCGGCTCCCATGGCCTTGAGCTGGCGCGCCATCACCGCCAGACGATCCGTCTCTTTAACGCGCAATTCAGAAGCGCCGCTGATCCGGCTTTCCCCATCGCAGAAGCAGGCGGCAACGCTGAGGATCGGAACTTCATCGACGAGACGCGGCATGATCTCTTCGCCGAAGGCAAAGGGCTTCAGCGGTCCATGGGTGATCCGCAGGTCCCCCACCGGTTCGCCCGCTACATCGCGGCGGTTCAGTACCTCGAGCGACGCCTCCATCTGCTCCAGCACTTCGAGAATCCCCGTGCGGGTGGGATTGAGACCGACGTTTTCAACGGTGATATCCGCGCCGGGCACCAAGGCACCGGCCACCAGCCAGAAGGCAGCGGAACTGATGTCCCCCGGGACGACGACCTGTTGTCCCTGCATGGCGTTGCCAGGGCGAACGGTGATGTGACGACCCATCTCGCCTCCTACCTCCAGATCGGCACCAAAGGCCCGCAACATCCGCTCGCTGTGGTCGCGGGACTGGGCGGGCTCGATCACGGTGGTGGTTCCGTCGGCGGTCAGGGCCGCCAGCAGCAGGGCTGATTTCACCTGGGCACTGGCCACCGGTGTTCCGATCACCGTTCCCCGCAGGCTTTGCCCCTGCACCGCCAAGGGGGCGAGATTGCCACCATCACGGCCCCGAACATCAGCTCCCATCGAGGCCAGGGGCTGACCGACCCTGCGCATGGGTCGTCTACGAAGCGAGGCATCGCCATCCAGGACGAAGTGACGTCCTGCCCGACCCGCCAGTAACCCCAGCATCAACCGCATGGTGGTGCCGGAGTTGCCGCAATCGAGAACTTCAGCCGGTTCCTGCAGTCCATCCAGGCCGACTCCTTCAACGGTGACGAGACCGCCGGCTTCGATCGGGCTGATGCGGACCCCCATCGCCCTCAGGCAAGCGGCGGTGCTGATGGGATCCTCCGCTGGCAGCAAGCCATCAATGGTGGTGGTGCCCTCCGCGATGGCACCGAAGAGCAGGGAGCGATGGGAGATTGATTTGTCTCCCGGCACTTTCACGCGACCGGACAGTGATCCGCCAGCCTTGAGCTCACGGGGAGAATGAGAGTGGCCGGTGGCGCTCAAGACGGATCCGTTGTTGGGCCGATCCTATGGGCTGGTCTTCAGGCCCTGGATCAGGCGATCCAGGGCGTAGCCGAACAGGCTGGGATCGGGCTCGTCATCCCCGAGATCATCCAGTCCCAGTTCGGACCAGCGCGCCGACACCCGTGCCTCCAGGTCCGCTGGTCGGCTCAGCGGTTCCCCCCATTCGTGGTTCTTCTCAGGACCCACCTTGGTGGTGGCGTCAATGGCCAGTCGGCCGCCGAGTCCCAGTTGCTCACTGGCGAAATCAAGGCTGTCGAAGGGGGTGTCCGCCAGGGTGAACAGGTCCCTCTGGGGGTCCACCTGCGCCGCGATCGCCCACACCACCTGGCGCGGGTCGCGCACATTGATGTGGCTGTCCACCACCACCACGAACTTGGTGTAAGTGAACTGGGGCAGGGCACTCCAGAAGGCCATGGCCGCGCGCTTGGCCTGGCCCGGATACGCCTTGTCGATGGAGATCACCGCCAGCTTGTAGCTGAGGGCTTCCATCGGCAGGAAGAAGTCCGTGATCTCCGGGATCTGCTGCCGCAGGATCGGGGTGTAGATCCGGTTCAGAGCGATGGCCAGCATCGCCTCTTCCTTTGGTGGCCTGCCGCTGAAGGTGGTGAGGAACACCGGATCCCGACGCTGGGTCATGCAGTGGAAGCGCACCAGCGGAGAGTCCTCCACGCCCCCGTAAAACCCCATGTGATCGCCGAAGGGGCCGTCGGGCAGCACCTCACCCGGGGTGATCGTTCCCTCCAGCACCACTTCGCTGTGGCTGGGTACTTGCAGGTCGATGGTCTTGCAGGGGGTGAGACGCACGCCCTCGCCGGCGTAAATCCCGGCAAACAGCCATTCACTCAGTTGAACGGGAATCGGGGTGGCGGCCGCCATCACCAGCAGCGGGTGCACGCCGATGGCCACCGCAACCTCAAGTTTTTTGCCCATGGCGGCTGCCTTTCGCAGGTGACGGGCACCGCCCCGCACGCTGAGCCAATGCACGGTCATCGTGTTCACCGACTGCCTCTGGAGCCGGTAGACGCCCACATTCGGAACGCCGGTTTCCGGATCCTTGGTGATCACCAACCCAAGCGTGATGACGCCGCCAGCGTCCCCTGGCCAGGGACGAATCAACGGGATGTTGTCGAGATTGACGGCATCGCCTTTGAAGATCTGCTGCCGGCAGGGGGGGGTGAGGTCGCGGTCCGGTTTTGCTTTGACCAGATCCCAGAACACCCGGGCAAATTGCTTGGTTTCGCTGAGTCCCTTGGGAGGGCGGGGTTGCTGCAGGAGGGCCAGCCTGGATCCAAGCTCCTCCAGCTGCTCGGCCCGCTCAAGGCCCATGCTCCAGACCACGCGTTCGACGGTGCCCAGGGTGTTCACCGCCACCGGCATGGATGATCCGATGACGTTCTCGAACAACAGGGCGGGTCCGCCCTGGGACAGCACGCGGTCGGCGATGGCCGCCAGCTCAAGATCAGGGTCGACGGGAGCCGTGATCCGCTTCAGCTGTCCGCGCTGATCCAGCAGTTCAAGGAATCCGCGCAGGTCGCGGGTGGCCGGGCCAGATCGGAACAGGGCCATGGAGGCGACGAGGGGATCACAGGCGATCTCGGTACTGTGTCGCACGCCGATGATGAGCGTGGCCATGCAGATTTCCTATTTCCACGTTCCGGCGCAGATGCCGGCCGATGCCAGCCCCGATGCGGCGGTGGTGATCGATGTGCTGCGCGCCACCACCACCATCGCCTGGGCGCTGCATCACGGAGCGGAAGCGGTGCAGGCCTTCGCCGACCTCGACGATCTGCGGGCAGCCGCTGAGGCCTGGCCGGCCGACCGCCGCCTTCTGCTGGGCGAACGAGGGGGCCAGACCCTGGCGGGCTTCGACCTCGGCAACTCCCCTGTGGCCGTCGTCCCCGCCACCGTTGCCGGCAAACGCCTGTTCATGAGCACCACCAACGGCACCCGCGCCCTGGATCGGGTCCGTCAAGTGCCGTTGCTGCTCACCGCTTCTCTGCCGAACCGAGACGCGGTCGCCCAGCGACTTCTGAAGGAGTCACCCAAAACCGTGGCGATTGTGGGCAGCGGTTGGGAAGGCACCTATTCCCTCGAAGATTCCCTGGCCGCCGGAGCTCTGACGGCACGGCTGCAGGAACTGGATGAAGCGGTGACGGTCGCCAACGACGAGGCCACAGCAGCGGTGGCCCTCTGGCAGCAGTGGCGTCACGATCCGGAAGCCTGTCTGCGCACGGCCAGTCATGGGCAGCGGTTGATCCGGCTCGGCGACCATGAAGACGACTTCCGCTGCTGTGCCGGTCTGGATCAGTTGGATGTCGTTCCCACGCAACAGTCGCCAGGAGTGCTGCAGGCGATCTGAACGCCCCTAAAGTCCGACTCAATCTCCAGATCCCGTGAACGACTTCCTGGCGGCTGCCGTGCAGCTCACGAGCAGCCAGGACCCGGATCGCAATTTCAATGCCGCCGAGGAGCAGATCGATCTGGCGGCTCGTCGTGGTGCGGATCTGGTGGGACTACCCGAGAACTTCGCGTTCATGGGCGAGGACAGCCGCCGACTTGAGCTGGCGTCCGACCTCGCTGAGCGTTGCAGCCGCTTTCTGGTAACGATGGCGCGGCGCTACCAGGTGGTGCTGCTGGGCGGAGGCTTCCCGGCACCGGTGGGCGATGGCTCCAGAACCCTGAACAGGGCGGAACTGGTGGACCGGGATGGTCAGCTGCTCGCCCGCTACGACAAGATCCATCTGTTTGATGTTGATCTGCCCGACGGGAACACCTACTGCGAGTCGGCAACGGTGAATGCGGGCCAGACGTTGCCCCCTGTGGTCGACGTTCCCGGTCTTTGCAAGGTGGGGCTGTCCATTTGCTACGACGTTCGTTTTCCTGAGCTCTACAGACATCTCATCGGTGCCGGCGCCGATCTGCTGATGATTCCAGCTGCCTTCACCGCCTTCACCGGCAAGGACCACTGGCAAGTGCTGCTTCAGGCCAGGGCCATCGAGAACACCGCCTATGTGCTGGCTCCCGCGCAGACCGGATTGCACTACGGGCGTCGTCAAACCCATGGTCACGCCATGGTGATTGATCCCTGGGGCACGGTGCTGGCCGATGCGGGCGTGTTGCCCGGAGCCGCAATTGCCCCCGTCAACACGGCGCATCAGGGCCACGTCCGGGACCAGATGCCCAGCCTGCGTCACCGCAGGCCGGCACTGTTCTGACGTCGATGCCTGCGGCAACACCCCGCCGATGGCGCTGTCTTGCGGCAGTGGCCTTGCAGCTCTGTCTGCTGCTGCCGTCGTTGCCGGCTCAGGCGGCCAGTGCCCTGGCGGCATGGGCGCTCACTGAAAATGGCACCCTGCAGTTGCGGACCAGCCGCAATGCCAGGTTGCAGGCTTTTTTTCAGGATGCCAGCGACGGCCGTGGCACCCGTGTCTGGATCGACTTCCCCGGTGAGCTGCGCTTCCCCCGTCGACTGACGGGTCGCGGCGCGGTCAAGGAGATCCGCCTGGGGAAGCCCAGGCCTGGGGCCACGCGGTTGGTGGTGGAGTTCCGGCCCGGTGTCGAACTCGATCCCAATCAGCTGAAGCTGAGGGGGACAGCCCCCGATCGCTGGGAGCTGACCTTCACCGGCTTGCCGACCCGGGGGCTGGATGATCTGGGTGAAGGGGACCTCACCGGCCGAGCCACGGCCTGGCGACCCCCCGGCCGCTTTGCACCAAGTCGCACGCCGGTGGATCCATCCGGGCTGCCCACCGTGGCTCGCGACCGCTACAAAGTCGTCATCGACCCTGGCCACGGAGGACCGGATCCTGGCGCTGTCGGCATCGGCGGTCTGCGGGAGACCGATGTCGTGCTGGATGTGTCTCTGCAGGTGGCGGCTCTGCTGCGGGCCCGCGGCGTTGATGTGTTGCTGACGCGTATGGGTGACGTGGATGTCGATCTACCGCCGCGGGTCTCCCTGGCAAATCGATCGTCCGCCTCCGCTTTCATCAGCATCCATGCCAATGCCCTCAGCATGCGGCGCCAGGACGTGAACGGCATTGAGACCTTTTTCTTCTCCGACCCCCGATCCGGCCGCTTGGCCGGCTACCTGCAGCAGCAGATGATGGATGTCTCTCCTGGAACCCCGAACCGAGGGGTCCGCCGGGGCCGCTTTTTCGTGATCCGTAGGACGGTGATGCCGGCTGCGTTGGTGGAGATGGGTTTTGTGACCGGGGCGATCGATGGTCCCCGCCTCGCCAGAGCCGACCATCGGCGGCGCCTGGCCCTGGCTCTGGCGACGGGGATCCTCAACTACCTGCGCCAGGATGTGTGATGAGTACGCGTCTTGGTTTCTTCGACAGCGGTGTGGGGGGGTTGACCGTGCTGCGCCGGGTGCTGGAACGCCATGGCTCCGTCTCCTGTGTGTATCTGGGGGATACGGCCCGGGTCCCCTACGGCAACCGCCCGCCGGCGGAGATTCGCCGCATCGCCGCTGAAGTGGTCGGCTGGTTGCGCGATCAGCAGGTGTCGACGGTCGTCATGGCCTGCAACACCACCAATGCCTTGGCACGGGATGTGGCCGAGGGACAGGCCGGTGGCCCGGTGATCGGGTTGATCGGTGCGGCGGCGGCCATGGTGGAAACCCGACGGGTGGGGGTGCTGGCGACACCCGCCACGGTGGCCTCAGAGGCCTATAGCGCCAGCATCGAAGCCCTTCATCCTGGAGCTCTTGTTGTGGAGCAGGCCTGTCCGGCCTTCGTTCCCTTGATCGAAGCCGGGGACTGCAGCAGTGATGAGTTGAGACAGGTGGCCAGGTCCTATCTCGATCCGTTGCTGGCGGCGTCGGTGGAGACGATTGTTCTCGGCTGCACCCATTACCCGTTGCTGATTCCACTGTTGAAGCAGTTGCTGCCCGATGCCATCCAGCTGATTGACCCCGCGCTCGGGGTGGCCCGCCAGTTGGATGCGGTTCTGGGGGTTCCCGATGCCTCCACCGGCGACACCCTTGAGCTTGGGCAATGCCGCTTTTGCGTCACGGCGGATCCTGATGGTTTTGCCAACCGCGCCACCCCCTGGCTTGGGGCCCGCCCTGAGGTTCATCTGCAACGGCTGCAGAGCTGAGGCCATCACCATTAGGATCGCGGCGCCGAGAGGGTTCATGATCACCGTCACCGAGCTGCTGCAACCGGTCGAAACCGATCTTGAGACCCTGCTCGGAGACCTGCGCAGCCTCATCGGCGCCGGTCATCCCATTCTTCAGGCCGCTGCCGAGCACCTGTTCAGCGCCGGTGGAAAGCGCTTGCGTCCCGGCATTGTTCTGCTGCTATCAAGGGCTCTGGCCGAAGACGGTCAGCTGACCCCCAGGCATCGCCGACTGGCGGAGATCACGGAGATGATCCATACCGCTTCTCTTGTTCACGATGATGTTGTGGACGAGGCTTCCACCCGCCGTGGGGTCGACACCGTCCACAGCCGTTTTGATGCTCGGGTGGCCGTTCTGGCCGGTGATTTTCTGTTTGCTCAGGCCAGCTGGCATCTGGCCAACCTGGATGACCTCGAGGTGGTGAAGTTGCTCAGCCGCGTGATCATGGATCTGGCTGATGGTGAGGTGAAGCAGGGTCTTTTCCGTTTCGACACTGCCCAGACCTTTGAGACCTACCTGGAAAAGAGTTACTGCAAAACTGCATCGTTGATCGCCAACAGCGCACGGGCTGCTGGTGTTCTCAGCGATTGCTCCTCGACGGAGCTTGATGGCCTCTATCGCTTCGGTCGTCAGCTGGGTCTGGCCTTCCAGGTTGTGGACGACATCCTCGATTTCACAGGCAGCGACCAACAACTCGGCAAGCCGGCTGCCAGTGATCTCGCCAGCGGCTACCTCACGGCTCCGACCTTCTACGCCATGGAGGAGCATCCAGGGCTTCAGGCCTTGATCTCCCGCGAATTCGCTGAGCCCGGTGACCTCGACCATGCCCTTGAGATGGTGCGCTCTTCCCGCGCCATCCCACGCACCCGTGAGCTTGCAGAAATCTTTGCCCGCGAATCCCGCGATTCCATCGGCTGGATGAAGGATTCCGCCTGCAAGCGGGCATTGCTGGAGCTGCCCGATTTCGTGCTCAGTCGTCTGTACTGAGCAGCTGATCCAGAACGACCTCCAAGCTGTTGATGTGCCTTGGGTTCACATCCCTGGGTTCTGTGGGCCTTTGTTCGTTCAGCACCCAGACCCGGCAGCCCGCCGCCAACGCTGACGCTGCGCCGGCCTGGGAATCCTCGAGGGCCCAACACCTGTTGGGATCCAGTCCCAGCCGATGTGCGGCGAGCAGGAAGGGGGCAGGGTCCGGCTTGCCGGCCTCCAGCTCAGGATCATCGCCGTAGACCCGTTCCGTGATTCGCTTCAGCCAGGGATGGGGTAAAGCTTTGAAGGTCACGGCTTCGAGGCTGCTGCTGGTCACCAAGGCCATCGGAATCCCCCTGGCATCGCAGTGCTCCACCAGCTGTTGCGCGCAGGGCATCGCTTTGGCGTGGGGAAGCAGGGCTCGCACAATCGGCTGCTGAACCGCAAGCAATGCGTCTGACTCCACCGGAAGCGGCAGCCAGCTGCTCACCAGGGCAGCGCAATCGAGACGTCGGCGACCCTTGAGCTGCAACAACTGGTCGCCGCTGAGCTCCGCTCCGAAGTGGGTTGCGGCTTCAGACCAGCCGCGGCTGTGCAACGGCTCGGTGTCGAGCAGCAATCCATCCAGATCGAACAGGCAGGCGGCGGGGAGAGCGGACACGCCATCCAGAGGTTCGGCACCTTCCAGTCAAGCTCGCTGCGGTTCACCGTCTGTCCGACGGATTGATACGGGTCGTGGAACGGTCGTTCCACTCCTCCTTACCCTTGCAACAACTGTCTTTGGCCCGTCTGCTGTGACCGAGTCCAATACGTCGATCGAAAGTGTCCTGCAGGAGCAGCGGGTGTTCGAGCCGCCAGCAGACACCTCCGCCAAAGCGCGCATCGGCAGCCTGGAGACCTACCGGGCGATGGCGGCGGCGGCGACAACCAACCCCGATGGTTTCTGGGGTGACGCAGCCCGTCGTGAGCTGCACTGGTTCGAGCCGTTCAATACCGTTCTCGACTGGTCGGAACCTCCCTTCGCCCGCTGGTTCGAGGGAGGGACCACCAACCTCTCGTACAACTGCCTCGACCGACATCTGGATGGGGCCAAGGCCGAGAAGATCGCGTTGATCTGGGAAGGAGAACCCGGAGACGTGCGCCGCTTCACCTATCGGGAGCTCCATGCGGAGGTCTGCAAAGCCGCCAATGCGCTCAAGGCCATGGGTATCGGCAAAGGCGACCTTGTGGCCCTGTACATGCCGATGATTCCAGAGGCTGCCATCGCGATGCTCGCCTGTGCTCGCATCGGCGCTCCCCATTCCGTTGTGTTCGGTGGCTTCTCGGCCGAAGCCCTGCGCGATCGTCTCATTGACGGCGAGGCCAAGGCCGTGATCACCGCCGATGGTGGATTCAGGAAAGACAAGCCCGTTTCGCTCAAACCGGCCGTTGATGCCGCATTAGCGGAGGGTGCCTGTCCCTCGGTGACCGGTGTTCTGGTGGTGCAGCGCACCAAGCAGCCCGTGGAGATGGTGGCGGGACGGGATCAGTGGTGGCACGACCTTGTGGATCCCCAGAGCAGCGATTGCCCTGCAGAGCCGATGGCCAGTGAGGACCGGCTGTTCGTGCTCTACACCTCAGGCTCCACCGGTAAGCCCAAGGGTGTGGTGCACACCACGGCTGGATACAACCTCTGGGCTCATCTCACCTTCCAGTGGATCTTCGACATCCGTGATGACGATGTGTACTGGTGCACAGCGGATGTCGGCTGGATCACGGGCCACAGCTACATCGTCTACGGCCCCCTGTCCAACGGTGCCACCACGGTGATGTACGAGGGGGCGCCGCGCCCCTCCAAGCCAGGCGCCTTCTGGGAGTTGATTCAGAAGCACGGCATCACGATTTTCTACACCGCGCCGACGGCGATTCGAGCCTTCATGAAGAGTGGCCGGGAGGTGCCCGATCAGTTCGACATGGGCAGCCTGCGGCTGCTGGGCACGGTCGGTGAGCCCATCAATCCGGAGGCCTGGATGTGGTATCGGGATGTGATCGGTGGCAATCGCTGCCCCATCGTTGATACCTGGTGGCAGACCGAAACCGGTGGCGTGATGATCAGCCCCCTGCCTGGAGCCACCCCCACCAAACCGGGATCCGCCACATTGCCGCTGCCGGGGATTCAGGCGGACATCGTTGATGCGGAAGGCAACAGCTGCGGAGCTGATGAAGGTGGCTATCTGGCGGTGCGGGCTCCCTGGCCCGGAATGATGCGCACGGTGCATGGCAACCCCCAGCGCTTTCGCGAGAGCTATTGGGAGCACATCCGTCCTGCCGATGGTTCCTACCTCTATTTCGCTGGGGATGGCGCCCGCCGCGACGCCGATGGGTACTTCTGGGTGATGGGCCGGGTGGATGACGTGATCAACGTTTCCGGTCATCGCCTTGGGACGATGGAGATCGAGTCGGCTCTGGTGAGCCATCCCGCGGTGGCGGAAGCCGCTGTGGTCGGTCGCCCCGACGACCTCAAGGGTGAGGGCATCGTTGCGTTCGTCACGCTGGAGGCAGGGCGTGAGTCGTCAGAGGATCTGATCAAGCAGCTCAGGGCCCATGTGGGCACAGAGATCGGACCGATTGCTCGGCCGGACGAGATTCGCTGCAGTGATGCCCTGCCCAAGACCCGCAGCGGCAAGATCATGCGCAGGATTCTGAGGGCCCTGGCGGCGGGTCAGGAGGTGAGTGGCGACACCAGCACCCTTGAGGACCGTTCGGTTCTGGACCGCCTGCGGGCCTGATTCAGGTGGACCAGCGGCCGATCACCTCGGTCAGCTGTCGGATGACCCCGACGCGCTTCGGGTCATCCGCCCAGTCCCCCAGAACGCTGCGTCTCAGCCCTGCACTGGCTGGGGTGAGGTGATCGCCTGGCAGCTGCAGCAGCTCCGTGTGATTGACCGGACGTTGCTCAAGCGCTTGAAGTAAGGCATCGCTCTGATCGAGCTGATCCCGACCGAAACGCACCACCAGGTTGCGTTCCTGTTGATAGTGACGGCTGATCAGGCGCAGGGTCTCCGACGGAGATGGGCTGAACTCGGTTTCAACCCCCAGTCGTGGGGCGATCTCCCCCAACAGCGGAATTGATCGGTCCGCCTGGAAATTGTTGAAACTGAGGGACACCAGCCCACGGCTGTTCCTGCCCCCATCCGGAGCCAGCAGCTGCAATTTGCAACCGAGGCTGTGACCAAGGCGGAGGGGCGTCGGCAACGGGCCGTAACGCTCTTCGAGCTGCTTCCGGGCGCGACGAAAGTCGGACCAGGCCTCCCTGGCCTGGCTCTGATGGTCAAATCCCGGGACATAGGCCCAGGCGTTTATCACCAGGCCGTTGTTGCCGAGATCCTCCAGCAGCCGCCGATAACTCACCTGGGGCGTGGCCGCCAGGTAACTCCCACCGATGAAATCCACCTGGCCGATGGGCCGAGCCGGTGTCAGTTGCCAGATCTTCCCCTGTTGGCGCCAGTTCATCTCGCCTCAGCTCTTGAGGGAGGAGATCACCCGTTCCGCCTCTCGCACGTGGGCCGGACCATCCAACAGGTTGCTGAAGACATGCCGGATGACCCCTTCACCATCCACCACATATGTGACGCGTCCGGGCATCAGTCCAAGCGCCTTGGGGACGCCAAGGCTGCGCCGAAGGCTGTTGTTCCGATCCCACAGCAGGGGGAAGTTCAGTCCGTAGCGGGTCGCGAAGCGACGATGGCTGATGGCGTCATCACCGCTGATCCCCCAGACCTCCGCGCCGAGGTTCTCGAAGCTGCTGCTGCTGTCGCGAAAGCTGCAGGCCTGTGCCGTGCACCCCGGCGTGTCGTCCTTGGGATAAAAGAACAGAACAAGCCAACGACCCCGCGCCATCTCGGGAGTTCGTTGCTCGCCATCCTGATCCTCGAGACAGAAGCTGGGCAAGGAATCGCCCACGCCGATGACCATTGGCTTGCTCAATCAACACAGACCCTAAGCAGAGAACCTCTTGCGCTGAGCGAGACAATCAACCTGGGGACAGGGAGCGTGCCAATGGCTGATCAGTTGACCTTGCTGGAGTCGGTGCCGGATCAGCGTCCCGATCCACCTGCTCCAACGGGGCCTGCCACGGCGTTGATCATCGACACTGAAACCACCGGGCTTGATCCGGAGAGGGATCGTTGTCTCGAAGTCGGGGCGATTTTGTTTGATGTCTCGTCTCGATCGGTTCTGGCGCAGCAGTCCTTTCTCCTGCCGGTGGAGTCCAATGCGGCGGAACCGATCAACCGGATCCCAGCTGCCGTGACACGGTTGCCTCAGCCCTGGCCTGGGGCCTTGCGTTGGTTCGATGAACTGCTGGTAGCTGCAGATGTGCTGGTGGCCCACAACGCTGCCTTTGATCGTCAGTGGTTCGGCAGGGAACCTCTGCCCGCCGTCAGCCACCCCTGGCTGTGTTCGATGGAGGATCTGCGTTGGCCTGCCGATCGGCAGCTCCGCTCCCGTCCTTCCGTGAGGGATCTGGCCCTGGCCTATGGCGTTCCGGTTTGGTCGGCCCATCGTGCCTTGACCGATTGCATCTATCTGGCCGAGGTGTTCGCCCGCTGCGACGACCTGGAGACGATGTTGCTGCACGGCCTTGAGCCCCGTCAGTTGATGCGGGCCAAGGTCTCCTACGACGATCGCCATCTCGCCCGGGAGGCTGGCTTTCGGTGGAACGATCCAGTGAAAGGTGCCTGGACCCGCCGACTGAGCCGTCGGGAGATCAAGAGCCTCAATTTCCCTGTCGAAGCCGTTGATCCTGGTTCGGAGCGCCGCGCTGCCTGATCTATCTCTTCCTTCGGAATGGGTGCTCTTTTGCTTCAGCACTCCGAAGCGACTGGGGTGGTTTCGGCTGTTTTGGCGTCGCTCCACCAGGCTGAATCCATGGCCGTTTTCATCCACCGTTATCGCCACCCCATCCAGAACCGGTTACGTCAGTGGCAGCAGGTGCGCACCTGGGCGCGACTGATCCGGGAGGCCGAAGCGCTCTGGCATGTGGATGTTCGTGCCTTACGGCGCATGGGGGCCGAGGAGCTCTCTCAATTGCTTGAAGAAGTGCCTCCGGCTCAACGGCAACGGATCAATCGTTGGTTGGATGGTTACTGCGTTGCGACACGATTGCGTCGTAAATGAACCGCCGCGAGGTCAATCAAAGCCCTTGTTTCGTCAATCACATGAACGAGAACCAGCACGAGGCCTGGAGAATCGACTTTCCTTAACCTGTCCCTAACGACGGATTCGTTTCTCTTTAGCTACTCCTAGGACGCCAACTTCCCATTAGGCCTCTCATGAGCTTCGCTAAGAAGGCTCTTCTCGTCTCTTCCGTGCTTGCCCTTGGGGCTGGCATGTCCGCCTCCGCCGCTGAAAAGCTGAACGGTGCAGGCGCTTCTTTCCCCGCCAAGATCTACCAGCGTTGGTTCGCTGATCTGGCCAAGTCCGGCGGCCCTCAGGTCAACTACCAGGCTGTCGGTTCCGGCTCCGGCCGCAAGGCTTTCATCGACCAGACCGTGAACTTCGGTGCATCGGATGATCCGATGAAGAAGAAGGACATGGCCAAGGTCAAGCGTGGTGTTGTCCAGATCCCCATGGTCGGTGGCACCATCGCCTTCGGCTACAACAAGCCCGGTTGTGATCTGAAGCTCACCCAGGAGCAGGCCGTTCGTGTGGCCATGGGCAAGATCCGCAACTGGCAGGATCTTGGCTGCCAGCCCGGCACCATCACCTGGGTGCACCGTTCTGACGGCTCCGGCACCACCAAGGCTTTCACCAACTCCATGAAGGCCTTCTCCAGCACCTGGACCCTGGGCACTGGTAAGTCCGTCAAGTGGCCTGCCGGTGTTGGCGCCAAGGGCAACTCCGGTGTTGCCGGTGTGATCCAGAACCGTCTGGGCGCCATCGGTTACGTCAACCAGTCCTACATCAAGGGCAACGTCGTTGCTGCCGCTCTGCAGAACAAGTCCGGTGAATACCTGAAGCCCTCCGTGGCTGCTGGTGCCCGCGCTCTCAACGGCATTCAGCTGGATAAGGACCTGGCTGGCAAGAACCCCAACCCCTCCGCCAAGGGTGCTTACCCCATCGCCACCCTCACCTGGGTGCTGGCTTACGAGACCGGCAACGGCGACGACGCCGAGGTCGTGCAGGAAGCCTTCAACTACATGCTGAGCGACGCTGCTCAGGACAAGGCTCCTTCCCTGGGCTTCGTGCCTCTGAAGGGCGACATCCTGGCCAAGGCCAAGGCTGCTGTGAACAAGATCGGCAAGTGATGACTTGCTGAGCCGTTGCTCATTCCAACGGTTTCAATCAGTTCCGACGGGGGCCCACTGGGCCCCTCTTTTTTTGTTCTTTTCTCATTCTTGGACAAAAGTTAGACGCGCCTTAACCGAATCACATCCCGCCCTTTGCCTGGAGGGCATGTTGTGCTCCATACAGTTCGGATGTATCCGCGGAACATCCCAATGGTTGCGATTCCCTCCCGTGAGCTCTCCCCAAGACGTGACGGTTTCAGGGAATTGCTGGAGACCAACTATCAGAAACGCAATCTTGTTCACCTGACGGCCGGAAGTGTCGTTCCGCTGCTCAAGAACAGCATCTGGCTTGTGGTTCGCGGCATGGTGAAGCTGGGTGCCGTGTCCGTTCATGGCGATGAGTTGCTGCTGGGTCTCGCCGGACCGAACGAGCCGTTCGGTGAACCCCTGAGCGCCGTTGAGGCCTATGAGGCAGTGGCCTTGAGTGATTGCGACCTTCTTTGCCTCAGCACCACCGAGGTGGAGCAGTCGCCACAGCTTGCGATCGCGATGATGGATGCCATCGGTGCCCGATATCGGCAGGCCGAATACATGCTTGCTCTGCTGGGCTTGCGCCGCGTTGAGGAGCGCGTGCGCGGTTTTCTGGAAATGCTGGCCCAGGACTATGGCCAACCTTGTGACGACGGCTTGCGACTCAATCTGCGGCTGACCCATCAGGAAATGGCCAGTGCTCTGAGCACCACTCGTGTCACTGTGACGCGCGTGATCGGTCTGCTGCGTGATGAGGGATGGCTGAAGATCGATGCTCAGCGGCATCTGGTCATCGCCCATCTGCCGCGTCGCTGATCAGGGAAACAGGGCATAAAAAAGCCGGCACATGAGTGCCGGCTTTTGACCTATCGCTGAGCGATGAAGTCGGGGTTTGGACGGTTGGATCGGAGCGGCGGGATTTGAACCCACGACCCCCACTACCCCAAAGTGGTGCGCTACCAAGCTGCGCTACGCCCCGTCAGATTCAAGTTATCACAGGGCATTCCGCCGTCTGAGTCGTTTCAGCATGCGAGTGGTGAGCTGATGTCTTGACTGGTTCCCGTATTGCATCAGTCGCATCTCTGAAGCCATCTGACGCATCTCCTTCAGGCTCATGGCCGCCAGCCTTAGTTCGGGAAGCGTTCGCCAGGCCCGTGCTCGCATCGGCAGTGTGCTCGGTCCGCCGGCCTGGCCAATGCTGATGGTGCCTTCGGCCAGCCACTCAGGGATGAGCACCACCAACACGGCGATGAGTCCGTAGAGCTCCACCAGTCCCTTGGGGAGTGGGTGAAGCCGGCGTCGATCCGTCGGGTCCGGCGGAACGCTCACAGCGATCCCTGATGGCGATGATGTCCACACCATGCCATCGACCCAGAGCGCTTCCCCAACGCGGTGGTCAGATTTGCAATGTCCTGGATGGCGATAGTGATGACGACGGAGCTTCCCGCCAGAGCAGCTCAGGCCCACGGCTGGCTTCTGGGGTGCGGGTGGAGAAGACCAAAGCGATCACCAACAGCACTGTCAGACCAATCGCCACCAGGACCTGACGAGCTGTCATCTCAGGCCAAACGGATCGGGGCATTGTCACTGCGCAGTACACAGTGGTTGATGCTCCAGTCGTAGGCCGTCCACACCGTTGATGGAAGGCGGTAATTGTTGCCCTCAAACTCCTTCAGCTCAGCCTGGGTGGGCATGGCCGAGCAATAGGGACGACTGCCGGGCTTGGCGAGGTATTGCTGGTGGTAGGGCTCAGCAAAGTAGAAGGTCTGATCCGCCAGGATCTCCGTGGTGATCGGGCCGTAACCCTGTTGATTCAGGGCATTCTGATAGGCCGTTTTGCTGGCCAGGGCGAGGCTCATCTGCTGATCTGTCGTGGTGTAGATCGCCGAGCGGTACTGGGTTCCTGTGTCGTTTCCCTGGCGGTTCCCCTGAGTGGGGTCATGGCATTCCCAGAACAGTTTCAGCAGATCACTGAAGTCGATGGCTGGAGTGCTCCAGACCACTCTCACCACCTCGGTATGCCCTGTGGTTCCGGTGCAGACCTCCTGATAGGTCGGGTTGACACGTTCACCACCGGCGTAGCCCACGGCTGTACTGACCACGCCTGGAAGACGCCAGAATCCCTTTTCAGCCCCCCAGAAGCATCCGCAGGCAAACAGGGCTTCCTCCTGGTCGCTCATCAATGGAGCCCTCAGGGGGGTGCCGAGTACGGCATGCATCGCGTCCGCCGAAGACTCACCACCACGTTGGGTCAACCAGGAGGGGAGCATGAATGAAGAGAAATTTCGATAACCCTAGGCAGGCTGATCGCTGTCCTGAACAGGTTCGAGCTGAATGTGGTTCAGCAGGGTGGTGACGAACGCGAACAGGAGAAAGGGAAGGCTCAGCACCAGGATCAGACCGACGCCCACGAGCGCGAAAATGGGGCGTGATGAGCCCATCAGGGCCAGTCCCGCCGCCAGGCTCACAAAGATCACGGCCATCCAGGCCAGCACCTGGCCGTAGATGTCACCGAAGGTGAGCGTGCAGCGCATCGCCAGAGGTGAGCTGCTGGTCATGGAAGGGTCCTGCACCTCACCAGCTAAGCCGCTGGTGCGGCTGTTGTCCCCATCAACTTCCAACTTCTTCAGGAAGCCATCTCCTCAAGTTGTTCAGCGGCCTGCTGACGTTCCCAGAGTCTTCGGTAGATGCCGGCAGTGGTGATCAAGTCGTTGTGGTGTCCCTGCTGCACGATTCGACCGTTGTCCATCACCAGAATCCGGTCACAGGCAGCTGCGGCCGACAGCTGGTGACTGATCATCACGATGGTGCGACCCTCCTGGGATCGGATCGAATCAAGGATTGCGGCTGCGGTGTTGTTGTCGACACTGGCCAGGGCGTCGTCCAGAACGAGCACCGGTGCGGAGACCAGCAGGGCACGCCCCAGGGCCGTGCGTTGACGTTGTCCGCCGCTGAGCGTGATGCCCCGTTCGCCCACGATCGTGCTGAATCCTTCCGGGAACCCCTTGACGTCGTCCGACAGTCGCGCCCGTTCGGCGGCGCGTTCAACCCGGTCATCCCCGGCGTTGGGTTCTCCATAGCGCAGGTTGTCGGCAAGGGTGCTGGTGAACAGAAACCCTTCCTGGGGAACCATGGCCACATCGCCTCGCAGATCCTTTAAGGGCAAGCGGTTGATGTCCACCCCATCCAGGAACAACTGGCCATCCGGGACGGGCACCATGCGGCCGAAGGCACGGGCCAACGTTGTCTTGCCGCAGCCCACGGCACCGACCACGGCCACCAGTTCGCCGGGTTCAATGCAGAAATCGAGGCCGTTCAAGGTGTCGCGCTCGGAACCCTCGTAACGGATGCGCAGGCCCCGAGCTTCGAGTCGTCCACGCCGTGGCTGCTCCGCTGTGATCGGATCGTTCCCATCAAGGATCGCCGGTTGGCGTCGCAGCAGTTCCTCCACCCGTTCCAGGCTCACCTGCCCGGTCTGGAATGTGTTGAGGGTGAAGCCCAGGAGTGCAGTGGGGAAAACCAACTGTTGTACATAAATGACGAGCGCGATCAGACCGCCGGTGGTCAGGTTGCCGTCGATGAGCCTGCCGCTGCCCAGGGCCAGAAGCAGCAGAAGTGAGATGGCGGTCAGGCCCTCCAGCAGTGGGAACAGCGTGCTTCGGGTCCGTGCCAGGCCGATGGCGCTGTTTCGGTAGCTGCTGTTGCGTTGGGAAAATGCCTGCTGCTCAGATGCCTCCTGGCCGTAGATCTTGATCGCTCCGATGCCGGAGAGGTCCTCCTGGATCAGATCGCTCAACCCGGACAGGTCCTCCTGTTGACGGCGCTGTTGCTTCATCATTCGCCCGCCGAACAGGCGCACCACCGTGAGCATCACCGGATAAGGCGCGATGGCAGCCAGGGTCAGCCAGGGATCAATCGTCAACATGGCCGGCAGCGTCAGGCTGTAGGCCAGCAGAGTGTTGGTTAGGCTGAGAATGGCGAAGCCAAGCAGCCGCCTGATGTTCTCCACATCGCTGGTGGCGCGGTTGATCACATCCCCACTGCCGGTGCTCTGCACCCAGGCCGGTTCCTGCCGCAGCATGTGATCGAAAAGTCGCTGGCGGAGGTTCACCTCCACCTGGCGGCCGACACCGAACACCAGCTGCCGGGACAGCAACCGCACGGCTCCCATTGTGGTCGCCAGCAACACGATCCAAGCAGCTTGGCTGAGAACGCTGTCGTAGGCAAAGCCCTCCTGAAGCTCATCGATGACCCTTCGCACCTCCATCGGGATGGTGACACTGAGCACATTGACCACCACCAGGGCGATGGCACCGAAGATGACGGTTCGGCGGTGGGGGCGTAGATAACGGCCGATCAGGTCCAGGCGCATGGCCGCCATGCGGTTTCCGATCAGGGCAGGCCAACCTAGGTGGGTGCGGTCCTTTACGGATGTCTGATTCCTCGTCTGAACCAACCCAGAACCATCCCCTCCATGGGACAGACCGTGATTTGATCGATCGTCTGCTGGCCTGTGATTCTCCCGGTAACGCTGAACGTACGGAGCTGGCTCGCCTGCTGATCCGTTACGACGGTTTTCCCGGTGCTGATGACCTGCAGCAGGACATGCAGCGTTTGCTGACCCTTTGGTCCCTGAGTCGGGACGAGCTCAATGACCAGGTGCGTGCGCTCTGGACCCAGGGATACCGCCCCGGAGCAGCAGCATCTGAGGCGGTGGGGTCCGGCTTCGACACGAGCGAAGCCAGTGACAACTGAATCTGGTCAGCTCAGCGCTTCGCGGGGATAGTGGGAGCCCATGGGCTCATCGCGCGTCATGTCCCCTGCCTCTACCCCCTGGTCCGGTCTGCTGGAGCAGCTGCTTGGCGGTGAAAACCTTTCGGCTGCTCAGGCGACGGACCTGATGCAGGCCTGGCTGTCGGAGTCCCTGACGCCCGTGCAGACCGGTGCCTTTCTGGCCGGTCTCCGGGCCAAAGGGATGGAGGCCGAGGAGTTGGCGGCGATGGCGGCGGTGCTGCGACAGGCCTGTCCGCTGCCCTGTGCCCGCCCCGATCGTTTCCTCGTCGACACCTGCGGCACGGGTGGCGATGGTGCCGACACCTTCAACATTTCCACTGCCGTCGCCTTCACCGCAGCGGCCTGTGGTGTTGAGGTGGCGAAACATGGCAACCGCAGTGCCAGTGGCAAGGTCGGCTCCGCTGATGTGCTCGAGGGACTTGGCCTCAATCTCAAGGCTCCATTGCAAGCCGTCATCGATGCGATTCCAGCGGCCGGTGTCACCTTTCTGTTCGCCCCGGCCTGGCATCCAGCCCTGGTGAATCTGGCGCCGTTGCGTCGCAGTCTTGGCGTCCGCACGGTGTTCAACCTGCTTGGCCCTCTGGTCAATCCCTTGAAACCACAGGCCCAGGTGCTGGGGGTGGCCAGGGACGATCTGCTGGATCCCATGGCCGGAGCCCTCCAACGCCTTGGTCTGGAGCGGGCTGTGGTCGTCCACGGCGCCGGGGGACTGGATGAGGCATCGCTGGCAGGCCCCAATGACCTGCGCCTGATCGAAGCCGGTGCCATTCGTTCCCTTCAGCTCCGTCCCGAAGAACTGGGATTGTCCACGGCGAATCTTGAGGCTCTCAAAGGCGGAGATCTGCAGCGCAATCAGACGATCCTTCAACAGGTGCTGCAGGGCCATGGTGAACCGGCGCAGCGCGATGTGGTCACGCTGAACACGGCTCTGGTGCTGTGGGCTGCTGGGGTCGACACGGATCTCTCGTCTGCCGCTGCCCGCGCAGCCAGAACCCTGGATGAAGGCCTGCCTTGGACCCGTCTGGAGACCCTGCGCGAGCACCTGGCCCGCTGAAATGGACAATGAAGAGTGATTGCCGTGAGCTGTTGGCCTGATGCCCCTCCCTTCATCACGTCAGGCTCATCTCGTGCTGGCCGACGGCACCGTTCTCACCGGAGAAGCCTTCGGGCATCGCGGCTCCGTTGTGGGTGAGGTGGTCTTCAACACCGGCATGACTGGGTACCAGGAGGTCCTCACTGACCCGTCCTACGCAGGGCAGCTGGTCACGTTCACTTATCCCGAGCTGGGTAACACCGGTGTGAACGGGGATGACCAGGAGGCAGACCTGCCCCATGCCAGGGGGGTGATTGCGCGCCAGCTGGCCCCGCAAGCCAGCAACTGGCGCAGTTCTGAATCCCTCGACGGCTGGATGGATCGCCATGGACTGGTGGGCATCTGCGGTGTCGACACCCGCGCCCTGGTGCGTCGTCTTCGCGATGGCGGAGCCATCAATGGCGTGATCAGCAGTGATGGACGTTCGCCCGCTGAGCTGCTGGCCGAGGTCCGTCGTGCCCCGAGCATGGAGGGCCTCAATCTGGCCAGCCAGGTCAGCACCCCAGAGCCCTATCAATGGTCGTCGCCTTGCCGCGTCGGCTTTGATCAGCGCTTGAAACAGCGCCCCGACCATCCCTACCGGGTGGTTGCCATCGATTTCGGCATCAAGCGGGCGATCCTGGATCGGCTTGTCGCCCATGGCTGTGCCGTCACTGTTCTGCCATCGGATGCAGATCTGGAGATGGTGCTGTCCCATCAGCCGGAGGGCGTTTTTCTCTCCAATGGCCCAGGTGACCCCGCCGCGGTGGACAGTGGCATCGACCTGGCACGATCGCTGCTGGATCTCCCCAACATGCCTCTGTTTGGCATCTGTCTGGGCCATCAGATCCTGGGCCTGGCCCTGGGAGGGCGCACCTTCAAGCTCGGCTTCGGTCACCGCGGTTTGAATCATCCCTGCGGCACCAGCGGACAGGTGGAGATCACCAGCCAGAACCATGGCTTTGCCCTGTCCTCCGAGGCATTGCCGGAGACGATGGTCGAGGTGACCCACCTCAATCTCAATGACCGCACCGTTGCCGCGTTTCAACATCGCCATCAACCGGTGTTTGGGATCCAGTACCACCCGGAGGCCAGCCCGGGTCCCCACGATGCCGATCATCACTTCGGCCGTTTCGTTGCGTTGATGGCGGATCGGCGTGGCTGAGGTGGTTGACAACCGACAGCATCACTACACTTCGTGGCGAGATTGAATGGGGAGACTGGACCCATCAGCGAACTACAGCGACTGACGGTCTCTCTGCGCGGGGGCTTTGAACAGCAGAACGGCTGTCTGGTGTTTCATTTCACCGGACAGTTGGACGCCTACTCCGAGAAGCAGTTCATGGAGTACGTCGTCGACGTGCTGAAGGCCAGCACACTTCCTGCGGTGATCGACCTCAGCGAGATCGATTTCCTCGATTCCTCCGGCTTGGGTGCCCTTGTTCAGCTCGCCAAGCAGTGCACTGACGCCAAGCGGTCATTTTCCCTGGTGGGGAATTCTCGCGTCATGCAGACGGTGAAGCTGGTTCGGTTGGAAGAGTTTCTTCATCTGGCTCAGGATCTGCCGACGGCCCTCAGCAACCTGGCGGCTTGAGCGAGTGGATCCAGGGCCAGACCGGCGGCGATGATGCTGCTGATCTCGGCCCGCTGCAGCTGGCCTGGCTGGGGGACGCTGTCTGGGAGTTGCACCAGCGACTGCGTTTCTGTCGGTCTCCCGGTCGCGCAGATGTGCTGCACCGTGCCGTTGTTGCCAAAGTCTGTGCCCAGGCTCAGGCTGAGGCCCTTGGGCAGCTTGATCCAGTGTTGAGCGACCAGGAACGCGATCTCGTCCGTCGCGGCCGCAATCGGGCTGGGCGTGGACCCAAGCGATCCGATGCCGCGGTGTATGGACTGGCCACAGGGTTTGAGACAATGGTGGGCTGGCTGTATCTGCACGACCCAGCGCGCCTGGCGGAGCTTTTCGATCACCTGGATCAGGCCGGCACCCTCTCGACATCCCGAACACCTCGCCGATGAGCCCTCGCTTTGAACGCCGTCCCGGCGGTTCGTCCAGGACTGGACGACCGGGGCGCAGCGACCGACGTCGTCCTGATGATGATCGCCGCGAGTGGAACCAGGAGGAGCCGGTCCGGAGACGGCGCATAGAAGACCGTCCTCGGGGGCGCTCCGACGACGAGCGGCGAGCCCGTCCCGATCGCGGAGACCGTGGTGGCCGTTCACGGTTCATGGCCGACAGGCGTCCTGAACGACCTGAGCGCAGGGAGGGGCGTCGGGACGATCAACGTCGTGACGAGCGGTCCTATGGACGTCGTGATGATGCTCAGGGCGACCGGCGCGGTGATCGGCGGCCTTCGTTTCAAAGGGAGCGTTCGCGTCTCCCGTTCCGGGATCGTCCTCAGCGCAGACCAGAGGGCGAGGCTGCTGCTGCCACACCGCCAGCGGATGATCTGGTCTGGGGACGCCATGCCGCACTCGCGGCGCTGGAAGCCGGGAGACCGATTCATCGCATCTGGTGCACTCCTGAGATGCGCAGCGCCGCCAAGTTCCTGCAGTTGCTTCGCGATGCCAAGGCTTCCGGCGTGCTGGTGGAGGAGGTCACGTGGGCTCGTCTGGGGCAGATCACCGGAGGTTCGGTGCACCAGGGCATTGCGCTGCAGACAGCAGCTGCAGACACAATCGATCTGGAGAGCTTGATTGACGGTTGTTCCGATCTGGGGGAACCGCCCTTGCTGCTGGCTCTGGATGGCGTCACGGATCCCCACAACCTGGGCGCGGTGGTCCGCTCGGCTGAGGCGATGGGGGCCCATGGTGTGGTGTTGCCCCAGCGACGCAGCGCTGGCCTGACGGGTTCGGCGGCAAAGGTGGCTGCTGGTGCCCTCGAACACCTGCCGGTGGCGCGGGTGGTCAACCTCAACCGCTCCCTTGAGAAGCTGAAGGATGCCGGCTATCGCGTGATCGGCCTGGCGGGAGAGGGCGATGTGACCTTGCCCGATGTGGATCTCAGCGGGCCTCTGGTGCTGGTGACCGGTTCCGAGGATCAAGGGCTGTCCCTGCTGACACGCCGACACTGCGACCAGTTGGTGAGGATTCCGCTGCGGGGGGTGACGCCAAGCCTGAATGCATCGGTGGCCACAGCGCTATGCGTCTACGAGGTGGCCCGCCGCAACTGGATGAAGGACATTCATGGTCAGGCTCCATCGCCGCCGATTCAGAGGGCGCGGATGGCTGGCCAGCGCGATGATGACATGCCTGAGCAGCCCGTTGAAACGGCGCCTCCCGAGGAGCGCATCGAACTGGAACTTGAACGCCGTGATCGCGATGCAGGTTTGGAGTTTGATCAGAGCATCCAGCTTTCTCCCTGAGAAGACCGTGTTATTTGGCCTGGTCGGTGCAAAATGCCCCTACAAGACATGAGCTCCATGAGCCCTCTGATCCGGCCGCTGCGCAGCCTCGCCAATGGTGTCGGTCTGGCTTGGTGGGCCCGCGTCGAGACCACCGGGCCCGATGTGACCTACTGGTTCGGCCCTTTCCTCACCCGCAATGGCCTGGAGAGTGAGCTCGCCACCTTCATCGAGGATGTGGGCTCCGAGCAGCCTCAGTCCATGCGCCACACCTTGCTGCGGACGCGCCGTCGCGAGCCATTGACCATCGCTGCCGAGGGTTGATCCCGCGGCTGATAGCGTCGCTCCTGCAACAGATCGCGGTTTCATGACGATCAGCGCGTGGCGTCAGCAACTGCAGGCCGGTGAAGTCTCCTCCAGGGAACTGGTGGATGAGCATCTCCAGCGGTTGGAGCGGTCAGAGCCATCCCTGAATGCCTTCGTGCAGGTGACGGCTGATCGGGCTCGCGCCGAGGCCGATCGTGTCGATCAGGCCCGTGCCGCAGGGGAAGACCTCGGTCCTCTGGCGGGTCTGCCGTTGGCAATCAAGGACAACCTCTGCACCCGTGGTGTTCGCACCACCTGCTCGAGCCGCATGCTTGAACAGTTCGTGCCTCCCTATGAGTCGACCGTGACCGATCGGCTGTGGACTGCCGGAGCCGTGTTGGTCGGCAAGACCAATCTGGATGAATTCGCCATGGGGGGGTCCACCGAGACATCGGCGTTTGGTGCTACCAAAAACCCCTGGAACATCGGCCATGTTCCCGGCGGCAGCTCCGGCGGCAGTGCGGCCGCCGTGGCTTCCGGCAGCTGTGTGGCCTCACTCGGTTCGGATACGGGCGGCTCGATCCGCCAACCGGCTTCCTTCTGCGGTGTTGTGGGGTTGAAGCCCACCTACGGCAGGGTCAGCCGTTGGGGGCTTGTTGCCTTTGCCAGTTCCCTGGATCAGGTCGGACCTTTCGCCGGGTCTGTGGCGGATGCGGCCGAGCTGCTTCAGGTGATCGCCGGCCATGATGCGCGCGATTCCACTTGTTTGAAAGCGGACGTTCCCGATTACACCGGGGGCCTGAACACATCCATCAAGGGATTGAAGGTCGGCATCATCCGCGAATGTTTTGACGCCGAAGGGCTTGATCCCGAAGTGAAGGCCTCCGTACAGGCTTCCGCTGCCCAGCTGGAGGCTCTCGGCGCTGAACTGGTGGATGTGAGCTGCCCGCGCTTCAACGACGGCATCGCCACGTACTACGTCATCGCGCCGTCGGAAGCCTCCGCCAATCTGGCCCGTTACGACGGCGTCAAATATGGCTTCCGGGCTGACGATGCCGAAAGCCTGGCGGGCATGACCTCCCGCAGTCGCGCCGAAGGTTTCGGAGCCGAGGTGCAGCGCCGGATTCTGATCGGCACCTATGCCCTCTCCGCCGGTTACGTGGATGCCTACTACAAAAAGGCTCAGCAGGTCCGTACCCTGATTCGTCGCGACTTCGATTCGGCGTTCCAGCAGGTGGATGTTCTGTTTACACCAACAGCTCCATCCACAGCGTTCAAGACCGGCGCCCATGCCGATGACCCGCTGGCCATGTATCTGGCTGACCTGCTCACCATCCCTGTGAACCTGGCTGGGCTCCCGGCGATCAGCGTTCCCTGTGGATTCAGTGCTGCGGGGCTGCCGATCGGGATGCAGCTGATCGGCAATGTGCTCGATGAGCCGCGACTGCTGCAGGTGGCGCATCAGTACGAACAGGCTGCAGACGTCTTCGCGCAGCGCCCAGAAGCTGTTCTTGTGCCCTGACCACCACATCTGGTGCTGAGGATGTCGGCCTCACGCTTGATCTTGCGTTAGGTCCTAGGCTGGGGGCATGGCATTCGTTCCGCTTCACAACCACAGCGACTACAGCCTGCTCGATGGTGCTTCGCAGCTGCCGGCAATGGTGGAGCGTGCCAAGGAACTGGGCATGCCTGCCATCGCTCTGACCGATCACGGGGTGATGTATGGAGCGATTGAACTGCTGAAACTTTGTAAGGGTTCAGAACTCAAGCCGATCATCGGCAATGAGATGTATGTCATCAATGGTTCCATTGATGACCCTCAACCCAAGAAAGAAAAGCGATATCACCTCGTCGTTCTCGCAAAGAATGCCGTCGGATATCGCAATCTGGTCAAGCTGACAAGCATCAGCCATCTGCGCGGTATGCGCGGACGGGGAATTTTTTCGCGCGCCTGCATCGATAAGCACCTCCTCAAAAAGTACAGCGAGGGGTTGATCATCTCCACCGCCTGTTTGGGTGGTGAATTGCCGCAGGCAATCCTGCGGGGACGGCCGGATGTGGCTCGTACGGTGGCCCTTTGGTATCAGGAGGTCTTCGGCGAAGACTTCTACCTTGAAATCCAGGATCACGGCTCTCCTGAAGACCGGATCGTCAATGTCGAACTGGTTCGCATTGCCCAGGAACTTGGCATTCAGTTGGTGGCCACCAACGATGCTCATTACCTCAGCAAGCAGGATGTGGAGGCCCATGACGCCTTGCTTTGCGTGCTCACGGGCAAACTGATCAGCGACGAGAAGCGGTTGCGATACACCGGCACGGAATACATCAAGACCGAAGAGGAGATGAACCGACTCTTCGTGGATCATTTGGAGCCTGATGTGGTGCGTCAAGCCATCGCCAATACGGTGGCTGTTGCCGAAAAAGTGGAGGACTACGACATCCTGGGGCACTACCAGATGCCTCGGTTCCCCATTCCAGAGGGACACACCGCCGTCACCTATCTCCGTGAGGTCACAGAGCTTGGCTTGCGGGTCCGACAGGATCTGGCACCTGATGCGTCCATACCGGCGGACTATGCCGAGCGAATGGCCCATGAGTTGAAGATCATGGAACAGATGGGGTTCCCGACCTATTTCCTCGTGGTGTGGGACTACATCCGTTTCGCCCGCGAACAAAAAATTCCTGTCGGACCCGGTCGTGGTTCGGCGGCGGGATCCCTTGTGGCTTACGCCCTCGGAATCACCAACATTGATCCGGTGACGAACGGTCTTCTGTTCGAGCGTTTCCTCAATCCGGAACGGAAGTCGATGCCTGATATCGACACCGACTTCTGCATTGAACGCCGTGGTGAAGTGATCGACTACGTCACCGAACGCTACGGCGACGACAAGGTGGCGCAGATCATCACGTTCAACCGGATGACGTCCAAAGCAGTGCTGAAGGATGTGGCCCGGGTGCTGGATATTCCCTATGGCGATGCCGACCGTCTGGCGAAGTTGATCCCGGTTGTCCGCGGAAAACCCGCCAAGTTGAAGGCCATGATCGGCGAGGAGTCACCAACGCCGGAATTCCGAGAAAAATATGAATCCGATCCGGTGGTCAAGCGCTGGGTGGATATGGCGATGCGAATCGAGGGGACCAACAAAACCTTCGGTGTGCATGCCGCCGGTGTTGTGATCGCTGCTGATCCGTTGGATGAATTGGTGCCATTGCAGCGCAACAACGATGGTCAGGTGATCACGCAGTACTTCATGGAAGATGTGGAATCCATGGGGTTGCTGAAGATGGATTTCCTGGGGTTGAAGAACCTCACGATGATTGAGAAAACCCTGGAGTTGGTGGAAGTCAGCAGCGGCAACCGCATTGATCCCGATAAACTTCCTCCGGAAGATGAGGAAACGTTTTCTCTGCTTGCTCGGGGTGATCTCGAAGGGATTTTCCAGCTGGAGTCGAGCGGTATGCGCCAGATTGTTCGTGACCTCAAGCCGTCATCCCTGGAAGATATTTCATCAATTCTTGCCCTGTACAGACCCGGCCCTCTTGATGCAGGTTTGATCCCAAAATTCATCAATCGTAAACATGGCCGCGAAGCGATTGACTTCGCTCACGCGATTCTGGAACCGATTCTGAGTGAAACTTACGGAATCATGGTTTACCAGGAACAGATCATGCGCATCGCGCAGGATCTTGCGGGATATTCACTGGGGCAGGCGGATCTGTTGCGCCGGGCTATGGGTAAGAAGAAGGTGTCGGAAATGCAGAAGCACCGTGGCATCTTCGTGAAGGGTGCATCAGAGCGCGGTGTTGATGACAAGGTTGCCGACGAATTGTTTGATCAGATGGTGCTCTTTGCTGAGTACTGCTTCAACAAGAGTCATTCCACGGCCTATGGCGCCGTGACCTACCAAACCGCATACCTCAAGGCGCATTATCCTGTGGCCTACATGGCTGCTTTGCTCACGGTCAATGCCGGTGCGGCCGACAAGGTGCAGCGCTACATCGCGAATTGCAATGCCATGGGCATCGAAGTCATGCCCCCTGATGTCAATGCCTCCCTGACGGATTTCACCCCCAACGGCGATCGCATTCTGTTTGGTCTGTCCGCCGTTCGAAATCTCGGCGATGGTGCCATTCGTCAGTTGATTCGTTCACGGAACAGCGATGGTCCCTTCCGATCGCTTCCTGATCTCTGCGATCGGGTCCCTTCGTCGGTGCTCAACCGCCGCGGGCTGGAGTCTCTGATCCATTGCGGCGCTTTGGATTCCATGGAGCCTTCCGCCAACCGGGCTCAATTGATGGCTGATCTCGATCTTCTCCTCGACTGGGCCTCGTCAAGGGCCAAGGATCGAGATAGCGGTCAGGGCAATCTGTTCGACCTGATGGCAGCTCCGGACGATTCGGATGGTGCCTCTGATCTCAGCCTCGCCCCGAAGGCTGCTCCCGTGGCTGATTACGGTCCCGCAGAGAAGCTGAAGCTGGAAAAGGAGTTGCTCGGCTTCTACCTTTCGGACCATCCGCTGAAGCAGCTCACACCCAGTGCCCGCCTCCTTGCACCCATTGGCTTAGGAGCCCTTGAGGAGCAACCGGACAAGACCAAGGTCAGTGCAGTCACGATGATCACCGAGTTGCGTCAGGTCACCACCCGCAAAGGGGATCGGATGGCGATTCTTCAGCTGGAAGACCTTTCCGGCAGCTGCGAAGCAGTGGTTTTTCCCAAGAGTTATGCCCGACTGGCGGACCATCTGATGACCGAAGCCCGTCTGTTGGTGTGGGCCGGCGTGGATCGACGGGACGATCGCGTTCAGTTGATCATTGACGACTGCCGGGCCATTGATAATTTAACCGTGCTTCTGGTGGAGCTTTCCTCTCAGCAAGCCAGTGACATCGCCATTCAGCACAAGTTGAGGGAATGTCTGAACCAATACCGACCGGACCGGGAGGAGCTGGGCGTCAAGGTGCCCGTTATTGCAGCGGTCCGCGATAGTCAATCAGTTCGCTACGTCCGGCTGGGTTCTCAGTTCTGCGTCAAAGATGCTGATGCAGCTCTGCAAGCGTTATCAGCCCAGGCCTTCAATGCCCGGAGTTCGGAGCCAATGGTGCTCGGTTGATTCAGTCGGTCTTGCTTTGCTGCTTCTGAGCTTTGATCGACTGGCGCATCCTTTGAACGTTGGGTGTCAGATTCTCCAGACCCAGCAATGAACCGGGCTGTGGATCCCAGCTTGAACTCAGCACTCCGAAGCTGAGACCCACGAGCCCGAGCAGGAAGAAAAAACCGGACCCTGCGAGCGTAAGACCCGGTGCGATGTCTGCAACTCCCTTGGTGATCAGCAGATAGCTCCCGACAAACACACCCATGCCTGCGACGGTCGGTAAACCGGTGAAGACGGCCACGCGCCGGGCCATCCGGTCAGCGACATATCGCGGAATGGCTTCCTGACGGATGGCTGGATCACTAGCTCCGCTACTGGACCCCACTTTCCTGGCCCCCTTGGGTTCAAAGGGCAGTGACTGTCGGTCCTCAGGCATGGTGCGCTTGCTTAGCCGCGGATGCCCAGTTTGGCGATGATTTCTGTGTACCGTTGTTCGTTCTTGTTGCGCATGTAGCTCAGCAGGCGCTTGCGGCGTCCAATCATCTTCAGCAGCCCCTGGCGTGAAGAGAAGTCGTGGATGTTGTTCTGAAGGTGGCTGCTGAGGCGGTTGATCCGCTCGCTCAGCATGGCGACCTGGACCTCAGCGGAACCCGTGTCGGTGCCGTGGGTCTGGTGGGTGTTGATCAGCTGTTGCTTCTCGGTGGTATCAAGCGACATGCGCGGGGTGCAGCCCTGTCAGTGCAAACAACTATTTTACCCGGTCAAGGGGCCCTCACTCCGACATCAGTTGGATACAGGCCCTCAGCCAGGCGTCGTCGTCTCCACCCGGTGGGCCTCCCCTGTCGTTGAGCCGTTTGAGAGCGGAGTGGATTTCTTCGGTTTCGTAGCCGAGGGTCTCCAATGTGGGGATCAGCTCCTGAGAAGCGGGATGGACCTCTGAGGGCTGACCATTCCCAAAGTCAACTCTGTCCTCCAGTTTTGAGCGCAGTTCGAGTGCCATGCGCTCCGCGGTGCGTTTTCCCACCCCCTGGGCACGACAAAGGGATTTGATGTCGGACTGGACTAATGCCCTCAGCAGCTCTTCCAGTTCGAGGGCATCAAGGAGGGCCAGTGCGGCCTGTGGTCCAACACCGCTCACCCCGATGATGTCACGGAAGAGATCCCGCTCCGCGATGGATGCAAATCCGAAGAGTTGAAGGCTCTCAGCGCTCACCACTTGATGAACCCATCGCTCGTAATCCCTCTCAGTGATGAGGGCGCTCCAGTCCCGTTGAATCAGTTGCACTTCGTAGCCGATTCCCCCCGTGACAATTAGCGCAAAGCTGCGACTGCCTCGTTGAAAACGGTGCTTGATACTTCCCCGTAACCAGCCGATCATGGCTAACTGTCTATGGCTAAATCTTAAGGGTTGCCTCGCGAAGATGGGATTAACAGTCTGTAGTCAATGCTTGACGTCTAATAAACCAGGACTATGATTCATACGAAAAAGAATCTTAATGGTATTAACTCCTGAAAAATTAAGATTAATACCCATGGTGGTGCTGATTGTGATCGGCTGCTTTGGTCTGCTGACTTCGAAATCGATTCTGCGGTCGCTCTTTTCGCTTGATGTGATCGATACAGCAACAATTAGTATTTTTGTTCTAATTGCCGCGTCGGCCGGGTCTCAAACACCAATTGTTTCTGATTTTCGCTACAGCTCCTATTCGGATCCATACCCGCAAGCCATTATTTTGACCGCAATTGTGATTGGTTTTGCTGCCCAAGCACTTTTGTGTTCGATTGCCCTTCGCCTAGGGCGTAGCTCGCCATTACTGCGATACAAAAATCTGGAGAAATGATGGAATTAAGCATTCTTTTCCCGGCTTTAATTTTTTTGCCAGCAGCCCTAGGCTTTTTAGGTTGCATTTCTCCAAGGATAGTTTTTCCGATAAGTATTGCAATGCTGCTTTCTTACGCAGCTCTCGCAGTAAATTCAATTAATTCTGATTTCTCTTACGCATTCACCCTGATCGGCGATGGTGGAATTCAGTTTTCAATTGACCAATACACCTTTCCCTTGGTATTTGGGAGTTCCGTCACACTCCTGATTTCTTTCGGCCTTTTCTACAAGAAATTTTCTCATTACTTTTACCAAGTCTGCTTAGTTCTTTTTACGGCTTTACTAATTTCATTTAGTACTGTTGATCTGGTCAGCATGTTTATTGCATTAGAGCTGGTTGGATTTGCAGCATTCCTGCTCATTGCTGATCGTAATGATAAAAAATCTTTGTTCAATTCTTTTCAGTATTTAATCGGTGGCGGATTGGCCATGCTGATTTATTTGGTTGGAGTTGTGCAGGCATTTACCTATACCGGCACCTTTCTTATTGCTGACCTTGTGCGTGCTCCTGAAACAGCACTTTGTTTGATTGTTGCAGGCCTACTCACAAAATCTGGTGTTTTTCTTTGCGGGCTTTGGGTTCCTAATATTTACTCCCATGCCAATTGCCAATCTTCAGCAATCCTGTCTGGATGTGTGACCTGTGCTGGAATAGCTCCAATTGCACGGATGAGTCAAACTCTCGCACCAATTGGAGATTCCATGGTGGTTATTGGTGTCATTAGTGCCGTGGTTGCTGCAATTTATGCAGTTTTTGAACGTGAGAGTGGTCGCGCTCTAGGCTGGAGTTCTGTATCACAACTCGGAATTGCAATTTTGTCACCGACCTATGCGTGTATTTATGCGATGCAGCATGGGATTTGCAAAGCCCTTCTATTTTCGACGTTACACACAAATTCAAGCAGTCAATTACCCCATAACTCTCACAGCGCACTTGGACATCACGGTCATCAGTTGTCTACGAAGCATCCACCGATAGAGGAGTTTCTCCGGGTTTTAGTGTTTGTCATTGCCAGTTTATCAATTATGGGTTTTCCCTTCTTAACTGGCTTTGTCACAAAAAACTGGGTCAAAAGTGACTTACCATATGAAGCCAAAATTATTTACACTACTGCAGCATTATTAACATCGACAGTTTACGCACGTCTGATTTACGATAGAACATCTCATTACATCAAAAATTATGGAACGAAATCAATAATTAATCTCCAACACATTAGTCGTAATGTTATTGATATTCTCTCTACGCCCAGACTTTGGATTTTGATATTCTCCTTTTCGCTTTTAATTGCTTATTCCTTTACTCAAACAGACATTTATTACGCTTCTTCGATAAGTTCTGCAATCACTTCTGCAATTCTTGGTGGAATTCTTTTTGTCTCCGTGGTTGGAATCCAAGCTGATGAATTCGTCAAACCTGTTACGAGGACTTTGGATCTCGTGGGAGCGCCTTTTCTCGTCGCAGCTCTTTTGCTGGCCAATCTCCTGTATTTAAAAATCTGATGGCAAATTTTCTAAGACTGTGCCTTGTTTTGATTTTCCGGCTGACGTGCTGGTGCCTTGTCACATCAAACCTCGACCCTAAAAACATTCTATTTGGCCTTCTTATATGCATTTTAATTCCATTTGGTGACTTCAGAAAGCTTCAGCTTAATGTCCTCATCCCAGAAATACTATTGACTTTGAGATTGCCAATCGATATGTTAAAGGAAAGCATTCAATTAATGTTCATCTCTGAACCTTGCGACTCATTTGTAGAGGAAAAGGTGAGCGATCGCGCTCGAAGAGGTTCCAAGTATGCCGAGTTTCTTGACTTGTTCCGTATAACATTTACTCCAATGTCATTGGTCACACGCCGTAAGGATGTGGACTCCTGGAGAGTGCATCTTGTCGTTAATTCTACTGAGGTCAACTCAGAAGGAGGTGATCAAGCATGACTACGATACAAGCCGTTCCAGTGAGCGTTGTTGAGTATGCAGTTATTTACGGCATGCTAGTTATAAGCATGGTTCCTGTCATTGCTATTTCACGCACAAGAGATACCCCTGAAAGAATCGCATATGCCTCTAGTTTCGGAAGTAAATTAGCTTTAATCATTATCACAGCGGGCATCTTTCGTGGTGATTGGATGATTGGTTGTATTGGAGCTTTCATTCTTATTGTTGGGGATGCAGGAATGTTGATTCTTTCCCTTTTGGAAATGAAAATTTAACATGTTAGAAAATACTTCTACTTCTATTGTCTTTATTGGTCTTGTTTTCTGGCTCTGGGGAACTTTGCCTATTTTAAATCGACAACATTCAATCTTTTATAAATTACATACTCTTACTGTCGCTGACAGCGTTGGTTCACTTCTCATTATTTCCGCTTTATTGTTGAGGGCACCTCAATACTGGCCTCTGTTCCTGGTAACAGCTATTTCTCTTTCACTGTGGAATACTGTTCTCAGCTACATCCTTGGCAATACTTCTGATCGTTAATCATGACTGAATACCTTCGAACGCTACTGCTCTTTCCATTTGAGCTTCTTCTTCCTGTTCTGGGACTGTTGCTGATTCAGTCCGAGTCGCCTATTAATAGTTTAATATATCGCTCATTTCTCGGAAGCATTGCCGCTCTTATTTATGCACTTATTGGTGCTCCAGATGTTGCTCTAACAGAGGTCATGGTTGGCACTCTCCTCTCATCATTGATTTATATTGTCACGATACGTTCCTGCTATACAGTCGTTATAATCGTTGACCGAAGTTCCCCTCCTGATACTGCGTTAAAAGACTCACTCAAATTAATTTTTGACGAACTCCATCTTAAAGTTGTTTATCAAGAGGAGGATATGACTGAATCAATGGAACACAACTTTCAGTTCCTCTCCTCATCAAAACTATCTGGCTCCCCACATACACTGATGTGTAGAACAACATTCTATGTTGAAGTTAAAACTTTGTTAGACGATATTTGTCAAACTACTGCATACAAGCAAAATACTGCACTCTTTCAACTGAAGGAGGCGTTCTCATGACAATCCTATCCAATCTTCGTCGATTCAGGTTCACAACTGAAGTAGCAAAATCTGCTCTTTACCTTGCTGCTATTACAGCAGTGATGGCTATGATCCTATTTACGCGAGATGACTCCATAGCTCGCGATACTGAACAGATTGTTCAATACTTATCTGACTATACGCAGATTCCTAACGTTGTAACTTCAGTCATTCTTGGGACAAGGCTCTTCGATACGATCGGTGAGGTCACTGTATTTACGATTGCTGGTTTAGGTGTGAAGATACTTCTTCACGACGAAGACGCTGAAGAGCAGTTCGTGGGAATTGATGACCAAGTTATTCGTCTTTTGTTGGACTTTGCGGCACTTTTGAGCTGCTTCCTTGCCATCGATCTTGCCGTTAAAGGGCATTTGACGCCTGGTGGTGGATTTGCCTCTGGTGTTGCCGGTGCTACATCAATTACACTCCTTATGATTACAGGGCGCATTCAGACAGTGGAAGCCTTCTACTTCGGAGCCAACGCCCCTGCTGTTGAGAAAATAGCCGTTGTTCTATTCATTCTTGTCGCCTTATTTACCTTCAGTTCTTTCCTTGTATCTGATTCTGTGTTTGCATCAATACCTCCAACAATTTATATTCCAGCTCTTAACATCATTGCTGCATTGAAGGTTACTATAGGTTCTTGGTCTATATTGCGTCTTTTCATTGTTAAGAGAGGGGTTCTCTAGTGATGGCCTATAGAGAGTCGGATGACTGGTACTTCGGTGATTACCTAGGCCGTATGCCTGGCCGTAGTTATTCACTATTTCTAAACTTTGTTATTATACTACTGTTTGCGCAAATTGCTTTAACAACTGAACCAACTGCTCACAGCAAGACTGGCGATATATTCCTTGATTTTGCCCTTGAGCTCATTGAGATTTTTTTTGTATGTGATTATATTGGTAAAATTGCAAACTCTTGGTCTAGATCTGATTACGGCCTGAAAAACCTTTTTGCCATACTATTTTCAAGGTTTGCTTTAATTGATTTTGCTCTTGTGTTTTTACTATTGACAGACTTATTTGATAATGATTCTTTTGTAGTAATTTTTACATATGTTTTCAAGGCGCTTTTGTCAATGTACTTTTCTAGTTTTCAATCTGTCATCAAGCGCGTCGGATTTATCGTTCTTGATTCACCTGCGTATACTTTTTTCCCGCTTGTCTTGCTCTCAATGGTGACCTATATAATGGCATTTTGTATTTATTTGTTGGAGAGAACAAATGATGCTGAACACTTCGGTTCGATTGTACGAGCTTTTTGGTTCTCTATTGTCACGATGACAACTATTGGATATGGCGATGTTACACCTACGACTTCGCTCGGAAAAATTCTTGCCATTGCATTCGGTATCATAGGGATTGTATGTGTGGCATTGTTGACGGCAAATATTCTTGAAGCAAATTCAAAATTTAATGAGCTCCAGTCTGATGCAAAATGCAAAGGTCTGACTCTGAATTAGCTGTGTTTCAGAATGATCAAAGATCTACTCGAGACCATTCCCTTAATCACGTGCTTGACGTTGGCACACCCTATAAGATATTCGAAGCATATATATCATCCTATTCGCAATTCATAGACTTCATTAAATTTGGCTGGGGAAGTGCATTGATTGATCCTGAGTTTAAGTTGAAGAAGCAATTGTGTGATGAGTTCGATATTGTTCCTATGCTCGGAGGTACCTTTTTTGAATATATGATTCACCACCATAGTTTCAACCATTTTATTGATACTGTCTCTAGCTTTGGGCTTAAATGCGTGGAATTAAGTCGAGGAACGATTGACATTGAGGATGCTTTATATGCATCATATATTAAGTCTTTAGTGACTGATTTTTTTGTGATGAGTGAGGTCGGACGTAAGTCTGCACATCCTTCCTTGGCTCTTACTTCTTCACAATGGCTTTCTCATTGCGAATTATCTGCCAATGCAGGAGCTTCCTTGGTGATTTTGGAATCTCGGGAGTCTGGACGATCTGGTTATGTTTCGACAAGCGGTGATGTTAATGCTGTGATGATTGACTCGATCACAAAAGTAGTTCCTGTGGATTCTCTTCTTTTCGAAGCTCCTATCAAATCGGTGCAGACTTTCTTGATCAAGCGATACGGGGCTTCGGTTAACCTAGGGAATTTGGCTTTGTCAGACTTGATGTCTGTTCAGTCCCTGCGATTTGGGCTCCGCTCAGACACATTACTTGATGTTCAGGAAAGTCTTTAGACGTGCTTTTCGTGTTTGTTTGATCCATGGTCATTCCCCTACTTTCCGCCTATCATGAGTTAGTACATTACCTTGAAAAAAGCGGTGGCAAGAGTTACTAGATTTGCATTTGTCCTTTTAATTGGAATAATATTTTCTCTTGGCTTTACTTTTCCTTTGAACGTCGAAGCTGCTGAAAATAGTTTTATCAATGATATTCAGCAGCGCGGTTTTCTAAAGGTTGGCTTGCCACCTTATAATACTCCCCCCGCTTATTATATTGACCCAAAGACTGACAAACTGTCGGGTTACGATGTAGAGTTGGCGCGGCAATTGGCGGGCAAGTTAGGAGTTAATGTCGAATTTGATCGGACATCTGAGAGCTTTAATTCTCTTGTGAAAAGGGTTGGAGCTGGCGATTTTGATCTGGCAATCGGCAAGCTTGGGCTCACTTATAACCGTTTGTATGATGCATTCCCAATTCAATACCTCAGCTTCCGCCACGCTCTACTTGCGAATCGCAAATTCATTTCTTCCTTAAAGGTTGATCCTGACGATCCTGAATTTGGCAGCGCCCTTAAAAGTTCGCAAATACGTATTGGTTCGATCTCGAACTCTACTTGGGAGACAGAGGCAAGGGTCAATTTCCCTAATTGTGAGTTCGTTGGTTTCTCCAGCTGGGATGAAGCTAAAAAAGCTCTGTTTGATGTAGATCCCAAAACAAACATGTCAACTATTGATGCGATCTATCGTGATGCGACCGAAATCAAGCCAATTGTATATAAAAATCCTGATTTGTCGTTGGATTTCGTTCCAGTTCTCTTTGATGACACTATTGACCGTAAATCTATATACCTCTCGGAAGCTGGGCATATTGCTTTCTCGGACTTTCTGAATACATTCATTCGTCGTGAATGGGGAGAGGTAAAAACTGATCAGCGAATTCTTGATGATTTTCAGTCTTACTACCAGCCATCAATTAATTAATTTCTTCCTTTAGTCATGTCCTTCTCAACCTCTAATAGTTTTTTTCATCGGCTTTTCTCTATTCTTCCTGTACTGCGTAAGCCGCGAAACTTTTTCTTCTATATTCTTCCTTTTTCGATTGTCTTTGGTCGCATTATTCCGCCATCCTATGCATCAGCTTTGAATGAAGCTGGTCTGGCGATGGTTCAACTTATTGCTTTCCCGGCCATTCCTTTGGTCTTGTCGGCGGTGATGATCTCGATTTGTAATATATTTAGTGCGAATAACCGATCACGACTTAGTAGGGTTCGCTTCTCTGGTCGTTTCTTGATATCTCTGTCGTTGACAATCCTCTTGGCTGCTTTGCTAGCCATTCTTCTCTCGATCTATCAGTCGCCAGGTGTGTTGTCGCCAGAAGGTAAATTGTCAATTGGTCGGTTTATGCTTGACATTACTGATATACGTATCGGATCTGCTCTGGTTGATTCGGAAGCTGCGAGTGATTTTTGGATTGCGAAGATTGTTCCAAGTAATATCCTCGCTGATGCGTCACAAGGCCAGACGCTACGAGTGATTAGTGGTTCGGTTTTGGCTGGTATTGCAATGTCAAAGCTCAAGCCTTCTTTAACTGACCCTTTGATTTCAGTATTGAGAAGCGTCAATTCTACATCTGTTCAGGTATTGAATATTGTTCTCAATCTTGCTCCTCTTGTTCTGATCTGTTTGATATCAGGCGCGGTGTCAACCATAAATGCTGAGATTGTTGTCGCCTTGTTGAATTTCACGATCTGTGTATTTTTGACAGCTATAGCATCGCTCGGGATTTCACGCCTTGTTTTTCGGAGATTTACATCCACGAGCGAGCGTGACTCGCTCTCGTCTAATCCCATCGACTCGGTATTTCTGCTCAGTCTTTCGACCGGGAGCAGCATGACTGCCTATCCCTTGATGTATGAAACATTAATCGGAATTGGGAGGGACGAGTCTGAGGTTGAAGCGTCAGCCTCGCTGAGTTTGTTAATCGCTCGCCTAGGCAATGTCACGTACAATGTCATTGCGATCATGTTCGCTTTGAATCTTTATGAAGTAGGCATAACTCCTGTGCGGTTTTTCGAAATCCTCGTTCTAGGTGCGGTTACTGGAATATCAGCAGCAGGTTTGACGGGCGTTGCGACTGTCCCCACCATCGGAGTCGCTCTTGCATACTTCCAGCTTCCTGTTCCACCTGTGCTTGTTCTTCTTCTTGCGATTGATCCGATTCTTACTCTTCCACGTGCTGCGACGACAGGTGTTTTGGCTATGGCCATCTCTGTTATCTCCTCAGGACGTTCTACTTCGACAGAATCTTCTTCGAAGTCTGGATCATCCTTTTCACTTCTCAGTCAGGATGGTGAAGCTCCCTCATTGGAAGGAGGCTGATGAAGCTCCTGCCAGGCATTGTTGAATTGGTTGAAATCCTTAGCAAATTCTTTATTTCTTTGCTGACGGTCTGTCTGTTGACGGCTTGCTCTGTGCGCAATGAACCACCGCGTGCCATTGTCATCGAGGCTTTGCAGTCTCAAATCCTCACGACTCAAGTCTCCATTGCCCAGAGTCTGGACTTAGAGCCATTAGCTTCTGCACCAGATGTCAGTCGTGTTCGCGTTGACCATCAAGAAGCTCTGCAGGTTGATGGAGAGCGTTTCGTTCATCTGGAAGGAAGTTTTGATTGGCAATTGCCTCGAGATAGTGTTCGCGTAGACAGTACTTTTGATCTTTACCTTCAGCGTGGTTCGCGTGGTGAGGGCTGGAATCTGGCCAGACCTGTCACCAGCGATGGTGATGAGGCCCAGCGTTGGTTGCTCTATCCCCTCGGCTTGCCCGCAAGTTGATCAGGTCTGACGGCTGGAGAGGCTGATGAACGAGGCGCTCAGCACCAACGCTGCACCCATGCATGTGAATGCGGTGATCGATTCGTTTAACCAGATCCAGCCCCAGCTCGCTGCAAACACCACCTGCACGTAGTTCAACGATGTCGCCCTCGCCGCCGGCAGGCAGCTCAGCCCCTTGGTGACCCAGATCTGGCCAAGTTGGGTCAAGACACCGACTCCGAGTAACCAGAGCCAGTCCAGTCCCACTGGCCAGACTCCGTTTTGAATCACCATCGGCAGCGTCAAGGGAATTGACACGAGTGGGAAATAGAGAATGATCACCAACGGGTGTTCCTTGGTGGATAAACGGCGGACGCACACGTAAGCCAGGGCCGTAAACAGGGCTCCGCCCAGGGCTGCCATCACGGGTTGTGTTGCCAGTCCGATTTGGCCCGCACCAAGCCATTCCGGCTGGATCACCATCACCACGCCGATCCAACCCAGCACCACGGCGATGCCGATGCGACGACGCAATCGCTCCCCAAGCAACAGCCAGGCTGCACCCGCTGTAAAGGTTGGGTACGTGTACTGCAGAACCGTTGCGGACGCCAGTGGTAGCGAGGTGATCGCTTCGAAGAAGCAGAGGAGAGCAATGCTCCCGCAAATGCCACGCAGCAACAGCAAGCGTCGGTTGCTGCCCAGGGGATTGATTCCTCCGAGCGCCATGGCTGTTCCCGTCAAGGCGATGCTCACAACCGATCGAACCAGCACGATCTCGCTGACGGGGATTCGCCCCCCCAGTTGCTTGACGCACACCGTCATCAGGCTGAAGGCCAATGAGCTCAGAACCAGGGCCCTTGCCCCCTGGATCTCCTGGCGCTGCCACCAAGCCAAGGTCTGCTCATTCATGCGTGTGCTCTAGCTCCTGATGGGTGGACGCGGACCTGTGACTTCGCAGAATGGCCCCATGGTCAATGCCCGTCTTCACCCCCGCACGATCGACGCCGTCAAGGAGCGGGCCGACATTGTTGATGTGGTGGGTGACCACGTTGTTCTGAAGAAGAAGGGACGGGAGTTTGTCGGCATCTGTCCGTTCCACGACGACAGCAAGCCGTCGATGACGGTGTCTCCCGCCAAGCAGTTCTACTACTGCTTCTCCTGTGGTGCCGGCGGCAACTCCATCAAGTTCCTGATGGAGTTTCAGCGACAGAGTTTCAGCGACGTGGTGCTTGACCTGGCCCGGCGCTATCAGGTGCCTGTCGAGACTGTTGACGGCCCTCAGCAGGAGCGGCTGAAGCAGCAACTCTCCAGGCGAGAGAAGCTGCAACGTGCTCTGGCACTGGCGGCTGGTTGGTTTCGCAGCCAGCTGCGCAGTCCAGTGGGTGAGCCAGCCCTTGCTTACCTCACTGAAGCTCGTGGCCTTTCACCATCCACCCAGGAGACGTTTGGCCTTGGCTATGCCCCCGATCAATGGGACGGGCTGCTGAAGCATCTGCAGCAGGTGGAAGGACTCCCCCCTGAGCTCTTGGAGGCGGCTGGTTTGGTCGTTCCCCGCAAAGGTGGAAACGGCTTCTACGACCGTTTTCGCCATCGGGTGATGGTTCCGATTCACGACCGTCAGGGCCGTGTGATCGGTTTCGGTGGCAGGAGTTTGGACGGCAGCGAGCCCAAGTATCTGAATTCGCCAGAGACGGAGGTTTTCGAGAAAGGCAAGCATCTTTTCGGTCTCGACAAGGCCACCAACACCATTCGCAAGCAGGACCGCGCTGTGGTGGTGGAGGGCTACTTCGATGTCATCGCTCTGCATGCAGCCGGGATCACCAATGCGGTGGCGTCCCTTGGAACGGCCCTCAGCAGCCAGCAGATCACCCAGCTCTGTCGCGTCACCGATGGCAAGCGCATCGTTCTCAACTTCGACGCCGACGGCGCTGGCGTGCGTGCTGCTAACCGCGCCATCGGTGAAGTCGAGCAGCTGGCCCTGCAGGGCCAGCTTGAGCTGCGGGTGCTGCATCTGCCCTCCGGCAAGGACCCGGATGAGTTCCTGAAGGACCATGGCGCCGGGGATTACCGGGCCCTGCTTGACCAGGCGCCCCTCTGGTTGGACTGGCAGATCGAACAGGCCCTCGCTGATCGCGACCTGGCCAAAGCGGATCAATTCCAGCAGGCGGTCTCGGCCCTCGTGGCTCTGCTGGGCAAGCTGCCCCAGTCGGCGGTGCGCACGCACTACCTCCAGCGCGTTGCTGAACGCCTTAGTGGAGGCCAGGGCCGACTGGCGCTGCAGCTGGAGGAGGACCTGCGCCAACAGGTCAAGGGGCAGCGTTGGCATGGTCGCTCCAGCCGCCATGACCAACCTGGCGACATCAGTCAGCGGGAGCGCTGTGAGGCTGATCTGCTGCGGCTTTATCTGCATGCCCCCCGACACAGGGGAACGATCCGCCAGGAGTTGCGGCACCGGGAACTGGAGGATTTCGCGATTCCCCATCACCGGCTGCTGTGGGCATCGTTGACGGAACTTGAGGAGACCAACCTGGGAGTTGGTCGCCTGGAAGCCATCAGCTGTGGTGAGGATGACGGGGATGGTCTGGACGGGCTTGATCTGCCCCGTCTGCTCACGGACCAGTTGCTGTTGGAAAACAGTTCGCTGCTGTCTCGGCTGACGCCATTGCTGGAGCCGGGGGAACTGGAGCGTGTCGCTCTGGCGGAACCGCTCGAACAGCTTCGAGGCCTCATGGCACTGCTGGAGCGGCAGAAGAGTTTCAAGCGCTGCCGCCATCTGCTCGAAGCCTGGGGTGGGCAGCGTCTGCAGACTTTGGAAGCCTGCATTGCCGTTTTGGTTCAAGAGAACCAGGAGGATCAGCAGGACGTGGATATGGAAGGTCGCATCGAGACGCTCTTCGAGCAGCTCAACCGTGATGCGTTGCACTACCAGGAGCTCTACTACACCGAGAGAAAGCACATCCAGCACCTCGATCAGCAACGTCGCGGCGGCTTCCAGACGGTTGATGCCTTGTCGGCCTGAACCCCTTGAGCGGAGGATGGTTCTGACCTGATCCCGCGGTGATGGGCCTGTTTGAGCGCTATCTCTCCCTTTGGATTGCTCTGGCAATTGTGGTGGGCGTGGTCCTGGGGGGCCTGCTGCCTGATCTGGCGGCCTGGATCGCCTCGCTGGAGGTGGCCCGCATCAACCTTCCCATCGCCGTTCTCATCTGGGGGATGATTGTCCCGATGATGCTGGCGGTGGACTTCTCCGCCATCGGCGGCATCCGCCAGCAACCACGCGGACTGCTGATCACCGTGGCGGTGAACTGGTTGATCAAGCCGCTCACGATGACGGCTTTGGCCTGGGTGTTCATCCGTGGCGTGTTCGCGGCCTGGATCCCGGATGCCATGGGCCAGGAGTACGTGGCCGGCATGATTCTGCTGGGGGTGGCTCCCTGCACCGCAATGGTGTTTGTGTGGAGTCGCCTCAGTGATGGGGATCCCAACTACACCCTGGTGCAGGTGGCCGTGAACGACCTGATCATGGTGTTCGCCTTTGCACCGATTGCGGCACTGTTGCTGGGGGTGAGTGATGTGCTGGTGCCGTGGGACACGATGATCACGGCGGTGGGCCTGTTCGTGGTGGTGCCCTTGGCGGCGGGTTGGTTGATGCGGGTGTTGTTGAAGTCTCCCGGTCGGATCGAGCGCTTGGAGGCTCAGCTCAAACCGCTGTCGATCACGGCGCTGATCGCCACCGTGCTGTTGCTGTTCATGGTGCAGGCCCAGGCGATCCTGTCCAATCCCCTGGCGATCGTGTTGATTGCGATTCCGCTGATCCTGCAGACCTATTTGATCTTCTGGCTCACGGCGCAGTGGATGCGTCTCTGGGGGCAACCGCGCACGGTTGCAGCCCCCGGCGCCATGATCGGCGCCTCCAATTTTTTTGAACTGGCGGTGGCTGTGGCCATCAGCCTGTTCGGCTTGAATTCCGGCGCCGCCCTCGCCACTGTGGTGGGCGTGCTGGTGGAGGTGCCGGTGATGCTGTCGCTGGTGGCGATCGCCAACCGCAACCAACGTCTGTTCCCCGCCTGAGATGTCTGAATTCTTCGAAGCGATCTGGCACGGCGAGGGCATCGGCGACGGTGCCGACCTGGAGGAAGCTCTCCAGTCCTATGTCGTGGTGAAACCTGATGACGGCGACTGGGTGGAGGCCTGTGCCGCTGATGGGGCGGATCCAGTGATTGAACGCTTTCCTTCCTTTGACGCCTATCTGGACAATGCCGATCCGCTGGAGACCATTGCAGTGTCGCCGCAGATGATTGCTGAGGCGATCGCGCTGTTGCCGGTCTGATGTCGGACGCTCAGCTCGATTTCGCGGCCCTTACGCCCGTGAACCATCTCTGGCCCGCCTTCGTCGAGCGTCTTGGCACCGACAAAGCCCAGCGAGCCGTGCGGCAAGCCCTTGATCTTCAGGGCATGCGTGGCCATGACGGCACGTTGCCGGTTCTGTTTGTCGAAACCGGTGGTCTTGCACTGGCGAGTACCGATCTGGTGCGGGAGCAGACGGGACTCAATGCCCATGGCGATCGGATGGTGCTACTGCTCAGCAGCCGCGATCAGGTGATCCAGTTGCTGCAGCAGGCTTAGAGCTCTGTTCTCTGCTTCCTGCTCAGCGATCGGCGTGCACCACCGGAATATCACTCAGCCGGGTGGTGGCGGTGCGCCCCAGCCGCTCCCGTCGCATCATCCAGCTCGGGTGGATTCCGCAGGCGGCCCACTGCACCGTGCCTCGGCCATAGCGGCGATTGAGCTGGTCAATCGTCCGCATCAGCTGCTCCCGTCGTTGTTGCTGTTCCTCACTCATCGGCACCAGGAGATGGGACTGGAGCAGTTCTGTTCCCTGCAGGTGCTGCATCAGCACCCCCGCCTTCGCCAGCTGCCGGTGTGGCCGGAAGATGCGGTCCACGAGGGGGAGTGCTGCCTCCAGTAGCACGCTGGTGTCGTTGCTGGGCAGATCCAGCCGGGTGCTGGCGGCCTGGCTGTAAAAGGCGGGGATGAAGGGGCTGGTGCGGGTGTACACCGTGAGGGCGGCAGCCCGTTGGCGTTGCTTGCGCAGCTTCTCTGCAGCGCGCACCACATAGGTGGCCACCGCCTGACGCAGTTCCTCCCGTGTCGTGATCGGCCGGCTGAAGCTGCGGCTCACGCAGGTTTCCTGTTTGGGGGCTGGTGCCAGCGCCAGCGGCAGGCAGGCATGGCCGCGCAGCTCCCGTTGCAGCCTCAACCCCACCACGCCGCACTTCGCCCGCAGTTCACCGCTGGGCATGTCCCGCAGCAGGCGGGCGTTGCAAACCCCCCGCAAGCGGCACCAGCGCGCCAGTTTGCGGCCGATCCCCCAGACGTCCTCGATCGCGATGGTCTCGAGCCAGCGATCGGGATCCGTGCCGTGGCCCAGATCGAAGATGCCGGCATGGGCGGGAACCTGCTTGGCCAGGCGGTTGGCCAGTTTTGCCTGGCTTTTGCTGGCCCCCAGGCCGATGGCGATCGGCAGGCCCAGCTCCTGTCGGACCCGGGCCCGCAGGGACCGGCCCCAGGTCTGCAGGTCACCATGCTTCGGACGACGGACGCGCCCGAAGGCTTCGTCGATGGAATAGATCTCGAGTTCTTCGCAGTGGATCTCCAGCAGGCTCATCATCCGCTGGCTCATGTCGGCGTACAGGGCGTAGTTGGAACTGCGCACCACCACGTTCTGGCGTTCCAGCTCCTGACGAGCCTTGAAATAGGGAGTCCCCATTGCAATGCCGAGGGCCCGGGCTTCAGCGCTGCGGGCCACGATGCAGCCGTCGTTGTTGGACAGCACCACGACGGGTTTGCCGATCAGGCTGGGGTCGAGGCTCTGTTCGCAGGAGGCGTAGAAGTTGTTGCCGTCGATCAGGGCGGTGGCAAGGCTCATGTCAGAGCGGATGGATCACGTGGATGGCCACCCCCCAGATCTGCACGTCACCGCATCGATGCAGCTCCAGGGGCGGATAGGCGGGATTGGCAGCCTCCAGGCGCAGGCGGCCCTGGTGCTGGGTCAGGCGTTTGAGGGTGAACTCCCCATCCAGCACCGCCACCACCACCCGCCCCGGCCGTGGGTCCAGGCTGCGGTCCACCACCAGCAGATCGCCGTGGTGAATGCCGGTTCCGAGCATGGATTCACCGCTGACGCGCAGAAAAAACGTGCTGGTGGGATGCTGAATCAGCTGCTCGTTGAGGTCGATTCCCACCTCCATGTAGTCATCGGCCGGTGAGGGAAAGCCGGCGGCCACCCGCTCACCGGCCAGAGGGAGGGCTAGGCGCGAGCGTCGATGCTGGAGGGGCAGCGGGCCGTGCAGGAACTTCACAGGCCATCATGGTAGTACATCTGTACTGTAGTCAGCCTGGTCTGTGCTGGCGTGCCGCCGTTAATTTGTTAATTCAGGTTTTCTCGAACAAACGTGATGGCGGAGGTTGTGCCGTCGGCCCTGGGACAGGCGTTTTATCTCAGCCCTGAATTTTCAGCTCTGACCGTCGAGACCAGGGATTACAGGCTCCATCCCGTCCTCGGAGGAATCAGCAGCACCCGTTGGCATGCCTATCAACGGTTTGAACGGCGCCAGTCGTATCTGGTGGAGCAGTTGGCCAATCAGCCGATGGCAGCGTCGGCGCTTCAGCTGGTCGGTAAGACCGGCGACGGATCTGCAGGCCCGGAGCCCCCAAAAAGTTGGGCCATCCAGCGGGTCCAGTCGAAGAAAGCGCGTTTGAAGGAGCAGGGCGTCCTGGAAGGCCAGCGCGGTCGAAATCGGCTGATCGGCAGCCGTGGAGACGATGTCCTGATGGGCTGGGGCGGACGAGATGTGCTGATCGGGGGACGGGGAGACGACCTGTTGTCCGGTGATGCAGGAGCCGATGTCTTTCGCTTTCGTCGGGGCGATCGTCGCGGTCAACAACCCCACACCGACACGATCGTTGACTTCAATCCAGAGCAGGGGGATCGCCTCAAGATCGCAGGCGTCCGTCGGGATGTCGGAATGGAGGGGTTCTCCGGTCAACCGGGGGAGATTCAGGCCATGGTCTTGATGGCTGATGTGCTGAATGACGGGGAGGGCAGCCTGGAAACCTGGAGAATTCAGGGTGTGACCCTGGCCATTGATGACGATGGGGATCAACGCGTCGATGGTTTGATCGAGCTGCCGGGACTCGGCGAGTGGCGGACGGACTGGATGATCGTTTGAGAGGGGCTCGGCTCAGGTCCTGTTTTCGGGAGGATGCACGATTCCGATCCCAACGGCATGGCTGACGCTCCATACCTGGTTGCTCTGGCTCTCTTCGATCAAGGCGGCAAGCGCGCCATGCCACTGGCCGGCAAGTCCCAGACTGAAGTGGTCGCAGAGGGTGAGGCGCCGGGATCGCTCGGCAAGGAGCTGGCCCTGGATCTGCTGCTGCGGGTGTGGCAGCGCAGCGATGAAGGTCCCCTTCAGAGGGCAGCGGCGGCGGCGAGCCTGCTGCTGGTGGAGTTGCCGATGGAGCGCCTGCCGGAGGACCTGCCGCAGATTAAGGCCGGCTGGCTCAGCAGTGGTGACACAACCACCTGTCTGAAGGCGCTGCAGCGGATCTCGTCCAGGGCCTGGAGAGTGTCCAGCGAAAAGTTCAAACCGGTGGCGCTGACGCCGATGTGGTGAGGGGCTCCTGAGCCCAGATGTTCACGGCCACGGAGTAACGCTCCCCTTCAAAAGCATTTATCCGGTGCAGCAGTCCGGGGGAGAAGAGCACAAGGCGGTTACGCACCGGGGGGATCGAGATCACGGAACGGAACTGAGGCAACGGACCCGTATGGCCTGTGGGGATGGGTGGGTTGTCCGCCAGCAGCAGCTCCCCACCGACGCAGCTCACATGGGGATAGAAAACTGTGGACAACAACGGCAGCACATAGGCGCCGCTGCGCCGCCCTTCAATCTCGTCCTTGTCGATGTGCCAGTCGAGATCGTTGTTGACGTTGCACCACCACTCCACCCCAGCCCGCTGGGTACAGAACGGATTGGTGACAGGCAGTAAATGGTCGGTGAGGAAGCGCTCCATCAGCTGTCGCTGCTCGGGAGCATGGATCGAGCGCATGGTGCGTCCATCGTCAGCACGCCAGCTGAACAGGGCGTCACCGGGATGGATCTGCTTGAGCTCCCCATGAACCAGGCAGAGCTGCCGCAGGGCCCCCAGCAGATCCGTCGGAAGCAGGTCGTCGACCACGTGCAGCATCGGCTCAGGCGCGGTGGTAGGGGCTTCCTTGCAGGATCGCCTGGGCGCGGAACAACTGCTCGATCAGCATTAACCGGGCCAGCTCATGGGGGAAGGTCATCGGCGACAGGCTCAATTGCCACTGGGCACCCTGCTTGAGAGCCGGGGTCAATCCATCGGCGCCACCAATGACGAAGGCGAGCCGTTGATTGCCAAGCGTCTCAAGACGTTGCGCGAAGGGGATGGATCCGACAGCAACCCCCTCTTCCATCAAGGCGATCAGATGCTCATCCGATCGGAGATTGGCGCGGATGGACTCCGCTTCCTTGTCGGGCGTGCTGTCTCGGATCTCGATGATCTCCAGTCCGGGAAGACGTTTGCAGTAGAGCGCGATGCCGTCCTGAATCCAACCGCGGCGGACTTTGCCCACGGCCAGGATGCGACAACGGGATGGGTTCAAGGGTTGTCCTCGTCGTCCTCCAGCAGCAGCTGGCCAAAGGCCACGTAGAGACTTTCCTCTTCACTCCCAGGTGTGACCTTGGCAGGTTTTGGGCGCGTGTTCTTTCCTTTGCCGGAACTTGCCTTCGGCAGCGGCGGAAGCTCCTGGGCCAGGCCTGACCGGCTGCCTTCGGTTGATGGCTGGGGGCTGCGCTTGGCCTCCAGTTGTTTCAGCCGGGCCATGAGGTGTTCCGGCACCGTTCCGTCCTCACTGACCTTCATCAGTTCGCGGAACAATTCCTCAGGGTTGTCCTCGGTTTCCACCTTGTGGCGCACCTGCTGTGCCTTCGGGCTCGCGGGCGGTTTCGGTTCTGGCAACGCTTGGGGAAGCGTCCGGCCGAGCTCGCGCAGGCGATCCAGGCTGCGGGGGTCGAAACTCATCGGATCAACTGCAGCCGAGGCTGTCCCGGGTGGACCGTCCGGTGACCGGATTCGTGCCTTCTGCGACCGAACACAGACTCTTGAGTTGATCGCCCCGCATCGGAACGTCGGTGAAATCAGCTCCGCTGATGATCACGTCCACGAAGCGGGTGTTGAAGGCGAAGGCTCCTTCCAGAACGGCGTTGGACAGGTTGGTGCCCGTCATCACCGAGGCATCCAGGGTGGCCTCCCGAAGATCCGTTCCACTCAGGTCTGCATCCTGAAGCTTGGCGCCGTAGAGCGATGCCCCCCTCAGGTCTGATCCGGACAGATTCGCCTCGCGCAGGTTGCTCAGGTTGAAGGTGGCGCCGCGCAGGTCTTTACCGGAATAGTCCGCCCCGATCAGAACCTGCTTGGCCACGTCCATGGCTGCACTGACTCGAGCGGGAGCAGTCAGGACAAGCAGCAGTCCGAGGACTGCAACTCCAACAAGAGACAACAGGCGGGAACGCATCCGAAGCACCAGTGACATCGAAACCTTAATGGTCTTGAGCAAGGGGGAATGCTTCAACGACTTTGCTGATGGGATGCCAATGGAGACGCAAGACCGCGGCGCTCGGGCAGAAAACAGAGTGTCGTTTCTTTTGGAGCGAAAGGGCTGGCAATTGCTGGAGCGCAACTGGAGCTGCCGCTGGGGTGAGCTCGATCTTGTGCTTCACAGGAACGAACGTCTGCTTGTGGTGGAAGTGAAGGGGCGCCGTTCCTTGAATTGACTAGTCATAGCAGGCAGTTTGTGGAACTTTGTACCGTTTTTGTGGCCAATTGTGCGAGGTTTCAGCGCCAGATCCTTGCGACGACCCAAGCAAACACCGAGCACAGAACGGCAAACAGGATCAATGGGATGGCCCCAGCCACCACCGTGGTGACCAATGGAGGCGCGCTGGAACTCAGATCCCAGAGCAATGACCTCATGCCTTCGCTCCTCACGCACCAGACCGGCAGGAGGAACATCGACGGCACAAATAAGGCCGACAGAAATGCGGTGACGGCGATTCGCTGTGGTCTGGTCATGCCCAAATGATGGCTAAGGCAGATGGGCTGGGCTCCTAAGGCGGGTGAAGCCAGACTGCTCTTGGGTCAGCACTTCACCAAGAACGTCGATGATCTGGTCTTGGATTTCATTGGCAGCAGTTCTGGGCTTGATAGGCGGCTGCGCTTCGTCTCCTACCGATCGAGAACGCTGCATTTCCAAGATCAAAGATCAGCTACGAGATCCAGAAAGCCTGCAGATGATGTCTTATGAACTGATGCACGAGGACACGCGCAAAACCGTTTACCGGCTTGACTACAACGCCAAAAATGCTTTCGGCGGCTACGTGGGAAGAAAGTCCTTTGTATGTCGGCTGCCGAAGTTGCCCGAAATATTGCTGAAGTCAAAACAAGCGAGGCAGGCCGGCTAAGCGCATGAGAAGGCTCGTGCTCCTCCTGCCGCTGATCACCCTGCTGACTGCCTGTCAGTCGAAGAGGGAGATCTGCGCCAAGTGGGGCGCTGAACAGTTTAAAACTTATGCTGAAGCGGCTGAAAGGCTTGGGATCAAGCTAGACCCAGAAAATGAAGGGCGGGATGATTGGTACCAGATAAATACTTTCTGCAGTTACTACAGAAGCAATTAAATACTTTTCACCTTCGTTAGGAATCGTCAAGTAACTCGGCAATAATCCTTTGCGCTGACTCCTCTTGGTCAGCTCCAATCAATTCCTCAAGAACCCTCGCAGCAACTTGTAGACCACCATTCACTGAGCTGGTGTCGTACTTCTCTGCAGCATCCTCTTCACCGGTGTAAGTCTCCCCGTTGCCGTAAAACTCGTAGGAACCTGAGGTCAGGCTCCAGCCTGCGGTCCAAGTGCACTCAATAAAGCTCTTGTCTTCTGCGATGAAGACTTCCGCTGTGGGTTCTGCTTGGACTTTTGCTGACGCGGTACCTTTCCAGCCCATGCAGACCAAGGCATTGACTCTCTCGAAATCACGGTTGCCGGGATGCGCTTGTAACTCTGTGAAGTCGAAGTCAGTCAAATCGAGCTGAGGTAATTCAAAGACTCTGCTTAGAATAATTCGATCACGTTGGGCATTAGCTGTCCTCAGCCAGCTCACTCACGCAACCACCGCCAGAACCTTCCCAGCACGCCGTCAGGGCAGTCACGCAGTCATCATCGACACATGTTTGGCTGGAAAACCATGAGATACTCAACTTCCTCTTTCTATCAAGCAATGGCTAAGGGTTACTGGAATCTCTCAGGCGCCGTAACTAACCCAGAAGGGATGGGTCCTTACCTCCAAGCTGTTGAGCCTTACCTGGCGAAGTTCAATGCTCGCTTTCTTTGCAGAGATCTCAAAACCGATGTTCGTGAAGGTGACGCAGGTCACTTGACCGTGATCATCGAGTTTGAATCTCTAGCTTTAGCCAAGGCCGCTTACGACGCCCCTGAGTACCAAGAGATGCTGAAGCTCCGTCAGCCTCACTCCAAAGTCTCACTGTCAATCATTGAGGAAGGCGATCACGCTGGTCACTGATTACCCCGAAGACACCGCCAGAACCTTCCCAGCACGCCGTCAGGGCAGTCCCGCACCACACACCGCTGCTGCATTTCCTTGCAGTGCTGTAAGTCGATCTCTTCGGGTAGCGGCGCATAGCCCGACATCCAGACGTTGATCTGCCGATCCCAGACACCACGGTTATTTAGCATTGAAGTAAGCCAGTCGATGTAGTCGCGGTTCATCTGTCGCCTGTTTGTGATTAAGGCGGGACCGGCTCCTCAACAACCGGCCACTGTTGGAAGCGCAAACTCCAGAGTGCTCCGCTTCTTGCGGTGCTCCCCATGAGAGTGCTTTGAGGAGAGGTGCAGCAGGTTTGATGCCTTGGTCTCATCCTCCACCTTGGTGAGTCGGTTGACCAGGTTCCAGGTGTCTTGAGAAGACAATTCGCCGTCGTCGCCCCACTTGAGCGATGAGAGGTCAGTGGGGGACATGGACGTAGGTTTTGGGGCATCGAACCTAAGAGGTTGAAAACCATAAAAGTCCCCACTACGAAAGGACTTTTACTAAAGAAATAATGAAGAATGGTTCCTAGTGATACCTATTGGGAGGGATTGATATTCACAGCGGCATAATCTGGTTGCCGTGCTTGAAAAAGATCGTCATCTATTTTCATTGAAAACTATTGATCTGAGTATCTGTCATGCCTTTAACCTGTTGGTAATATTTCAAAATCTCGCTTTCGTGATCTTCTAGACAAGATATTAAGGGTGCTAATTTCTTATTCATCTGGTTATAAAATCTTAATCGATTGCGCTCTGCCTCGACTCCTGGGTAAGTCAATGCCATGCCATTAAATCTTTTGATCTGATCCACAACGCTGTGAAATGATTGTGCGTAAGAAGCACACGAATCGGGGGCTAGAGGTCTCGTCATCGAAGGACTAGCAATCAAGAGTAAGGGAATGGCGACCAAGACGTTTTTCATTCTTGCTCTTGATCGGGAACTCGACTCACTAGGGCGGCGAGAGATATTAATCCTCCGGTTATCACTATCAGGGCACTTGCCTGGTCTCCCGTTTTGGTGATGCCAATCGCAAGCATCAGACCTGATGATGCGAATAGAGCAGACCTAATCCACTTGTTTTTAATATGCACTGACAAGTAATTAAAGGGTGAAGGTCTAATCAGTGAGGAAGACCTCGCATCATCCAAGACTCATACATAAAGATGAGAAGGAAGAAGAAGACAATTCCGATGACCAGTAGTTTTCCGTTCATTCCCAATCTTCTCTTTCCCAAGGCATAACGACGTTGCACTGATTCAGGTGCACCAGTTCAGTTTTTCGACAAGTACTGGACCGGAAACAGGATCCGTAACACCAAGATCAGCAGAGATCTCTTCAAGAAGGTCTCTTACAGAATCCAGATGAGCAATCATCTGAGGTCTTGCCGCCACAAGAGACTCCTTTTCCTTGAAGACCCCCGTGAAGACAAAGGATCGTTCACCTGTTTGGGCAAAATACCCATTCATATCTGTAGGTGCTTCCCACGCGCGAACTGCCTCGACATACTTTTCGACCTCGCCCTCCTTCACTATTGTCCGAACAGAAGTCAGAAACGACATAATCGATTAAATGATAACGATCATATCATCCATAGCAAAAAGAAAATGTTTCAAAGATCACTCTTCCTCCCAGTCCTCCCCAACAGAGGCACATTTATAGAAGAGGATGTCTGCCTGGTATTCAAGTTTGATTTTCTCTTACATATGACTTTGCCTCGTGGATGCAGGGGATGGTGTTTTCAGGACCATAACCACGTTGTTCTGGATTGTCTGTATCTCTAAACTCCAGTCATACGCTCCGTTTTGTGGATCTGGTTAGAAGTAGCGAGGTCCTGGTAACGGATTAACAGACCCAAATCGGAATTCAGGGGTGTTTCGGTGCCCCTTTTTTGGTGCTTGATCGCTCTTTGGGCGTCCAATCAGGTCAGCAGACGTTGGATTGCTTCTGGTTATCCACCAAACCCTGCTGATGATGCCCTGAGCAGTGCACAGGCGAGCCAGTCGGCGAAAACCTTTGGATTACTGACCCAAGCAGATTCATCCCTTTAGAACCGCCACACCTAATAGTCGTTGGCGTCGATCAACCATCCTTCTCACATCAAGCCACCTCCGGGCACCAGCCATTCTCGTGCTCACGCCTTAGCATCCACTAATCAATCGACGACAGCCTTCTGAGCTATAGCTGCAGACGCTCAAAAGTTGAGTTGCCCTGAGAGCCATAGCTCGTGCCACATCGCAGCAGGAGACGAGCTCAGTGCCAAAAAGCAAGTCGTAAAGATGGCTCCGGTGGTCAAGCCAACGCCCATCACGATCAGCGCAGTCAGTCCCTGCTCGTCGGTCAGCGGACGGTTGTCTAAGAAACGGCGCTTCGCCATTGGCTGGATATCGCTGTTTACGTTCTGCCAATCGAACCAGCTGAGTGGCAACAGGCCATTGCACTCATACTGCAACTTCTAGGCACGTCCTTCTCACAATCGGCTGATTGCTCTTCTGAGGCAATGCGCCTTAATGCCGATAACTTTGTGCCCTCAAGGCACACAAACTGAGTTCAATGCGATCGGAGGCGCCATGACAGACGAAACTCCACCCCAGCAGATCGCAGTAGCTGACTGACTTTCTGGCCCCTGCTCCAACAGTCTCAAAAATGACCTGGGTTGGTCCATTGGTAGGCACGCATTGGTCCGCCACGCCATTCGACGCTCCGCTTGCACCGTTTCAGGTGCCCTAGGAGAAAATGATCCTTCCCCTAGAGCAAATGGCCCCAGGGCGCCTCTAGCCAGAAGCTTCGACCCTCTTTCTTCAGAAATGATGGGTTGAACCATGCACAAGCGAGCGAGCGAGGCCGTCTTTCCACCGGGAAGGACGGCCTTCCGCTTATTCAGGGTCAGTCACCGCTTCGATCTCAGTGAAGGGGAACGAAACCTAGTTGAGCATTCAGGACACCATCGAAAGATCCGATCCGTCATCAATTTGAAGATAGGTCCTCAGGCAGGCGGTGACGCATGTCCCATCATCGAGGTCGCACTCGCTGATGCAGACAAAGTATTCATCTAGGGCCTCCCATCGTTCAGTAATGGATTGATGCTCGTGTTCATTTTTAAGTGAATACAACTGTTTGTCCCAAGTGAGGCATTCTTACCATCACTTTTCGCGCCAGGTCAATTTATATATTACAGAAGATAAAATACCTAGGGAGATGCTCTTAGGTGCTAATACGTAGTTCCTTTGACCCCTCAAGGGAGTTTTCGTCTATGTAACGGAATGAGTAAAGTACCTATTGATCTAGGAGTGGAAAGGAGTAGAGATAAGTCAGCGACAAGGAGAAAGATGGTCACGATCTGTTCAGGTTTTTTCGATCTGTGCATTCCCCTCAATGCATTTGACAAGACGCAGCCAGAGCAAGCTGATGAACCCAATCAAGCGATGAAATCTCAGCACGATCTGTACTGGGAGGAGCGTTGCGACAGGTCCCCCACTGCGCCTGGATGCAAGATCTACGACGACTGAGCACAGCAAGTCTCAGCTAACGTCATCAAGGCAACGCAATCGGTTCTCTTTGGTTCAAACAACAAGTCCTGACTGACTTAGCCACAATTGTTGTTGACATCCACTGATCACCCCGCGTCTTAATTGCGGGGTGAAATGAATCTGCAGCGGGAATTTATACAAATCACGACCTTGATGGCTTTTTAACACCAATTGATCAATCAATGGTGAGATTTAATGAAAAACAAAATCGTCGTTCTCGACACGAATGTTCTGCTTCACGATCCTGAGGCTCCACACCGCTTTGGAGATCTGAGGGTTGTGATCCCAATGCAAGTGGTTGAGGAAATTGATCGCTTCAAAAAAGATCACTCTGAAAAAGGCCGAAACGCCCGGCGAATTTCAAGACTCCTGGATTCCTTTCGAGACCGCGGATGCCTTGCCGATGGTGTTCCCATTGAGGGCACGAATCACGGCCTGCTTCAGGTAATTTTCTGTCAGGCCCATGCTCTTGACGCCTTACCGGCAGAGCTTCAGGGGGGCGGCGGCGACAACAACATCCTCGCAGTGGCCCTTGAGCAGCTGCGGTGCGGTGGGCTGAAACAGGCCCCGGAGGTTGTGCTGATCAGCAAAGACATCAACCTGAGAATCAAGGCCGACGCGGTAGGCCTGCAAGCCGAGGACTACGTCAATGACAACGTCTCGATTGATGACCTCTATGCAGGGTTCCGGGAACTCAGCACTGATGCAGTGACGATCTCGAGTCTGCATGACGAGGGTCAGCTCCCTCTGGACGCTGTCACCGATCCAGAGGGGCAACACCCACAGGCAAATGAAGGCGTGGTGCTGGTGGATGAGCGCAACGACAGCCACACCTTGCTTGCCCGGCGTCAAGGAAACAGCAACTCACTTGAACCACTTCACTGGCTGAATCGTGCCCATTTGGGACGGATCAAGGCGAGAAATCGGGAGCAAAGTTTTGCGCTGGATTTGCTGCTCGATCCGTCCGTTGCTCTGGTGACCCTAGTGGGCAAGGCAGGCACAGGCAAAACGCTGCTGGCCATTGCCGCTGGTTTGCACCAGGTGGCCGACACCCATCACTACGCCCGTCTGCTGGTGACACGTCCGCCAATCTCCCTCGGCAAAGACATTGGCTACCTGCCTGGAACGCTTGAAGAGAAACTTGGGCCTTGGATGAAGCCGATCATCGACAACATCGACTTCATCACCGGCTCTTCTCCCGGCGAGGAATCTGAGCAGACGAAGAAGCAGCGGCACCGCGAACCACGCAACGCCTGGGCTGATCTGCAAGGAATGGGTTTGTTGGAGGTTGAAGCGATTAACACCATCCGCGGGCGCTCAATTCCCCAACAGTTTCTGGTGGTGGATGAAGCGCAAAACCTGACGCCCTTGGAAGTGAAGACGATCGTCACGCGGGTAGGTGATGGAACCAAGGTTGTCTTTACCGGTGATCCACATCAAATCGACAACCCATACGTGGATGCCGAAAGCAACGGGCTCACATGGCTGGTGGAAAAGCTCAAAGATCAGCCACTGGTAGGACACATAACCCTCACCAAAGGAGAGCGCAGTGAACTGGCTGAACTAGCCGCCAACATCCTCTGAGGCAAGACAACACCATCGTTATTAATGACTGTTGAACACATGACTCAATTTCCAGAAACCTCAACACCTGAGCAAGCCAATCTGGATGCCATTCTGAATTCACCTACTTACAGAATTGCCCATGAAGATCCCGAGTTGATGAACAGCAATGTCATGCGTGGTGTGCGCATGCTGCTTGAAATCACCAAGCCGGATCTGCATCTGGAGACAGCCGGGATAGAATCGACGATCATTGTCTTTGGTGGTGCCAGGATCGTCGACAGAGACACCGCTCATCAGCAGCTAAAAGATGCAGAGAAAAATTTAAACCAAGATCCAAATTCATCAACTCTAAAGAGGAAAGTGATTAATGCTCAGCACTTAATTGAACTTTCTCGTTTTTATGACGCCGCTCGACAATTTGCCTACTTGGCGTCCCAGCATGGTCAGGCCAGCAAGGGGCAAGGCCATGGCTGCGCATCTCATGTAATCGTGACTGGTGGTGGTCCCGGAATCATGGAGGCTGCGAACCGTGGCGCATTTGAAGCAGGATGCCGATCAATCGGACTCAACATCGCACTTCCCTTTGAACAACACCCCAATGCCTACATCACTCAAGATCTTTGCTTCAAATTCAATTATTTCTCACTCCGCAAATTTCACTTTGTGATGCGCTCTGTGGGAGCTATTTTATTTCCAGGAGGTTTTGGCACGCTTGATGAACTGTTTGAGTTGCTGACCTTGCGGCAAGTTGGAACTAAAGGGCGCATGCCAATTGTGTTATTTGGGACAGAGTTCTGGACGAAGCTTGTGGACTTCGACTACCTCGCCGAATTAGGCTTAATTTCAAATGATGACCTAGCTCTAATTCGTTTTTCGGATACTGCCGAGGAAGCCTGGGAATACATACAAAGCAGCACTGAGCCAGTCCGCGGGCAATGAAGAAATAATGCCATTAATTGATATTGATTTGGTTGCTATTATGTGCTTGACTCGTAGAGGCATGTAAAGCGATCAACAAGAGAGTTCAACCTATTCCTTTCATGGGTGGTCTGGTCTCCCAACCCTTATCACATCACATGTTTAAAGATGCGTAAGCTAGCGACATAGGCCTTCTTTTCACCAGGAAGAGCGGCCTTCCTCTTTAGGGAGTTACGAAAAATAGGGCCATCCTCCTGCAAGTTAGTCTTATTAAACCTGGGTTGTTTGGCAAAAAGTCCGCCGTAAAGCCTTGGTACGGTTAGTACGAAAAACTTTTGCGACAAAAACCAACGGGCTGCTGTCTTCTGCTTACTAGTTTTAATGTATCTACTGTTGTTTGATGGCCTTCCGAGTGCGCCTAAGAAGCATGTCCGACTATGGGTATGCAGTTCTCTGGGAGAAAGTTCGAATTGAATATTTCACCAGTGTTGGTGATCAACAACGCGCTGACCAATGCAAAAAATACCTGCAGGAGCTGGAGTGGCGCTTGGCCATGTTGCCTTCGACTGATCATCTTGAGCAGCTAGAGCAAAGCTCAGGTGATCCATTGGCAGATGCCGGCTGGATTCCCTCTGAGGAAAAACATCAATTCCATGCAAAAAATAGTTAGCGTCATATTTTTCGTGGCAACTCACCGAATGAAACCAATAAATTAGTACTCACCTGGTATACCGAATTCAGCTCTGCAGTTATTGACATCGACTCTGTACTGAGTCCACTTTGTATTCTTTTCAGAAGCGGCCAGCACACATCTTTCATATGTTTTTGGTTCTTGCTTTTGTTGGTCATCTTCTTCAGCAGCTTTAGCTACTGGACATGCAACAGTGATTATCGCGCCAACAATAATCAGAAAGGATTTAATCTCCACTCCCTCATCCCATTGACTTATTATTTTAAACCGATGTTTACCTGCAGTGCGTTTGGTGCGTGAAGCGTCCACGGAAGTGAGCAGCAAACTGCGCATCCAGTTGTGGCTGCACAACCATTGCTCGCAATGCGTTCAACGCACCAACAGCTGAGGCGTACTGACCATCGCGTTCAGCCTTGGCCGCCAGGCGTTGATACTGCGTTGCCAACCAACCCACCATCTGCTGAAGCTCAACCAAGTCCAAGGCGTTCGCTAGTTCACTCTGAGCGATTTCTAGGTCACGCAGACTCGTTCGCCTGCTGCACCCCCACTTCACAGTCAGCTGAGACGCAGCATCAGTTGGTGGAACACAACTGCTGATCAGCTGTAGAGCCTCGTTACGACGCTGCTGGCGTTGTTGTCTAGTAGTTATTGCCATGTTAGGGAGCGGCAAATTTTTGAGTTGGGGCACTGATAATAATAATCATTCTTTGTTCCAATAATGATTCTCTTTCTTATGCTTAGGTCACATTACTGTTCTAGTATTGAAATGAAATTACGAGGTCAACTCAAATGTCAACAGCCGTCAACTGTGCATGTCCTAAATGTACTTGCGAGGTCAGCGAGGAGAGCGCAATTGTTCTTCAGGGTAAGTTCTTCTGTTCGACAGCCTGTTCAACAGGGCATCCCAACAATGAGCCCTGTCATGGTGAAGGTTCTTGTGGGTGTAAATGCGGTGAGTGATCAGGGTCACTGATGACGTTGGTGTGGCTTGAGGCGTTCGTTTGGTGAAGGCCATGTCAATCAGATCAGCTTCGGGGGGGGGGGGGGGAGGATTTGGCGGTTTTTAGCTGAGAAGCATTGGTGTTACTGGTTTTTTTGGGGGGTGCCGTGTATAGGTTGTGTCCGCGGCCCTTGCCCGGAGATTTATTGGGCCAGCTGCATTGTCGTTACCTAGCTTCATGATCGTGTGTACGTAAATGACGCTTCTGAAAGATCCGCCGGCATTGTATTTAGCTTTTCAGCAATTAATTTTCTCTCATGTTTCATGGCCCATTTAAATGCTGGCGAACAAGCGATGTGTAAAGCGCAACTACTCCAATTGGCGCGTGAAATTGAAATAGAAACAAACATACGACGAATGGAAATTGCTAGAGAGCGTTTCTCTTCAAAGACTGATTCAGTTGTCGTAGTAGCAGGTAATGGCGGGGGCTTTAAGGGCATAAATCGCTGAGATTAACTGCGCTGCAATGGATTTACCCCCGCGGCCCTTGCCCGGCGCTTTTGGGGGTGTGAATCGCTGAGATGCATTGCGCTGCAGTGGATCTACCCCTGCCGGTCTTGCTGGCCGGTTTTCACTCCATTCAGGCTTGTAACAAGAGCTACAAGTGCTGACTATTTGTCTTAGACCAAGGACAGAGAAGAGGAGGAAAAGATGCTCAACGAAATGCTTCTCACCACCACCCTGTGCGTTGCCATCGTTGGCGCTATGGCTCTCTTCTATAGAGAGCTTCAGCTGCTGCAACAAGATCACTAGTTAGTCAGCTCCCAATCATTCACAACAGCCCTGCACCTTTGAAGGCTTCGATCACTTCTGCTTCCGCAGCGGGATCGAGGTTCATGTCAGCGATGGTGTCCTGAATGATGCGCCTGGTGATGGCGAACCATTCCTTGCGCGTTGCTGAGCGTGGCCAGACGTCTATTTCAAGGACTGGTGTTGGAGAGACATGATCAAGGATGATCGGCATCGGTATCGGGCGCGTCTCTGAACGACTTGCGGTCTAGATCCACATTTTTGACGGTACTTAGCCATTATAGTGTTAGGTATTGCATTCTCATGAAAGAACCTTCACTCAACAATGACGACAATTTCCAGATCTTTCTTCAAGGTCGCAACAAAAAAGCTAAATATTTAAAATATAATCTGTCACTCTTTTCGAAGGGTACGAATAAAATTGAATTAATCAGTTATAGCTTTGATGGTGATACAACAATTCACTTTGCTAAAAACAGAAAAGACGCAAGAAAGGTTCATTCAACACATGATGTTGATTTAATTTTTGATCAAAAGAAGGGTTTTCTCTATAGGAATCGCAATGGAGCTGGCAAAGGGTTTGGAAAGAAAGGTGGCGTAATTGCTCGTCTTAGCAATTTGTCAAATATTGATTCAAGTGACTTCCTATTTTCTAATTCCAGTGATAGAGATTTAGGAGAATCATATCAAGGTTCAGATGAATCTACGTCATCTGATTCTTCTAGTACCAGCTATGGCGATTATAACTATGGATATCGCGGGCAAAGTTATTCTAGATTGTTTGATCCCGAGAATAGCTTTGATTGCGGGCTTGATGCATTGTGGGATATGCAGACTAGTCCCTTCTGCACATTCTAAATAATAAGATCTTGTGGAAGGCGATTCACGATCAGGTCAGCCTGAATAGGAAGCTGACGTTTGGGCACTAAAACGCGTATTTGGGATACATACAGCTTGGCTTTTAAGAGTATTATAAAACAGCCAGTTTTACAGTAAACTGTAGTCACCGCAGCGATGGTCCTAGCTTTCGTTCAGACCCTTAGGTGAGCCTCGATCAGCTTGTCATTCAAAGTGCTGGATAAGCATTCGAAACACCCCATAGGGCGAGAGCTGTGATGCAAGCAAAGACGACAGCAGTTGAAGCTGCCAAATCAGCTTTCTTCGACTTCTGAACAAATTGAAGTAATCGAGCCATGGTTTTAATGCTTAACCCCCCTGTCATGGCTCAGCAGGTCTGTTTGTTCCATCAATGTGAGTGAGCCCGCATCAATAGTCGGCACATGATGTCGTTGTAGCCGCAGCTGCACAGGCAATTTGAAGCTCACTTCCGTGGGAGCCACTCGCATAAGCCGTTCCGGCGCTGACATTCCATTGTCACGATCTAATCAACTGAACAGTGGCAAAACCTTGGGATGCCTATCAAATGGCTGACTCCTTCTTTGTACTTCCCATGCAGATGTATCTCGCGGATTGCGTTTTTCCTGAGATTGAAGGTCAACTGGCTGCTTACAAATGCTTCTGTGAGCTGTGGGATTCAGGAGAAATAGCGAAGCTAGACAACTTTGATGGCTTTGAAATGTTGTTCCGCGTCCACGCACCTGGCGCAGGCCGAGTAACAATTTTGTTTAAGGCAGAGAGTGATGCTCAGATCTTTGAAGCCTTCGCGCCATGGCGTCCTCAATTCGGCATTGAGATGGACTTCACTCCTGTAATCCGGTGTCAGGATGTGGTCGGTTACCACAAAAAGCTTTTCGCGAAGATGTCCTGAGCAGTGCGTAGGTAAGGCAGTACTGGAAAGCCGTACGGGAGAACAGTGTCCAGACCATTCCACCGTGCTATCATCTTCAAATGACCACTAATATGATTAGTTTCGCTAATAGATAGTGCTAAGCAATTTAGGCCCAACTTATCTGGCGCTAAATAATGAAGGCGATCTGAAGAAACCTACGCTGTACTACACAAGAAGGACCCGTATTCGTCTTAATTACGTGATCTAACCGTGCTGCTGTCGATATAAATTCCATGCATCTTCTTGTCCATGCAGTCATAGAACTTTTGAGAGAAGTCAAGGTCAACGCTCGCGCAGAAGGCATGTGCCCTGTCAGCCACCTGCTCAAACTTCTTCATTGACAGGAAGACTTGCTTGTCGCTGAAAGAGAGCGCAGGTTCTGCCATGAACAGCATTGAGAAGGGCAAGACGAGAAATTTCATGACGTCAGTCTGGCGCGGGATATCCGTAGATTAGTAGCAATGGGAAGCGTACATTGCTGTTTGGCGTGACTGTTTTACATCACCTAAGCCGTTAGAGGAAAATTACACGTTACGTTGATGTGGCTGAAAACTTTCGTTTGGTGAGATGTGATACGACATCCTCCGAATGAGCAGGCTTAGACCAAAGGAAATAAGGTTTTACTCATGACAATCCACATCACCAACGCCCAATCGCTTGGAAATCTCATCGTTGAAGGTACACACAGGCCGTTTCGTGCTTTGGCCTGCCCTCTAGGAAATATCTCTCGTAAAGTTGACTTTGTGGAAGTTTTCGCTGAGAAAACTTTCAGCGCACCGGATCTGCCACGGACACTTGCTGTGAGGCATGCGTTACCGGTGGGCTGAAGCGCATCCCGAAGGAGCTGGTGCTTGCTGTTGATCAGATGACAGCAGAACTGGAATAACTCTCTCTCCTCCCAACACACACACCACTACACACAGCCCATATCAAGGGAAACACCAGTCAGTGACAACGATTATGCGCGGCCCATATCTCATAACCCGAATGGCCCACATCCAAAATTTATGGGCCGTTTTTTATGGGCCATGCCCCTTTTACAGGGGGGAGGGGGTGTCTAAAAAAACTTTGGCGCCACTTCCAGCAGGCACGATCTCAGGTCCTTTGGATCTGGCTTACCCAGCAGCCACTCCTTGCCTCTTAGCCGCTTGATGCTGGACTTGATCGCTTCAGCAGAGTGCTGAGGAAGCCCTTCTGTCACGGTCCTGATGCTGGGCTTGATGCCGTGCTGGTTTTGCTTCCTGACGTACTCCATGACGTCGCTGTTGACCTTGCTGATGTCTGACGTCTTCTTCTGCTCCATCAGCTCAGGCCACAGGAAATCGCCCTGCAGTTGGTACTGACGACGGATGCCTTCACTGCCACGGCACTTGATCGGCTTCAGGCTCACCAGTTCGTTCTGCTCTTTCTCCAGCAGGTAGACCATGTCTGGTGCTTCCTGTAGTGCCTTGTTGTCTGCGATCTTTCCAACCTTGTTGGCGTGATGGATCCACAGCAATGCAGCATTGCGCAGAACGATGTCATGCACCGCATCCATGTGATGCCGAATGATCGGTCTTGAGATGTCATCAAGCAATGGCCCAAGGGCGCCCTTCAGTTCGGCATTGCGGGCTTCAAGGGCTGTCTCCAGCGCTCTTTCGTGGCGTGTTGAGGCGACCAAGCTGTGGCCATAACTGTGGCCATAACTGTGGCCATTATGTGCCCATTGGACTGCTTTGCAACGCTCTATAAGGCTGAGAACACCCTTGTGAACTCAGTCGTGGCGGGAATCTCCCTTGGTTGCTGTGGCTTGCATTAGGAGCGCCGTTCCATGGCCTGGGGGGCATGGTCAGTGGACCCCGCCAAGCTTCGGCGGCTTGGGCGTGCCTTCAATTGCTGGCGCGCGGAGCATCCCGAGCAGGGGGATTGGCTGCTGCAGCTTGCCGTCGCCGTGGTGCCGTTGCCGCCGGCCCGTGGTGCCGTGCGCTGGTTCGGACTGGATCAGCTGTGCTGATGCGCAGGTGTTCCTCACCCTTTGGCGTGCGGTCCGGACTCCTTGATCAAGCCAGCCATCGGGTGATCACCGTGCCGTCGTAAACGTGGCCTGAAGCTTCAACAACTGGCTTCGTTTGGGGATTCGTGAAGATGTCGTAAAGAACATTTTCGGGGCCTTGAAACATCACTGTTGCCCGTGTGGGATCGCCCTTACAGACTCCGATGTAAAAGGTTTGAACTCCCATCTCTGCGAACATCGCTTGCTGCTCGGGAGCATTCATCCAGGCACGGTATTCGTCAAAGGTGTTGCTGATCTTGAAATCCAGAACAGTGGTTTCCGTCATGACTGATCAAATCAGATAATTTCCTTCCGGCCTGCTTTGATCTGATCTCGGGCGGAGACCAGTCCTACAACAAGCAGGACCAGCAGTCCGGCATTGATGCTGATGAAGAACATCGTGTCCATGACTGTGAAGCGGTTCGTCCCTTGATAAGGAGATGCGGCAAGACAGCCCATCCGTCAGAAGACTCATTTAGTTAGGGGAGAGCGCTGCCCTGTTCGATCCCTCAGTTGAGGGAGGTGGTCTGTGTTGCGACACGCTGGTGTGAGATCGACCGTTCGCTGTGGGCAACCACGAGCGTTAATCCATGGGGTTTCAAGGTCACCAGGCCCGCAAACGCTTCGGTCAACACTGGCTGAAGGACCAGATGGTGCTCGATCGCATCGTGGCGGCGGCTGACCTGCAGTCGTCGGATCGCGTTCTTGAGGTGGGACCGGGGCGCGGTGCTCTCACCGAGCTACTGCTGGCCTCCCCGGCTGCTGCCGTCCATGCCGTGGAACTGGATCGCGATCTGGTGGATGGCCTGCGGGATCGCTTTGGCGGAGATCCGCGCTTCAGCCTGTGTCAGGGGGATGTGCTGGAGCTGCCGCTGCAGCTGGAGGACGGCGTTGCGGCAAAAGTGGTGGCCAACATCCCTTACAACATCACAGGCCCGCTGCTGGATCGGCTGGTGGGGCGCCTCGATCGACCTGTGGATCCGCCCTACCAGCGTCTGGTGCTCTTGGTGCAAAAAGAAGTGGCTGAGCGGATCAGGGCCCGTCCCGGTCACAGCAGCTTCAGTGCCCTGAGCGTGCGGATGCAGTTGATGGCCCGGTGCACGACGGTCTGTCCTGTCCCTCCCCGCTGCTTTCAGCCACCTCCGAAGGTTCAGTCGGAGGTGATTCAGATCGACCCTCTGCCGTCGGCTCAGCGCCTGTCGCCTGCGTTGGCCCGACGGGTGGAGTCGTTGCTCAAGCAGGCCTTTCTGGCCCGCCGGAAGATGTTGCGCAACACCCTGGCATCGCTGGCTCCGGAGCCACAGCTGCAGGAGCTGGCCGCCGCTGCGGGGTTCCACCTTCAACAACGGCCGCAGGAGTTGGCTCCGCAGACCTGGGTGGCTCTGGCCAGGGGTTTGAATCAGGGCACTGATGCGGCCTCAGCCGATGGGCACGATCACGGTGACGGCACCGGCCAAGGTGAATCTTCATCTGGAGGTGCTGGGGGTCAGGCCTGACGGCTTTCACGAGCTGGCGATGGTGATGCAGAGCATCGACCTCGCTGATCGCCTCAGCTTTCGAACGACGGCCGATGCTGAACTGACCCTCAGCTGTGACGATCCGAGTCTCAGCCTCGCGGACGACAACCTGGTGATCAAAGCGGCCCAGTTGCTGCGTCGTCGCTCCGGTTTGAGTGAACTGGGTGCCGCCATTCATCTGGAGAAACGCATCCCCATCGGTGCCGGGCTGGCCGGAGGTTCAAGCGACGGTGCTGCTGCCCTGGTGGGACTCAATGCCCTCTGGGGTCTGGGCCACAGCTCGGCAGACCTGGAGCGGCTTGCGGCCGAACTCGGTTCCGACATGCCGTTCTGCGTGGCGGGGGGCAGTCAGCTCTGTTTTGGTCGCGGCGAGCTGCTGGAGCCACTGCCTGCTGTGCAGGACCCCCTGGCAGTGCTCCTGGTGAAAGATCCAGACGTGAGCGTGTCGACTCCCTGGGCCTATCGCCGCTGCCGGGAGTTGCAGGGGGATCGCTATCTGCAGGGAGAAGACTCCTTCGAGCAACGTCGCCAGGTGTTGCGGGGGATGGCCTGGACCCAACCGATCCGTGCTGCGGAGCCGCCACCGCTGCGCAATGACCTGCAGTCGGTGGTGGCCCCTGAGACGCCCGCGGTTCAGGCTGCGCTTCGCCTGCTCTCCTCGCTTGAAGGCACCCTTGCCGTGGCCATGAGTGGATCCGGCCCCAGTTGTTTTGCGCTGTTTGCTGATCCAGCCAGCTGCGCGGCAGCCCAGACCAAACTGGATCATCAACTGGCTGCAGAGGGATTGCGAAGCTGGTGCTGCCCCTTGCAACCGCACGGCGTCAGGATCGAAGCATGAGCTCCTCCGACCCCAAGTCAACGCCAGCAGCGGAAGTACCTCGCAAGGGACCCCTGAGTTTTTTCTCCGGTGCCGTGACCGCGGGGGTCCTGGCCTGGCTGGCGCTGGGGCTCAGCCGGCGGATGGTGGTTTACTTCGCGGTCCATCCGCCCCACTACAGCTCCCCGATCGCCCAGAACATCGCGGTGACCCTGAAGACGCTGCTGGTGGGGCTGTCGTTTCTGGCCACCTTCAGCACAGGCTTTGTGGCGCTAGGGCTCACGCTGGTGTTTCTTCGCAGTGTCTTCACAGGTCCCTCGAACGACCCTGCCTAGCGTCGATTTGGCAGATCTCTGTTGATGACTCCCCACGACCTCGGGCAGCTGGCGCTTCTGCTCTCTCCGGCGATGCTTCTGTCCGTGCTGTTGCTGTTCACCTTCGCCGCCGGCGGGTAACGCTGCCCTGGCTGAGATAGCTTGGCCGCTCACCCCGGATTGGCCGGGATCGCAGCGACGCCGTGGCAGGAACCCTTCTCTTCAACGCCCTGCGGGAAGCCATCGACGAGGAGATGGCCCGCGACCCTTACGTCTGTGTGATGGGTGAGGACGTCGGTCACTACGGCGGCAGCTACAAGGTCACCAAGGATCTCTGCGAGAAGTACGGCGATCTGCGGGTGTTGGACACCCCGATTGCCGAGAACGGCTTCACCGGCATGGCAGTCGGAGCGGCCATGACCGGCCTGCGGCCGATCGTTGAGGGGATGAACATGGGTTTCCTGCTGCTCGCCTTCAACCAGATCTCCAACAATATGGGGATGTTGCGCTATACCAGCGGCGGCAACTTCACGATTCCCACGGTGGTGCGCGGTCCCGGGGGAGTCGGCCGGCAGCTTGGGGCTGAGCACAGCCAGCGCCTTGAGGCCTATTTCCATGCTGTTCCCGGCATCAAGATCGTGGCCTGCAGCACGCCGACCAACGCCAAGGGGCTGATGAAGGCGGCGATCCGAGACAACAACCCGGTGTTGTTCTTCGAGCATGTGCTGCTCTACAACCTCAGCGAGGAACTGCCGGAGGGTGAGTTCACCTGCGCGCTCGATCAGGCGGATCTGGTGCAGGAAGGCAGCGATGTCACGATCCTCACCTACTCCCGCATGCGTCACCACTGCCTCAAGGCCGTGGAACAGCTGGAGGCTTTCGGCATCAGTGTCGAGTTGATCGACCTGATCAGTCTCAAGCCCTTCGATATGGAGACCATCGGGCGATCCATCCGCAAGACCCACCGCGTGATCGTGGTGGAGGAATGCATGAAGACCGGCGGCATCGGTGCTGAGTTGATCGCTCTGATCACGGAGCAATGCTTCGACGATCTCGATGCCCGACCTGTGCGGCTCTCCAGTCAGGACATTCCCACCCCTTACAACGGCTCCCTGGAGAATCTGACGATCATCCAGCCCCATCAGATCGTGGAAGCCGCCCAGCAGATGGTGCGTCAAGGGGTTTGAGTTGATGGCGCGTTATCAGGGCTGGTTCGCCTTTGTTCTCGCCCTGGCCATTGCGTCAGGGATGTTTCTGGTCCGCACTCCGCTCCAGCTTGGGCTGGATCTGCGCGGCGGCAGTCAGTTGACGGTGCAGGTTCAACCGGCAGGGGACGTCAAGGTGGTGGGCGATCGCGAAATGGAAGCCGTCAAGGCGGTGCTGGATCGTCGTGTGAATGGCCTGGGGGTGGCGGAATCCACGCTCCAGACCGTCGGTACCGACCAGCTGGTGTTGCAACTTCCTGGTGAACAGGACCCCACAGCCGCGGCCCGGGTTCTTGGTGACACGGCTCTGCTGGAGTTCCGCGCCCAGCGGGAGAGCACCGAATCTGAATTTCGCAGCTTGCGTCAGCTCCAGTCCCAGGCCGGAGCCATCCTTCAACTGCGCAAGGACCAACGCCGGCGCGGCGAGACACCGGATGAGCTCAACCTGGAGGATCTGAAGGATGTGCAGTCGTCCTTGGGCTTGAAGGCCGAAGGTGGCAGCGACGATGAGCTGCTTCAGGCGCTGCTGGATCAGGTGGACGATGAACTCCTCACCCTGTTGGACCCGGCGGCGCTGACGGGAAAACAACTGGTGACGGCGGGTCGACAGCCCTTGCAGAACAACCCCAACAGCTGGGAGGTGACGCTGAATTTCGATGCTGAGGGCGCGGAAGCCTTTGCCGATCTGACCAAGTCGATCGCCGGTTCCGAGCGGCTGCTGGCCATCACGTTGGACAACAAGCTGATCAGTGCGGCCAGCGTGGGACCACAGTTCAAAAGCGCTGGAATTTCTGGCGGTGCAGCCACCATCAGCGGCAACTTTGATGCTGAAACTGCCCGGGAACTGGAGGTGAAACTGCGCGGCGGTTCTCTTCCGCTTCCGGTTGAAGTGGTGGAGGTGCGCACGATCGGGCCGACGCTCGGTGCCGAGAACATTCGCCGGAGCCTGATGGCTGCATTGTCTGGCCTCGCCCTGGTGGCGGTGTTCATGGTGGTGGCTTATCGGTTGCCAGGTGTCGTGGCCGTAGCGGCCCTGAGCCTGTATGCCCTGTTCAATCTCTCGGTCTATGCCCTGATTCCAGTGACGCTCACCCTGCCTGGGATTGCTGGATTCATCCTCTCCATCGGTATGGCGGTGGATGCCAACGTGCTGATCTTCGAGCGAATCAAGGATGAGTTACGGGGCGGCAACACCCTGATCCGTTCGATCGACACCGGTTTTTCGGAGGCCTTCAGTTCGATTCTCGATGGTCACCTCACCACGCTGATCAGTTGCGCGGCTCTGTTTTTTCTCGGCACCGGCCTGGTGAAGGGGTTTGCGGCAACCCTTGGCATCGGTGTGCTTTTGAGTCTGTTCACAGCCCTCACCTGTACCCGCACCCTGCTGCGTTTCCTGATGGGCTACGCCGGCCTGCGCCGTCCCACCTATTTCATTGCTCAGGGACAACGTCCCACCACGACTGCCTGATCGATGGCCGCTTCCCCCAACACCACATTGGTTCTGCGCCTGCCCCTGAGCTCATCTCGACGTCGTGTCTGGCTGGTCTCGGGTCTCACTGTGCTGGTGGCTCTGGTCGGACTGATCAGTTGCTGGCTGAATCCAGGCATCGCAGCACCCCTGCGACCGGGGCTCGATTTCACCGGGGGAACGCAGATCCAGTTGGAGCGCGACTGCGGTGAAAGCTGCCGCGACCTGAAGTCCATTGCCGTCTCTGCCCCTGTTCAATCCCTGCTCTTGCCGGCTGAGAAGGAGGACTCCGTTCCCAACCTCCGTTCGGCGCGGGTGCAGTTGCTTGACGGAGGCCAGTCGCTGGTGCTGCGTGTGCCCACGCTGACGGCTGCCCAGGGTCAGGCTCTGATTGCTGCGGTTGAACCCATTGCCGGTCCGTTTGTCGCAGGGGGACAGTCGGTCGACACCATCGGTCCGAGTCTGGGGCGTCAATTGCTGCGCAGCACGCTGATCTCCCTGGTGGTGGCTTTTGGTGGAATTGCCCTGTACATCTCCTTTCGCTACGACGGCCGTTATGCCTTTCTGGCGCTCGTGGCTCTGGCCCATGACGTCGTGATCGTCTGTGGGGTCTTCGCCTGGTTGGGTTTGTTGATGCAACTGGAAGTGGACAGCCTCTTCGCCGTGGCTCTGCTGACGATCGCCGGCTATTCCGTGAATGACACCGTTGTGGTGTTCGATCGGATCCGGGAGCGTTCCCGTGATGGTGCGGACCTGAGACTCTCGGAGCAGGTGGATCAAGCGGTGTCCGCAACCCTCACCCGCACGCTTTACACCAGTGGCACCACTTTGCTGCCCCTTTTGGCCTTGATCTTCTTCGGCGGAGCAACCCTTTACTGGTTCGCCATTGCTCTGGCGTTGGGGGTGGTGGTGGGCAGCTGGTCCAGCATTGCCCTGGCACCTTCGTTGCTCACGTTGTGGGAACCCCGTGCTGAATCCTGATCGCCACCAATCCTCGGCGGCACAGCGGTCGGCACGATGGTGGCCTTTGTTGCTGGTGCTGCTGGCGTTGGGGGATCTGAGGACGGAAATTTTGCTCCTGCTTGACCACTTCACGCTGACCAGCGCTCTTTATGCCCTGAGTCATCACGCCCTGGCTGTGGCCGTGCTGATCGGTGCACCCTCGCTCTGGCGCCGCTACGCCTGAGAGGGGCGGGCACCGAATTCACTCCAGATGGACGACCAGATCCGCCGTTTGATGTCGTCGTTCCAATGACCGCCGGAGGCATTGGATGCCCACCACGAATCGAACAGCTCCTCCGCTTCCTCGTAAAGCAACTCTGGATCAAGGTTCTCTCGAACCAGTTGCAGCACCGCCTGTCTCAGCTCCTCGTAGCGGCTGAAATTGAAGATCACATCCACGGCAAGTTGTCCGGGCAGACACCGTCCACCGTATGGGATCACTCGGAAGACCAAATAGCGCGATAAACCGTCGGATTCGGTTAGCGTCTCAATCTCTATCTTGCCTGACGCATGTTGAAAGCTCTGGTCTCGATGTTGTTTGCAGCCGTGCTGTGGGTTCAGGTTCCTCAATGGGAGAACGACTGGTCAAGATGTTCTGTTGACGTTCCGGACGTGGATTGTCATTGGTATGTGGTGGCACCAGACAACACCTTTGGTGAGGGATTCAGCTGGTCGAACGCACCGTGGTTCAGTGCTGAGGGGTTGTTGGATGTCGGCAACCTGAAGCAAACAATGGGCAACATTCACGCAACTGCTGCTGCTGATGCCTGAGTTCATCAACAACCAGTCAGGCAAATAAATCTTGCAGATCCTGTCGGCGTGCTCGACGACTCTGGGGAGAATCCAATGGTGATTCGCCCTGATGAATGACGCTCATCGAGCAGGCAAGGGCTCGAAAAGGGCTGTGAATTCCATCGTCAATCTCGCTGCCGATCGGGTAGCCATTGGACAAATGAACAGTCATTTTGAACAATATTTCCACACATGGTCTACGGAGCTGCTGTCGAGAACTGACGACCGGTTTACCGAACTCAAGTGGTCAAATGACTCAAAACAGCTCCAAGACGCATTCCTGATTTCTGATACCCAGCGATTGCCAGGGCGACCACCGAGAAATTGAGCACAAGGAAAGCGGTGATCAGCTTGAGTTCGTTTCTCATTCCCGCAATCTGATCCATCCTTGAGGCCGGCGTGGATCAGGTCTTCATTTGGCAATCGGTCGCCTCAGCAGACCGATGTGATTCAGCCTCGCAGTGGCCGTGGAGCCGTCGTTAATGTTTTTTAACAATCCGTCTGCGCTGTCGTGCTTGGTGCCCTGTTCCCTCTTGCGTATGTCGTTGTTTTTGTCGGCCTGCTGCTTCAGGCCTTTCGGATGATGAGGATTTCTGCCGCATCATCGATGAAGGAGGCGACAGATCGAACAGGGCTTCGCACGGTTCATCCTGAGTTGTTGGATGCGAAGGGCAACGTCACTGACGAGGAGCTTTGGGCTGTTCGCTTTCAGGATCTGAACGAAAACGGCTTGGCTCCTGAAGCCAGCTGACCATTGACCGCGGAGCCGAGAGAGAAACAAGACTCGCCTGTCACTCCCGAGCGATTCGGCTCCGCTCACGCACCCTGACCACGGGAACGTTGGCTGGGGGTAATCGATGGAATCTCTCTCGTCATTGGAAGACGATGTGAAGGCGCAGGAACAGTCCCTGCCGAGCCTTGTCAAGTCGGAGGGACTGTTTTCTGCCAGCTACCAAGTCGCTCTCTCGGTGCTGCTGAAGCGTCCACCCGATGGTCAGTGGAACCTCAGGTGCCCTTTTTAGAGAGTTCGGCCTGGCCACGCACGTGATGTTCCACGGATTTTTGGGATCAAGGATTTCTTCCATGAAGCTCCTTGAAACCTGTGCTCAGGACGACAGAACGTCCGGCCGAGTCGAACTAGCCGATGACTAGGACCAGTGGTCCATCACCTGGCGCACCACCACCCATTGCATGAACACCTGCAGCACCACAACGAGGGGAAGAGCCAGCAGCACTCCTGGGAGTCCCAGCAGGGCACCGAGGCTGAGTTGCGCCATCAGGGCCACCGTCGGTAGCAGGTTCACGGTTTTCCGCAGCAGGAGCGGTGTGAGCAGAAAGGCTTCAAGGTTCTGCAAAATCAAGCGGAACACCAGGACGGACACCACAAGCTGAGGGGATTGCAGCAGGGCCAGTCCTGTGGGCAAAAGCGTCGCTGCAGTTGGTCCGATGGTGGGTACAAAGGTGAGCAGTCCGCACACCAGGGCGCTGAGGAGGGCCAGGGGAGCCTTGAGCAGCAGCAGGCCACCCCAGGTGAGCAGGAACACCGTTGTGGCAGAGAGGGTCATCCCCGTCAGCCATCCGCCGAGGGCCTGACGGCTTTCATCCAGCAGCTGCACCATCAGGTCCCGTGCCGGACGCGGGCTGATGGCCACCACCATGCCCCGATGAGAGGCGGGATCCAGGGCCAGCAGGATGGCCAGCAGGACCATCAACAACACCTGGATCAGCGAGTTTGCCGCCCCTCCGGCCACCCCCAGCAACTGACGCCCCAGTGATTGCAGATTCTCAGGACTCACACCTGCGCCGAAGGCCTGATTCAGCGCAGCCAATCGGGGATCAGCTCCCAGCCATCCGGAAAGCTTGTTGAACAGCTCGGGGAGATCCTGCCCCAGTTGTTGGGTCTGGGTGATCAGTTCCGGCAGCAACAGCTGGCCTATCAACAGACCTGCCAGCAGCAGACCCGCCAGAACGGCCAGCAGGGCCTGGGGTCTGGCCAGATGGCTTCGGTCCTGCAGCTGATGGATCAGCACATCCAGGGCGACGGCCACGACCACCGCACCGAACAGCACCAGCAGCACCCAGCGCAGCTGCCAGATCAGCAGCGCCAGCAACACGAAGGTGAGAGTCAGCAGAGCTGATTGAGCCGTCATGTCCGCAGTCTCAGGGTTGTCCAGCGGTTGAGGACATCCGTGATCAGGACTTCTCGAATCAACACCTGAAGCACGACGGCAAGGGGCAGGGCCAACAGCAGCCCCAACGGTCCGAAGATCACGGTGAAGAGCACCTGGGCTGCCAGGGTGAGGCCCGGCAGAAGCTTCACCTGATGGTGCATCACCGAGGGGGTGATCACATAGCTCTCCAGGTTCTGAATCACCACATAGGCCCCGAGAACGGCGGCCGCTTTCCAGGGGGCATCCAGCAGGGCCACCGCCATGGGAAACACCGTGCTCATGGTGGGGCCAACGTTGGGAATCACGTTCAGCACTCCGGCCAGCAGGGCATTGGCCAGCACGAGCTTCACCCCGAGAAGCGACAGGGTGATCCAGCAGAGCAGAAACACAGCCAGCGAGCTGATGCCCACACCCACCATCCAGCTGTTGAGGGCATCGCCGCAGAGGGTGAGGATCTGATTGGCCCGGCGGCGATAAAAGGAGGGCACCAGCAGGATTCCGACCTGGCGGTAAGCCTGGGGTTGAACAGCCACCATCAGGGCGGCTGCCACAACAAACAGCAAACTCAGGCCTGCACTTCCCAGATTTCCGGCCAGTCCAAGCAGGCCGATCAGGCCGCTGCCAACCCCTGAAGCCAGCGTGGAACCGTCAGGGAGGATCGATTGGCTCTGGAGCCCCAGTTGCTCGAGGTCTGTCGTGGCATCCACCCCGTAGAGCGAATCACTCACCTGATCAAGACCACTCAGGGCAAGCTGCAGCAGCGTTCGGGCTGCCTGGGGAAGTTTTTGCAGCAGCAGGGCGAATTCATCAATGAACGGCGGCACCAGCACCGCCGCCAGCGCTGTGAGCACCAGTCCAAGGCCACTGAGACAGACCAGCAGTGCCAAAGGGCGCCTCATCGGGTAGCGCCGTTGCAGCGCGTCCACCAGGCTGCAGAGCGCCAGTCCCACCACGACGGCTGCAAACAACAGCAGCAACCACTGACGCAAGGTCCACAGGATGAGACCTGCAGCGATCAACGCTGCAAGGGACAGTGCCTGGGGAAAATTCAAGCCTCAGCGTTGGCGTCTCCGTCAGTCTGATCAGAATTCTGGTTTTGGGTGTAGCCCAGCCCGTTCGCTTCGGCGTAGCGCTGGGCGAAACGCATGAACCGTTCGAAGTCCTGTAGGGATTTCCATGAGTAAACGGCTTCCAGGGCACTTGCCGTGCCGTTCACGAATTTGCCGTTGACCTCTCGGGTGACCATTTCCCCTTCTTCATCCACCATCCACATTCCGGTGATGTCGCCCATCGTTTCAGGAGCGATGGCTGCGGGTTGTTCGAAGCGGAAGGTTGCTTGACCGGTGAGCCCATCACGGCTGCGGGTCAGACGGATATCGGGGACGACGGGCTCGTCGATGCCACGGAAAAATTGAATCGACGCCTTAGCCATGGCCGCCCCTTTAAGGAAGCGGGATCCTAAACGGTTTCAGTCAGTGCCCCGGATGCGAGCAGATGATCAGCAGCCTGCTCAATGCTGAGACCACTGATATCCAGGCTCCTGCGCTGCGGTGACCGTTCCAGTTCGTGGTCGTAGCAACGGTCGTAGTAATCCAGGGTGGATCTGCAGGCTGTGGCCCAATCCCCTGCAGCAATGGCATTCAGGGCCTGAGTTGTCCGCTGGGGCCCCAGCCGTCGGCTGATGCGCCGCGTCGCCTCCGCCAGTGCATCCATGCCCTGATGGCCGTACACCCCCACCAATTGATCCACCCGTTCGTTGAGGCTGCGTTGAATCTCCAGGACAGGAGCGTTCTGCATCTGATCGAAGAAGGCCTTTGGAATCCGGCAGCGTCCCACCTGAATGCTTTCGGCTTCCAGCCAGATGGCCTCAGCCCCGGCTTGGCGATGCTGATCAAGGCATTCCGCCAGGCGGTTTTCGTAATGCTCAGTGGAGGGTTGTGGTGGCAGCCCCAGTCCGCCGAAGCTGCTGCCCCGGTGATGGGCCAAGCCTTCAAGATCAACGACTGCAACTCCCCGTTGTTGCAGGGCCAGAAGCAGATCCGTTTTGCCGGTCCCGGTGCGGCCTCCCATCAATCGCAAGGGCCAGAGCCGTTCGAACTGCTGCTGGGCCCAGCGGCGATAGGCCTTGTATCCACCGATCAGCAGCGCTGGCGTCAAGTCGATCTGACTGGCCAGCCAGGCCATGCTGGCGGAGCGCATGCCCCCTCTCCAGCAGTACAGCCTGAGAGTGCCTTGATCGCGCAACTGTTCCAGCTTTCCAGCCAGTGCCGAAAGCTTCGGACCCGTGATGGACAGTGCGAGGTGGATGGCTGGCAGACGCCCCTGCTGCTTGTAGCTGGTGCCGACTTCGGCCCGTTCTTCATCGCTGAACAGAGGGAGGTTGATGGCACCCGGCCAATGTCCTTTTTCGAATTCCGATGGGCTGCGCACATCCACCAGCGGACCCTGCCGCCGGCGCAGCTGATCAATCGTGAGGTGCTGGGGATCTCCCATGCCTGACATAGTGGGCCAACGCCGCGCCAAAAAGGGCCGGTTGCTACTCATGCTCTCCGGTTCAACACCCACTTCAACGGCAACTCCTGAACAGCTGATCGACCGCCTGGCGAAGGGGTCTCCCCGTCAGCGTCGTTCACTGATCAAGTCCTTGGAATCAAGGTCGGCCGATCTCGTCGGCCTTGGATCAGCTGCCCTCGACCAATTTGATCGCAAGGGCTCCGACTGGGCTCCCGGTTGGGTTCTCCAGGTGCTGAGACGGCACCAGCCCGACCACCTTGTCCAACTGCTGTCCTCCACCCCCGAGGGATGGTTGGATGTGGCCTCGGCCATCGGGGTGGATTACGGCCCGCTGCAGCAAGCCCTGCTTGATGAGGACTTCGAAACGGCTGATCGGACCACAAGTTCCATCCTGCGTCAGCTTGCCGGTCCTGCTGCTGAGGCCAGGGGCTACGTCTACTTCAGTGAGGTGCCAGCGATGGCCGGTCTGGATCTGGTGAGCCTTGATCGGTTGTGGACGGTGTATTCCCAAGGGCGATTCGGGTTTTCCATGCAGGCCAAGTTGCTGTCTGGATTGGATGGGCGTTATGAGCGGCTGTGGCCACGGATCGGTTGGAAGCTGGACGGCACCTGGACCCGTTATCCCAGAGCGTTCACCTGGTCGATGGAGGCGCCTGAGGGGCACATGCCTCTGATCAACCAATTGCGGGGGGTCCGTCTCATGGATGCATTGCTCAATCATCCCGATCTCGTGACGCATCGAAGCGCCATGGGACTGTCCTGATCGCTGAGAACCGGTAAGTTCAAACAAGAGCTGAAGCGGCCTGGTCGTGATCCTGCAGCAGGCTTCCTCCAGCACCGAAACGTTTCCCGCGGCCTCGTCCAGGCGTCAGTTTCGTTGGGCGGATTTTGTTTTGCCCTCAACCTTGCAGCTCTCTCCGTTGATGGAAGTGCTGATTGAACCGGTGGGTTGTTTGTTGACGTCCCAGCGGGTCGAGCTCGGACTGCATGAAGCTCTGGTGAATGCCGTGCGCCACGGCAATGCGGAGGATCCCTCCAAGCGGCTGCGTGTGCGGCGGATCACGACTCCGCACTGGTTGGTCTGGCAGGTGCAGGATGAGGGCAGTGGCTTACCACCGAACGCCCGCGCCGCCTCTCTTCCGGAGCAACCAGAAGCGCTCAGTGGTCGAGGTCTCTTCCTGATCCATCAGTGCTTTGACGACGTGCGCTGGAGCCGCCGTGGCAACCGACTCCAACTCGCCTGTCGTCGGCCGCTCAATGATGCGGACAGCCCGGGTCTCTGAGTTCTCCGTTGATCCAGCCCAGGGCTTGCTCGGTGAGCGCCTTCACGTCGCCCCGTTCCCCTTCACTCAGCAGCGTCACCAGCGCAGCGCTCAGCAGCTCGGCTCCACGTCGATCCCAGCGACTTTTCAGACGATGCCAGCTGCGGTCATCAATGCTCAACAGCGCGTGAAGGTCACGGCTGTTGCTCAGGGCCTGCTCGGGCCAGTCCGATTGGGTCGGATCCATGGGCTTCCAGCGTTGTCTGTCTAGTTTCGTGGAAGCCGACACCGGTGAATGCGAATGCAACGACAGCGCCTGCGCTGGCTCCATTCCTGCAGCCAGCTGCTGCAAGTTGGTCGTGTTCAGTCTCTTGCTGTGAAGCAGGGAAAGGGGGTGGCGGCCCGCAGGGGTCAACGGCGGCTGCTCATGGGACGCCGATTGCTTGAGCTGGAAATCGTGGGGTGGTCGATTAAACCTGCTTCAGAGGAGCGTTTCTGGCGGGGCCTCCGCTGGGGGGGAGCAGGATTCAGCCTGGCCTGGCTGTTGAACCAGTGGCTGCAGTGATCGAGCAAAAACCTCAGGCCGCTACTTTGGAGGAATCCTGCCCAACCACCACGAGGGAGACCAGCGTTTCGCTGGGGGATGTCTGGGCGGAAGATTGCAGTCGATCAGAAGGTTGCTGGGGTTCCTGACCGCGTAGCCAGGCGTGATGGAGAGCCCGGCGACGACGGTCCTCGGAAAGAACCAGTCGATCTGCTGCGATTTGGGGGCTTTCTCCGGGGAGAACGGCTGTGCGCAACCGAATCCCAAAACCGTTGGCTTCAACCTGGACGTGACCTTCCATCAGAACCACCTGGAAGGTCCAGCCCTGTAACCAGCGGAGTCGGAAGGGATTGGTCATCGATGTCCCTTTCGGCAACAACCATACCCTATGTCCCTGGAGCCATCGTGCAAGGGAGGGTGTCAGGGAATGGGAATGCGTTCAGGCGGATGGCTGGGAGGGCTTTCTGGCGCTCCAGACCCGAGTCATGAAGTGGGTTTCAGCGGTCACGGCCTCGAAACCGGCCTGGATCAGACGGGCATCGATGTCGTCCGCGATGTAGTCGCGGTAGTACGGCTCGTGGAAGACCCGGCGGAAATTCTCCATGGCGACGTTGAACTGCGGAGAGTCTGCGAGTTGAACGGAATCGGCCAGCACAAAGACACCACCAGGCTCCAGCACACGCCAGGCTTCGTTGATGACGTTCTGGCGTGCCTCAGCCGGCAGCTCATGCAGGAGAAAGACGCAGGTCGCACCCTGCAGTCCGGCATTCGCGAAGGGAAGTTTCTCTCCGTTGGCGCGAATCAGTTGCACCAGAGGGGCCTGACCGTTGTTCAGCCAGCGATTCGCTTGGCGTAAGTAGGCCTCGGAGAGGTCGGCGCCGATCAGCTCCGCATGGGGCAGGGCCCCACGGATCTGTTGGAGCGTCCGTCCTGTTCCCGTGGCGATGTCGAGCACCCGAAGGGTCGAAGGGCTTCGATCGGAGAAGTGCTTCAGGCCGCGCTTCAGCGGCGAGAGCACCCGACGCCGCATCGCATCGGCGGTTCCATTGAACAGGATCTCGACCTGGAGGTCGTACAGACCTGCGGAGTGGTCGCTGAGGTATCCATCGGTTTGGTGATGGAAATTCTGCAGGTAGTACTCAGGGAAGAGGCTGCTGTCGGTTTCTTTGGGGAGATCGCGAACGTTGCGTTCCTTGCGGCGATTCCAGGTGGAAGGCAGATCCAACCAGACCAAGGGATAGCGGCTTGCCCAGTCCAGCCAGGGGGCATCGAACAGCTGAGATTCCGGATAGGTGCCCTGTTGCGCCTCGTCCCAATCGCGTTCCTCCAGCTGAGCCATGGAGCTGCGCAGGTCCTTCAACAGCTCCGGGGGGACGCTCTCAGTGCTGGGAACAGCTTCGGGAGCAAGCAGCTCCATCAACTTGGTGCTCAGCTCTTTGTGGGCCAGGCCAGCGATTCCCTTGCCCTGTTGCAGGGTCTTGTAGGCCAGCTTGCTGAAGGGCGTGGACGCCATTCCATCGATGCACCAAGTGGCCTATTCCAGCGAATGGATGGACAAACCGCGTTGCGCTTGATCCACAAAAAAACCCGCCTCCTGGGAGGCGGGCCGATGAACAACGATCGCGAGATTCAAGCGTCGTAGTACATCGCGAACTCGTGGGGATGAGGGCGCTGGCGCAGCTGCTGGACCTCTTCGTATTTGAGATCGATCCAGTTGTCGATGAAATCGTCGCTGAATACGCCGCCGGCGGTGAGGAAGCCGCGATCGGCATTGAGCGCTTCCAGGGCGCCGTTCAGTGACGGGGGCACTGTGGCGATCTTGGCCAGCTCTTCGGCAGGCAGTTCAAACAAATCACGATCTTCACCGTCGCCGGGGTCGATCTGGTTTTTGATGCCATCCAGGCCCGCCATCACCATGGCGCTGAAGGCCAGATAAGGATTGGCCAGGGCATCACCGGAACGGAATTCGAGGCGCTTGGCCTTCGGGCTGGGGCCGGTGAGAGGGATACGAACCGCAGCGGAGCGGTTTCCTTCGGAGTAGACAAGATTGACGGGTGCTTCGAATCCGGGCACCAGGCGCTTGTAGCTGTTGGTGGTGGGGTTGGTGAAGGCCAGGAATGCCGGGGCATGCTTCAGGATTCCACCGATGTACCAACGGGCTGTCTGGGACAGATTGGCGTAGGTGCCTTCGCCGAAGAACAGCGGCTGGCCACCTTTCCAGAGGCTCTGGTGAACGTGCATGCCGGAGCCGTTGTCGTTGAAGACCGGTTTGGGCATGAATGTGGCTGTTTTGCCGTACTTCTTCGCCACATTGCGCACGACGTATTTGTACGTCATGACGTTGTCTGCCGCTTCAATCAGTTCGGCGAATTTCATGCCGAGCTCGTGCTGTCCGGCACCGGCCACCTCGTGGTGATGCTTTTCGGTGGGGATCCCCAGCTGACCCATCAACAGGAGCATCTCCGAACGAATGTCCTGAGCGGTGTCGTTGGGAGCGACGGGGAAATAACCCTCTTTCAACTGGATTTTGTAAGCCAGGTTTCCACCCTCTTCCAGGCGCCCGGTGTTCCAGGGCGCTTCGATGGTGTCAACGCTGTAGAAAGCCCCGCCTTCGCTGGAGTTGTAGCGGACGTCGTCGAAGAGAAAGAACTCGGGCTCGGGACCGAAGAAGGCGGTGTCCGCCAGGCCGGTGGAGCTCAGGTGGTTCAGAGCTCGTTGTGCCAGGGCACGGGGGCAGCGGTCGTAGGCCTCACCACTGCGCGGCTCCTGAATGGAGCAGATCATGCTCAGGGTTTTGTGGCGGTAGAAGGGATCAATCCAGGCCGTGCTGGCATCGGGAACCATCGCCATGTCAGAGGCATTGATCGATTTCCAGCCGCGAATGGAGGAGCCGTCAAACGCCAGCCCTTCGGTGAAGGAGTCCTCTTCCAGCAGATCGGTGCACACCGTCAGGTGTTGCCACTTGCCATGGAGATCGGTGAATTTCAGGTCGATCAGCTCAATGCCTTCGTCCTTGATCTGTCGAAGGACGTCCTGAGGGGTTTTGGCCATGAAGCTTGAACCGAAAAGCATTTATAGGTGGACCGTAAGGAGCCGCTATGCCCTATTTTGTATCAATGCGCACATTTTTTAATGTGTCTGCGGTGTTGGCAGTGCTTGTTGTCACTCTCGTAACCGTTTCTGTCAACTTCCCTGAATCACAGGCCTGAAGCGGGTTCTCAGCCTTGAAGCGGTGTTACCTTCAGCCAGGATTGTCTGGAGACTCCAGAGCATGCGCGATGCCATCGGCGGATTGATTGGCCGTTATGACCAATTGGGACGGTATCTGGACCGCTCGGCGATCGACAGCATCGAGTCGTATCTGGATGAGTCATCCCTGCGGATCCAGGCCGTTGAGCTGATCAACCGGGAAGCTGCTGAAATCGTGCGCGAGGCTAGTCAGCGGTTGTTCCGTGATGAGCCGGAACTCTTGCTGCCCGGTGGTAATGCCTACACCACACGACGTCTCGCGGCGTGTCTGCGGGATATGGACTATTTCCTGCGTTACGCCAGTTACGCCCTCGTTGCTGCTGACAGCACGATCCTGAACGAGCGTGTTCTCAATGGTCTTGACGACACTTACAAGAGCCTTGGCGTGCCCACGGGGCCCACGGTTCGCAGCATTGTTCTGCTGAGTGAAGTGATCGTGGAGCGTCTTCAAGCCACGGGAGTCGACCCAGCTCGTCTCGGAGTTGTCGTGGAACCGTTTGATTACATGGCCCGTGGTCTTGCCGAAACGAATGTGCGGCAGCGATGAGCAGCGTTTGCCGCGACCGTTGCAATCGGTCTGAAAGGCTTCAAAGCTGAGACGCGACTGCGTAGGCTCCACCTATTGAATGACCACCCAGGCCTTGGCGGTAACGAATTCCTTGCTTCAAGTCAAAGACGCTCACCGCCAAGCGTTCAACGCCATCAACACGCCCGATCGCCTGTTGCTTGGGCCTGGCCCCTCCAATGCCCATCCGACGGTTCTTGAAGCTCTTTCGAGGACGCCGATCGGTCATCTGGACCCTATCTACGTGGAGTTGATGGGTGAGGTTCAGGAATTACTGCGATACGCCTGGCAGACCGATAACCGACTCACCCTGCCGATGAGTGGCACCGGCAGCGCTGCCATGGAAGCCACCCTGGCCAACACCGTTGAGCCCGGTGACACGGTGCTGGTGGCCGTCAAGGGCTATTTCGGGCTGAGACTTGCCGATATGGCCGGTCGCTATCGAGCTACTGTGAAAACCATCGAGAAGCCCTGGGGTGAGTGGTTTTCCCTCGAAGAGTTGGAAGCAGCGCTGATCGAGCACAAACCGGCGATCCTTGCTCTTGTCCACGCCGAAACCTCAACGGGCGTCTGCCAACCCATGGAGGGCGTCGGTGACCTCTGCCGCAAGCACAACTGCCTGCTCCTGCTCGACACAGTCACCTCCCTCGGCGGAGTTCCCCTCTATATCGACGAGTGGAAGGTCGATCTGGCCTACAGCTGCAGTCAGAAGGGCTTGAGTTGCCCCCCTGGTCTCGGACCCTTCACGATGGGCCCCAGGGCCGAGGAGAAGATGACGTCCCGCAGCGGGAAGGTCCCGAACTGGTACCTGGATGTGTCCCTGCTGAACCGGTACTGGGGAAGTGACCGCGTGTACCACCACACAGCACCTGTGAACATGAACTTCGGCATGCGTGAGGCTCTGCGCCTGCTCGCCGAGGAGGGATTGGATGAGGCCTGGGCACGTCACCGCCGCAATGCTGAGCGCCTCTGGAGTGGCCTTGAGCGTCAAGGGCAGTCCATGCACGTTCCAGAGGAACGTCGGCTCCCCACCCTCACCACGGTTCGGATCCCGGACGGCGTTGACGGCAAAGCCTTCAGCCAGCACCTGCTCAACACCTTCGGCATTGAAGTGGGTGGTGGACTCGGCTCCCTGGCCGGGAAGATCTGGCGCATCGGTCTGATGGGCTACAACTCCACTCCTGAAAACGTGGATCGGCTGCTCAACCTGTTCGAGACCGAGCTTCCCCGCTTCAGCGGTTCCGCCGCCGCCGCTGCCTGAACCAGATCTCCAGCTGATCAGCAGCTCGCTCCTGCATCAGGGGACCCACCACGCGCATGTGGTGATGGGCACTGGGGTCCGTTGCCAGATCAAGGCAACCCCCCAGCCCGCCACGTTTTCTGTCGGAGGCCCCAAACACCACAGTTCCCATTCGCGCCTGAACCAGGGCTCCAGCGCACATCGGACAGGGTTCGAGGGTGACGAGAAGGGTGCAGGGATTGAAGCGCCAGTCACCTCGAATGGTGGCGGCCTGACTCAGGGCCACCAATTCCGCATGGCCCAGGGGGTCCTGGCACCGCTCACGTCGGTTGCGCCCGTGGCCGATGCAACGCCCTTGCTCGTCGAGAATGACGGCAGCCACTGGCACTTCACCGCTGTCTCCATTGTCGGAGGCTCGCGCCAGCAACACATTCATCCACTCGGTCCAGCGCTCTTTCTCGTTCACCCCCTCTCTCGTCCGTCACTGTGAGCACCATCCCACGAGGCGCGAGGATCAACGCAGTTCCAACGCAGCCGGTGCACGCCTCCACCGATCTCCGGCCCGACCTGCACAGCCTGGACTCCTTCGCCTCTCCAGATCAAACCGATCCGGTTCTGCAGGATTTCCTGCACCGGGCCGCAGATCTGCTCTGTCATTGGATCGGTGCTGCCTCCCAGGGAGTGCCGTTGCCGACCGTGCGCCCTCAGCCCGACGTCGCTCCGATGGCGGCAGGGCTGGGAATGGAGGGGTTGCTCAAGGATCTTCAGCTGGTGATGGATGGTGCCTACCAGCCCTCCCATCCGGGAGCTCTGGCCCATCTGGATCCACCGCCGCTCACGGCGACGATTGCAGCCGATCTGATCTGTGCCGGCCTCAACAACAATCTTCTGGCGGAGGAACTCTCCCCTGGGCTGACGGACCTCGAACATCAGCTATGCGGCTGGTTCTGTCAGCGACTGGGACTGCCGGAACAAAGCGGTGGGGTGCTGGCCAGCGGCGGCACCCTCAGCAATCTGATGGGGTTGGTGGTGGCCCGCACCGACGCGGGGGTTCGCGATGGCGTCGTGCTCTGCAGTCGCGACGCCCACGTCTCGCTTCAGAAGGCTGCCACCGTGATGGGACTGGCGGATGAGGCGCTTCTGCAGCTTCCCGTTGACAGCGACGGCGGCCTGAACCTGGCAGCTTTGGAGTCGGCCCTGGTGGACTTACGCCGCGACGGTCGCTGCTGTCTGGCGGTTGTGGCGACCGCAGGCACCACAGTCCGGGGGGCGGTGGATCCCCTGAACGGGATCGCCAGCCTCTGCCGGCGTGAAGGGGTCTGGCTGCACGTGGATGCAGCGATCGGTGGGGTTTTTGCCCTTTGGGAGCCATTGGCATCCCTGATGAAGGGGTTGCATCAGGCGGATTCGATCACGCTCAATCCGCAGAAGCTGCTGGGGATCACCAAAACCTCCTCCATGCTGCTGTTGCGGGACCGTTCCAAGCTGCGGCAGGCCTTCTCCACAGGGTTGCCCTACATGGAGTCCCCCTGCGGTGACGATCATGGTGGTGAGCTGGGTCTGCAGGGGACCCGGCCGGCTGAGGTGCTGAAGCTCTGGCTTGGCCTGCGGCAGCTCGGCATCGACGGCATCGGTTCCGTGCTGGAGTCCGCCCTCGAGCGCAAAGCCATGCTGAAACAGCTTTTGCCGGAGGATCGGCTGTTGCTGATGGATGGCGGCCTGCACCTGTTGGCCCTGCGACCCCGTCAGGACGATCCTGCTGTCTCCGCCCGTTGGACCGAGCAGACGCGACAGTTGCTGATGCGCCAGGGTTTCCTGCTGTCGCGCCCCCGTTACGACGATCATCACTGGTTGAAGGTGGTTCTGGGGAATCCCCACACCACCAGCTCACACCTGCAGCAGCTGGCAGGGTTGATCAGGCAGCAGCTGACCGACTGATCCCGCAGAATCGGACCGCGTTGTGCGGGATGGAATGGGCGTGAACGAGCAGCGTCCGCGCTGGGTGGCGATCGTGACCGGGGCCATTTCCATCGCGATCGCGGTGGTTTATCTCCTGTTGATCACCGTTCTCGACGCTCGGGGTCCGATGCTGCCTCCCCCTCCCGAGGCCCTGGGTGTGGTGGAAGGGTTGCCGCTGCTTTCCGCTTCAGTGGCTCCACCACCTGGCGCATCGCGGTTTCAAGAAATCGCTTGAGGGACGCCTCCCGTCGGTTCAGCTCGAAGGCGTCCTGAACCACCGACTGAATGCCCTCATCCCCCCAGTCCTGGTCCTGCTCGAAATAGCGAATGAAACTGGCACCGGCGATACGGGTAAGCCAAGCGGTCACCACGCCCTGGACGCCCCGGCCGATGAGCAGCGTTGGTAGAGACAAGCTCAGTGCAGGGCTGATCAGACTCAAGGCACCTTTGACGATGCCGAGCCCTGCCAGGGTGCGCCCCACGGACACCGCCAGCTCCCTGGCGCGTTCCTTGGTCATGTCAACGCCGTAAACGGCGGCGATTTCCAGCACCATCTGGCCATTCACCGCCGCTGTGCTCAGCAGGTCCACCCCGGGCAATGGCGTGGCGGCCACGATCCCGGCACCGATCCAGCTGTAGCGATCAACGCATCGCTTCGCCTCGCGTCGTCGCTGGCTGTTGAGCAGGTCCCGTCCCCGTTGGTCCAGCTGTCGGCACTGCAGAAGAATGTTGTCAGCGATCAGTTCCTCACCGTCTGCATGCAGGACGGCGGCCAGCCGCTGCAACAGTTCATTGACATCTGGAGCCGGTTGCAGGGGGCGTCCACCCGGCTGGGGAATCGATTGTGGTGCGGCGCTGCAAGCCACAACATCGGCAGCAGGCACCAGCCCAGTGCATCGGCTGCGCAGCACCTGAAGCAGGCGTTTCTCCTCCTCGGCACCCCGCAGATCCCGTTTGTTCAACACCAACAGCAACCGTTTCCCCAGTCCTGCCAGGGATTGCAGCACCGTCATCTCCGAGCTGCGCAGGTCACCATCCACCACCACCAACAGCAGGTCGGCACGAACCGCCTGTTGGCGCGCTCGGTCTTCACGACTGAGCCCAGCATCCCCCGCTTCAAGAATGCCCGGGGTATCAACCAGGCGCAGACCCCGTTCCAGTCCCTTCAAGCGCAGGCGATAGCTGGGTGTGCTGCGGGTGGATCCCATCGCGGCGGTCACATCACCCACCATGTCCTCCAGCAGGGCGCGGATCAGCGATGTTTTGCCGCTGGATCCTGTGCCGAACACCACCACCACAAGATCGCCGCGGGCCAGGTCCTGTTCCACCCGTTCGCGCTCCTGGCGCAGGCTTTCCCGCACCACACCGTCCTCCAGCCGTTCGAGCAGGCGATCAATGCTGATCAGGCTCCGGTCAGCGGCGTCACGCCGGGTTGTCGGCACCGCCTGAGGGGCTTCGGCGCGCTTGCTGCTGGATCGCTGCCGGATCTGTCTCCACCAGGGCAGTCCCACCTGCACCACCAGGGCTGCGACCAGGGCTAATCCCAGCAACAGCAATGGCGTGATCAGCCAGCCGGGCAGGAAGTAGCTCAGATCCCAGAGAAGGGTTCGAACGGCCTGCAGCAGGCCACCCAGCACGATCAGAGCCGCCAGGGCAGCGGCCAGTCCCAGCAGCAGTCGGTGGCGTTTTGGGATCACGACGGTGCCTTGCTGCCCCGGCTGCTCCAGAGATCAATAAAAAAACAGAGGACAGCCAGGTTGATGGCGACATCCGCTGGATTGAAGATCGGGAAGTTGATGGGCACAAGGGCGAGGAAATCGATCACATGGCCGATGCGCCAGCGATCAATGCCGTTTCCCAGGGTGCCCCCCAGCAGAAAAGCCACGGCCATCCCCTGCCAGAACGGAGCTGCGCGATGCCGCATCACCCAGATCAACAGGCCTGCCGTCACGGCCAGACTCAACACTCCAAGCCACTGGACTGAGCCGCGTAACAAGCTGAAAGCTGCGCCGGTGTTGTGCACGAGCTGGCCGTTGAGCAGGCCAGGAAGCAGTGGAACAATGCGTCCATCGGCCAGCTGGGACGAGGCCAGTAGTTTTGTGCCCTGATCCACGACCACCACCAGGCCAGCGACCCCCAAAAGCGGGGTGCGTCGAAGGGTTGAGCTTGTCATTCCTTGATCACCAGACACCAGCGCAGGATCACAGCCATGAGGGCTGTGGCTGCGCAGAGAGCGAGTTGTGCGGGCAGGGGCCTAACCCCGTAGCTGAGAACAAGCTCCGTCAGGGGCTGATCCCAGCGTCTCAGCAGTGCGCCAACAGCCAGATTCACCAGACCGGACAGCTGCAGTGTCATCAACCCAGCCACGGCGGCGGCGGCTTGGGATGTGAGATCACCCATGCCCTGCTGCTGGGAGAGACGACCCGTCAGCCAGGCCGCGGGGATGAATCCGGCCAAATAGCCGAAGCCAGGTTCCAGCACGTAGGGGAGCCCCCCGCCGCTGTGGAACACCGGCAGATCCAGCAGACCGAGGCTGAGATAGGCCACGGCGGCCATCATCCCGGCACGGGGACCACTGACGAGGGCGCAGAGCAGAAGCGCCGGTACCTGCCAGGTCGCCGGCAGATCCACCAGCTGCAATGGCGCTGATGGAATCAGCAGGGCAGAGGGCAGCAGGCCGCCGATCACGATCAACAGCAATCCGGCCAGGGCTCCACTCCAGGTGGCGAGAGCTTTCACGCCGGTCGATCAACTGAGCGCATCCTGCTTGAGAATGCAGGTCCTGCCCAGATCCCATGTCCGTTTCCGTCGGCGATCGCCTGCGACTGACCGCTGCTCAGACCTATCTCAAAACCGCTGATCCGATGCCGATGCTGCGGCCACCGGATCTGGTGTCGGTGGGTGAAATCGGGGAAGTGATTGCGCTCCATCCTCTCGAAACCGTGGCTGTCCGCTTTCGTCAGGGGGCATTCCTGATCCCCCTCACTCAACTGGAACCCGTAGCGGCTGAGGACTGAAGCTGGTGCCAGCGGCGCTCCAGCCCCTTGAGTGCATCCGCCGGACCGCAAAGACTGAGGTGGGGACGGTGGAGCCAGCGCTGGGCTGCCTCCATCAGCTGCGGAGCCTGCAGCGATTCGATGCGTTCCAGGCAGAGATGGTCGTGGTCATCGCTCAGACCGAGGCTGCGTCGGTGTGCAGCCCGTTCAGCCCGCTGGGCGCTGGTCTGGCGGCCATGGGCGATCTGGCCACGGAATTTGGCCCGCGCCAGGGTCAGGTCGTCCTCGCTGAGGGGCTGGCTGCGCAACTCCTGCCAGCTCTGGTGCAGGAGAGACAAGCTGAGCTCAGCACGTTCGGCGCTGCTGGAGGCATGCAGGACGAACGGCGAAGCTCCAGCTCGCGCCGGGTGATGCGCACCGACGTCGTAGGCCACACCATGGTCCTCCCGCAGTCGTCGGAACAGCAGGCTCGACATGCCTGAGCCCAGATGGCACTGCAGCAGACGCAGGGCCAGGTCATCCGGGTGGCCATGGGGGCAGCAGGGTTGGCCCAGCATCATCACCACCTGCTCGGTGTCGATGGATTGCATGATCAGATCGCCCTCTGCGCCGGGCATCCAGTGCACCGGTGGAGGCGGTGGAGCCTCGTCGGTGTCGTGCCAGCCCTCTCCGGTCCGGTTCAGCAGTGTGTCGTCCAGGCTGGAGGACCAGGTTCCGCTGAGGGCCAGTACGGAACGACCCGATGTCAGCTGTGCGGCCAGGGCCCGAAGAGCGCCCTCATCCAGTTGCTGCAGGTCATCGATCACACCGAGCGGATCATGGCCGTAGCCCGTGTCGCCGTAGACCAGCCGCCGCCATTGATCGATCGCCAGTTGAAAGGGATCCTCCCGTTGGCGTTGCAGGGCCTGCACACTTAAGGATCGCTCCAGTTCCAGTTGTTCCGTTGCCAGATGGGGTGCTGTGACCATCCAGTCGAGCAACGGCATCAACTCCTGGGCGTCTTCGCTGGTGCAGCGAAGGCTGATCAGCAACCCGTCTTCGTTGGCGTCGCTGCGCAGTCCGGCCCCTCTCCCTTCCACCAGATCCGCCAGCTGGCGGTGGTCGTACGGTCCGCAACCGCGGCTGAGGGTGGCCGCCAGCAGCTGATGGGCACCACGCTGGCCGACACCGTCTGTGGCGCTTCCCCAGGGCAGCAGCAGCTTTGCCGCCAACACCCCTGGGGTGGTGATTCGATCAACGATCAACTCCGGGATGGCCATCAGCGTCGCCCCGCCGGAGTTGCGATCAGGCGGCAGGCCCAATCGGGCCGAAGGAGCGGCACCAATTCCGTCGACAGCCGATCTTCACTCCAGGTCTGCAGATGCTGCAGGGGTTGCAGCAGCTCCTGCGGGCGATCCCACAAGGTCTGGCTGGCCGCCTGGGCTGCCACCTGCCCCACCGATTCCAGGGCGTAACGCAAACCGTTGCCGACTAGCTGGCGGCCACGCATCAGTTCCGCGGCTGAAAAGGGGGCCGCCTGCTCAAGTTGCTCATGAACCGTCGCCTCCACCTGCTCAAGGTCCTCGGGTTCACAGCTGATCTCCAGGGTCATCAGGCAGCCCTGTTCCAGAACACTAAGGTCCATGTCCACGCTTTCGGCGATCCGCAGCTCCTCCCGGAGCCTGGCCACAAGACGACTGCGTCGCCCCTCCCCCAGCAGTGATGTGGCGAGATCAGCGCCCATCACCCAGGCCTGGTCGTGGGCGGGAGGACCGCTCCAGAGCATCAGCAATCGCGCTGATTCCAGGCGCGGAAGTTCGATGCTGTGGCGACCCGGCAGGAGCTTGAGTCCTGTTGGCTCAGCCGTCGGGTGCGCGTCTGACGGCAAATCCGCCAGGGCAGAGCTCTCGATCGTGGCTTTCAGCTCCCTGGCCTTCGGCCCGCTGATGGCGATGCAGCAATTCTGACCTCGGTAGCGGCGTCGATGGAACCGGCGCATCGCTTCGGGGTCCATGGCCAGAAGACTGGAGCGTTCCCCGAGGATGGGTCGTCCATAGGGGTGGTCCGGGCAGCCCTGCTTCAGAAGCTGTTGCAGGACCAGCTCATCCGGTTGATCGGCGTACTGGGCGATCTCCTCGAGTACCACCTCCCGCTCCAGGCGAAAGGGCTCGTGCTCCAGGGCTGGGTGCAGCACCAAATCCAGCAGCAGTTCCAGGGCCTGCTGGCTCTGAGTGGGTGGAATCAGCACATGGAAATGCACGTCGTCAAAGCCTGTGGCGGCATTGCTGCTGCCGCCGAGGGCCTCAATGGCGCGATCAAAGGCACCGGCCTCCAGCCGATCGCTTCCCTTGAACACCATGTGTTCCAGGAAGTGGGCCATCCCTTCCTCTCCAGCAACCTCCGTGAAGCTTCCGGCTCGACACCAGAGATCCAGGCAGGTGAGAGGAGCTTCGGGCATCTCCGCTGCCACGCAGCGAACTCCATTGGGGAGGGTCCAGTGGTCCAGCACCGGACCAGGCAACGAGGTGGTCAGAACTGCGTGGCAAAGTTCCATTCTGTTCCCCCCGGCTTGATGCAGTCCCCGCCGTCCGAGTCTTCATCGACGGTTCCCCCCCTGATTCCCTCCCTGGCCGAGACGATTCGGGGCGCCTGGGTCGGCCTGCCGGATCTCAAACCGCTCGAGACCGAGACCGACTTCACGAGCATCGAGGGGCAACTGGAGGGGGATGACCTGCTCATCCGCAACGAGCTGCTCTGCTGCCGCGGAATTCGCAAGATCCATCTGGAGCTGGCCCGACTTGGTCGCGGGCTGCAGATCCTCCACTGCGTGTGGTTCCCGGACCCTCGCTTTGATCTGCCGATCTTCGGCGCCGACATCGTGGCCGGTCCGGCAGGGGTCTCCGCTGCGATCGTGGATCTCTCGCCGGTGTCCACAGCGCTGCCGTTGGGCATTGAGACAGCCCTGGCGGGTCGTCCATGCCCGCCCTTTCGCCAGGTGCGAGATCTGCCTGGGTGGGGCACGATTTTCTCCCCTCATGTCTGTTTCATCCGACCGGATGGTCCCGAGGAGGAGGCGCTGTTCCGGTCTCGGGTTGAGGACGTGCTGGCGATTCTGCGAGCGGCTGTGCTCCAGGCAGCCTGCGAACCGACGACAGCGGCTTCTACGATCCGCCGTTATGAGGGACAACTGAACTATTGCCTCCAGCAGAAGCGCAACGACAAGACACGCCGGGTGCTGGAGAGAGCCTTCGACGCCTCCTGGGCCGACCGCTACATCGAAGAGTTGCTGTTCGACGACCCCACGCCCCTGGCCTGAACCGCCGCTGGCATCGCTCCCGGTGGATCGGCCTTTGCGGGTTGGTTTTTGTTCTGATCGGCTGTGGTGGTGCTCAGGACACGGATCCGCCAGGGGACGCCTCAGCGTCCGCCTCAAGCACGACGGTCGTCCGTCCGGAAGCCGTTGCCGCTCTGGGGCAACTCGAGCCCGCCGGAGATGTGCGTCGGTTGGCGGCGCCCACGGCGGGGGTCGCTGGTACTCCCAGGATCGAGCAGCTGCTGGTGGACGAAGGGTCTGTGATTCGTCAGGGCCAGGTGCTGGCTCGCTTCGACACCAAAGCCGGTCTGGAGGCTGAACTGGCTGAAGTCGACGCTGATCTGGCGAGTCTCGACAACGAGATTGCTCTTCAGAAGCTGGAGGTGTCGCGGTTCTCCCGCGGTGCTGAATGGGGAGCTGTTGCCCTGGTACAACGCGAATCCAGCCGGGAGGATCTGGTTCGTCTCGAGGGTGAACAGGCACAGGCCCTGGCGCGGCGTCAGGGATTGCTGGTGGACCTGGAGGAGAGTGAACTCATCTCTCCCCTGGATGGTCTTGTCCTGGAGATTCATGCTCGAGAGGGTGAACGGCCCAGCAGTGATGGGGTGATGGATGTCGGAGCCAGCCAGCGGATGCAGGCACGGATCGAGGTCTATGAATCCGACATCGCCCAGATCCGCCTGGATCAGCCGGTGCAGTTGACCAGTGAGAACGGAGGTTTCGATGGGCAGCTCAGCGGTCGCGTCCTCCAGATCAGTCCCCGGGTGCAACAGCGCGATGTGCTGTCCACCGATCCCACCGGTGATGCCGATGCCCGTGTGGTGGAGGTGCTGGTGGCTCTCGATGACGCCGATGTCCGCCGGGTGATCCGTCTGGCCGGGCTGAAGGTTATCGCCCGGTTCCAGCCATGAAGACGTTCTGGCAGGGACGTCGGATTCCCCTGTCCTGGCTGTTGTTGTCCCGCCAGCCTGTTCGCCTTCTGGTGGCTCTGGCAGGAATCAGCTTCGCCGGGATCCTGATGTTCATGCAGCTGGGGTTTCGCGATGGTCTCTTTGACGCCAGCGTCACCGTGCACCGCCTGTTCGACGCCGATCTGGTGCTGATCAGTCCGCGCTCCGCCAGTTCCATTCGGATGGCGGGCTTTCCCAGGCGCAGGCTGGTCCAGACCCTGGCCGACCCAGCGGTTGAGGGGGTGAGCCCGGTGCACTGGGGCCTGATGCTGTGGCGCAATCCGGAAACACGCCTGAACCGAGCGATCCTGGCGCTTGGCTTCAATCCGGATGATCCCTTCTTTGTCGATCCCAGCCTGTCGGAAAAGACCGAAGTCCTCAAGCAGAAGGGCAGGATCCTGTTTGATCAGCTGTCCCGTCCGGAATTCGGACCCATTGCCGACTGGTACCGGGAGGGTCGCACCGTCGAAACCGAGATTGCCGGCAATCGCATCCGGGTGGAAGGTCTGGTGAGTCTCGGCACCAGCTTCGGGGCCGACGGGAACCTGCTCACCAGCACGGAGACCTTTCTGGACCTCTCGCCACAGAAGTCGCGCGGGGCCATCGAAGTCGGTCTGATCCGTCTGCGTCCGGGGGCGGATCCTCAGGACGTTGTGCAGAGGCTGCAGTTGAGGCTCCCTGACGACGTCAAAGTCCTCACCAAGCAGGGTTTCATTGACTTCGAAAAGAACTACTGGAAGAGCGGCACGTCGATCGGCTTCATCTTCACCCTCGGGGCCGCCATGGGGTTCGTGGTGGGTTGCGTGATCGTCTACCAGGTTCTCTACACAGACGTCAGTGACCATCTCCCGGAATACGCCACCTTGATGGCCATGGGCTATCGCCTCAGCCACCTGCTTGGTGTTGTGATGCGCGAGGGGTTCTACTTGGCCGTGATGGGGTACATCCCGGCCTATCTCGCCGGTGAGGGGCTGTACTGGTTTGTCCGCGACGCCACTCGCCTTCCGGTGGGTATGGATGCATCAAGGGCCCTCACCGTCGGCGGAATGATCCTGGTGATGTGCATGCTGTCCTCGCTGCTGGCGATGCGTCGGCTGGTGGATGCAGATCCCGCGGAGATCTTCTGATGGCCTCCGTTGAGCTTCAAAACCTCAGCCATGCCTTCGGTCGTGGTGAGATGCGGCGGCAGGTGCTGCAGGAGATCAGTCTCACGATTGACCCCGGTGAGGTGGTGCTGCTGACGGGACCCTCCGGGTGCGGCAAGACCACACTGCTGACCCTGATCGGAGCCTTGCGCACGGTGCAGTCCGGTGAAGTCACCGTGCTCGGCCATCGTCTCGATGGGGCCGGCCGGCGCCAGCGGCAGCAGGTGCGCCGTGGCATCGGCATGATCTTTCAGGGCCACAACCTGTTGCGCTGCCTCACCGCTGAACAGAACGTTCAGATGGGGGCTGATCTTCTGCCAGGACTCGGCTATCGCGCTCGACGGGATGAGGCTCGGCACTGGCTGCGCTCCGTCGGCCTGGAGGATCAGATGGGCAAACTGCCCCATGACCTGTCCGGTGGTCAGAAGCAGCGGGTGGCCATCGCCCGCGCCCTTGCCGCCCATCCACGGCTCCTGTTGGCGGACGAGCCGACGGCTGCCCTTGATGGGGCCACCGGGCGCGAGGTGGTGGAACTGTTGCGGCGACTGGCGCGGGATCAGTCCTGTGCTGTGCTGATGGTGACCCACGATCCACGCATTCTGGATGTGGCGGACCGGTTGCTGCGCATGGAGGACGGATGCCTGCTTCCGGCAGAGCAGTAATGTGTTGGGGATTGCCACGTTGTTGACACCGGATGGCCAAGCGCAGAAATCTCAAGAAGGAAAAGCAGGAGCGCAACCGCGCTTACGCGCGCAAGTTCAAGAAGCGCAAGCTGCGCACGGATGGCCGCGGCGAGGGTGCTGGTAACGGCGTCACCGGTACTGCAAACAACGGTGGCGCAGCCGACTGATTTCAGACCATCACACGATTGATCTGGGGGGCCTCAAGCCCCTCTTTTTATTGCTTTTAGGCTGAATCATTCCCACCACTCCGGTTGCTGCGATGTTCGTCAGCGTCGTTATCCCGACCTACAACCGCCGGCCGATTCTTGAGAAGTGCCTGCTGGCCTTGGAGCAGCAGCAAGCTTGTCCATTGATCGACCGCTACGAGGTGGTGGTGGTGGACGACGGATCCACCGACGGCACCCCCGATTGGCTTCGTCAGAACGCGACGCGCTTCCCCCATGTGCGGCTGATTGAGCAATCCCATGGCGGTCCAGCTGAGGGGCGAAACCGCGGCGTGGATCACGCCCAAGGTGATGTGATCGTCTTCATCGACAGTGATCTGGTGGTCACGGACAGCTTTCTGTCCTGTCACGCCGGCAGCCTTGTCAGCAGCTGGGCTGAGCGCGGCGACCGCCTCTGCTTCACCTACGGGGCCGTGGTCAACACAGCCAACTTCGAGCAGCCCACGGCTGAACGGCACAAGCTGCGGGATCTGTCCTGGGCCTATTTCGCGACGGGCAACGTCGCCATCGACAAGGAGGTGTTGCAGCGTGCCGGCTTGTTCGACACCGGATTCCGGCTCTATGGCTGGGAGGACCTTGAACTGGGCGAGCGGTTACGCCGCATGGGAGTGAAGCTGATCAAATGTCCTGCTGCGGTCGGATACCACTGGCATCCGGCCCTCACCCTTGACCAGATTCCGCGATTGATCCAGGTGGAAGGGGAACGGGCCCGCATGGGACTGGTGTTCTTCCGCAAACATCCGACGCGCCGGGTGCGGTTCATCATTCAGTTCACCTGGTTGCATCGACTGTTGTGGGAGCTGCTCACCCTGGGCGGTCTGATCAACGAGCGCAGCCTGCGGCCCCTGTTGCGCTGGCTGATTCGTCGTGGTTACCCCGGTACGGCCATGGAGCTTCTGCGTCTTCCTCTCAACCGCATCGGTGTCCGTGCCCTGTTTCAGGAAGCTCGCCTGGCGGGCTTGCGCTGATCGACCTTTTGATACCGTCTAAGGGTCCTTTCACACCGCACACCTGCCCGTTTCGGGTGCATGTGACACCGCCAAGAGCCCTCGGGCCGAGCTGTGTTCATCCCTGGCAGGTGGAGGCGAACCCGAAACCCTCAAACCATGGCTGTTGTCACCCTCGCCGAGATGATGGAGGCGGGTGCCCACTTTGGGCACCAAACCCGTCGTTGGAACCCCAAAATGTCGCGCTACATCTACTGCGCGCGTAATGGTGTCCACATCATCGACCTCGTGCAGACCGCCGTCTGCATGAACAACGCCTACAAGTGGACGCGCTCTGCTGCCCGGAGCGGCAAGCGCTTCCTTTTTGTCGGCACCAAGAAGCAGGCCTCTGAAGTGATTGCCCTCGAGGCTGCCCGCTGCGGGGCTGCCTATGTGAACCAGCGCTGGCTGGGCGGCATGCTCACCAACTGGACCACGATGAAAGCCCGGATCGATCGACTCAAGGATCTGGAGCGGATGGAGTCCAGCGGTGCCATCGCGATGCGCCCCAAAAAGGAGGGTGCTGTGTTGCGGCGCGAGCTGGAACGCCTCCAGAAATATCTGGGTGGCCTGAAAACCATGCGTCGCCTTCCTGACGTCGTGGTGCTGGTGGATCAGCGCCGTGAGTCCAACGCCGTCCTCGAGGCCCGCAAGCTGGATATTCCTTTGGTTTCCATGCTGGATACCAACTGCGATCCGGATCTCTGTGAGGTGCCCATTCCCTGCAATGACGACGCCGTGCGTTCGGTGCAGCTGGTGTTGGGGCGTCTCGCTGATGCCATCAACGAAGGCCGTCACGGCAATAACGAACAGCGCGGCGGCGACGACGCCGAAGGCTGAGGTTCCCTGAACCGCTAAGTTCACGCCGCCGTCCCGCGTTTGTGGGTCGGCGGTGCTTCATGTTCCCTTCCCCGACTTCTACGAACGATGGCAGCCGTATCCGCCAAGCTTGTCAAAGACCTGCGCGACAAGACCGGCGCGGGAATGATGGATTGCAAGAAGGCCCTGGCGGCCACCGATGGTGACCCCAACAAGGCGGTCGAGTGGTTGCGTCAGAAGGGCATCGCCAGCGCTGAGAAGAAGTCCGGGCGCACGGCTGCCGAAGGCGCCATCGGCAGCTACATCCACACCGGTGCACGGGTTGGTGTGTTGATCGAAATCAACTGCGAGACCGACTTCGTGGCCCGCGGCGACATGTTCCAGGAGCTGTTGCGGGATGTTTCGATGCAGGTGGCGGCTTGCCCCAACGTCGAATACGTCACCACCGACGACATCCCCAACGAGATCCGGGAGCGGGAGAAAGCCATCGAAATGGGTCGCGACGATCTGGACGGCAAGCCGGAGCAGATGAAGGAAAAGATCGTTGAAGGCCGCATCGGCAAGCGTCTGAAGGAGCTTGCTCTGATGGAGCAGCCCTTCATCAAGGACAGCTCGATCACGGTGGCTGAGCTGGTGAAGCAGACCGCCGGCAAGATCGGCGAAAACGTCAAGGTCCGTCGCTTTACGCGCTACACCCTTGGGGAGGGTATTGAGGTCGAGGAGTCCGATTTCGCCGCTGAAGTCGCCTCCATGCAGGCTGCTTCCTGATCCAGGTGCCCGTCACGGACCCGTCGTCCGCCTATGACCCGAACGAGCAGCTGGCACGCCTGGGAAGGTTGTGCCGGCTTCGTTCGATTGCCGTCTATCGCGAACAGGCTCTCTACCTTCAGGTTCTGAGGGATGAGCTTGGCCCTGCTGTCCGTCAGGCTCTGTTCTCGTTGATGTCGGAGACGGATCCCCTCAGGCTCGATCAGCTCACGGACGGTCAGAGAATTCGCTTCCATGCGGCGAACGACAATCTGATCAACCGTTGTTCGGTTCTGCTGACGGTGGAACAGCAGATGCATCTGGCTGATCAGATCCAGCAGGAACAGCTGAGGCATCAGGCAAGGGCCAGCCGTCAGATGCTCCAGGGGCTGCAACAGGTTGCTCAGCAACAGCAGAGTGGGAATGATCCTCAGCAGGTTGATCCTTCACCTGGAGGGTCCGAAGGCTCCGTTGAGCTGAGCATGGCTCCACCCCTCGATCAACCCCAGCGTTTCGGCATTCATCCGACCCCGTCCTTCCGGCGCAAGAAGTCATCCCAGCACGATCAGCCGCCTCAGACCCAGCCTCCTCTGAGCCAGGTCCCTGCCGAACCACCACCACAGTCTGAGCCGCAACCCCCACGGGATCCTGGCGACGGCGATGTTCCAGGGGATCTCGACGTTCTCAGATCGTTGTTCGAGCTTGCTGGTGAGGCGCTTGAGCAGCCCGGAAGCGCGGGGTCATTGGTTGGATCCTCCAGCGGAGCTCCATCATCCGAGGAGCGGAACAACCTGTTACCGACCATGCCGGTGGCGTTGCTGCAGTGGATGGACGCCATGGATCTGGCCCTGGCGCGACGGCTGCGGAACCTCTCCCATGCCGTGAATGTTCAACTGCTGCGTTCCGGTCTGGCCCAAGCCCTGCTGCCGGTGAATCTGCTGGAGGCCGCCTTGAACGGTCAGATGGAAACGCAGGCGGCACCCTCCAATCTGCTGAGGCTTCAGTTGCCTCTCGCCATGGGACAGCTGGGCCCAGGGATGGATGTTCTCTGTGTGCTGGTGCGTAGCAGTGAGCTGGAATTCGACAGCTTCCGACTGCGACGTTGCCGTCGTCGCCTGCGCGACCAGCAACAGGAACTGTTCAAAATGGTTAGGCAGCAGCGCCACTGGGAGCGTCGCTGTCTGGATCGTGAAGCTCGCAAGCCTTGGCAGATTCCCTCCGATCCCAAGACCCCCGGGGACTGAACCGTGAGCAGCTCAGTGTATTGCTGTGTTGGCTCAAGCCTCTGCAGCAGGCACTTTCGCTTGAGGTTGAAACCGGTTTCAACAATCTCCAGGGCCGGCAGCAACGGTTTGATGGCTTTTTGATTCATCAGCTGTCTGAACCGCCGGCGCTGCCTTACCCCCCCGGTGTCGAGGATCGCCTGCGGGGCCTGCAGCAAGGCTTTGTTGGTTATGGGGATCTGGCAGAAAGCGGTCGCCGACGGCTGGTCACGGACACCCGTCAATGGCTGCATGAGTTGCGGCTCCGCCTTGAACCTTCAGCGCCGATGGCACCGCCGCGGCTGCGAGTGGCATCCTCCAGCACGTCGGCACCACTGCGAGAGCTGGGTCTGGACAGTCCGTTGACGCAGCTGCGTGGCGTGGGCCCGAAGCTGGCAGGTCGACTGGCCGCCATCGGTCTGCTGCTGGTGCGGGACCTGCTGAAGCATTATCCGCGAGACCACGTCGACTACGCCACCCGCCGTCGGATCGAGGCCCTCGTGGTTGGAGAAACCGCCACGATCGTGGCCACCATCCGCCGCTGCAACGGTTTCGTCAGTCCGCGCAATCCGAATCTGGCGATTCTGGAGCTGCAGCTCCAGGACCCCACGGGTCGGATCAAGGTCACACGGTTTCTGGCGGGTAAGCGGTTCAGTTCGCCGGCTTATCTCAAGGGGCAACAGCGGCTTTATCCCCAAGGGGCGACGGTGGCCGTCAGTGGTCTGATCAAAGAAGGGCCCTACGGGGTGACGTTCCAGGACCCGTTGATCGAGGTGCTGGAAAGCAGCAATGCCGAGGTGCGGTCCCGCAACATCGGTCGTCTGATGCCGGTTTATGGCCTGACTGAAGGGGTTGCGGCGGATCGCTTCCGGCAACTGATGGATCAAGTGTTGCCCCTGGCACGCACCTGGCAGGACCCCCTCAGCCAGACCGAATGTCGCCACTGGTCGTTGGTCAGCCTTCCGGAAGCATTCCAGGGACTGCACGCACCGGACGATCCGAGCCAGTTGGATCGGGCCCGGCGTCGGCTGGTGTTCGACGAATTCCTGATGCTGCAGCTCGGATTGCTGCGGCGCAGGCGAAGCCTGCGCCAGCGTCCTTCCCCCCAGCTGGAGTTGATCCGGCGCGGTGATGGGCTGGTGGGGCAATTTATGGCGTCCCTGCCCTTTGCCTTCACGGCTGCCCAGGAGCGGGTTTTCGCCGAAATCGAGGCTGATCTGCAACGTTCCCAGCCCATGGCTCGCTTGGTGCAGGGGGATGTCGGTTCCGGCAAGACCGTCGTGGCCATTGCGGCGCTGCTGAGCACCATCAGTTCCGGCTGGCAGGGGGCGTTGATGGCCCCCACAGAGGTCTTGGCTGAGCAGCACCATCGCAACCTCTGCCGCTGGCTTCCTCCACTGCATGTGACGGTGGAGTTGCTCACCGGGGCAACGCCGCGGAGCAAACGGCGACAACTGCTCGATGACCTGGCCAATGGCTCTTTGAAGGTTCTGGTCGGCACCCATGCCCTGCTGGAGGATCCCGTGGTGTTTTCCCGCCTGGGACTGGTGGTGGTGGATGAGCAGCACCGCTTCGGAGTGCACCAGCGGGACCGATTGCTCAACAAGGGCCTGCAGCCCCATCTGCTCACGATGACCGCCACACCGATACCCCGCACCCTGGCGCTGTCTCTCCATGGCGACCTGGACGTCAGTCAGATCGATGAACTGCCGCCGGGACGGACGCCCATCCGCACCGCCATGCTGACGGCTGCTCAGCGGTCGCAGGCCTATGAGCTGATCCGTGAAGCGGTGGCCCGTGGCCAACGGGCCTATGTGGTACTGCCCCTGGTGGAGGAATCCGAGAAACTCGAGCTGCGATCAGCTGTGGAGGTTCACGCGGAACTGGCCTCAGAGGTGTTCCCGGAGCTGACGGTCGGTCTGCTGCACGGTCGCTTGAACAGTGCCGATAAGCAGGCCGTGCTGCGGGACTTTGCCGACGGCTGCAGCCAGGTGCTCGTGTCCACCACGGTGGTGGAAGTGGGCGTAGATGTGCCCGAGGCCAGCGTGATGGTGATCGACCATGCCGAACGTTTCGGATTGGCTCAGCTGCATCAGCTGCGCGGCAGGGTTGGCCGTGGTGAGGCCGCCTCCCACTGCCTGTTGATCAATGGCAGTTCCAATCCTCTGGCTCGACAGCGTCTGGAGGTGCTGGTGCGTTCCAACGACGGCTTCGAGATCGCCGAAATGGACCTGCGCCTGCGGGGGCCGGGTCAGGTGCTGGGAACCCGGCAGTCCGGACTTCCCGACCTGGCGTTGGCCAGCCTGGCGGATGATGGTGCCGTGCTTGAGGACGCCCGGGCGGCGGCCCAACAGCTGATGGAGCAGGACCCGGATCTGTCCGATCACGTTGCACTTCTCTCGCTGTTGGAGGAGCAGCAGCGCCGGCTCAGCGGGGCGGCACCTCTGAACTGAACCCCTAGACCATGTCTGCTGCCAGCCAACCCATGCGTCCCTGGAGTGATCGTCCCATCCACGAGAACGGAGACGCTCTTGTGGCGTTGCCGCCGGCCTTGTTGCGGCTGGAGCCACACCCCTATGTCGAGGCCGGCGCCCCCTACGGACCGAACGCCGATCCGTTTCAACTGCGATCCGGGGTGGTGCAGCGTCTTCTGGCAGCGCAGGAGGAGCTTCAGGCCCGTCAGCCGCAGCTGCGGCTGGCCATTTTTGATGCCTGGAGGCCTCTGGCGGTGCAGGCCTACATGGTGGAGCAGGCGGTTGCAGCTGAAATCAACCGACGCGGTATCGATCGGGCTGATGCCCAGCAACTAGCCGCTGTGCGGAACGCGGTCGGACGCTTCTGGGCGCCACCGAGCCCTGATCCCTCAACACCGCCTCCCCACAGCACTGGGGCAGCGGTGGATCTCACCCTGGCCAGCCAGCGGGATGGAATCACCCTGCCCATGGGGGGAGCCATTGATGCCGTGGATGTGATCTCAGAGCCAGACCACTACGCGGGCGCGGCCCCGAACACTGAAGCAGCAACGTGGCATCAACGCCGGCAACTTCTTGCTTCGGTGATGGAAGCCGCCGGTTTTGCCCAGCACCCGAATGAGTGGTGGCATTTCAGCCATGGAGATCAGCTGTGGGCCTGGAGAACCGGAGCCACCAAGGCGATCTATGCAGCGGCACCCAGCAGCTCACTCACCGCCTGATCGCCGAGTTTCTCCACATGGTCGCCGAAGCTGCGGCGACCGCCAGCCTGTTTCCAGCTGATCAGAAGCGGTTCGATGGTTTGTTCCAGCTCATCCAGCGGCATGCGTTGCAGGAAGGGCTGGGCCAGGCGCTGCAGGTTGGCGCTGCCGCCCAGCCACAGCTGGTACTGGTTCACGCCGCTGCCCACCAGGGCCAGCTCAGCCATGTAGGGCCGTGCACAACCATTGGGGCACCCGGTCATTCGGATCAACATCGACTTGTCGATCTCGAGACGACGTAGTTGAGCATCCAGGCGATCCAGCACGCTTGGCAGGATCCGTTCCGATTCCGTGATCGCCAGACCGCAGGTCGGCAACGCCGGGCAGGCAATGGCGTGCCGGGCGAGAGGAGCGGGTGCATCGGGCAGTTCGAAGCCAAGGGCCGCTAGCTCAGCTTTGATCGTGGCCCGCTGGGCAGTCCCGATGTTGCACAGCAGCAGATCCTGGTTGGCCGTCAGGCGGATTTCCAGTTGATAGGTGTCGACGATGGCGCGCAGACCCTGCTTCATCTCACCCTTCAGCCGGCCGCAGAGAAGCGGCAGACCGACAAACCACAGACCTGCCTTCTGACGGTGCCAGCCCAGGTAGTCGAGCAGCTTGGGTTTGGGTTCGTTGCGGAGACCCTTGAGCGGTCTGGAGAAGTAGTTGGTTTTCAGCTCATTGCGGAACCAAGCGATGCCGCGATCCTCCAGCAGGTATTTCATCCGGGCGTGGCGACGAATCCGGCGGTCACCGTGATCCCGCTGCAGCGCCACGATCGCCTGGAGCAGATCAAAAACGTCTGCAGCATCCACGTAACCGAGGGGATCGGCGATGCGGGCAAAGGTCTCTTCCTTGTTATGGGTGCGGCCCATGCCACCACCCACGTACACGTTGCAGCCCCTCAGATCACCGGAAGGATCGGTGAAAGCCACGAGGCCGATGTCCTGGGTCAGTAGATCCACCGAGTTGTCACCGGGCACGGTGACGGCGACCTTGAATTTTCTGGGGAGGTAGGTGTCGCCATAGAGCGGCTCCGCCTCACTGCCGGAGAACACACCTGGCTCCAACTGGCGTTTGCGAGCGCGGCGAACGGCCGCTGGCGGGCTGAAGCGATAGCTGAGATCGCCGTCCACCCAGAGGTCGAGGTAGGAGCCTTCGGCAGCTTCAGGACTCAACAGATCGGCGATCTCGTCGGCCAGCCGCCGTGCTGCCGGGTAGCCGCCTTTTTCGAATGGAGCGGCAGGAGCCATCACATTGCGGTTGATGTCACCACAGGCCGCCAGGGTGGAACCCAGGTTGCGCACGATAGTGCCGATTACTTCTTTCAAATCGGCCTTGGGGATGCCATGCATCTGGAAGGCCTGCCGGGTTGTGGCCCGCAGGGTGCCGTCCCCCAGCCGATCGGAGAGGTCATCCAGGGCGAGAAACAACCGTGCGGGGATGCGACCACCGGGGCTGCGCAGGCGCAGCATCATCTGCCAGGTCTTGTCCTTCCCCTTCTCGCGTTTGTCGCGATCGTCCTGCTGGTAACTGCCGTGGAACTTGAGGATCTGCAGGGCGTCTTCGCTGAAATTGGGCAGTTCATTCCCAAGTTCGCTCAGCAGCGGCTCCCGCAGGTGGTCGCTGTCCAGCTTCCGTTGTTCCGCTTTTGGGAGACTGATTTCGGTCTCCTGTTGTTCAACTGCAGCCCCGTCGCTCACGCGCTTCCGGTGTTGATGAATTGAAGGTAGCGAAACGGCTTCCAATACAGTCGCCACCCGCAGTGTTGACGGCGTGACTTCAACCTTTCTTCTTGAGATCGGCACAGAGGAATTACCAGCCGATTTCGTCCGTCAGGCCCTTGACCAGCTGCATGAGCGGGTGGGCCGCGATCTGCGGGACAGCCGTCTTGACCACGGCGATGTTCAGGTCAACGGCACACCACGTCGGCTTGTGGTCCGCGTGGACGGATTGGCGGACCGTCAACCTGATCTGGACGAGGAACGCAAGGGGCCTCCTGTCGCCCAGGCCTTCAAGGATGGAGTTCCCGGCCCAGCGGCGATCGGCTTCGCCAAACGCTGCGGTGTGGATCCGTCACAGCTTGAAGTGCGCGAGACGCCGAAAGGGGATTGCGTGTTCGCCAGCGTGCGGACCGCGGGGCAGGACAGCGTTGACCTGCTTCAGGATCTGATCCCCTCCTGGATCAACGGTCTTCAGGGCCGACGCTTCATGCGCTGGGGAACCGGAAGCCAGCGTTTCAGTCGACCGATTCGCTGGCTGCTGGCCTTGAAGGGGAAGGATCTGATTCCGGTGGAACTGCCGGGTGCTGATCCACCGGTGTGCAGTGATCGTTTCAGCCGCGGCCACCGCCTGCACGGCGATCAACCTGTTCCGATCGACAGCGCTGAGGACTACAGCAACGCCCTCACATCCGCTGGCGTCATCGTTGAACGCAAGGAACGGGCTGAGCTGATCCGTTCGCAGCTCAAGGCCTCAGCGGATCAGCTCAACGGAGCGCCGGATTGTCCTGAGTCGCTCTTTGAAGAGTTGGTGGATCTCGTTGAATCGCCGCGGCTGCTGCAGGGCGCCATCGCCGATCGGTTTCTGGCGCTGCCGCCGGAAGTGATCATCACCGTGATGCAGGCGCACCAGCGCTACGTGCCGCTGAAGGTTCCTGAGGTGACTCCGGATCCTTTGCAACTGGCGGCCACTGGCGTGCTCCAACGGGAGTTCCTGCTAGTGGGCAATGGCCTTGAGCAGGCGGATGCATTGATCACCAGGGGCAATGAACGGGTTCTGGCGGCTCGTCTGGCGGATGCGGAGTTCTTCCTGGCCGTGGACCGGCGTCAGCCCAGCAGCAGCCGTCGCGATGCTCTTGAACGCGTCACCTTCGCTGAGGGGCTGGGAAGCCTGCTGGACCGTTGCCGCCGGATCGAGCGCATCGCGAATCAGCTGGTGAACCAGCTCAGCCTGGATCCGTCCCAAGGTGAGGCCGCCATCCGGGCCGCCCACTTCTGCAAGCACGATCTCGTCAGCCAAATGGTTGGCGAGTTTCCTGAGCTGCAGGGACTCATGGGTGGCAAATATTTGCTGGAGCAGGGGGAAACACGGCAGGTCGCCCTGGCGGTGGTGGAGCACTACCTGCCCCGGGGCGCCGGAGATCAGCTCCCCAGCAGCGATGCCGGTGCCGTGGTGGCCTTAGCGGAACGGCTGGAGTTGTTGCTGAGCATCTTCGCCAAGGGTGAACGACCCAGCGGGTCTTCGGACCCCTATGCCCTGCGGCGTGCTGGCAACGGCCTGTTGCAGATTCTCTGGGATCGCGGCTGGAGGCTTGATCTGAGCGGTTTCCTCCGTTCCGCGGTGGAGGACTGGGTTGGCCTGTTCCCGGAGTTCGCCATCGATGCCCCATCACTGCATCAGGATCTATGCCTGCTGCTGCGTCAGCGGATTGTCTCCCAGCTGGAGGACGAGGGTTTCGCCCCCGATCTTGTGCAGGCCGTTGCCGGAGAGTCGGTGGCGATGGAGCGCTTGCTGGCGGACCCCATGGATGTGCGCGAGCGCCTCGATCTGTTGAATTCCCTGCGCCAGTCGGAGGCGTTGCCGGCACTGATGGCGGTGGTTCAGCGGGCTGCGCGCTTGGCAGAGAAGGGTGATCTCGCAGAGAGCGATCTCTCGGTGTCAGCTGTGGTGACTCCGGAGCTCTTTGAGTCTCCAAGTGAATCAGCGATGTACGACATCCTCGGCCGGCTTGAACCTCTGGCGTCGGAACGCCGCTACAGCGATCTTGCGGAAGCCCTGGTGAAGGCCACCCCGGTGCTGGAAGCCTTCTTTGATGGCGACGACAGCGTGATGGTGATGGCGGACGACGCTCAGTTGCGCCGCAACAGGCTCAATCTTCTCGGGGTGTTGCGCAATCAGGCCGCTGTCCTGGCCAGGTTCGATCTGATCCAGATCTGACATTTTCCTGGTCAGCCTGATGGTGCAGAGCTATGGATTGTTCGTGACGAACCATCCCCATGCCTGAGGAGACCAACACCACTGAGCAGCAGAGTTCCCAACCCCCGGTTGTGATCAAGCAGGGCGGCAACGGCCTCGGAACCATCGTTGCTGCGCTGATCATCGCGGCTGCAGCGATCTATGCGATCAACGTCTGGTCCACCACCCGTAAGGAAACGGCCCCTGGCCGCAACCTGGAGAAGGGCATCGAGCGAATCAAGGACGCTGCCAGCAAGGCAGCTGATCAGCGTCAGTGATTGACTCAGTGCAAGCCACCATCAGCTGATGGTGGCTTTGTCTTCGCGTTTGGCCTGGGCCTTCACCGCCTGAACCGCTTCTTCCGCCAGGAAGTCACCATCGGAACGACCCACTGCCGATGGCACCGCTGTGTAGTTCGACGGTGCCAACGCTTCACCCCGAAGCAGGCTGCCGAGGGTGCGGAGGGTCAGCTTCACCTGCTGCCAGGGATTCATCAGCACCACGCGTTTGTAGAGGTAGCTGTCGAAGGTGAGCTTCTGAACGTCCTTGTCGTCGCACATCTCGACGAAGGCCTCTCGGGCGGCGTCATTGCGATAGAAGATCCGCTGCAAAATGTCGAGTACGGCGTAGGTGGCGCCGTACTTACGGTCCCACCGCTTGAGGTAGGTGGATTTGATCTGCTTCTCGGTGGGAATCACCGAGCCGTTCTTGGAGATCTCAACGATGGCTTCCGCGCACATCCGACCGCTTTTGGCAGCGAAATAGATGCCCTCACCGGAGCTCTTGGTGACGTAGCCGGCGGCATCACCCACCAACGCCATCCGGCCGACCACACGCCGAGGACGTGGGTGCTCAGGGATGGGGTGGGCTTCAACCTTGATCACTTCGCCCTTGAACAGGCGCTTGTTGGCCCGCTCCCGGATCCCCTTCTGCAGACCCTTGATCAGGCTCTGGTTCTGCTGCATGGTGCCGGTGCCAACGGCCACATGGTCGTATTTGGGGAAGACCCAGGCGTAGAAGTCCGGTGAAACGTCGGTACCGACGTACATCTCCGCCAGATCCTCGTAGTAGGTCATCTCTTCCGCCGGAAGTTTGATCCGTTCCTGGAAGGCGATGGCCACGTTGTAATCACCGGCATCCATCGCTTTGGCGACCCGGGAGTTGGCACCATCGGCGCCGATGATCAGGTCCACATCCAGGCTCTTCTGTTCTCCGGTGGGGCCACCGCCGCTGTAATCGGCGTAATGAAGGGTGTAGGGCCCCTGCCGGTTGCTGCCGGTGTCGATTTTCTGGACCAGACCGTTCACCAGCGTGGTGCCGAGGTCTGCGGCACGGTTTCTCAGATAGGCATCAAAGACCTCGCGTCGGCACATGCCGATGTAGGCGTTGTCGTCGTAACCGAGGGGGTCCAGCTTGATGTCCACCTCTCGATTGGACGGCGAAATCATCTTCATGTTGCGAACCTTGCGGTCGATGATGTCGTCCGGCAGGTCGAATTCCTCGACCATGCAGAGAGGAATCGCTCCACCACAGGGTTTGGCGTTATCCAGCTTGCGTTCAAACAGCCAGGTCTGGATTCCGGCCTTGGCCAGAATTTCAGCGGCGCAGGATCCACTTGGACCGCCACCGATAACCGCAACACGCAACATCTCAGTCCAACTCCGCTGGATTGATTTTTGAAGCTACCACTCAGTTGATAGCCAACGTGGGCCCCGCTGGCACACGCCCCTACGATCGAAACAACACGCATCAGCGCTGTGGCCCGGGCCTCCTCCGCGCGACGCCCTCCAAGCGGAGACATTCCCGTTGCCCGTCGGGCTGCCTCCTCCCGGCAGCGCCGTCGAGGAGCAGGTCCATTGTTCGGCCTGGCAGCGTTCATTGTGCTTGTGGCCGGTACCGCCACGGTGCTGCTGGGATCCGATCGACCAGCACCGGTGCAGCAGGCGCAACAGCTGGAAGTGGAGGGCTTCCGACAGCGTCCGGACGAGGACGGGCGGCTGCTTGGGCACTTCCGTTATGAGGAAGTCCCCGCTGATCAACGCGTCAGCTTCGAGCCCGGGATTGAGCTGCAGGTGGATGCCGCCGAGGCTCTCGACGCCATGATGCGGGCCGGTCTGGCAGAGGGCGTGGATTTACGTCTGTTGAGCGGCTATCGCTCCCAGGCGCTGCAGGAGTCGATCTTTTTTGACATCGCCTCGGAACGGAATCAGACGGCGGAAGAACGGGCGCAGGTGTCGGCACCACCGGGTTATTCCGAGCACAGCACTGGATATGCCATTGATCTGGGCGATGGAGCGGCTCCGGAGACCCACCTGTCCCAGAGCTTTGAGCAGACCCGGGCTTTTCGCTGGCTCCAGGACAACGCAGCGCGTTATCACTTTGTTCTGTCCTTTCCCAGGGGAAATCAGCAGGGGGTGATGTACGAGCCCTGGCATTGGCGTTTCCAGGGCACGGCCCAGGCGTTGCGGCAGTTTGAGGCGGCCCGGCGGTTCACCTCCAGACGCCCTTGACCAACCCTGAACTGCTCTCCCCAGCCGGTGACTGGGACTGTCTCAAGGCCGCCGTCGCCAACGGGGCCGATGCGGTCTATTTCGGTGTCGATGCCTTCAATGCCCGCCAGCGGGCGGAGAACTTCCGTATTGAAGAACTGGCAGAGGTGATGACCTGGCTGCATGAGCGCCAGGTGAAGGGGTTCCTCACCTTCAATGTGCTCGTGTTCAGCGACGAGCTGGAACGAGCTGCCGCACTGCTGATCGCTGCAGAGGGGGCAGGGGTCGATGCGGTGATTGTTCAGGACGTGGGGATCTGTCGACTGGCACGAACCCTGGTGCCGAATCTGGCACTGCATGGCTCCACGCAGATGTCCATCACCAGTGCTGCTGGCGTGGCGCAGGCGGCCTCACTGGGCTGTGAACGGGTGGTGCTGGCCCGGGAACTTGCCCTCAACGATCTGGAGCGCCTGCAGGGACAGTTGCAGGCCAGGCATCTGGCGATGCCACTGGAGGTCTTCGTCCATGGCGCCTTGTGTGTGGCTTATTCCGGTCAGTGCCTGACCAGTGAGTCCCTTGGCCAACGCAGTGCCAACCGTGGTGAATGTGCCCAGGCCTGCCGGCTTCCCTATGAATTGATCGTCGACGGCGTGCCCCGACCCCTGGGTGATCAGCGGTATCTGTTGTCTCCTCAGGATCTGGCGGCCTGGCCTGTGCTGCCGGATCTGCAGCGCATCGGCATCGCCAGCCTCAAGATCGAAGGCCGCCTGAAGGACCCGACCTACGTGGCGGCGGTGACGGATGCCTATCGCCGTGGCCTCGATCAGGGCCTTGACGCTGCAGAACCGGATGACCCCCAGCGCCAGTTGGAGCTTGCCTTTTCCCGGGGACTCTCCACGGGTTGGTTGCAAGGGGTGAACCACCGCCAACTCGTCCATGGTCGTTGGAGCAAGAAACGAGGCCCTTTGGTGGGGCAGTTGTTGCAGGTGGACCGACGTGGTTGGCTGCAGATCCGCAGCCGGGAAGCCTTGCGTCCCGGTCATGGCCTGGTGCTGGAACGCCGGTCCGCGTCACCTCTTGAGCCCCCGGACGAGGTCGGAGGGCGGGTGATGGTGGTGGAGCGGCTCGGCCGTGAGCGGTTGCGGCTGAAACTCGGTCCGGGTCGCCTCAATCTCCGCGATCTGTCCGCCGGCGCATCGGTCTGGCTCACCAGCGATCCCTCCTGGGACAGCCACTGGCAGCGGGCTGCCCAACGTCCGACCGCCGGCCAGTCCATCGGGCTGCAGCTGCGGGTTCGCGGCCGCTTGGATCAGCCACTGCTGCTCGAATACCTTCACGGTGAAACGCGAATCCGCAGCTCCATGCCCCTGCAGGCGGCCCAGCAACGTCCTCTCGATCGTCAGCGTCTGGAGGAGCAGCTGGGACGGCTTGGCGGCAGCGGTTGGTTGCTTGAACGACTGGAGCTGGATCTTGAGGGGGATTTGTTCCTGCCGGTAGCGGAGCTGAACCGGATGCGGCGGGAACTGCTGAAGCAGCTTCAGTCCCTGGAGCCCTCCCCGCCGCCGTCCCCGGCATCGTCCACGAGGACCGCTGCGGATGTTCCCTCCCTGCTGCAGCAGCTGTCCCCGTCGATCGCACCCCAGCCCTCTATGGAGGAGCCCAGCCTCGTTGTGTTGGTGCGCAGCCTGGGCCAGCTCGAGGCCCTGATCCCGCTTTCAGGCCTGCCGATCGCTTCTGTGGTGGCGGAGCTGGAGCAGCCGCGGGACCTGCGGGAAGCGGTGGCCATCGGTCGTGGCCACTGGCCCGATGGACTCTGGCTGGCGGGGGCACGGATCACCAGGCCCGATGAAGCCTGGAGTCTGGAGCCCTTGATCCGCGCCCGTCCCGACGGCTACCTGGTGCGCAATGCCGATCAATTGGAACGCCTCACGCCATTGGCTCCCTGCGTCGGAGATTTTTCCCTGAACGCGGCCAACCCCCTCAGCGTCCGCTGGTATCTGGAGCACTGGGGGCTGGAGCGGGTGACCGCCAGCTACGACCTCAACCTGCAGCAGTTGCTGGATCTGGCGGCCGGCGTGGATGCCAGTCGACTTGAGGCCACCCTACATCAGCACATGCCTTTGTTTCACATGGATCACTGTGTGTTCTGCGCCTTCCTCTCCGAGGGGCATGACCACACCGATTGCGGTCGTCCCTGTGAGCACCACAGCGTCACGTTGAAGGATCGCAGTGGCGTCGAGCACCCGTTGCGAGCTGATCTCGGTTGTCGCAACACCCTGTTCAACGGCACGGCGCAAACCGGCGTGGAGGGTCTGCCGGCTTTGCTGCAGGCCGGAGTGCGTCAGGTCCGCCTTGAACTGTTGGATGAGGATGCCGCGTCGACGCAGCGCCGGGTGAGGCTTTACGCCGATGCGCTTTTGGGGCGGCGTGCTTCAGGGGAGGTCTGGAGTCAGGAGCGGGTCCATCACCAGCTTGGCGTGACCCGAGGGAGCCTGCGTGTAAAGGGTCCGGAACGCACCAGTCAAATCTCACGTTGAGATAACCTTTCGCCCTGCGCCTTTGGGCGTTCTTCACAAATTCAAACGGTCAACCCGCATGAGCGCCCAGCACAAGGCGATTCGCAACATCGCGATCATCGCTCACGTTGACCATGGCAAAACCACCCTGGTTGATTCCCTGCTGGCGCAATCAGGCATCTTCCGCGACAACGAAGCGGTGCCCACCTGCGTCATGGACTCCAATGATCTGGAGCGTGAGCGCGGCATCACTATCCTGTCGAAAAACACGGCGGTCGATTACGCCGACACCCGCATCAACATTGTCGATACCCCCGGTCACGCTGATTTCGGCGGAGAAGTGGAGCGCGTGCTGGGCATGGTGGATGGCTGTCTGCTGATCGTTGACGCCAACGAGGGGCCGATGCCCCAGACGCGCTTCGTGCTGAAGAAGGCCCTGGAGCAGGGTCTCCGCCCGATCGTGTTCGTCAACAAGATCGACCGGGCCCGGGTGGATCCCGAGACCGCCGTGGACAAGGTGCTGGATCTGTTCATCGAGCTCGGTGCCGATGACGATCAGTGCGATTTCCCGTATCTATTCGGTAGCGGTCTCGGCGGATTCGCCAAGCCGGACATGAAGACGGACAGCGACAACATTCGGCCGCTGTTTGACGCGATTCTGCGCCATGTTCCGCCCCCGGTCGGTGATGTGGAGAAGCCGCTGCAGCTTCAGATCACCACCCTCGATTACTCCGATTTCCTTGGACGGATCATCATCGGCCGCGTCCATAACGGTGTGATCAAACAGGGGCAGAGCGCTTCCCTGATCAAGGACGACGGCAGCATGAAGAAAGGCCGCATCAGCAAGTTGCTGGGCTTCCAGGGCCTGCAGCGCGTGGAGATCGAGGAAGCCAGTGCCGGTGATCTGGTGGCTGTGGCTGGTTTTGACGACGTCAACATCGGTGAAACCATCGCCTGCCCGGATGAGCCCACCGCTCTGCCGCTGATCAAGGTGGATGAGCCGACCCTGCAGATGACCTTTGTGGTCAACGACTCCCCCTTCGCCGGCAAGGAAGGCAAGTTCGTCACCAGCCGTCAGGTGCGTGACCGTCTGCAGCGGGAGCTGCTCACGAACGTGGCCCTGCGCGTCGAAGACACGGACTCACCGGATCGCTTTGCCGTCAGCGGCCGTGGCGAACTGCACCTGGGCATCCTGATCGAGACGATGCGGCGCGAGGGCTACGAATTCCAGGTGTCGCAGCCTCAGGTGATCTTCCGCACCATCGACGGCACCCCCTGCGAACCGGTGGAAACCCTCGTGATGGACGTGCCTGAGGAGGCCGTCGGCGGCTGCATCGAGAAACTGGGCACCCGCAAAGGGGAAATGCAGAACATGGAGACCGGTCAGGACGGCCGCACCCAACTGGAATTCATCGTTCCGTCCCGCGGTTTGATCGGCTTCCGGGGTGAGTTCATCCGCACCACCCGCGGCGAGGGGATCATGAGCCACTCCTTCTTTGAGTACCGGCCGATGCTGGGTGACTTCGACACCCGCCGGAACGGAGTGCTGATCGCCTTCGAGGAAGGCACCGCCACCTTCTACGCCCTCAAGAACGCCGAGGACCGCGGTCAGTTCTTCATCTCGCCCGGCACCAAGGTTTACAAGGGCATGATCATCGGTGAGAACAATCGTCCCCAGGACCTGGAGATCAACGTCTGCAAGGCCAAACAGCTCACCAACATGCGCTCCGCCGGTGCTGAGGAACTCGACACGCTGCAGGCACCGGTGCAGATGACCCTCGAGCGGGCCCTGGAATATATCGGTCCTGACGAGATGCTTGAGGTGACGCCGGAATCCATCCGACTGCGCAAGCTGCCAGCCAAGAAGATGGCCAAGCGCTGATGGTTGAGGCGGATCCCCGCTTCCAGGACGCCATCCGCCTTTTCAACATTCAGGAGTGGTACGCCGCCCATGACGTGTTGGAGGAGATCTGGCATGAAACCGCCGATCCGGAACGACGCTGCCTGCAGGGACTCCTGCAGGTGGCGGTGGCTCAGCTGCATCTCCAACGGGACAACCAGCGCGGAGCCACGATCCTTTTCGGGGAGGCCCTCGGCCGATTGCAACGACCGGGCACTCCGGATCTAGGGCTCGATCTGCAGGCGTTGTGCCGTTGCGTCCAGGAGCGATTGGTGCAGTTGCAGCAGAACGGTGATCCCGAGTCCTGCACTGTCCCCGTCCTCAATCCCTCCCCCTGAAGTGTCGGTAGTGTCCGTCAATTCCTGCTCTCAACCGGTGGTCATCAGGGCGATGCGTCGACTTCGATCAGCTCTGTTCGTGCTCCTGTCCCTTCTGGTTGCAGGCCCCATGGAGCCGATGGCTGCTGAGGAGAGCCTTGGACACGGGTTGATCACCATCGAATCCGATCAGCAGTCCGCCGACAACAGCACCGGTGTCGTCACCGCCAGCGGAAATGTGCGGATTGTGCACGCGGACCGTGGCGTGGTGGCCACGAGCCGTCAGGCTCAGTATTTCACCAAGGAGGAGCGAATCGTTCTCCGTGGCGATGTGGACGTGGTGCAGAACGACGGGCATGCCCTGAGGGCGGATCAGGTCATTTACCTGCTGCGGGAGGATCGCGCCAAGGCCGTCCCCGTGGAGGGGGGCCAGGTCTTCAGTCAATGGTCTCTGAAGGACCCGTCATCGGGCACCGAACCATGAGCCTCTCCCTGGAGACGGTGTCCATCAGCCTGGGCGGCAGGCAGTTGGTCAACCGCGTGAGTCTTGATCTCTCACCCGGTGAGGTGGTTGGTCTGCTGGGACCCAACGGAGCTGGCAAGACCACCACCTTCAATCTGGTGATTGGTTTGCTGCGGCCCGATACCGGTGTGATCAGCCTCGATGGTGAGGTTGTATCGACCCTGTCGATGCCAAAACGGGCCAGGCTGGGACTCGGCTATCTGCCGCAGGAACCCAGTGTCTTTCGTCAGTTGACGGTTCGTCAGAACCTTGAAATTGCCCTCGATCAGATGGATCTGAGTTCGCAGCAGCGTCGTGATCGCCGCGACCAGTTAATCGAGGACTTTCACCTGGTGGCGTTTGTCGATCGCTGCGGCTACCAACTGTCGGGTGGTGAGCGGCGCCGCTGTGAAGTGGCCCGGGCTCTGGCTGTGGGTTCGGAGGGCCCCCGCTATCTGTTGCTGGACGAACCCTTCGCGGGGGTGGATCCCTTGGCGGTGGCTGATCTGCAGGAGCTGATCCAGGAGTTGCGCTCGCGCGGGATGGGGATCCTGGTCACCGATCACAACGTCCGGGAGACCCTGGCGATCACGGATCGGGCTTACATCCTCAACGACGGATCGATTCTGGCCAGTGGGCAGTCCGAGACCGTGGCGAACGATCCTCTTGTGCGCCGTCACTACCTCGGGGAGGCCTTCCAGCTGTGATTGCTGTGCTGAACCGCTGGTGTCGTCGAATTCCCCTGCTGGATCGCTGGTTGATCGGCGAAATCCTGGCGCCCTTGCTGTTTGCGGTGGCGGCTTTCACGGTGGTGGGGCTTTCCATCGGTGTGATGTTCGAGCTGGTGCGCCGGCTGGTGGAGGACGGTCTTCCGGCTTGGATCGCCTTGCAGGTGATGGTGCTGAGCTTGCCGCGGTTCCTGGTGCTGTCGTTTCCGATGGCCACGCTGTTCGCCACCCTGCTGGCCTACAGCAAGCTGACGGCAAACAGTGAACTCACGGCCTTGCGCAGTGTCGGGGTCAGCACCGTGCGTCTGGTGGTGCCTGCTCTGGTGCTGTCAGCTCTGCTGACGGGCATGACGCTGCTGTTCAACGATGTGATCGTTCCCAAAGCCAACACCCGGGCTGAAGTCACCCTGCAGAAAGCCCTGGGACGAGCCCTGGCAACTGAAAAGGGCAAAGACATCATTTATTCCCGTTTCGGCAGGGTGTCGCAACCGGGGTCTGATCGCAGTGGTCGCGGCCTCAAGCAACTGTTTTATTCCCGCCGCTTTGACAAAGGGGAGATGGTGGATGTCACGGTGCTGGATTTCTCACGGGCTGGTTTCCGCCAGATGCTTGTGGCTGAAAGGGCTCTCTGGAACGAGGCTGAGGCCAAGTGGGAATTCCTGGATGGTCAGATCCTCACGCTCAACCTCAACGGCAGCACCACCCGGGTGGATTTCGATCGCTACCTCTATCCCCTCAGTTCTGGTCCCCTGAAGGTGGCTCGACTGCCGGATGACGCCAACAACATGACGATCGCTGAAGCGATCAAGGCCGAGCGCATCGAAGCGGAAGCCGGCAATGTCAAAGCCGCCCGCAAGCTGCAGGTGCGGATCCAGGAGAAGTTCACCTTCCCCATGGCCTGCGTGGTGTTCGGTCTGATCGGCAGCAGTCTCGGTTCGCGACCGGGCTCGCGAACCAGTCGCAGCCAGGGCTTCGGCATCAGCATCCTGCTGATCCTTGGCTACTACGCCCTCAGTTTCAGCTTCAGTTCCCTCGGCGTGAAGGGTGTTCTGCCAGCGCTGCTGGCGGCCTGGCTGCCCGTGTTGATTTCCCTGGGGGCTGGCTCTCTGTTGCTGCGCCAGGCCAGTCGTTGAGTTGCCCCGGCAGAATTGATTTCATCAGGACACTTCTCGGTGCAGTCCCTTCCGTTTGATCTCGTCACCGGCCTCGGGTTCGGAGCCTTTCTGCTGCTTCTGCTGGCCCTGCCGCTGGCCTTCTGGGCTGTTTCCTCCAAAGCCCGGACCGGCATCGTTCAGCTGCTGGTGGCGCTGGCCAACCTGCTGCTGACGGCTCAGCTGGTTCTGCGTTGGTGGGAATCCGGCCATTTCCCGATCAGCAACCTGTACGAGTCTCTGTGCTTTCTGGCCTGGGCCTGCACCCTCACGCAATTGCTGGTGGAACGCTCCTGGCCATCACCGATCGTGGCCGCTGCCGCCACGCCGATGGGTCTCGGCTGCATTGCCTTCGCCAGCTTCGCCTTGCCGGATCAGTTGCAGAGTGCTGCACCGTTGGTGCCTGCCCTCCGCTCCAGCTGGCTGGTGATGCATGTGAGCGTAATCATGGTGAGTTATGCCGCTCTTCTGGTGGGTTCCCTGCTTTCATTCGCCGTGCTGGTGACGGATCGGGGGGAAGCTCTGGAACTGCGCAGCAGCTCGATCGGCAGCGGTGGTTTTCGCCAATCGGTCGCTGCCACAGAAGGGGGCGTGCTGCAGTTGCAATCCGTTCAGCTGAGCACCACGGAGCAACTGGACAGTCTCAGTTACCGCACCATCACCGTTGGCTTCCTGATGCTCACTGTTGGCATCGTCAGCGGAGCTGTGTGGGCCAACGAAGCCTGGGGCAGCTACTGGAGCTGGGATCCGAAAGAGACCTGGGCACTGATCTGCTGGCTGGTGTATGCGGCTTATCTGCACACCCGTCTCAGCCGTGGCTGGCAGGGGCGCCGTCCGGCCCTTGTTGCCGTGGTGGGTCTGGTGGTGATCGCGGTCTGCTACATCGGGGTGAATCTGCTTGGCATCGGTTTGCATAGCTATGGCTGGTTCTTCGGAAGCCTTGTTATTCCGGGCTCTAGTCGATAACCCGCAGAGAAGTGAATCTCTGACGCTTGCCCTTCGCCGATCGCCCCTTCTAACTCCAAAGAGCGAGTGCGACTTGGTTGATGTTGAAGATTTCAGAGGCTGGTCCAGTGATTTTGTCTCTGGATTGGTCGAACGATTGATTTCCAACCGATGAGGTCTTGGGGAAAACCCCAGGGAAGAGCTCCATTGAGAATGGCTCTCTTCATCTGATTCCAGATCAGGCACTTGTTCTTTGATTGCGAGATGTTCTAATGGAGAAGTATGAAATTCCGAATGCAATGCTGACTGGTTCCGACCTTCTCAATCGGGTCAAAGAACTTGGTGATATCAGTAAAACTGACCTTGCCAGGGGTTGTGGCTACGTCTCCACCAAAAAGGACGGCGGCGAGCGAGTCAATTTCACGGCGTTCTACGAGGCTCTTCTGGAAGCCAAGGGGGTCAGCCTGTCCACCGGTGGATCCGCTGGTATTGGTAAGGGTGGTCGGAAGCTGTCTTACATCGCGACGGTTCAGGGCAACGGAAATCTCCTGGTGGGAAAGGCCTACACCGCAATGTTGAACCTGAATCCTGGAGATGAGTTCGAGATAAAGCTTGGCAAGAAAGCGATTCGCCTGATTCCTGTTGGAGGCAGCGAAGAGGACGAGTCCGGCGAAGAGTGATTCCGCGGCAACAAACGCCGATGGTCCCCTGATTCCTTAAGGTCTCAGGGGATTTCTTTTGAGTCGATGCCTTATCAGCCTTCAAAGGAGCACCTGGATCGACAGATTCCCAAAGCCGTTAAGGCGATCAACGAAACTTTGAAAAACCTCAGCAAATCCACCGGTGCTGACGAACGGTTTATCAGCTTGATGCTGGATTCTCTAGCTCGACAGTGGGAGTACAAGAACCCCAGCCGCGAAGGCTTTGGCTTCCGCTAGAGGAAACACCGCTTCGGCTGAAACAGCTTTGCTGGATCGTTACAGCAAAAAGAGGAAAAGCACGATCCATGCCGTTCCAATAAAAAAGATCTTGTCTGGACCTCGATCGATGTCAAACAGTTCGTAGAGCCCTGGATTCATTGGCACAATTTTTCAAGGTTTAATCTAATCGCTGCTTGGCTGCATTGTTGTCTGGCCGCCTCGTCGTTGCCAGTGCCCCATGAGGGGGTGAACCCTGAACCTTTCCCCCATCATGACGACGCTGAACGATTGGTTTGGCCTGCTGTCAATCTGTTGCTGAGATAACTCCCATCCCCGCGTGACCTCTATCAGCGGCAACTACAGCGGGGACCTGCGTTGTACGTCGGTGCACCGCCCATCGGGATCAGCCCTGGAAACCGATGCTCCTGCAGATAACCAAGGCCGGGGTGAGCGCTTCTCTCCCACCGATTTGGTGGCAACAGCCCTGAACACCTGCCTCCTGACGATCATGGGGATCGTTGCCGAGCGCCATGGCTGGGATCTCCTGGGCTGCAAAGCCCGTGTTGAGAAGGTGATGACCACGGAGCCTCCTCGCAAAATCGCCTGTCTTGAGGTGTGGATCGAGCTCCCTGCTCATCTCGATCCAAAGGCCCGCAGGATTCTTGATAAGGCTGCTGAGAACTGCCCGGTCAAACTGAGTCTGGAGGCAAGTATTCCGATGATCTTCCACTGGAGCTGAGGCTTTCTCAATGGTCCAGGGCCGGTTCATTCATTCCTTGCGTTCAAGCAAGCGCCGTGCCTGTCGTCGTTGTTCACCGCCCTACCGACCGGTGGATGTGCGTCCTTTGGTGATCTGTCTGCTCATTGCTGTGGCCGTGTTGATGGGGATTGCTCTGTTGGTTCTGATTGCATAGCCATACAAAAAAGCCCCGGCCTTAGCCGGGGCTCCATCAGCAAGCCTGAGGCTTGAATCAGACCAGAACCGCCTCTTTGCTGCTGCTGTTGCGGATGCCCTTGATCGCTTCCGCGTAGTCCGGCTGGTTGAACACACCGGAACCGGACACGATGGCGTTGGCGCCGGCTTCGATCACCTTCCAGGCATTGCCGGCTTTGACGCCACCATCCACTTCGATCCAGGGATCCAAACCACGCTCGTCGCACATGCGGCGCAGGTCGCGGATCTTCTGAACCTGGTTCTCAATGAAGCTCTGCCCACCGAAGCCGGGGTTCACGCTCATGATCAGCACCAGATCACAGAGCTCGAGGCAGTACTCAAGGGTGTCGAGGGGGGTGCTTGGGTTCAGCACAGCACCAGCCATTTTGCCGAGATCCTTGATCTGGGCCAGGTTGCGATGCAGGTGTGGGCATGCTTCCACCTGAACGGAAATGATGTCAGCGCCGGCCTTGGCGAAGTCAGGAACGTACTTCTCGGGCTCAACAATCATCAAATGAACGTCGAGGGGCTTCTGGGTCACCGGGCGCAGGGCTTCGACGATCAGAGGTCCGATCGTGATATTGGGGACAAATCGTCCATCCATCACGTCCACATGGATCCAGTCCGCGCCGGCCTCATCCACAGACTTCACTTCATCGCCGAGACGGGAGAAATCAGCCGACAGGATCGACGGAGAGATCACCAGGGGCTTGGTGCTCATGGAGAAGGAGCGCGGAATGCGCGGTGATTTTAGGGACCTCGGCAACCACTGATACAGTGAGCCGCGCTCAGGCGTCGAGATCCATTGCGGCAAGGGCAGATTGCTCTCCCTGATGGAGTCGCCAGCCCCCTTCACCCCACCATCCGGAGTCCCGTGGACCAGACCCTGATTCAGGAAATTCTCGAGGTCGTTGAGCAAGCTGCCATCGCCTCCGCCAAGCTCTCCGGCAAAGGCCTTAAGAACGAAGCCGACGCCGCTGCAGTGGAAGCCATGCGCAAGCGCATGGGCCAGATCCAGATGCAGGGCCGCATCGTGATCGGTGAAGGTGAGCGCGACGAAGCTCCGATGCTTTACATCGGTGAAGAAGTCGGCAGTGGCACTGGTCCAGGCGTTGACTTCGCCGTCGACCCCTGCGAAGGCACCAACCTCTGCGCCTTCAACCAGCGCGGTTCCATGGCTGTGCTCGCCGCGTCCGACCGCGGTGGTCTGTTCAACGCCCCCGACTTCTACATGAAGAAGCTGGCCGCACCCCCGGCCGCCAAGGGCAAGGTGGACATCCGCAAGTCCGCCACCGAGAACATCAAGATCCTCAGCGAGTGCCTTGGCCTCGCTGTTGATGAACTGACCATCGTTGTGATGGATCGTGCCCGTCACAAGGATCTGATCGCTGAGATCCGCGCCACCGGTGCCCGCATCCAGCCGATCTCCGACGGTGACGTCCAGGCTGCGATCGCCTGCGGCTTCGCCGGCACCGGAACCCATTGCCTGATGGGCATCGGCGCTGCTCCTGAGGGGGTGATTTCCGCTGCTGCCATGCGTGCTCTGGGCGGCCACTTCCAGGGTCAGCTGGTGTACGACCCTGCCGTGGCACAGACCTCTGAGTGGGCCGACATGACCAAGGAGGGCAACTTGGCTCGCCTGGCGGAAATGGGCATCACAGATCCCGACAAGGTTTATGAGGCCGAGGAGCTGGCCTGTGGTGAGCACGTTTGTTTCGCTGGCAGCGGCATCACGGATGGCCTGCTGTTCCACGGGGTTAAGTTCGAACGCGATTGCACGCGGACCAGCAGCCTGGTGATCAGCAACTTGGATGACACCTGCCGCTTCACCAACACCGTGCACATCAAGGACGGCGCCCAGAGCATTGCTCTGAGCTGATCGTCACGTTTCGGTTGAAAGGAGAGTCTCCATGCACATTGCCGTTGTCGGCCTCAGTTATCGCACGGCACCGGTGGAGATCCGGGAACGGCTCAGCATCCCTGAGCAGACCATGGAGACCTCCCTTCAATCGCTTCGAGGTCACGAACAGGTGCTGGAGGCGTCGATCCTCAGCACCTGCAATCGCCTGGAGATCTATACCCTCGTCCGGAATCCCGATCTCGGTGTTTCTGCGGTCAGTGAATTCCTGAGCGGTCACTCCGGTCTCGCTACAGGAGATCTGACACCTCATCTCTTCAACTATCACCACGAAGACGCAGTCGATCACCTGATGCGGGTGGCCGCTGGTCTCGACAGCCTTGTGGTGGGTGAAGGCCAGATCCTCTCCCAGGTCAAGAAAATGATGCGCCTGGGGCAGGAGCACAAGTCCCTTGGCCCGATTCTCAACCGCCTGCTGACGCAGGCCGTCAGCACCGGAAAACGGGTGCGTAGTGAGACCAATCTCGGCACCGGTGCCGTGTCGATCAGTTCAGCTGCCGTGGAGCTGGCGCAGTTGAAACTCGGCCAGTCCCGCGGTCAGGATCAGTTGGTCACGCTGGAAAGCGAGCAGATCGCTGTCGTTGGAGCGGGGCGCATGAGTCGCCTGTTGCTGCAGCATCTGCAAGCGAAAGGAGCCTCCGGAGTGGTGTTGCTGAACCGCACGGTGCAACGGGCGGAGCTGCTGGCGGCTGACTTCCCCGATCTGCCGGTTCAGTGCCGCCCTCTGACTGACCTTGACCAGTGCCTGAGCACCTGCTCACTGGTCTTCACCAGCACGGCTGCAGACGACCCGATCATCGATGCCGCTCGATTGCAACCCCTGAACCGCCGCAGCAAGCTGCGGCTAATCGACATCGGTGTGCCGCGAAATATCGCTGCCGATGCTGCCGCTGTGGATGGGGTCGACTCCCACGACGTGGATGATCTTCAGGAGGTCGTGGCGCGCAACCAGGAGGCCCGTCAAGCCATGGCCCGCGAAGCTGAACAGCTCTTGCAGCAAGAGGCTCAGCAATTCCTTGAGTGGTGGGACAGCCTCGAAGCCGTTCCCACCATCAACCGCCTGCGCTCGTCGATGGAATCCATCCGCGTGGAGGAATTGCAGAAGGCCCTGAGCCGGATGGGGCCGGATTTTTCTGCGCGGGAGCGGAAGGTTGTCGAAGCCCTCAGCAAAGGCATCATCAACAAGATCCTGCATACCCCTGTCACCTCACTGCGGGCGCCCCAGGCCCGACAGGAGCGTCAGCAGGCTCTTCGCACCGTGGAACGCCTCTTTTCGCTGGGGGAGGACTGAGTTTCAGACCTCAGTCCCGTCTTGATTCGCACCAATCTCGTCTGATCTGTCGGAAAGGACGGTTGAACCTGGTGAAACTCCGGTAAGTTCTTGCGGCAACGCCGATCTGGGGTTACGGCATGAAGCGGGTATTGGCCATCATTCTCGGCGGCGGGGCAGGGACTCGTCTCTATCCGCTCACCAAGATGCGTGCCAAGCCGGCAGTACCTCTGGCCGGTAAGTATCGACTCATTGATATTCCCATCAGCAACTGCATCAACTCGAACATCAACAAGATGTACGTGATGACGCAGTTCAACAGTGCGTCGCTGAATCGTCACCTCAGCCAGACCTACAACCTCAGTAATTCCTTCGGCCAGGGTTTTGTTGAGGTGCTCGCAGCCCAGCAAACCCCTGACAGTCCATCCTGGTTTGAGGGCACTGCCGATGCCGTTCGTAAATACCAATGGTTGTTCCAGGAATGGGATGTTGATGAATATCTGATTCTTTCCGGAGACCAGCTGTACCGCATGGACTACAGCATGTTTGTTGAGCATCACCGCAGCACTGGCGCTGATCTCACCGTTGCGGCCCTTCCCGTTGATCCGAAGCAGGCTGAAGCCTTCGGCCTGATGCGCACAGATGACGAAGGCAATATCAAGGAGTTCCGCGAAAAGCCCAAGGGTGATTCGTTGCTGGAGATGGCGGTGGATACCAGCCGTTTCGGGCTCAGCGCGGATTCAGCGAAAGAGCGGCCATACCTGGCCTCCATGGGCATTTACGTCTTCAGCAGAGACACCCTGTTCAATCTTCTCGACTCCAATCCTGGATACAAGGATTTCGGTAAGGAGGTCATTCCGGAAGCCCTCAAGCGTGGTGACAAGCTCAAGAGCTACGTCTTTGATGATTATTGGGAGGACATCGGCACCATCGGCGCGTTCTATGAGGCCAACATGGCTCTCACCCAGCAGCCAACACCGCCCTTCAGTTTCTACGACGAGAAGTTCCCGATCTACACCCGTCCCCGTTATCTCCCCCCGAGCAAGTTGGTCGACGCTCAGATCACCAACTCGATTGTTGGAGAAGGCTCCATTCTCAAATCCTGCAGCATTCATCACTGCGTTCTCGGCGTCCGTAGCCGCATCGAAAGCGATGTGGTTCTTCAGGACACTCTGTTGATGGGTGCTGACTTCTTTGAGTCCAGTGATGAGCGTGCTGTCCTTCGCGAACGTGGTGGTATTCCGGTCGGGGTGGGTCAAGGCACTACGGTGAAGCGAGCCATTCTTGATAAGAATGCGCGGATCGGATCCAACGTCACGATCGTCAACAAGGATCACGTCGACGAAGCTGATCGCTCCGACCAGGGTTTTTACATCCGCAACGGCATTGTCGTTGTCGTCAAGAACGCCACCATCCAGGACGGCACTGTGATCTGACGGATCTCGTTTTCTGTCGCTACGGCGACAGCGAGTGGATCCATCCCTCATTCCTGACAGAAGCTGTCGGAACTACAGCCGGATCCGACTTTGGTGCGCACACTGACGGCAGTCGTCAGTGGTCCCAAAGGCCATGTCCCAGTCTCACTTTGGTCTGATCGGTCTCGGCGTGATGGGGGAGAACCTCGTCCTCAACGCCGAGCGCAATGGTTTCTCCAGCGTTGTTTACAACCGCACTTACGCCAAAACGGAGGAGTTCCTCAACGGTCGCGGCCAGGGCCGGAACATCCAGGGGGCCACGGATCTGGAGGATTTCGTCGGCAAGCTTGAGCGTCCTCGCCGGATCCTGATGATGGTCAAGGCAGGTCCGGCGGTGGATGCTGTTGTGGATCAGATTTCCCCGTACCTCGAGGAAGGTGATCTGCTGATTGATGGTGGCAATTCGGATTACCACGACACCGAGCGCCGGGTGAAGCAGCTCGAGAGCAAGAGCTTCGGCTTCATCGGCATGGGTGTGTCCGGTGGTGCCAAGGGTGCCCTGGAGGGACCGAGCATGATGCCGGGTGGCACGAAGGCTTCTTACGACGCCATCGAGAGCCTGGTGAACAAGATGGCGGCTCAGGTGGATGACGGCCCCTGCGTCACTTACATCGGTCCCGGTGGATCCGGTCACCTGGTGAAGACCGTCCACAACGGCATCGAGTACGGCATCGAGCAGATCCTGGCCGAGGGCTACGACCTGATGAAGCGGGTCAAGGGCATGAACGGCGAGCAGATGGCTGATGTGCTGGCCCAGTGGAATGCCACCGAGGAGCTTTCCTCCTATCTGGTGGAGATCACGGAGGTTTGCCTGCGCACGAAGGATCCCGAAGACGGCGCGGATCTCGTGGAGAAAATCATGGATCAGGCCGGTCAGAAGGGCACGGGGCTCTGGACCGTGGTCACCGCACTGCAGATGGGTGCTTCCGTTCCAACCATTTATGCATCACTCAATGGTCGGGTGATGAGTTCACTCAAGCCTGAGCGGACGGCCGCCGAATCCATCCTCAAGGGTCCTGCCATCAAGGATTTCGATCTCGGTACTCCGGACGACGCCATGGCTCCCCTGATGGATGCCACGGTGCTCAGCTGCATCGCCAGCTATGCCCAGGGCATGGAGCTGCTGCGCATCGCCTCCAGGGATCTGGACTACAGCCTGCACATGCCGTCCATCGCTCAGATCTGGAAGGGTGGCTGCATCATCCGCGCCCGTCTGCTTCAGCGGATTCAGGATGCCTTCGGTGCCAACCCCGAACTGACCAACCTGATGCTGGATCCCTGGTTCGCTGATCAGATCAACCGTCGTCTGCCCGGCCTGGCCAAGGTGGTGGCCGGCGCCGCTGAGTCCGGCATTCCCGTGCCCTGCTTCAGCAGCACCCTGGATTACATCAACAGCTACCGCACCGGTCGCCTGCCTCAGAACCTGGTGCAGGCCATGCGCGACTGCTTTGGCTCTCACACCTACCAGCGGGTGGACAAAGAGGGCACCTTCCATACCGAGTGGCTGGGTTGAAGCAACGCTGATGACCAACTACCGCATCGAGCGGGCCAGTGATGCTGATGCGCTGGCCCGCAGGGCGTCGGAAACCATTGCGGCTCAGATCAGCCTGGTGCTGGATCAGCGGGACCGCTGCCGCATTGCTCTCTCAGGGGGAAGTACCCCTGCCAAGGCCTATTCCCTTCTCGGTCAGGAACATCTCCCCTGGGATCGGGTTGATGTGTTTCTGGGCGATGAGCGCTGGGTGGCTGCCGACGATGACTCCAGCAATGCCCGCATGCTGCGACGCACCCTGCTGGCGGATGGACCTGGACGTGTCGCCAGCTTTCATGCAGTGCCCACTGTGGAGTTGGCGGATGCTGAGGCCAGTGCGGCGGCTTTTGGCGATCTGGTGTCTCAGCACTGCCCTGGTGAGCCGCCAGTGTTTGATCTGATGCTGCTTGGGCTCGGTGATGACGGCCACACCGCCTCTCTGTTCCCGGGAACTGAAGCGCCTACGGTCCGCGATTGCTGGGCGACCGTCGGCCGTGGAAAGGGGTTGGACCGCATCACCCTCACGGCACCGGTCCTCAGTGCAGCCAGGCAGGTGATCTTTCTGGTGAGTGGAGCGGGTAAGCAGGAGGCCCTGCGCAGACTGGTGGATCCCGACGAATCCTCCGATCGCACCCCCGCCCGTCTGGTGCAACCTGCTAGTGATGTCCTGATCCTTGCCGATCAGGATGCAACCGCCGGCCTCTGAGCAGACCATCGTCCAGGGCAGCGAATTCGCTGACTGGACCAGTCTCAATGACACGATCATGGGCGGGCGCAGCCGTGCCGGATGCCGCGCCACCCCTGAGGGTTTGCTGTTGGAAGGGGAGCTGATCGAAGCCGGTGGTGGCTTTGTCAGCTGCCGATCGCCTCGTCTGCAGCCCCCTCTCGATCTCTCACCGTTTTCAGTTCTGCAATTGGATGTGGAGGGGGAGGGACGAACCCTGAAGATTGCCCTCGGTTGCCGTGATGGTGCCTTGGGGCTCACCGAGTTGATTCCAGGCGGGCTGCGCTGGGTGATCGATGTGCCGACTCAGGCGGCTGGAGTCACCAGCGTGCGCATTCCGTTTGCGGACCTCCGGCCGACCGTCAGGGCGAAGCCCGTTGGACTACCCCTGCGCTTTGATGCCGCGGGGGTCACCCGGATCCAGGTGCTGCACTCCAAGTTCGGTGATGGCGGCGAACTCAATCCTGGATTTCGAGCCGGGGCGATCCGCCTGTTGATTCGCTCGATCCGGGCCATGCCCTGAAGCCATGGATCTGTTGGTGCTTATTGCCAAGGCGGCGGATGTGTGTCTCAAGCCCTGGAGCCACGCTGTGGTGGCTGTGGATCCCTCGGCTCCCGCTGAGATTGATGATCTGAATGTTCGGATCGAATGCCGCGATGGCGACGGCGTTCGCTGGTCAGAACGTGATCTTGACCTGGAGATTTACCGCAGCGGGCAGGAGATCAACCTGATGCTCAGTTGGACGGAGCAGCCTGAACGGCCGATGCTCTGGCATGGCCGTCATCCCGTCTGGATGGATGGAACTTCGGGACAACGCACCTCAGCTCCGCAGGACGCGGCCCCGCTGGAAGCACTGGGCAGGCGGTTGCGTTCGCTGTTGCCTCACGACTGAATCAGTCGGGCTGGTCGGTGACCGCACCACGGCTGGAAGTGGAGACCAGGCGGGCGTATTTGCCAAGAATCCCCGTGCGGTAACGCGGTTCCGGTTTGGTCCAGGCCTCCCGACGTCGATTCAGCTCTGCTTCATCGACGTTCAGTTGCAGCAGCAGTTGATCGGCATCCACGGTGATGCTGTCCCCCTCCTGCACCAGGCCGATGGTTCCGCCGACGGCGGCTTCCGGTGCGACGTGGCCGACCACCAGTCCATAGGTGCCGCCACTGAAGCGCCCATCGGTGATCAGGGCCACCTTGTCGCCAAGGCCCTGGCCGACGATGGCGGAGGTGGGGGCCAGCATTTCGCGCATGCCGGGACCGCCGACGGGACCCTCATTGCGCACCACGACCACATCACCGGCATTGATCCGCTGATCAAGGATGGCCGCCAGACAGTCCTCCTCGCCTTCAAAGACGCGGGCGGGCCCGGTGAGCACCGGCGTCTTGACGCCGCTGATCTTGGCAACACTGCCCTCACGGGCCAGATTCCCCTTGAGGATCGCCAGGTGGCCTTTGGCGTAAAGAGGATTGCTCAGAGGCCTGATGACGTCCTGATCCGCTGGAGGCTGAGAGGGAACATCCGCCAGCAGGTCACGCAGGCTTTTCCCCTCAACCGTCCGGCAATCACCGTGCAGCAGCCCAGCATCGAGCAGCAGTTTCATCACCTGGGGGATGCCACCGGCGTTGTGCAGATCCACCGTCACGTAACGGCCGCTTGGTTTGAGGTCACAGATCACCGGCACCCGCTGACGAATCCGTTCGAAGTCATCGATGCTGAGGGACACACCCGCGGTGCGGGCGATCGCCAGCAGATGCAACACGGCATTGGTGGATCCACCCACCGCCATGATCACGCTGATGGCGTTCTCGAAGGCGTCGTTGGTGAGCAGATCCAGCGGGCGGATGTTGGCCTTCACCGCATCCACCAACACTTCGGCGGATCGCGCTGCACTGTCGGCTTTCTCTTCGTCCTCCGCCGCCATCGTTGAGCTGTAGGGCAGGCTCAAGCCCATCGTTTCAATGGCGGCACTCATGGTGTTGGCGGTGAACATCCCGCCGCAACTGCCGGCCCCCGGACAGGCGTTCTTTTCCACAGCCGTGAGCTGTTCTTCGTCGATGTTGCCGCTGGTGAGCTGACCCACCGCCTCAAAGGCGCTGACCACGGTGAGGTCACAGCCGCCGAGTTTGCCCGGCTTGATCGTGCCGCCGTACACAAACACGGCGGGGATGTTCATCCGCGCCATCGCCAGCATGGCGCCGGGCATGTTCTTGTCGCAGCCACCTACCGCCAGAACTCCATCCATGCTCTGACCGTTGCAAGCGGTTTCGATGGCATCGGCGATCACCTCGCGGCTCACCAGGGAATACTTCATCCCCTCGGTGCCCATCGAAATGCCATCACTCACGGTGATGGTCCCGAACATCTGAGGCATGCCACCGGCCTGACGGGCCGCCTCTTCGGCCCGACGGGAGAGGTCGTTCAGCCCGACATTGCAGGGTGTGATCGTGCTGTAGCCATTGGCAATGCCGAGAATCGGCTTGCCGAAGTCGTCGTCACCGAATCCCACCGCACGGAGCATGGCGCGGTTGGGGGAACGCTGGATTCCTTGGGTAACGGCGTCGGAACGAAGCATGGGCCGGAGCTCTGGACCTGTGGCGATTCGGCCAACCTACCGAGCGCTCAGTCCTCCGATCCCAACCGCTCCAGCTGAGCGCGAACGCGGGCGATCTCGGTATTGAGTCGCTCCACCCGCTGTTCCAGCAGTCCGTTTTCACTGGGCTCGAGCACCTCCGAGCCGTCCTGGATCCGTGGGGCATAGAGCATCGCCCGCTGCCGCCCGATCCGGCTGCGGCGCTCCGCCTCATTGAGAAGCCACCAGGCCAGTCCAGCGGCTCCGATGACGGCGCCGGCCACCAGGGTGGTCAGGGTGCCTGAACCGGTTTCGTGCTGATGTCCCATTCACTGAACCTCCTCAGTCGGAATCTAGTCACGGCCTGCCGACCTGAACCGCAGTCGTTGCACTGGATCACCGATGCCGGGGACGATGCCTCCCTCCTGGGTGAGACTTTCATCAATGCAGGCGGTGTGAAGCGTCAGGTCTGGCATGGCCTCTCCCAGCAGCTTGAGGCCCGGGCTGGCGCAGAGCGCTGTGATCAGACGGATCCGCCGTCCATCAACCCCCTGATGCTGAAGCTGCTGCAGTGCCTTCAACACTCCCTCGCCGTGACTGACCTGATCGACGAACAGAATCACGCCGGTGTTGGCTGCAATGTCGTCAGGGACGCCATCCAGGCAAAGGGCGGCATCGGGAAGCACCTGGCGGCCTCCCTGCCAGAGCTCCAGTCCTGCAGGAAGGATCGGTAACGCCAGCAGGGGGATGCCCGCTTCCACCACGGTGGCCTCCACCTCCCCGTGCTCCGTCGGGATGCGTTCCTGGCGGTGCGGCAACCAGTCCCTCAGGGCCTCGTAGGTGAGCCAGCGACCCAGTTCCTGCATGGCCGTGGCGTACAGGGCTGATGGTGTTTCTTGATGGCGGAGCATCGCCAGCCAATGTCCGATCAGGGGATGGGGTGGTACCACCACCCGCAGACTCATGGCCATCTCGCGTCGCTCCGCTGGCAGTTGCCATAACGTGAGCGCTCAAATTACCGGTCCCATGCGCGCCTTTCTCCGTCCAGCCTCCCTGGTGGCGGCGATTCTCATGGTGATCTGCACCCTGTTCTGGAATGACCCTGTACAGGCGATCACGGCTCCTGAACTGCGGGGACAGCGTGCGGTGCAGGAGATCACGGCGGATATGCACGGTCTCGACCTCAAGGAAAAGGAATTCCTCAAGGCCGATCTGCGGGACGTCAACCTCAGCGACACGGACCTGCGCGGGGCCGTCATCAACACCTCCCAGCTGCAGGGTGCTGACCTTCGCGGTGCAGATCTGTCCAATATCGTGGGATTCGCCAGTCGTTTCGACGGTGCCGATCTCAGAGGAGCGACCTTCACCAACGCGATGCTGATGCAGAGCCGCTTCGCCGATGCCCGCATCGAGGGAGCTGATTTCACCGATGCCGTGCTGGATCTTCCTCAGCAGAAACTGCTTTGTGCAACGGCCGCCGGCACCCACCCCGACAGTGGCGTCTCGACCCGTGAGAGCCTGGGCTGTCGCCCTTGAGTGCCATGAGCAGACGACTGCCGGTCACCGTGGTCACCGGCTTCCTTGGAGCCGGTAAAACCACCGTTCTGCGCCACCTCCTCACGCGCAGTGGCCAGCGCCTGGCGGTGATGGTCAACGATTTCGGCAGCGTTGGTCTGGATGGTGATCTGATTCGCAGTTGCGGTTTCTGCCCCGATGACGAGGTGGACGGTCGTCTTGTGGAGCTCAACAACGGTTGTCTCTGCTGCACGGTTCAGGACGATTTCCTGCCGACGATGGAGCAGCTGCTGGAGCGCGCTGATCAACTGGACGGCATCGTGGTGGAGACCAGTGGTCTGGCGTTACCGCGTCCGTTGCTGCAGGCCCTGGACTGGCCGGCCATCCGCAGCCGAGTGCATGTGAATGGTGTGGTGACCCTGGTGGACGGCGAAGCCCTGGCGGCAGGAAGCCCGGTCGCTGATCGTGAGGCCTTGGAGCAACAGCGACGGGAGGATCCCAGCCTCGATCACATCACCGCCATCGATGAGCTGTTCCGCGATCAGCTTCAGGCCGCGGATCTCGTTCTGCTCAGCCGTGCCGATCGACTGTCACAGGAGCAGCTGGACGCGGTTCAGATCAACCTGCAGAACCAGACCAGGCCAGGGACGGCGCTGCTTCCCGTGGCCCATGGCGCCGTGGACACCTCGGTGGTGCTCGGCCTGGAGCATCACTCCAATGAACAGGTCGATCACCATCACCACGACCACGACCACGACCATCACGATCACAGCCATGTCGCGATGGTGAGTGGCGGACTCCGCCTTGAGGGGGAATTTGATCGGTCGGCGCTTGAGGATCTGCTGCCCCGGTTGGTCAGCGAGCTTCAGGTGCTGAGGCTGAAGGGACGCGTCTGGCTGCCGGGCAAGGCCTTGCCTTTGCAGCTGCAGATGGTGGGCCCACGGCTCAACAGCTGGTTTGAGACAGCCCCGGCATCGGCCTGGCGTCCTGACAGCGGCGCTGGAGTGGATCTGGTGGTGCTCTCCCTTCACGAGACATCCACTGCGACGATCGAGCAGGGCCTTCAGGCGCTGCAGGCCACTCCGGCAACCGCCAGCACAGCCGCCAGCACTCCACGGGGCTGAATCGGATCCCCTTCGAACCGCCCCGCCACCAGCGCCATCACCGGTGCGGTGCTCATCAGCGTGACGCCAGGCCCGACGGGCATCGTCTGAAACACCAATTGCTGCAGGACGATGCCCACATTGGTCCCCAACGCGGTGGCCAACAGGATGCGCAGCCCCGAGCCTGACCGTGCGTTAAGGCGTGACCCTCTGGCTCGCAGGAGTGGTAACAAAGCCAGCCATCCCCCAAGCAATCGGACGGATGCGGTCTGCAGGGGGCTCAGCTCGCTGCTGATCAGTACCTGTCGAGCCAGGAAGGCGCCATTGAGACCGCAGACCACTGCCAACAGTCCAAAGACAAGCCCCTGGCGGTCCCTGTGAAGCGGCCCATCGCTGTCCGCCACCAGCACCACGGCACCTGCCACCAAGAGAGCACCGAGCCAGGCCCCTGCATTCAGTTGCTCCCTCATCAGCACCACGCTGCCAAGACTGGCCAACACCGGGCCGAGTGCCTCCAGCGTGAGGGTTCGGCGGGTTCCCAGCCGCCGCAGGGCGGCGAGATAGAAGCTGTCACCGGCGGCGATGCCCACACCGCCACTGAGCACTAACCAGCCGATGGCCGCTGCGTTGTCCTGCCACGGCAGCAGCGCCAGAACCGGAACAAAGAGCAGCGTCGCCAGGCCGTTTTTGAGGGTGTTGAGCTGCAGGGCTGAGCCCTGATCCGACAGGGAGCGCCACAGGCTGCTGGCGGTTGTCCAGGCCAGGGCTGCGGCCAACGCCGCCACCACTCCGATCATCGGCATCTACTTAACAAGTTGTTCACTCAGCTGCCAGAGCCGCGCCGCCTTGGCATCATCAGCGGCCTCCGCAGAGGTTTCGGTGCATGCGAATTGGTGACGTCCGGGGCCAAGGAGTTCATTGCTCCAGTAGCTGAATCCCTGTGGCATGGCCGGATCCAGCACCAACCGCTCCAGCAGTTCGGCGGCCCGTTCGGGACGCTCGGTGAGTCGCAGCAGATCACGGGCCACGAATCCGAACAAGGCCTGGCCAATTGGATTGGCTTCGCGGCTGTTGCGGAAGAAGCCATCCCTGCTGCGGGGGATCACCAGGCCCGGGCTCCAACAGATCACCGGCCACTGGGGTTGGAGCCGCGCCAAATGCCGGCCCATCAACAGATTGCAGAGCTTGCTGTCTTTGTAGGCCTTGTCTGCATCAAAGGGCGGTTCACCGTTCACCATCTCGGAACGCTGCTCCAGGCCCGAGAGATCCCCGAGGTCTGCAGGACGTCCCACCCGTCCTCCTCCACTGGCCGGGTTGTGCACCTCTGAGGCGGTGATCACAACTCTGGGTGCAGCGGATTGGTGCAACAGAGGCAGCAGATCCATCAGCAGGCGCTGGTGGGCCAGATGGTTCACGGCAATGGTGAGCTCCACGCCCTGGGCGCTGCGGCGCACCTGGCGATGGCCGGCGTATTGCAGCCCCGCATTCAGCAGCAGTCCATCGATGGCTTCCCCCTGATCGTTCAGCTCTCGTCCAATGGCTTCCACCTGGTCAAGATCGGCCAGATCCGCCAGCAGCACCCGGCTGTCCCCATTGATCCAGCTGAGGGTTTGCTCGGCCCGCTGCTGACTGCGGCAGATCACGGTGAGGCGATGTCCCTTCTGCTGGAGACGTTCGGCGGCGAGACGACCGATGCCGCTGCTGGCTCCGGTGATCAACCAGTGCTGTTGATCAGCCATTGGAGTCGATTTTGAAGATGTATAGCCTTCCGTCCCGTTCACTCACCACATACAACCGTTGACGGGCGGGATCGATCGCCACCCCTTCCGACTTACGGATCCGTCTGGGCTTGTTGTCGTCTTCGACCACCAGATCGAGACGTTGCAGCACCCGGTTCTGCTCCCAGTCGTAGTGATAAAGGCACTGCCCCTTGTCGCTGGTGATCCAGATCGTGTTGCGTTCGGCGTCGTAGCTGAGGCCGGAGAAGTCGAGTTTCTCCGGCCCCACCTTCGGGTGCACGAAGCCGTTGCTGTCGTTGAGCAGGCGTGCCTGGAGGATGCTCTCGCCTTCGGCGTCAAGCTCAATCAGCAGGCCTGGTCGCCCTTCCTTCACCACAAACAAATGCCCGGTGCGGGTGTTCACGGTGATCCCTTCCAGGCCTTTGTTGTCCGGTGGATCAGGGAAATACCGCTTGATGCTGTCGTAGTTCGCCATCGCCGCCAGGGGACGACGACTGAGTTCGCGCCGGCTGGCGATGTCGATGGTGATCACGGCATTGGTCTCTTCCTGAACGGCATGGAGCTGGCTGCCATCGGCATTGATGGCAATCCCCTCCAGATCGTCCACGCCGATGAAAAACGACTCTGCGATCGAGAGGCGACCCTTCAGATCCAGGCGGAACACGGCCTTGGTGTCATCACTGACGGTATAAAAGGCGCTGCCGTCGTGGTTCAGGGTCAGACCTGAAGGCTCGTTCAGGCCCGCTGCCTTGTCGAGAATCCGGTGTTCGCCGATCAGGCTCAGGCTGAGCGTTGCGTCAGTCATGGCGGTCCCCTCGCTGGTCTAAGGATTTCAGGACGTGCTGTCGGTTGGGGTCAGCTGGAGCACCAAGGCCGAGAATGGCATTGTTGTGGTTCTGGCAACCGATGCAACGCCTCGCGGTGTACTGCGGATCCAGATGCGGCCATGCGCCGGCGCATGGTCAGGCGGCTCAGGCGTTGGGCCAGGCCATGGCCCAACGCGGTGTGGGGCTGGTGTATGGCGCTGCGCAGATCGGTCTGATGAGAGCTGTCGCCGATGCGGTGCTGGCGGCGGATGGGGAGGTGATCGGTGTTATCCCGGAAGCTCTGATGGATGCCGAAGTTGCTCACCACGAGCTCACGCGGCTGGAGGTGGTGGCCGACATGCATGTCCGCAAGGCGCGCATGATCGAACTGGCGGATGCCATGGTCGCCCTGCCGGGGGGGCTTGGAACCCTGGAGGAGTTGTTTGAGGCACTCACCTGGTTGCAGCTGCGCTTTCACAGCAAACCCTGCGCCTTGTTCAATGTGGACGGCTACTACGACGGACTCCTTCAGTTCCTGGATGGAGCCGTGGCCGATGGTTTCGTGGCGGCGGAGCACCGCGCGCTCTTATCAGTTCATCGGGATCCTCAGCAGCTCCTGGATCAGCTGTTCCCCAACGCCTGATGCAACGGACGGTTCTGATCACCGGCGCCAGCCGTGGCATCGGCCGGGCGGTGGCTGAGCAGCTGTTGGCGAACGGTCATCGCCTTTGCCTCGGTCTCCGGGATCCGGCCCGTCTCAAGGGAACGCCTCTTGAGAGCGAGTGTGTGCTTCCGGTTCCCTATGACGCCGGCCAACCCGAGCAGGCTGAGGCTCTGGTGGATGCCGCCATCCGCTGGGCTGGTGGTGCAGACGCGTTGATCCATTGCGCGGGGATTTTGCATCGCACGCCGCTGCTGTTCGCGGACGGTCAGGAGGCCGAGCTTGAGGAGCTGTGGCGGGTCAATGTGATGGGGCCCTGGTGGTTGACCCGGGCTGCCTGGCCCCAGCTCCGATCCTCCGGTCATGGGCGGATCCAGGTGCTGGTTTCGATGAGTGGCACACGGGTGAAAGGCCGGATGGCGGGGTACCCAGTGAGCAAGTTCGCGTTGATGGCCTTGTGTCAGTCCATGCGCAATGAAGGGTTCGATCACGGCATCCGGGTCACGGCGATCTGCCCGAGCTGGGTGAACACAGCCATGGCCCAGTGGGTGAGCTCCGTGCCGTCGGAGTCGATGACCCAACCGCAGGATCTCGCTTGCCTGATGGGAAACCTTCTGGATCTGCCTAATGCGGCTGTTCCTTTTGAAATCGCGGTTAATTGCGCCCTGGAAACCTGATCAGGTCACGGACAGGCTGACCGCAATGGTCACCGTCGCTACCACTTCGGCAGATGATTCATGGCCATGTGTCTGTTCGCTGCGCTCGGGTTGCTGGCGCCACGGTTGATCCTGCTGTTGATGTGGCTGTTCAACAGCAGCTTCGTACTGCAACCTTTCGCGGCCATGGCGGTTCCAAATCCCGTGTTGCCCATCGCCGGCCTGTTGCTGCTTCCCACCACCACCCTTGGCTTTTGCTGGGCCACATCAGCCTTCGGCGGAGTGTCCTCCTTCAGCGGCATGCTAGTGGTGGCCATCGGCGTGATCATTGACCTCGGCCTGATCGGTAACGGTCGCGGTATGGCCAAGCGCTGATCCAGATCTGCCCTGATGACTGAAACCTGCGGCATCTGCCGCTTGCACCAGGATCCGCTGAATCGCGAGCGGTATGAAATCAGTCGCAGTGAGCTGTGGCTAGTTCGTCATCACCCGGATCCAGCTCCCCTCCCAGGCTGGCTGCTGCTGGACAGCATCCGTCACTGCGCTGGGCCGATTGAGTTCGAGCCTCCGGAAGCCGCCTCCTGGGGACGTGCCGTGCAAGATGCCAGCCAGCTGGTGCAGCAGATCACAGGCTGTGATCGTGTTTATGCCATTGCCTTTGGTGAGGGGGCTCGCCATCTCCACCTGCACCTGATTCCCAGATTTGCTGAGGATCCGGAGACCAGCGCCTGGTTGGTGGCCGATCACTACCGAGCGGTGCAGGGCGGGCAGCGAGCTGCCGCTGAGCCCACTCAGGTGCAGACCATGGTGGAGTTAGCCCGCCGGTTCAGCTGATCAGGATCGATCCACGTCGTTGCGCTTCTGACTAGCCGCGTTGAAAGCGTTTGCGGGTGTTTTTGGAAACACGGAGGTTGCGCAGTCGTCCCAGGGGCCAGCCCAACTGCTGGAGATGGGCAAGCGTTGATGCTTCGGCATCGAAGCAGCCTTCGCAGTACGTGCTCTGAAGGCCGATCTCCTTGAGAGTGAGCAGCAGCAGGCGTTCTTCCCGGCGGGTTCCGCGTCGGGCCTCCACCAGCTCAAAGTCCCGTTGCTGATGTTCTGTGGTTATCGCTGAGAGGGCTTCGGTGTATCCGATCAGGAGGGTTTGATCGATGGCGCGATAGGCGGTGTAAACGACGCCTTCCGGTCTGGCCTCCAGGGTCTGGACCCTTTCACTCAGGGCGATCACGGCTTCCATGGTCGGGACCTGCAGGGCCTGCTCGAACAGGTTCAGGGAAGACGTCATTGTCAAAGACCTCCTATGGCCAGTCGTTCGTCGCAGGCCCCTTCGTAGGCGCGAACGGCCGCTGAAGGAATGGATCCATTGCTCTTCAGCTGCCGGATCGAGAGCTCCACGCACTGCAGCACCACGCTGGTGAGTTCCCGGCCCTCGCAGAGAGCCCAGCTGCGCAGCAACACATGCAGGCTCGGCGGCACGGACACCGTGAGCTTGACCTGGTTTTCCCGCGTCGCCGCTTTGATCATGGCCATGCAAGTGAGCAACTCAAGAGTAGCTCTGAAGATACTGCATGGCAACCGTGTGGTGACTTCGAAGTGTATCTGCAGTGTCTTTAGGGCTGGCTCAGGGGCTCTCGCTCGATGACCTGCCCGTGCACCAGCCTTCCAGCTGTGAAGACGCATCACAGTTCATTGATCTGCCCAGCTGGTCCAGACATCGTGATCAGGAATTCATTGGTTCTATGGCCTCACCGTCTGGCACTTGGAGTAACAACCAACCTCCCTCCACGTTTGAAAAGCTCTGGCGCGGCTTGATTCTTGTCGGCGCCATTCACCTCGGCGGCATGCTCGTCAATGTTGTGTTTCAGATGCTTGGAAACCACAGCCTGGATGGCATCCCAGCCAAATTCCTAGGCCTGTAATTCAGCGGCTTGTCGTACTTGAATGGTTGATCACAGGTGATCCCGATGGGGGATCACCTGTGATCATTTGATATCAACGGTTGAGATCAGGACATTTTCGCAAACAGTTTCTTGTGATAATCAACGACGTCCTGGCAGCCAATCACAGGGGTAAAGTCCATTTCAATTCCATACTGAGCACGCCAGGGAGCAAAGTGCTCAAAAATTTGCGCGTCTCCCGCGGCTTTGAACAACAGGGTGACCCGTCCTGCTCCTGGAGCATGGACGCGGAAGAGCATTTCAAAACCGTCAGCGCGATCGGCCTTCGCCATTTCGCCCGAATCCCAGAGTTCACAGAAACTCTTGTAGGCAGCCAGTTGGCTTTCGATATCTGGAAAAATGCAGTCGGCGAGGTACATCTGCATGGTCGGCGAGAGCGAGGTCCAACCAAGTACTAGCAACAGCAGACTCGTCTGCACCCATCACGCGGGAATCATGGTTTTGTCGGGGTCACTCTTGTCAATGGTTCGTCCTTGACTCTGTTTCAGTTCGATGAGTGGATGAATCGTCATTCAAATCAGTCCACTGACTGAAGACGCAAGCGCTCTTTAGACGCCATCTATGGATTCAACTCTGCCCACTCCTTCATGGACGGATTCGCCTCTAGATATGTGTTGTAGCTGCAATCGTACGGTCTGAGCTTGAAGTCACATTTTGGACCATCTTTCTCTTCACGCTCAGCTTTTTCGGAAGGACTTTCCCAGCCTAAAGGTGGTTTTTGACAGGTGCTGTTGTAACCAACCGGAGGCTCGCCAGGGGGGCATTTGGGATTGATGCTTGCCCGAGCATTGCCCTCTAGTTGCATGATACCAGCTCCGTACCAGAACGATGATTTGCATCCCCAATCTGCCTTGCCGGCTACTCTTTGATCATGCCCAAAATCAAACCCAAGGCCGTTGGAGTTATAGACGCACTTCACTTCCTTGCAATTGCCTCCCCCTACATCGGCAAATCCAGACGGACACTGATTTCCTTCCGCAATATCAGCACCTTGTGAACGGATTTGCCTTGATGTATTGGAGGTATCACCTTTCATTGCCCTGACACAGCCAGCATAATCTTTGGCTTCCACGCATAACTTATGGATTGATGGATCAACGTCGCCAGCTTGTACTGGGTTGACGACTGCACCAGTTGCATTGACTGCTGCGAAGGCAATCAATGGGACTAATCTTTTCATTCCTATGGGAGGTGGGAGGCTCTTGGCCCGATAGGCACATCAGTGCAGTTCCGACCTCTACTTTCTGTTTTCAGTCGGGTAATCATGATCTCCGTATCCGAGCCTGAAACGATGACGGGCTGCTGCCTTTGTCTGTGGGCCAAGTTAAAAGCCTCGTTTGAGACTCCAAACGCATCGTGGGGAAGAATTTCACTTTTCCAAGCCGTAACGTCACCGTGGCCATCAGCTGTTGATACAACGCGACGAATGAGGCCAACAACTTCCCCATCAATGTGGGGCTTGTAACGGAGAGGGTGGGATTCGAACCCACGGTGCCCGTGAAGGCACGCTGGTTTTCAAGACCAGAGCCATAAACCACTCGACCACCTCTCCAGGGGTCAGCGCCAGAACGATCGAGCGCTGATTTGACTTTAAGTCAGCTTGCGTACTGATCAGCTTTCCGGTTTGGCCAGCGGCAGCAGGCACTTGTCCGAATCACAGCCGGCGGGGCCGGCTTCCTTCAGTTCGCTGCTGTCGTAACGCTGCAAGGCCTCGAAGAAATCGCTGCTGACGCGGCGTTGAATCACTTCGGACTGCAGACGTTCGTAGGTGGCTGCATCGATGGGCTCGAAGGGCAGGCGCGGGAACGTGGCGTTGGCGTCAAAGCGAGCCAACAGCGCTGCGGAGATGTATCCCTCGCCGTTCTCCATCGCCTTGTGCAGCGCGTCCGCCAGCGGCTCGATTTCGTGGTCGCGGAATTCGATCGTGGCGGAGGTGTTGTGGGCGGTGTAGTGCGTCTGCACCTGCATGTAGAAGTCGAACTGGGCCATGGCTGAGAAGCCGTTGATGTCCACCGCATCGGCGCCTGGAAGATTGGCCCAGCTCACTTCTGTGGGGATTTCCACCAGCCACTCGGTGCAGCGGGGATCAAAGGGATCATCCAGCAGCCGACCCTGTTCGTCCTTGTCGGATTGAGACGGCACCACGGTGTAGCCGTAGTCCATGCAAGCCATCGCCACCGGGTCGTTCTTGCGGAAGGTGATGCGGCGGATGAAGCGCTGTGCTTTGGGGGGGTGCCAGCCAGGAGCTGCACCGGTCAACAGGCTCTTCGTGCCGGCAGGTTGAACGGTGGTGCAGCGGTTGGGGCGGCGCAGACCATGGCGATCGCAGTAATCCCAAACCGTGTCGTTCACCACCTGCTTCCAGCGGCTGAGGTAGTCAGCTTCCTTGGCCTTGAAGGCACGACCTTCCTCGGTGTCGGGCCTGCCGGCTTCCCACCAACGCAGCCAGTCGCTGCCGAAGGCATGGACGAAGAAGTCGAACAGACCGGTGAAGCTGACGCCCACAATCGGATCCCATTCCCGGCTCTGGCGGTATCGCTCCACCTCGAAGCGGTGGTTGAGCAGACAAGCCACCGACAATGCCGCGGCCCGGAAGGCGTCAGCCTGGCCTTCTTCGTCGCTGGGATCGATCTGGTTGAGATGAATCTCCGCCAGGTTGCAGTGGAAATCGGCTCCGAGAATTTCGCCGCAGGGATTGAGGCCGTAGCGGCTGAGGCGATGCTCGAGCTCCTCCGGCGCAATGGGGCCATGGTTGGTGCTGAGCCAGCGACCGGCTTCCTCCTTGCCCTGATCGCAGTAGATCTCGATGAACTCGCTGCGCAGTTCCGGGGTGTTGAGCAGATCAGCGTTGGACCGTGCGATCGCTTCCGGAGCGAACTGGATGGCCCCCTCACCGGAGTGGAACTGCTTGGTGACCGCCGCCAGCACCACCTCTTTGCTGGGACGTGTGTGATACACCCGGGTGTGATTGGCCATGCGCAGGGCATCCCGCTCCGGGTCGATGCGCCAGTTGCCCTGGTCATCCTGTTGCCAGAGGTTGTCCTTGGCTGACGCCGCAGCGGTGTCGTCGGCGGCGAACTGGCGCATGCCGGCACTGCGTCGGATGTTGCCGGCCACGATGGTGACGGCGGCTTCATCGATCAGCAGGCAGCACTCCACAGACGTCAGTCGCCGTCCGATGGCTTTGTTCAGCAGTCGAGCCACCCGGCCATAGAGGTCCTTCAGCTTCACGGGGTTGGCCATGCCGCCGAAGCCCTTCAGGGTTTCGCCCACGGGACGGACATCGTTGAGATCGACCTCGATCTCGACGGTTCCGCCGTCGAAGCGAGGGTCACTGCTCAGCTCCAGCATCAACTGGTAGCTGTCCACCCAACCCCGACGGGTGTCGCCCAACTTGATGCGAACGCGGTTGCCGTCGATCGTGTGGGTGCAGTCGTCCTGACGTGCCTCTGCCGCTGTGATGCCGATGTCCGACACCGACACCACGTCGAGGGTGTTTCGCACGATCGGCAACCGCTCGATCAGGTGCGGTTCGATGATGGCGCCGGTGCCGCAGCCCATCATCGCCAGGTCCATCATCAGGCCGAAGGCCCGCCAGTCCACCAAGTTGGTGGAGGTGCAGTTGTAGGCGCCGGAGAAGTTCACCGACTGCTCGATCCAGCCCGTTCCTCCAATCCAGAGCCAGCGACCTGAGGGGAGGGCTTTCTTCTCGCTCTGCATGCGCGCCAGCAGTGCCACCTCCTCGTCGTTCAGGTTCCCCAGCTGCCGCAGTCCGCCGAGATTGCGGTCACCAACCTGGCTCCAGCTCTCGCGGCCATCGGGAGTCTTGCGGCTGTAAGTCCTGTAGAAGACAGGATTGGCGGCAGGTGCGGTGGCGGGGAAGTCGCTGAAACGAGCGCTGTCGCTCGCGGCGACCTCCACGCGATTCGGGGTCAGGGTCACGTGCGATGGAGCACAGATGTTGTCGAAACCCTAACGCCACAGATGGGGGCAGCAAGGGGTGCTTGCCACCATTGGCAGTGTCCTGAGCAGACTGGTGGGCCACGTCTCAACGCGGATGCAGCGATTGCCGGAGCCCGAGCTGATGCGCGACGTCGTTCAAGTGATGGCCTACGCCGCAGCGGATTTCAGTGCTGGAGATCAGCGCACCCTGGCGTTGATTGATGCTCTGTTCACCTCTCCACCCACTGGCACTGCTCCAGCTGTGATCCTCGACCTGGGCTGCGGGCCTGGGAACATCACCCTGCCCCTGGCCCGACGTTTCCCTGGGGCACAGGTCATCGGCGTGGATGGTTCCCCAGCGATGCTGGAGGTGGCCAGGGAACGGGCGGACCAGCAGGGTCTTCAGATTGACTTGCGCTGCAGCACCCTTCAGGGTCTGGCGCTGGAGCCGGTCGACCTGATCGTCAGCAACAGCCTGCTCCATCACTTGCACGAGCCCGACCTGCTCTGGCGGCTGACGCGCAGGTTTGCTGCCCCTGGCTGTCGGGTGCTGCACCGCGACCTGCGTCGTCCGGTCTCCTTGGCGGAGGTGCACCGTCTGCAGCAGCTCCATTGCCCCGATGCGCCGGCGGTGTTGATTCAGGATTTCTGTGCCTCCTTGGTGGCTGCCTTTACCCCTGAAGAGGTTCGACAGCAGTTGGCGGCGGCGGGATTGGACGCACTCAGCGTGGAGGCGGAGGACGACCGTTATCTGGTGGTGTCAGGCTTGGTGGATTGACAGCGAGCGATGAGCAGCACCACGGCGAGTGAGACAGACCTGGCCGAATTGGTGGCGGAGGCGGTGGACCGTCGCCGCAACTTCGCGATCATTTCTCACCCGGATGCTGGCAAGACAACCCTGACGGAAAAGCTGCTGCTGTACGGCGGTGCGATTCAGCAAGCCGGTGCGGTGAAGGCCCGCGGCGAACAACGCAAGGTGACCTCGGACTGGATGGAGCTGGAGAAACAGCGGGGCATCTCGATCACGTCCACAGTGCTGCAGTTCGATTACGACACCACCACGATCAACCTGCTGGATACCCCTGGTCACCAGGATTTCTCCGAGGACACCTATCGGACCCTGGCGGCTGCCGACAACGCTGTGATGCTCGAGGACGCCGCCAAGGGCCTTGAGCCTCAGACCCGCAAGTTGTTTGAGGTGTGCCGGATGCGGAAGATTCCGATCTTCACCTTCATCAACAAGATGGACCGTCCCGGCCGGGAGCCTCTGACGCTCCTGGACGAGATTGAATCCGAACTGGAGCTGACCCCCTGGGCCGTGAACTGGCCCATCGGCAGCGGTGAGCAGTTTCGGGGGGTGATCGACCGCCGCAGCCGCGAGGTGGTTCTGTTCAGTCGAGCCGAGCGGGGCAAGCAGGCCGAGGAACAGAAGCTGTCCCTTGATGATCCAGCCCTGCGGGAGTTGGTGGAAGAGGAGCTGTTGGATCTGGCGATCGAGGAGATGGAGTTACTCGATGCCGCCGGTGCCGAGCTCGACATCGAGATGGTGCATGCCGGCGAACTCACACCGGTGTTCTTCGGCTCAGCGATGACGAACTTCGGGGTGCGGCCGTTTCTCGATGCTTTCCTGGAAATGGCCCAGCGTCCGATTGCCCGTTCCAGCAGCGAAGGCTTGATCGACCCGCTGCGGGAGGGGTTCAGCGGGTTTGTGTTCAAGCTCCAGGCCAACATGGATCCCCGCCATCGGGATCGGGTCGCGTTCGTGCGGGTCTGCAGCGGGCGCTTTGAGAAAGATATGACGGTGAAGCACGCCCGCACCGGTAAGGCGATTCGCTTATCCAGACCGCAGAAGCTGTTCGGACAGGATCGGGCAGTGGTGGAGGACGCCTACCCGGGCGATGTGATCGGCTTGAACAACCCAGGCATGTTCTCCATCGGCGACACCCTGTATGTGGGGCCGAAGGTGGAATTTGAGGGTATTCCCTGTTTCAGCCCGGAGATCTTCAGCTGGTTGCGTAATCCAAACCCCTCCGCGTTCAAGAACTTCCGCAAGGGCGTGAATGAATTACGGGAGGAAGGTGCGGTTCAGATCCTTTACGACGTCGATGAGAGCAAGCGTGATCCGATCCTGGCGGCGGTTGGTCAGTTGCAATTGGAGGTGGTTCAGCATCGCCTCGAGAGCGAATACGGCGTCGAAACCCGGTTGGAACCCCTGGGTTATCAGGTGGCCCGCTGGGTCGCTGGTGGCTGGCCGGAGCTGGAGAAGCTGGGCCGGATTTTCAACTGCAAAACCGTCCGCGATGCCTGGAACAGGCCTGTTCTTCTGTTCAAGAACGAGTGGAACCTGAATCAATTGAAGGAGGACCACCCCGACTTCGAACTGAGCAATGTGGCTCCTGTGGTGAGTGGGGTGGAGCCGATCAGTCTCTGAGGGTCCGTTCAGCGGGAGCTGAAGCGCACCGCCCGCTTGGTTCCCCACAAATTGCGCTGCCGTTGTTCGGCTTCGTTGATGCAGCGCTGTGCCTCAGCGCGGGAGAGACAGGTTCTGGCCTTTTCCTCCACCGCCATCAAGGCCAGGAGCTCGTTCAGGGTGTTCATGGCGATCAGCCCAAGTGATTCATCATTAACCATCTCTTAACCGTATGCAAGTTGTTGCTGTCTGGCCGCCGGTCTGCAAGCCCTCATCGGCTCACAGGCCACGCTTCTGATCGCCAGACTGCTCGGACTGATTCGTGGCGATCACTTGGACAGTCTCTGGCTTGTGCGAAGCACGGCGGACGGCGGCACCGAGTACGTCTGTTTTCGTTCCGGCCGTGAATCCGTCGAAATGCTGGAGGGGTTCCACCTCCCTCCGCAGATGCCCCTGATCAAGCGTCGCCGCTGGTTGAACCGCTCCGAGGCCCTGAGTTGCCGTCAGAACCTTGAACGTTCTGAGGGTTTCCGTCACGGCAAGGCTCTGTTCTGAGCTGGTCTCGATACGCTCTTGTCATGTTGTTACTGAAAGGGCATGGCTGCCGTCGGTGAATCCGGTCCTTCGTCCGGCTCGGAGGATCCCTACGCCCGGCTGGGCCTTGCCCCAGGGGCCAGCTTCGATGAGGTTCAGGCGGCCCGCAGCCGTTGTCTGGCCCAGACCGATGACGATCCCCAGGCCAAGGCTCGAGTGGAAGCCGCCTACGACGCTGTTCTGATGGCTCGCCTCCGAGACCGCCAGCAGGGACAGGTCAGTGCCGCTGCCGCGACGGCGTCGCAGAAGGAGGAGTCGGCGGCGTCTGCCAGTCCATCCGTGCCGTCTCTTCTGGGGGTCAGCGTTCTGCAGCGGCTTCGTCCTCGCCTTCCTCAGGCCGCACCCTCCCTCTCCGGGATGTCTCCGTCATGGTCTCTGGCTGAGGGCCAGGGTCTGGTGGTCCGCCTGGTGGCCGGTGCAGCAGCGTTATTGCTGTTGCTGTTCTCACAGGGCTCCGGTTCCTTGGTCCTGGCCCTGGGCCTGATCGGCTGTTTCCTGAGTCAGATCCGACGGGGTCGCCGTCCTCTTCCTTCCCTCGGTTGGTGCCTGTTGGTGCTTGGCCTCGGCTTGGTGGTGGGCGGAGTCCTAACGGCATCGTTGTCCCCCACAGCCTTCAGCCAGCTGAGCTTGAGCCTCGAGCAGGCTCAAGCCCTGCCTGCGGCAGTTCTGCTCTGGCTTGCTTCGCTGTTGCTGGCCTAAGAGGCTGGTGCCAGCTCGGCGATCAGCTCCTCCAGTTCAGGGCCGCTGACTTCATAACGGTTGTTGCAGAAGTGACAGGTGAGTTCCGCTCCACCGTCCTTCTCCAACATGTCGGCCAATTCCGTTCGTCCGACGAGCATCAGGGCGGCCACACTGCGTTCGCGACTGCAGCGGCAGTGAAACCGCACGGGATGCTGGGCATCCGCGTCCTCCAGGGGGCGGGGATCCAGATCCGGGAAAACATCCACCAGCAGGTCCTCGAGCTGGTCGCCGCAACGGTCCAGTCGTCCGCTGAAATCATCAATCTCGCGGCAGCGCTGTTCAAGGAGTTCCACAAGCGCAGGTTCTTCGGCCGCTTTGGGCAGGATCTGAACAAGAAGTCCGCCGCTGCTGTGAAGTTTCTGGCTGCTGATCCGTTCACCGACGAACACCGCCGATGGTGTCTGCTCTGAGTGCAGCAGATAGGAGGCAACGTCATCACCGATCCCGCCGCTCACCAGTTCGACGGTGCTGTTGAACGGTTCCCCCTTGCCGTCATCGCGCATGACATGCAGATAACCGGTGCCGGCAGCGGCCTTGAAGTCGAAGCTGTGGTTCCCATCGGCGTCGATCACCGGATCCAGCTCCAGGGTGTTGTCGCCCACGTATCCCCGTACCGTTCCATCCCGGCCGGCATCCACCATCAGTCCCTTCAGTGGTCCATCGGAGCCGAGCCTGAGGTTGACGCGCCCGTGCCGCACTTTCATCGAACTGGACAGCATCAGGCCGGCGGCCATGGCCCGACCCAGCATCGCGGTGGAGAGGTAGGAGAGCTCATGACGCCGCCGTGCCTCCCGCACGGTGTTGGTCGTGGAGACCGCCACCAGTCGAATGCCACCCCCTGCAGCTGTCGCTCTCACCAGGCGGTCGGCCATGGAACCCCTTCAAGCTCCGGGCAATGTAGTCACCGGTTCCAGACAGCCGTTCCGCAGCCGATACCGCTCGCAGGCCCAATCGTGGAACAGTTGCGGCTCATGGGTCACGACGATCAGCACCCGTTGCTTTGACAGGTTGCTCAGCAGATTGAGCACGTCGGCGCGGACCGACCAGTCCAACCCTGCCGTCGGTTCATCCAGCAGCAGCAGTTCCGCCCCGCGCAGCAGCTGCACCGCTAAGGCCAGGCGTCGTTGCTGGCCGCCACTGAGTCGTTCCGGTGCGTCGCTCATGCGCAGGGCCGTCAGGCCGACGGTGTCCAGTGCTGTCTGCAGCTGATCGCTGTCCAGTCGCCGGTGACCGAGGCGCAGTTCCTGGGCAATGGTCAACCCGAGGAAATGGCGTTCCGGGAACTGAAACACCATTCCACTGAGCCAGCGTCGCTGCCGTTTGCTCAGCTCTCGCCCCTTCCAGCGGATGCTGCCCCGCAGTTGGCCACTCAGGCCGGCGATCACCTCCAGCAGACTTGTCTTGCCACTGCCGCTGGCTCCGGCAACAAGCACAGGACGGCCGATGTCGGCCTTGAGGGAGACATCCGTCAGCAGTGGCCGTGCCGCGGTGGCCGGCGCGTAGTCGAGGGACTGAAGGTCGAGCATGGACCACAGCTTGACCGATGATGAAGTCACCTCACTGGTCCCTCCATGGACGTTCGTTTCCGCGAGGTGGATCCGTTCAATTGCTGGATCTGGCTGCGTTTCGCTTCACCGCCGAGTCAGGGGGAGCGCAATTACGTCGATGGCATCTTCGACAGCTGGTATGTGATCGGTCGCCTCGGCGGTTTCAACGCCGAAAACCTTCAGGTCCATGAGGAAGGTGCTGATCTCAGCTGGATGGCTTACGACAACGACGAAGCCGATTCGGTGATGCCAGCCCTGATGCACAACATGGGCCAGCTGGAGTATCAGGCCGAATGGGGCCGTTGCTGGGTCGACATGGGCACCAGCGATGGCGTTGGGATCGATGTGTTGATCAATGCCCTGCGTCAGCTGGATACGGATGTGGTGCAGATCGAAGAGCTGCTGATCGGCGGTGTCAATGAGGACTGGCCGGTGGAGGACCACCCCGACAGCCTCTTCCCGTCAGGTGGCTGAGCTGCGGCGGCTGCTGATGGCCCCGCAACGGCTGGCGGCTGTTGAGGCGAACCACCCGGCCATTCCACTGGAGGCGTCCGAACAGCACTACCTGCGTCGTGTTCTGCGTTGCCGAGTGGGAGACAGCATCGCCGTGGTCGATGGCTGCGGGTCGCTCTGGCAGGCCCAGTTGATCAGCGCCGATGCTTTGCAGCTTTCCGGTCCTTCTAAACAAGTCGAACCTGCCCCGTCGCCGCGGCTGGGCCTGGGGCTGGCCCTGATTCGTCGCGGCTTTGAGGACGCGCTGCGTATGGCCTGTGAACTGGGGGTGGATGAGATTCAACCGCTTCAAGCCGACCGCTGCACCCCCCAGGCGGAGCGCCGGCCCGAGCGCTGGTCCACGATTCTCCAGGAGGCGGTGGAGCAGTGTGAACGCCTCTGGGCACCAGCTCTGAAACCCGTCTGCAGCCTTGATCAGTGGTCCGGTGGCCAGCACCCCGTGGCCGTGGGTGTCACCCGTCGCTCCGATACCCCAGCCTTGAGCGACTGGCTCAAAGGGACCCCTGGCTCGGACGGCATGGTCTGGTTGCTGGTGGGTCCTGAGGGCGGCTGGAGCGATGCTGAGGATCAGCTGATCTGCTCCAGGAGGTGGCAGCCGGTGCACCTGGGACACACAATTCTGCGTAGCTCAACGGCCGCCGTGCGGGGCAGCGTTGAGCTGCTGCGGTGGCGGGATGGATGAATTTGATGCCGATCAGCTCTTGAACAGGTCGCCGGCGATGGTCATGAAGCCCTTCATGCCGGCGCCGGGACGGCGCTTGCCAGCCCGCAGGCCTGCACCCGGCATCAGGTTGGACGGGGCATAGGTGCTCATCGTCACGGCGGGCCGAGCGGCCTGGCTTGCGGCGAGTTCAGCGGCGATGGCCTCGGCGGTGGTTTGAACCGCTGCTGTGTCGTTGGCTGTACCGCTAGCGACGGGCTGCTCTGCAGGGATCGACGTTGGGGCGGTGGTCACCACCACCTCGGCCTGAGGTTCCTCCTGCGGCGTGGAGCTCTCTTCGACAGCGACCGTTTCAGGCAGGTCCAGGCGGACCGGCTCGGCGCTCTCATCGAGCGTCAGAAAGAAGCTCTTGTTCTGGTTGAACAGCATGCCGAGGGTTCCACTGACAACAGCGATGATTCTCCGATGCAAGGCCCTGTTCGCGGGCTTTGCTTACGGCACTGCAACACGGCATCAATGATCTGGATTCACGCTCTGCTGCTCAACACCGTCCTGATCGCAGGGGCCCAGCGAGCGCCGCTGCTCACCCCCGTCGGTTGGGTCCATGCCGGAGCGCTGGGAACGATCCTCTGGGGTTGTCTCGGCTGGCGGGGATGGGTGGCCGTGGTGGCGTATCTGGTGCTGGGCAGCCTGGTGACCAGGCTCGGCCTGCGTCAGAAGGAAGCGCTCGGACTCGCTGAAGCCAGGGGGGGACGCCGTGGCCCGGAAAACGTCTGGGGATCAGCCGCCACCGGGGCATGTCTGGCCCTTCTGATCGGTGCAGGTGTGGAACCCCAACCTCTGTTGTTGGTTGGTTTTGCGGCCAGTTTCGCCGCCAAGCTCGCCGATACCTTCGGGAGCGAGATCGGCAAGCGCTGGGGCCGCAGGGCGGTGCTGATCACGACCCTGCGGCCTGTGCCCCCTGGCACCGAAGGAGCCATCAGCCTGGCGGGGACCCTCGCCAGTGCCGCCGGCAGCGTGGTGATGACCCTGGTGATGTGGCAACTGCAGCTGCTGCCGTCGTTCAGCATCAGCCTGGTGGTGATGCTGATCGGTCTGGTGGCGACCCTGGCGGAGAGTCTGCTGGGTGCTGTCGCTCAGGATCGAATCAGTTGGCTGAGCAATGAGTTGGTCAATGCCCTGCAGACGCTGCTGGCCGCCCTCATGGCGATGCTGTTGATGGTCGGCAGGATCTGAACGGCAGCAGACCGTCCTGCTCTGCCAACCGCTGAAGGAGCTTGATCGCGTTTCGGATGGACTTGCGCAGCTGATGTTGCGGCACGCCGGTGGCCGACGCGATTGTTCGCACATTGTCCCCTTTGATGAAGTGGCGGTGCAGCAACTGCCGTTGCTGTGGCTTCAGCAGTTGCAGAGCGCCGTCCAACCAGCGTTGTTCCTGATCGTCATGGTCCGGGCCTGCTCCCTGCTCGTGGATCGCGCTTATGGGCACCATCCGTTGCGCCTGCTGGCTGCTGCAGGCCTTCCGCCAGCGCTGAGCCGTGATCTGGAGAGCGGCGGCCAGTTCCATGTCCGAGAGGGGCGGCCGACCAGCCTGGATCTGGACTTGCTGCAGCTTCTGGCCTTTGACGTAGGTGTCGCGCAGCCGCCAGGGGACGCGAATCGTGCTGGCCCGATCCCGGCGGAAATGGAGCACCTGACCGTTGGCAGCGCTGCTCACAAATGTTGATGGCTTATGACCGCGCTGAGGTTCAAATCGCTCCCATCCGCGGATCAGACCCACACGGGCCTCCTGTTCCAGGTCGTCCCGCTCTTCTGGTCCCCGCTGGATCTGGCGAGAGGCGATCATCCCGGCGATGCCGAGATAATTCAGAACGTTGATGTTGCGTCGCTGGAGCTCAGGGGGAAGATTCCGCCGCTGCTCGCGTCGCTGCCATCCGGAAGTGTTCATGGTGCTGAAGCAACTGTCTTCAGCGTTTGTGATTCCGGCCTGTCCGACCGCCCACCTTGGTGCCCGATCTCTGCACCAAGGTGCCGGATAGGGTCTCGCTACTCAGCAGCTCTGTGAATGGATTGGCAACCGGAGGCCCTCGCCGCTCTGAAAAAGGATGTGCCCTTCTTCGTTCGACCTGCCGTGCGTCGGCGGGTTGAGTCGATGGCCAATGAGGCGGGACGCAGCAGCATTGACCTCAGCTTTTATGCGGAGGCGAAAGCGAGCATGGCGCCCAGTTGAGGCTCAGGGGGTATCCAGGTCGCAACGATTCAATTCCGGCTGGGTGAGGCGATCGATGATGCGGGCCATGTCGATCGAGGTGAGTTCGCCGTTGTCGTCCCACTTGAGCGTGGTCTTCCGCTGAGCGGGAGGCTGTTGCGTCGTGGACTGTCCAGCTGTTTGCTCGAAGGAACGATCGGCCACCACATCCGAAGGTCAGGGTTCGGAGATATTAGTGGCCAAGTTGGCCGCCATTACCCACGAAGCGGCGTTGTTGTGGTAAGTGGCAACAATCCTGCCCAGGTCTGCAGGGCGCTCCAGGTGCTGATGCGCTGCTGGATGAAGTGGTGCCCCTCGCCGTTGAGATGCAGGCCATCGGGTTCCATCCAGCTCAGCCAGTCGGGTTCTTCTCGCATGGACCGATGCAGTGGGAGGAACGGGATGCCGGCATCGCGACAGGTTTCAGCCAGCATCGCTTCGTGGGCCTCCACGTCCAGATTGCTGTACCAGAGGCAGTCGGCAAAGGGCATGACGTGCTCATCCACGGGTGTGAGGCCAATCACCAGGACCTGGGTCAGCGGTTTCATTTCACTGAGCAGCTGTCCCATGCCGAATCCATAGGCCTCGGTGGTCAGTTGCTGGCGGCCATCCGGCCGGCCCACCCGTGCCGTGTCGTTCAATCCGACTGCCAGCAGCACACCGTCCGGTGTCTGCCGCCGCAGCTCGCCGCGACATTGCCACTCCCCCCGCCAGCGGGCGGCCACCCGTTCCAATCCATCGCCGCGGATGCCCAGGGGATAGATCACCGGGGCCGCCGGCAACTGCATCCACTCCAAGCGCAGGCGTTCGCACCAGCCCCCGGCCTCACGATCTCCCCAGCCATACACGCCGCTGTCGCCGATCACCAGCAGCTGTTTGGGTTTCATGCCCTCTCCTGAAGCTGTTCAGAGGCCAGCTCCCCGAGGAGCGTCAGAACGGCGTACACCAGGATCAACCATCCCACCTGCGGCCAGTGAAAGGAGGACAGGGCCTCCATCAGCTGCCAGCCCAGACCGGCACCACCCACCAGACCGACCACCGCTGTATCCCGAAGAATCACATCACTGCGGTAGGCGGCGTAGGCGAGATAGCGCCGGCTCGCTGGCGTGAGCACCCCGAACAGCCAGGCGGAGCGCCGTGGCGCGCCGAGGGCAACCATGGCCTGCTGGTGGCGGCCATCCACCCGCTCGAGTCCGTCCTCGAGCACCAGTCCCATCACGCCGCTGTGATGCAGCCCCAAAGCGAGCGCCGCCACAGCAAGGGTCGGCTTGCTGGCCAGCATCAACAACAGCGCCGTCAACGGTGGAGGCAACAATCGCATCAGCAGCCAACCAGCCTTCAGCATCCGTCCAGCACCATCATCGGGGGCGATCAACCGCAGCAACGGCGGCAGGCCGATGGCCACCCCGGAGGCGAGCACTGTGATCAGGAGCGTTCCGCCGACCAGCTCCAGCCACGGCGTCTCGACCCATGCCTGCGTGAGACCGTCTCGCAACTGAGCCCATGGAGGCCATGGGGCCCCCTGGATCCATCGGGGCAGAGAGAGGTCGTGGTTCAGTCTGTGGCTCCAGAGGAGAGTGACCAGCGGCAGCGCCAGGGTCAGCAGCAACAGGCCATGACGGGCGGAGAGCCGTCGGATCACCAGATTCATCAACGCCAGCAGCAGGGCCATCAACCACAAGCCGCTCCACAGTTCACGAAAGCGCAGGGACTGCAGGCTCAGCATCAGCTCGGTCCCCAACCCCCCCAGGCCGAAAATCCCGAGCAGCAGGGCAGATCGCAGGGCGCAGTCGAGACGGTGGCCGATGTGATCGCGCAGTGCAGCGGCCACGGGGGGCATGAGGCTGGTGAACAGATTGATCACCGCGGGGACGCCAGCGCATCGCAGGGCGATGAGCGCGGGCAGTTCCTGCTGGTCCAGCTGATCTGCCAAAACGCGGGCCAGCACAGCCGAGTAGGGCAGAACAATCGCCAGGACAGCCACCCATCCGTTCAGGCCGAACAGCTGAAGCAGGAGCAGGCCCCAGATCAGTTCATGGATCGATCGCAGTGGTGCCAGACAACGACGCAGCACCACCGCCGGCCAGCGCCGTCCGGTCAGGGTGGAACAGATCGTCGTCGAACTGAGAACCCCCAGCAGCAGCCCCGCAAGGCTGCTGAGGCTCCAGGCCAGGAGCGCCGTCAGAGCGGTGATCTGCAGTTCTGCAAGCTGATGCTTCAGCAGGGTTGGATCCAGGGAGGGTTGAAGGGCTGCCAGCCAGAACCGACCGATCTGTTCCACTCCACCGCCGTGGAGATCACGCAACAGCACGATCCCCAGAGGCAGCACCACCAGTGCTGGAGCCAGGGCCACGAGCACTGGTGCCGGCTTCAGCCTTCGCTGTAGAGCCATGCCAGGGTTGCTTCGGTGATGGCTGAGGGCGCTGCATCCAAGACCAGTTCACCCTGACGCAGCCCCAGCACTCGCTGGAACCGATGCATCAGATCGGGTCGGTGCAGGCTGATCACACAGGACGACTGATCCAGCAGCAGGTTGAGGACGTCGTTCGCCAGGCGTGGGTCAAGGGCGGACAACGGCTCATCAGCCAGGGTCAGCATCGGTTGCTGACGCAACAGCCGGGCCAGGGCCACCCGCTGGCGCTCGCCTCCTGAAAGGCCGGACACCCGTTGATCACGGAGCCCGTTGCTGAGTCCCACCTGGTGCAGGAGGACGTCCCCCAGCTCCGGCTCCAGCGGCTGCAACAGGTTGCGTAAACCCCAGAGGAGCGAATGGCGGCCCAGGGCCCCGGTGTTGATGTTCTGAAGCACGGTCAGTTCCTCCACAAGCCTGAGGTCCTGCCAGAGGGTTCCGATCTGCCGTCGCTGGGCTGGTCGACAACGGTTCAGGTCGTGCCCCTGCCAGAGAACGCTGCCCTCATCGGGCAGGAGGCTTCCGTTGCAGAGGCCGATTAGGCTGGATTTGCCTGCCCCGCTCCGCCCCAGCAGAACGGTGGTCTCCCCCAGCCGGATCGTGAGGTCGAGGGGTTGGAGCCGACCGGTCAGTCCAGCCCGGCGGAGCTCCAGTACCGCCATCAGCGGACCTTGCCCAGTTGACGCCCCACCGCTTCGATCTTGTTGTAGTCCTCGTTCTGGGCGGGGATGAAGCTCTCAGCGCCGAACAGGTCCAGAACCAACGCTCCCCGTTCCGTTGAGGGAGTCAAGGACAGAAGAGCCTTCTGCACGCGATCGGTGAATCCTTCCCCGAAGCGCTCATCCAGATCGGGCCGAGCCACCCAGTGGTAGTCCACATAGGGAGGAGTTCGCCAGATCACCGCCACTTTGGAGGGATCGACGCGGCCCTCATCGACATTGCTGCGCCAGACCTGTTCATTAAGAGCGCCCACTTCATAGGCGCCGCTCTGGACCACAGCGATCGTGGCGTCGTGGCTGCCGCTGAAACCGGGTCCACCCCCTGCGAGATCCCCCATGGTGACTCCGTTCTCTCCGAGGAAGTACTGGGGCATCAGCCGTCCGGAGGTGGAACTTTCCGAGCCGAAGGCCAGACGGCGACCCTTCAACTGAACCAATTGATCGGCACTGGTGATGGGCCGGAGTCCGCTGGCGCCGTTGGCGATGAACACACTGGTGAATTTGGCGTCGATGTCCCGTTGGGCCAGCACCCTGGCCCCGGGCGTCTGCAGACGGGCCTGAACACCGGTCAGGCCACCGAACCAGACCAGATCAAGACTGCCGCTGCGGAATGCGCTGACAGCAGCCGCGTAGTTACTGACAGGGACGTACCGGACGTCGACATCCAGGGATTCACTCAGTTCATCCGAGAGGGATCCGTACAACCGATTCAACTTCTCGGGGTTCTGATCCGGGATGGCACCGATCTTCAGAACCGGGTCATTCGTCGATGGTGCACCGCTGCAGCCCGCCAAGGACATCGCAAAGGCTAAGCCGGTGGTGAGTCCGGTCGCCATCACGACCGGTCGTTGTCGTCCTGGCATCAGGTCAAACGTCGAACAAAACGATCTCAGCTGTTCTCCAGCAGTTGGCTCAGTCGCGACAAGCCATCTTTGATCGTCTCACGCGAGACGGCACAGGACAGACGAATGCAGCGGTCGTTTCCGAAGGCCAGACCGGGGACGACGGCAAGGCCTGCCCGATCCAGGGCCTGACGACAGAAGTCCATTGATCCGCCAACCGATTCCGGGAGCTGAGGGAAAGCGTAAAAAGCACCTTTGGGCTCCACAAGCGTGATTCCCTCAATCGCCTGCAGTCCCTCGGTGAGCAGCAGCCGGCGTCGGTTGTAGCTCTCCGCCATCGCATCGACGCAATCCCGCGGGCCCTGAATGGCCGCAAGAGCCCCTCGCTGGGCAAAGCTGCAGACATTGCTGGTGCTCTGACTCTGCAGAGCAGCGGCAGCCTTGATCACCTCCTGGTGTCCGGCGAGGTAGCCAAGCCGCCAGCCGGTCATCGCCCAGCCTTTGGCAAAGCCGTTGACGGTGAAACATCGATCGGCCAGATCCGAGGCGATGGCCGCAAAGCTGTGGTGATGTTCACCCTCCGCCAGCAGGAATTCATAGATCTCGTCACTTATCACCAGCAGCTGGGGATGGCGACGCACCAGTTCCGCCACGGCCTCGAGCTCCTGGCGTGGCATCACGCGACCGGTGGGATTCCCGGGGGTGTTCAGCACCAGCAGGCGGCTGCGCGGACTGATCGCCGCCTCCAGTGCATCCAGATCGAGCCGGAAGCCCTCCTCGGCCTGGCTGGGGATCAGCTTGACCTCAGCACCGGCCAGGGCGGCCATCTCCGGATAGCTCAGCCAGTACGGCGCTGGTAGAAGCACCTCATCACCAGGATTCAGCAGCACCTGAAACAGGTTGTAGATCGCCTGCTTGCCGCCGTTGGTGATCAGAACCTGCTCGCTGCTAATGGCGATGCCATTGGTCCTGGACAGCTTCTCCGCTATGGCTGCCCGGAGCTCGGGGTCGCCAGCGGCTGGTCCGTAGCGCGTGATGCCATCACGCAGGGCTTGTCGGGTGGCCTCGACGATGAAATCCGGCGTGTCGAAATCAGGCTCACCCGCACTGAGGCTGCAGATGTCACGCCCGGCACGCTGCAGTGCCTTCGCCTGGGCGCCGATGGCTAGCGTCAGGGAGGGCTTGAGGGCCACGGCCCGTGCGGACAGTTCTGGAGGGCGTGGCATCGGCAACGCACCTCCCCGCGGCACGCGTAAAGATCACATCCTGCCTCACGTGGTGTCCCAGACAACCTTGTGTGTTCCCTTGTCATGAGCTCCATCAACCTGAGCTGGGTGCTGGCTGCTGAGGATCCGCAGCGGTTGGCCCGCTTTTATGCCGCCTTGCTGGGGTGCCCCCAGCGGGATGGCTTCTCCCCCTCCCACTGCATCGTTGATCTAGGTGGAGCAGGGCGTCTGGAGATCTACAGGCCGTCCCGGAACCGCCCGTTTCCCCAGCGCGGACGCGCGGTGGCTCCCTGCCTGCGCCTGCCGCCGATGGATGGCCCCCTGGAGGCTCTGCAGCAACAGTTGCCCACCTGGCTGGCCCTGGGGGCGTCGTTGATGGAACCAGCTCGGCAGGAGCCCTTCGGTGCCGAGGTCTGGCTGGCTGATCCCGAGGGCAATCCGGTGCTCATGGTGCAACCCTTCCCCCGTGCGTCCACCTGAAATCGATGTTGGAGCTGCATGACTGTGAGCAATGCACCGCCTGTGATCTGGCGCTGACACGTCAACGGGTGGTGATCAGTCGCGGTGCCGCTTCAGCGCGTCTGATGCTGATCGGAGAGGCCCCCGGTGCCCGGGAGGATGCCTTGGGTCAGCCCTTTGTCGGACGATCTGGCCAGCTGCTGGATCGCCTGTTGCTGGAGGTGGGCCTGAACCCGGAGAAGGATCTGTACATCTGCAATGTAGTGAAGTGTCGTCCTCCCCAGAACCGCCGACCGAAACGCGGGGAATTGACGGCCTGCAGACCCTGGCTGGATCGGCAGATCGACCTGGTGGATCCCGCGGTGATCGTTCTGTTGGGGGCCACGGCCGTGGACAGCCTGCTGGGCATCAAAACTGGAATGACCCAGCTCAGAGGTCAGTGGCTCAGCTGGAATGGACGGTCGGTGATGCCGATCTTTCACCCGTCGTATCTGTTGCGCAATCCATCCACGGCGGCCGATGCCCCCACGGCGTTGACCCGGGCCGATCTCACCGCAGTGCAGCAGCGACTGTGCGAACGTTGACGCGCTTTCGGCCTGGCCCGCCATGACAGCCCTGGATCGGCGTTACGACACCCAGATCCATCGACGCATGACTCGCACCGTGATGGTGGGTGATGTCGCGATCGGCAGTGACCACCCCGTGGTGGTGCAGTCGATGATCAATGAGGACACACTCGACATCGATGCGGCAGTCGCAGGCATCGTCCGCCTTGCGGAGGCTGGCAGTGAAATCGTGCGTGTCACCACGCCGTCGATGGCCCACGCCCGGGCGATGGGGGAGATCCGTGCTGCGGTCCGTGCCCGTGGATGCACGGTGCCGTTGGTGGCCGATGTCCATCACAACGGCGTCAAGATCGCCATGGAGGTGGCTCAGCACGTCGACAAGGTCCGCATCAACCCGGGCCTGTTCGTCTTCGACAAGCCGGACCCCAACCGAGAGGAGTTTTCCGAACAGGAATTCGCGGCCATCGGTGCGCGGATCCGCGAAACGTTCGCACCGCTGGTCACCCTGTTGAGGGATCAGAACAAGGCTCTGCGCATCGGGGTGAACCATGGCTCCCTGGCGGAGCGAATGCTGTTCACCTACGGCGACACCCCCAAGGGCATGGTCGAGTCGGCCATGGAATTCGTGCGCATCTGCGATGAGCTCGACTTCCACAACATCGTGATTTCGATGAAGGCGTCGAGGGCGCCGGTGATGTTGGCGGCCTACCGCCTGATGGCGGACACCATGGACAAAGAGGGATTCAACTACCCCCTGCATCTCGGTGTGACCGAAGCCGGTGACGGCGATTACGGCCGCGTCAAGAGCACGGCGGGAATTGCGACGTTGCTGGCCGATGGACTTGGCGACACCATCCGGGTGTCCCTAACCGAGGCGCCGGAACGGGAAATCCCCGTCTGTTACTCGATTCTTCAATCCCTTGGTCTGCGCAAGACCATGGTTGAGTACGTGGCCTGCCCCAGCTGCGGCCGCACCTTGTTCAATCTCGAAGAGGTGCTGCATAAGGTCCGGGAAGCCACGTCCCATCTCACGGGACTGGACATCGCCGTTATGGGCTGCATCGTCAACGGCCCAGGTGAGATGGCAGATGCGGACTATGGCTATGTCGGCAAGACACCGGGTGTGATTTCGCTGTACCGGGGTCGCGACGAGATCCGCAAGGTGCCCGAGGAGGACGGCGTCACGGCTTTGATCCAGTTGATCAAGGAGGACGGGCGTTGGGTGGAGCCGGACTGAGCTCGTTAGTGTGAACAATCAGTCGCCCAGGGCCCATGCCTAGCGCCAATCGTCTGCGCGGGGTCCTCCGTTCTGGACCCCTCCTGTTGATGCTGGGGCTGGGCGGTATGGCCGTCTCGATGGCAGGACCAAGCCTTGGGCTGACGGGGGCTAGCGGAGGCGCGATCAGCGATAGCCCCAAGGAGGTCATCGATCAGGTCTGGCAGATCGTCTATCGGGATTACCTCGATTCCACCGGTGCCTACAGCGATGCTCGCTGGCGCCAGCTTCGAAGGGATCTGCTGACCAAGTCCTACGCCGGAGAGGAGGAGTCATATGAGGCGATCAAGGGGATGTTGGCCAGCCTCGATGATCCCTACACACGTTTCCTGGATCCCAAGGAATTCAAGGAGATGCGGATCGACACCTCCGGTGAGTTGATGGGGGTCGGCATCCAGCTGAGTCTGGACAAGGACACCAAAGAGCTGATTGTTGTTTCACCGATTGAGGGGACGCCGGCATCCCGCGCTGGCGTCCAGTCGCAGGACGTGATCGTCAGCATTGACGGGGCTCCGACCAAGGGCATGACCACCGCAGATGCCGTGAAGCTCATCCGTGGACCTGAAGGGACCAGTGTGGTTCTTGGTTTGCGTCGCAAAGGGGAGATTCTCAACGTTCCTTTGACCCGGGCTCGGATCGAGATCAATGCGGTGAAATCCGCTCTGAACACCGCAGCCAATGGCAGCAGGATCGGCTACATCCGCCTGAAACAGTTCAATGCCAATGCATCCCGTGAGATGCGTGCCGCCATTCAGGATCTAGAGGGCCAGGGCGCTCAGGGGTATGTCCTCGATCTGCGCAGTAACCCGGGCGGTCTTTTGGAGGCCAGTATTGATATCGCCCGACAGTGGCTGAACAAGGGAACGATCGTCAGCACACGAACCCGGGAAGGCATTCGGGATATACGCCGTGCCACCGGCAGTGCCATCACCGACAAGCCGATGGTGGTGCTGATCGATCAGGGTTCAGCCAGCGCCAGCGAAATTCTTTCGGGTGCGTTGCAGGAGAACGAGCGCGCTCAGCTTGTTGGACAGAAAACCTTCGGGAAAGGCCTTGTTCAGGCCGTTCGTGGATTGTCCGACGGCTCAGGAATGACCGTGACCATCGCCAAGTATCTGACCCCCAACGGGACAGATATCCACAAAAACGGCATCCAACCGGACATCAGCGCAGAGATGTCTGAAAAGGAAATTCGTAATTTCAAGATCGAAGATCTTGGAACCTCAAGAGATAGTCAATATCGTGTCGCTGAAACCACACTGACCAAAGCCCTGAAAGAGGTGAATCAGGTCTATCAACCTGGGAACGCCAATCTTCAAGCCGTGTTCTGAAGTGCTGGTGAGCTCAGGCCACGGGCTGCATCAAGCCACCGCCTCCACCACCATTGGAATCATCATCATCAGACGTGGGTTGGAGCAGGGCGTACAACCCAAGAGCAGCAGTGCACATCAAGCCACTGATCAGCTGCAGAGGGAATCCACCCACGTTGAGATCAATGAGTTCTCCCATGGCGCTCCAATTCGTTGGGATCAATGTAACGAAGAATTGCGCGGCTGTGGAAGTTTTCTCAGAAATGCGAGTACGCCGTCACACCCGCAGCACCGCCTCGTTCTGCTGTCCCTGTTCCTCCACCCGCTGCGCTTCGGTCTTGCCGTCGGCATCAGGGATCTGCGCCGCCATCAATCGCAGCCACTCCATCAGCTGCTCGAGTTGCTTCTCCATGGGCAGAACCCCAAGGCCCCGTGCCAGCACCTTGTGCTGAAGCGCTTTTCCGCTCTGGTACACCAATCGACCATGCAGGTGCTGAGGTAGCCCCTGCCGCAGCAGACGGAAGGCGGGCTCCTCCATCGGTGTCTCCAGAACGATGTTCGGTTTCTCCGGTTTGATGCGGGAGATCCCGCACCGTCTGGCCAGCAATTTCAACTCCATCAACTGCAACAGGGATTGCACCGCCGCCGGCAGTGCCCCGTAACGATCCGCCCAACCGGCGGCCAGCTCCACCAATGCCTCGCCGGAGCGACAGTCGGCCGCAGCGCGATAGGCGGCGATCTTCTCGTCGGGATCGGTGATCCAGTCGGCCGGCACAAATGCTGTGACGGGAAGATCCACCTGGGTGTCGTCGACGCTGGGGATGTCCTGGCCCTGAATCTCCGCCAGTGATTCCTGCAGCATTTCCATATAGAGGTCAAAGCCGATGGTCCCCATCTGGCCGCTCTGTTCCACCCCCAGAAGGTTGCCGACGCCGCGGATCTCCATGTCGCGCATGGCCAGCTGATAGCCACTGCCCAGCTGCGCGAACTCCTGAATGGCCCGCAGGCGTTGGCGTGCGTTGTCACTCAGCGAACCATTGCCGGGATAGAACAACCAGGCGTGAGCCTGAATGCCGCTTCGGCCCACCCGACCCCGCAGCTGGTAAAGCTGGGCCAGTCCGAAACGGTGGGCATCCTCGATCAGAATCGTATTCACCCGTGGGATGTCGAGGCCGCTTTCGACGATGGTGGTGCAAAGCATCACATCGGCTTCCCCGGCGTTGAAGGCCACCATGGCGCTCTCCAGTTCGCCTTCCGCCATCTGGCCGTGGGCCACCAGCAGTTTCAGGCCGGGCAGCATCTCCCGCAGTCCCGCAGCCACATCCTCGATGCCCTCCACCCTCGGCACCACATAGAACACCTGTCCCCCACGGTCCAGCTCCTGGCGGATGGCGCTGCGCACCGTTTCCGGATCAAGGGCTGCCAGATGGGTTTTGATCGGACGACGCAGCGGCGGTGGAGTGGTGATCAGGCTCATCTCCCGCACGCCGGACAAGCTCATGTACAGCGTTCTGGGGATCGGCGTCGCCGAAAGGGTGAGGACGTCGACGTCCTTTCGCAGCACCTTGATCTTCTCCTTCTGATTGACGCCGAAGCGCTGTTCTTCGTCGACCACCAGCAAGCCGAGTTGCTGGAACGAGGCTCCCTTGCCGAGCAGCTGATGGGTGCCGACCACCGCATCGATGGTGCCCCCCTTGAGGCCCTCCAGGATCGTCTTCCGCTCTGATGCCGTGCGAAAGCGATTCAACAGCGCCACCTTGATCGGGTAAGGGGCAAACCGTTCGGAGAGTGTTCGCCAGTGCTGCTGGGCCAGCACGGTGGTGGGGGCCAGCATGGCCACCTGTTTCCCCGCTGTGATCGCTTTGAAGATGGCGCGAATGGCCACTTCCGTCTTGCCGAAGCCGACATCTCCGCAGACCAGACGGTCCATTGGCTCGGCTTTTTCCATGTCGCCCTTCACATCGGCGGTGGCCTTCAGCTGATCCGGGGTCGGTTCGTAGGGGAACGACTCCTCCAGTTCGTTCTGCCAGGGACCATCACAGGGGAAGGCGAAGCCATCGGCCTGCTGGCGCTCCGCATAGAGCTTCACAAGGTCCATCGCCACCTTGCGGACCGCTTTCTTGGCCCGTTCCTTGGCTTTGGTCCAGGCGGCGCTGCCCATCTTGCTCAGCTGAGGTGGGGTCTCGCTGGTGGCTCGGTAACGGCCGAGGCTTCCCAGCTGGTCTGCAGCAACCCGGAGGATTCCATCGGCGTACTGCACCACGAGGTAATCGCGCACGTCGCCTGACACCGCCAGCTTCTCCATCGCTTTGAAGCGACCGATGCCGTGGTTACGATGGACGACAAAGTCCCCGGGCCGCATCTTGTTGGGATCCACCGTGCGGCTGGCCGCCTTGCGGCGGCGGCGCACGTAACCGCTGGACCCCAGGGTCTGCTGACCGAAGAACTCGCGGTCTGTGACCAGGGCCAGGCGCCAGGCCGGTAGTTGCAACCCCTCCAGTTCGGCGGTGCCGGACGATTTCAGCGCCACGGGCGTGTTCTGTTCGATCAACCGTCCAATCGCCGGTGCATCGCCTGGATTGGGAACAAAGCGCCCGATGCAGTCGTGTTCCTCCAGCAGAGCCACCGCCCGACTGGGTTGAGCGGAGATCAGCCAGACAGCGGTTTTCTCCTTCTGGAAGCCCTTGATCAGACCACCAAGCTTCCCGAACTGATTCGGATACGCCGGCATCGGACGACTGGCCAGATCAAAACTGTTGGGGTGGCCGTCCTCCTCGAGCAGTTCTGCCATGTCAAAGCCATGCCAGGCCTCGGCCAGGCCATAGGCCTCCTCGATGCTGCGCTGCAGGACTGCTGGCCAGAGCGCATCCCGTTCCTCCTCCGAGAAGCCGAGCTCACTTGCCATGTCGCTGTGGTGCTCCACGGCGTGATCCAGCCACTGCTGCCCATGGGCCAGACCATGGCGGCGCTCATCAACCACGACCGAGGTGGAGGTCGGGAGATAGTCGAGCAGGCAGGCCGGTTGGCCCCAAGCCAGACCCATCAGGCGACGAAGACCTTCGGGGGTGCCTCCCTCAAGAAGCTCTTCAGTGGCTTCATCCCCCAGCAGCTGATCCAGCCCCTCCGGCATGGAGTCCCGCAGTTGATCGGCCACCAGCGGACCGAATCCCGTGGGGGTGAGCTGCAGGCGCTCCACGGGATCTAGCGAGCGCTGGGTTGCCGGGTCAAATTCCCTGAGTTTGTCCAGCTCTTCCCCGAAGAACTCCAGGCGCACCGGCAGTTCACTGCTCACCGGGTAGATGTCGACGATGTCGCCGCGTCGGCTCCACGTCCCTTCCTGGTCGATGGTGGACACCCGTTCGTAACCGAGGCGAGCCAGGGTGTCCGCCAGGTCGTCCAGGTCAATCTCATCGCCTTTTTTCAGGGTGCGACAGATGGCCTCGAGGGATTCCCTCGGCGGCAGGTGCGGTTGCAGGCAACGCTCAGTGGCCACGATGGCTTTCGTCGCCGGATCCTCGGTACCGATCAGGTCACTTAAAACCTGCAGCTGTCCCCAGATGATTTCGCTGGTGGGATCGAACGGTTCGTAGGGCGATCCCTCGCTGGTGGGATAGAGGCTGGCGCTGCTCCACCCCATCAGTTCCAGCAGAGCCGTCCAGCGACCGGCTTCCTCAAGGGTGGGCACCACCACCAGCAACGGCCTCTTATCCCGTTGTGCAAGGGCGCTCGCGAGCAGCGCACGGCTTATCCGACCGGCACCCCGCAACAGCAGACGATCATCACGTTCGCTGCGCTGCAGCAGTTCGCCAGTGAGGGCTGCATCACGCAGCTGGGTCACCAGGGAACGCAGGGGCATGGTGCTGTTCGGTCGGCAATCGCTGATCTTCGCAATAGGCTGCGACCGACCGCGTCAGGACCTTGCCGCGCTACCGCTGTCCATCCTGTTGTTGCGGTCCGGCCGTGGTGTTGAAGCCCCCTCGGGGTGCAGTGCCGCTTTGTTTTCGTTGTGGTGAGCCGCTGGAGAGGCAGCCGCTGGTGCGTCCCCTTCCTCTGGTGGTGTTTCTGGCCGTGGGCAGTGTTCTGGTGTTGTCCTCCATCCCCTTGATTCAGAACCCCACACCTCCACGACCGATCGATCGCGGCCGAAGCGCCTGATCAGGATTGACGGCTCAGAATGGGGAGGTCTCGGATTTCTCTGATGGGTACGGCACCTCAGGCACTGCTCTTGTCGACCATTGCCACTGATGCGAACGACTGGCATATCGGTCGGTTCAGCCTCTTGGGCACCATGATCCGCACCGCCGGAGAGGAGATGGATCCGTCCTTCAACCTCACCATCAGCGACTACCCCACCAGCGACGCCGAGCGGAAGCTCTTGCAAGACAACCTGTCATCCGGCCGGTACGGACAGATCTGGTTGATCGCTCCCGATCTGGACAACGGGCCTGACGCTGGCTTCTTCCGGGCTCTGGAAGCGGCGGTGAAAGGGGGCACGGATCTTGTCATAGCCCGCGATCACACCGATCTGGGCTGCTGTCTGCTTGAGCTGAAGGACTGTCTCGATGATGTGGGTCAGACCCAGACGTTTCAACGCACCTGGACCGATCTGCCCAAGGATCGGGAGTATGCCGACCCAGCCTGTGCCGCGATCGTGACCCCTTGTGTTGTCACAGGGCAGAACGGTGGTGTTCAAATCTGCCGTCAGCGGGCTGAACACCCCCTGCTCAACTTTGCGTCGATGATTCCAGGGCACCTTGTGATTCCAGCCCACCCCCATGAGGGCGTGATCCGAAAGGTGGCAGCGTCTCAGACTGTTCTTCTCTCAAGCTTCTCCATCACCAGCGGACGCGAGCAGACCACGGCGATCGTGGATGAAGCGGAGGGCCGTGGGATGGTGCTTCATCACTCCACGTTCCATCACTTCGCGGATTACAACCTGGATGTTGCTAAGGGAGCCCCGGATTTTGTGCTCGATCCCCCGTCAACACAGACCGCCGAGTCACCGGCTTTGTTGAACGACATCAAGGACTATGTGCGATCTGTTGTGCGCTACGCACAAACAAATTAGGAAAATAATTCAGATGAGCATAATTGAGTAATTCAAATTTTCGAAATGAGTAAGAGTGATTTTGGGGTACGACGTGCAGATATTGTTTTCATTGGCAAGGCTAAAGCCTTTGAGCCTGCGGGTTGCTAATTATATGCTATCGATAGTCGTTATTGCGGTAAATGGAGACTCTTAATGTTGGACCATCGCTGGCGATTGGATCGTTCCCCTCAGGTATAAAGGTTGTTGACCACTGGTAAATGTCTGCGTCGGGATTGAAGCTGCGGAACACGATATTCACCTGCTGGCCGGGCTCAATTGCTGGATTAAAGCGAATGCTTAGCTCATCACCGCCTTCTGAGATTGTGGCTTCGGCAAGGCCTGGTTCACCACGGCGTCGGAGGCCGTAGTCACCGAGATAGACCATGGGGTTTCTGCGGCCCCAGGTCCATTGGTCGAGATTGGTCTGTTGAGAGAGAACCACGCGTTCCAGTTCAGCTCCAGCATTCGCTGGAACATGAATACTGATCGTGGTTCGATTGCGCTGCCCCTCTGTGGCAGAGGGATTGTGAATGCTCGCCTCCGTTGGAGGACTGCGGAAAAAGGTCTGTGCAGACGCCATTCCGCTGAAGATCAGAGCACTCAATCCACTGAACAGAGCGAAACTGAGTCTGGTCATGGCCATGGATAGCAAGGAGAGCATTGTGCTGGGCGACTTCACAGCATCAAGAGGTCTTGAGTGCCTGCTCCTCCAGCAGCATGTTGAACTGCAGAAGCTGTTCGTCGGTGAGCTGCTGTCGGCTGCTGGCCTGCAGCTGCTCCTGCAGAAATGCTCGTGCCTGCTCGGCCTTCCAGCCCAGTTTTTTCAGCATCTGATCACCTTGGCTGATCAGATCACTGCGGCGAATCGGTATGTGGGCCTGATCCGGTTGCTCCTGGGGTTGCAGTTGACGCAGTTGGCGCAGGTAAGCCACCAGATCGGCATAGCGGGTCAGTCGATGGCGACTGGCATGGCCGAAGGCCCGTTCTAAGTAGATGCGTTCCTGGTCCCGCCCCCAGCCGATACGCTTCAGCTCCAGATCAATGGCGGTCAATTCCTCGCTCCAGTCCTCAGGATCCGTCGGGGTTTCCGAAGGGGGATCCAGCGCGGGTGTGATCGGTTGTTTCTCGGAGGCTGAGGACTGCTCCACGGCGACCGGCTGCGCTGTCGCGACCGATTTCCTGAGGGGTGCAGGTTGAGGACTGGGTTCCGAAACTCTTGGCTGGGGCGGCATGGGCGCTGGGGCCTCCCGCGTGATGGCATCACCTCCCGCCAGCCTCTCCTGCAGTCGCTGCCGGGCGCGGTCTTCGGCCTCTTCCGCGCTGGCAGCCTCGCCGAGGCAGCTGGCGACGCAGAGCTCACCTTTCCAGGCTGCGGCCCGCACGATGCAGCGCAGGGTGTCGACATGACACAACTCGGCTCGTACCTGCATCCGTCTGGATCCAATGCGCTCTTTCTAGGCTGCCGGGATGGACATCACGGCTCTTCCCTCACTCTCTGACGTTTTCGAGGGTGCAGATCAATGGGGGGAGGTGTTGGCACTGTTGCCGGTGCTGGTGATGTTGGAGCTGATTCTGTCGGCTGACAATGCTGTTGCCCTGGCAGCGATTGCCCGGACCAGCCGCAGTCCCGAACAGGAGCGACTGGCTCTGAACATCGGCATCGGTCTTGCCATGCTGCTTCGTGTTGGCCTGATTGCCCTGGCGCAGTGGGTGTTGCAGAGCCCATGGGTTCAACTGCTGGCTGCTGCCTATCTGTTCTGGCTGTTCATCACGCATCTGCGTTACTCCTCCCACGACAACTCGGATGAGGCCACGGCTCAGGCTGGTTCGTCGCAGCCCAGAAGTTTGCTGAACACCGTCTTGCTGCTGGGGTTCACCGATCTCGCCTTCTCGATCGACAGCGTTGCGGCGGCTGTGGCGGTGAGTGATCAGATCCTTCTGATCAGCGCGGGAGCGGTGATCGGCATCATTGCCCTCCGTTTCACGTCCGGATTGTTCATTCGCTGGCTCGACGAGTACGAACGACTCGAGACCGCCGGATTTCTGTCGGTTGCTTTTGTGGCCGTGCGCCTGCTGATCCACGTGCTCGTTCCACAGTTGAATCAACCGGATTGGTTGACCCTGCTGGTGGTGTTCGTCTTGTTTGCCTGGGGATTTTCCGTGCGCTCCCCGATGGAGACCGATCGTGCTGGTTGAGCTGCGCCAGGCCGGTAGCGAGGCTCTGCTCGATCGATTGGATCTGGAGAATGCCCCGCAGCCGGGACGTTGGCTGGAGCTGGAGGACAAGAGCTTCCTGGTGCTGCAGCGGCGCCACCGCTACACCTTGCGCAACGGTCGCTACGAAATCGCTTCGGTGGCCCTGTTGGTCAAACCCCAGATCAAGCCAGCCGATGCTCAACGATGGCGCGATGGTTGGATGATCGGTGACCCCGACTGTCGCTTCAATGCCCGCAGTCCTCTGCTGCGTTGTGCCGTCTGGCCTGAGGGACCCTGCGATGCCTGCACGCACCGTGAGCTGCGATGACCCGGGACGGATGGATCCGCACCACAGTGGTGCCTGGCCATGGGGTGGCATCCGGCAGAAGCGCCTCATCGCCCTATCCAGAGGGAACAATTGCCATGCAGCGGCCGTTGTTTGCACAACGTGGGCTGGATCTGTCTGATTGCTGGCCTGGAACCCTGAACCTCAGCGTTGCCCCACTGGAACTTCGGCTCCGTGATCCCGACCACACCTTTCCCCTCCTCCACTGGACTGACCTGCACCCTGCGGAAACCTTCTCCTTCTGGCGCATCACCATCTATTCAGACCTTCATGGTGAGGTGCTGGCCTGGATTTACTACCCCCATTCTGAGACGAAGGAACGTCACCACCAGCCGCGTTCCGTGGTGGAGGTTTTGGCACCAAGGATGAGGGGGGTCGGGGCGTGTGACGAGCTTCTGTTCAAGGACGCCAGGAACCGGATCAGCTGCGTGGATGGTGTACGGCTGAGAGCCCAGTTGCTTGAGTTTCTGAAGTTCCGGGTGCTCGCCGCTCAAGATGGTTTCTTTATTGAGTCCAGCCTTGCGGAACGCCGGAGTTGGTTGCGTCAACACCACCCCCAGGCGCTGGGGTTGGACGATCCTTCCCTGCAAATAGTCTGGGATCGTGCCCTCGCGCTGTACACCGAGACCTGATTTCCTTCGGCGAATCGACGCCGGTCTTCTTAATATTTGTTTACAGGTGATGGTCTGAGGATGGCTCCTGAAGATGCTTTCCAGCGCGAGGTGTTCCGCCGCGAGTTGGACGATGAATCCGATGCTTCCCGTTTGAGGGAGCTCGCGTTGGAGCTGTATGACCTCTGGCAGCGTCAACGTTCCGTCACCAATCAGTTGGTCCTGCAGGACATCCGACAATCCTGATCTTTCAGTTCTGCCCGAGGCGCTGATGTTCTGCGGCGGCAAGCTGTTGGACCAGGGCCTGGCCTCGGCTGCGGGCTTTGCCCTCCAGTTGCGCTTCGCGGATCAGCAACGGGCAACCGGAGCTGCTCACCACGAGACCGAGATCCTGGATGCAGGCCAGAACAGTGCCACAGGGATGGCCTCCCGTGGGCCATCGACCGATGAGCTCTTGAGCCTCAACGCTTAATTGACTCCTCAGGCGCTCGATGAGGGGTTCTGTTTCACTCAGCTTCAGCCGTTTGCCATCCCAGCTGGTCTGGGCGCCTGGATACAGGCCCATGACCTGACGGTGAATGGCCAGGGCAGACCCATTCCAATCAATCAGAAAGTCCTGTTTGCTCAACATGCGGGCGTAACAGCTTTCGTCCGCCTGGGGCTGCAGGCCGAGTCGTTGCCAGCGGTCATGGATCGAGCCGGCACCCGCTGCCTCGATCAGTGGCATCGCGTCCACCATCAACTGAGCGGTCAAGCGACTGAGGCGCCCCCCCAGTTCGAAGGCATTGTCCAGCAGTCCGATCGTCAGCTTGCGCTCCAGCAACACCGGCCCGGTGTCAAGGCCTTCCTCCATCGCCATCACACCGACACCGGTCTCGGTGTCACCACTGAGGATTGACCACTGAATCGGGGCCGCCCCACGCCAGCGCGGCAACAGGGAGCCATGACCGTTCCAGCACCCCAATGCTGGTTGCTCCAGAACGTCCACCGGCAGAATCTGGCCGAAGGCGACGACCACCGATAGATCCGCCCCAAGAGCTGCCAGTTGCTGCTGGCATTCGGCATCCTTCTTGATCCGTTCCGGTGTGAACACCGGCAAGTTGAGCTTCAGGGCTTCCTGCTTCACGGCCGAGGGCACGAGTTGTTTCCCTCGCCCCCTGCGCCGATCGGGTTGGCTGACGACTCCCACCACGGTGTGACCGGCGTTGTGCAGCTCCGTCAGGGTTGGAACGGCATAGGCCGGAGTTCCCCAGTAGAGGATCCGCAAGGTCAGGCTTCCCCGGTTATCGAAAGGCCCTCCACCCAGACATGGGGAGACACGCCGCGGTGGGTGACTTCCTGCGTTGCTTCCAGATGCAGGATCGAGGCCAGCAGGCTGCGGACGTCACCGGCCACCGTCGCCGCCTCCACGGAGATCTTCTCGCCACCTTTCACCAACCACCCATCGAAGGGCAGCGAGAACGAGCCTTGGGTGGCTTTAACCCCCGCGTGAAGGGCGGAGAGATCCTCGATCAGCACGAAGGTGTCCGTTTCCCGGGTGTGATCCAGATCAAGACCGCTGCTTTCTCCGGGGGTGGTGCCGACCACGAACCAATCAGGGCCGACGGACACCTTGGCGCCGAGGCCGGCATGGCCGGTTGGTTGGACACCGAAAGCTCGTGCCGTGGCCTCTGAATGCAGGAAATTGCGGAGGCAACCAGATTCGATCAACGCCAGTTTCTGGGTTGGTGTGCCCTCGCCATCGAAGGGAGAGGCGCTGATGTGATCCGTATGGAGACCATCGTCCTCAAGTGAGAGGAAGGGCACCGCCAGCGACTGACCAAGGCTCTCGCGGGTGCTGAGACTGACCCCATCGAGAACGGCCCTTGCGCTGAACATGCTGCTGAAGGCACCGATCAGAGACAGGAAGGCCTCAGGGGTGAAGCAAACTCGGTAGGTCCCGGTCTCGATCGGTTGATACGCCAGGTGACCGACGGTTCGTTCAACCGCTTCATCGATGCATCCCTGGATGTCCAGCTCACCGCTGCCGAGGGCCATGCGGATCGCACCGGAACTGCGAGGCTTGCGGCCACTTTCCTCTGCTCGGGCGTACAGATAAAGGCTGGCCTGGGTTCGCTCCATCGTGCGGAGGGCACCATCGCTATTGAGGTAGAGATTGGTGGAGAGCGATTCGGCCAGACCGTTGTAAGGAACGGTCTGGATGGCTGGATGGCGGCTGAGCAGTTCGGCCTCCGCCGTCTTCAGGTTCTGCAGAAGCGGGAGGATGCCCTGCCGAGGCTTGAGGGGACGATCCAGATGCGGCAGAGGAACCGTTGCCAGCGGTGAAAACTGCGGCACATCATCGGGATTGCCGAAGGCACTGGCTTGCTGGGCCCCTTCCAAGGCCCTGGACAGTCCGGCGTCCGTTAGGTCCGTAGTGCTGGTGATGCCCACCAGGCCGTCACTGTTCCAGACCCGCACCGTGATTGAACTGCGCTGGGCGGCTTTCATCTGCTTGGCTTCCCCGCGGTCCACCTGGACCGAGCAGTCATCACTGCAGGCGGCCCCGAGATCCCAGTGGCGGATTCCGGCGCCGGTCGCCAATGCCTGAACGCGATCCCTTAGATTGCTGGGAACAAGGGTGTTTGTGGTCATGGTCAGCGACCTCCCACCGTGATGGAGTCCACCTTGATGTGGGGCTGGCCGACGGTGACGAAAATGTTACCGCTCACTGAGCCGCAGTAACCCGCGGCGAGGTCGAGGTCATCAGCACACATTGAAATTCGCGGCATAACCTCCTTGGCATCACCGATGAGGGTGGCTCCTTTCACCGGGCTGGTGAGATTTCCATTTTCAATCAGATAACCCTCCTCCACAGAGAAGTTGAATTGCCCGGTGGGGCCGACGCTGCCTCCACCCATCGACTTGCAGTACAGGCCACGCTCAACGGAGGCAATCAAGTCCTCCGGTTTGTGCTGACCGGCATCGATATAGGTATTTCGCATCCTGCTGGCGGCGGCGAAGGCATGGCTCTGACGCCGACCGCTGCCCGTGCGTTGATGACCGGTGCGCAATTCTCCGGCGCGATCACTGATAAAGCGCTGGAGAATGCCGTCCTTGATCAACACGGTGCGCTGTGGCTCCATCCCTTCGTCATCCATGGACAGGGACCCAAAGGCTCCGCTGCTCAATCCTTCGTCGATGGCTGTGACGGATGGATGGGCGATCAGCTCGCCCACCCGCTCGGCGAAAGGAGTGGTGCTGCGTTCGATCTGAGTGGTTTCCAGAAGGTGACCGCAGGCTTCGTGGAAGATCACGCCTCCGAAACGGTTGGCAAGCACAACAGGCATCTGACCGGCTTCCACGTAGTCGGCGCGGAGCATTGTGCCGGCACTTTCACAGACTTCAGCTGCACTGCTTTCAGCGTTCCAGGTGAACAGGTCGTCTGGTCGGTCTGTGCTGCCGTAACGGCGGCCCACGCTGGAACGGTGCTCACCATCAGCGGCCAGGACCGACAGCCCTGTGGACTGATGCAGACGAATGTCACGGGCGAAGGTGCCGTCGGAAGCGGCCACCAGCACCTCCTGCCAATCCCTTGAGTAGCTGCCACGACGCACCTGAAGATGCTGCCCGAGCCGCTCAAGCTGAGATGTTCCCTCCAACAAACGGGAACTGGCGTCACGCATGGACGGGCATCGCTGAAGCCAACTGGACTTTTCGAGTCCGTAATCTTTCAGAGCACCGAGACCTTCGAAGCTGGTGTTCACCGCAAGCCCGTTGGCTTCAAGATTCAGCATGGCCAGGGCCTGATCCAAGGCCCGGGTCAGGCCGTCGGTACTCAGGTCATTTGTGCTGACAAAACCATCCCTGCCGTTGAGAAAAACACGGATGCCGGCTCCACGGGAAAAGGTGGGATTAACGCTCGTGATTCGTTCCTGTTCCGCAAGAAGCCCGAGGTGATCAGTGTTTTCCAGGAACACTTCCACCAGATCGGCACCAGCACCGCTGCCGCGCTGCAGCAGGGCCTGAAGGGTGGAACTCCAGGCCTGAGAGAAGGATTCAGTCAATGATCAACGCACAGCGGGCTGAAACTTGTCGCTGTCAATTGGTGACATCAGGAACAACTTGGCCATCTCGGCACCATTGCTGATCCAACGCGGCAATTTACGCAGAACCTTCAAAGGAGCTGGGCTGGAGCTGCGGTCTGCAGCGTCCAGAGCTGCGTTGTTCTCCACTAGACGCTCAAGACGGGTCCAGAACTTGGGATTGTTCACATCGAGAACAACCGGGAAAACACGAGCCGTCGTCTCGTTGGTTTTCTCGATCACCATCTTGTCGTACGTCCGTGCGTCGAGTCCGAGGGCTTCGTAGAACTCCTTGCGGGCCACATCACGGACATACATGGTTGCGAAGACCGCGAGCAGGAAGAATCGACACCACAGTTTTGCGATCGGTCCCCGCACTGTGTTCGGCTGGGACTTCATCAGCGCATCAAAGAAGTCACCGTGACGATTCTCGTCCTGACACCAATTCTCAAAGAAATTGAAGATCGGGAAAATCTTGCTCTCGGGGTTCTTCTCCAGATGGCGGTAGATGGCGATATAACGCCAGTAACCGATTTTCTCGGATAAGTAGGTGGCGTAGAAGATGAACTTCGGCTGGAAGAAGGTGTAGTCCTTGTTGGCGGTGAGGAAACCGAGGTCCAGCTGCATGCCGAAATCACTCATGGCCTTGTTGAGGAAGCCGGCATGGCGGGCCTCATCCCGTGCCATGTGAGCAAAACACTCGGCAAGCAGGGGGTTCTGCTGCTTGATGCGACGGCTCAGCTCTTTGTAGAGAAGAAAACCTGAGAACTCTGAGGTGCAGCTCTGTTCCAGGAACTCGACGAACACCCGCCGGGTTTCGGGGTCGAGCTTGTCTGCAGCGCCGTCAAAGTCGTCGTTGCGAACGAAATGATGACGGTTGTAATCCTTCCGGAACTCCTCGCAAATAGCCTCCAGTTCCGCCTCATTCGGACGCAGATCCATGGCAGCCATGGCATCGAAATCCGTGGTGTAGAACCGCGGCGTGAGGATCGTGTCCTTAAAGGGATCCTTTGTGGCAACAGCGTTGGCCTCTGCGACGGCGGTTGGAGGGATCATCGACTCCGATTTCACGTCGATCCAATGTAGGGCTGCCAGTGCGGTGTCTGAGCCGATCAGTTACGCCCGAGCCATTTCTGACCATTCAGCCGCTGCAGCAGACGTGACACCAGCAAGGGCAACGACATCCGCTTTTCGTCGATCAGGAATGACTCCAGCAGGGTCGGTTCACTGCCCGCATCGGCGAGGGCGACAAGCTTCGGGCTTGCAATGTCGGCCTTTCCGAAGCAGAGCCAGAAGCGACGGCCACCGGGAAGTTCTCCGATCACCATCGGACAGGAGCCTCCCACCACTGGGCGCTCGCCTTCAACCCGCTCCAGACGTTCGGCCTCGATGCCGTTGTCCTCGAGCTGCTGTTTCACCGCAGGGATGAACAGGGTGTCGATGAATTCCGGAAAAGGCTTGTCTTCCGGTTTCGGGGGTTTCGGCTTCGGCTTGGCAGCCGCTTTCGTCTCGTCGGGGGCCGCAGCGGAGGCCGAATCGGCAGTGTCGCTCACCGGGTCCTGATTGCTGCGGGAACTGTAGTCAGCGTTGGCCGCATCTCACCAGCCCAGATCCGGATCAACGCCCCAGCCATCAGAGCTGGGCCGCTTGGTATCAGCCGTTGTCGATGGTGCGGGATCTGTTGACGGGGGGGATCCCTTGCTGGGGCGAGTTTTTTGAACAATCCTGTAAGGGACTGCCACGGTGGGGGCTGGGTCGCGCACGTCCCTCTGGGGAGGAGGTGTGACCACCTCCTCCATGTCTGGTTCGTACCTGGACCGCTCCATCGGTTGATGCCGTTGGCGTCGCAGCGGAGGGGTACCCGGCACCAGCAACAGAACTGACGCAGCACTGAGTCCTGCCCCTGTGAGACCAGCCAGGGCGGTCCAAGCACCGATGGGGAAGGATGGCGAGCGCCAGATCAGCAACTGCAGGCGTGTGTTGCCGGAGCTGTTGAGCGCGGATGCCAGCAACAGCCCAAGCAGGGGCGCCAGACATGGCACAAGCAGCCAGCGCTGAAGGGCGCTCATGCGATTGGCCCAGTCCAGCGCTGAAGGGGGGCCAGATCATCCTCGAAGCCATCCAGCAGGCGTATCACGATGAAATCGACCATCTCTTCAAGGGTTCTGGGCTGGGTGTACCAGGCGGGAATCGGTGCGGCAATGCGCGCCCCTGCCTCTGCAAGCGCGGTGAGATTGCGCAGGTGAATCAGGCTGAAGGGCATCTCGCGGGGAGCAATCAGCAGCGGCCTCCCCTCCTTGAGATGCACGTCAGCGCAGCGTTCAATCAGATCCATCGCCACACCGGCCTGAATCCGGCCCACCGTTCCCATGCTGCATGGGACGATCAACATGGCTCTGGTTCGGAAGCTGCCGCTGGCGATGCCGACACTCTGGTCGTTCCAGCGATGGCAGAACAGTTCCCCCTCAGGGCAGTTCAAACGCTCACGCCAGAAACGGGCCTGGCGCTCTGGATTCACGGGCACCTGCAAGCCCTGTTCCGCCTGGAACACCGCATAGGCACCTTTGCTAAGGACCAGATGCACGCTGCGGCCAGCCTGAAGCAGCAGCTGCAGTGTTCGCTCGGCCAGCGGCTGGGCAGAGGCGCCTGTGACAGCAAGCACATAGGGGTGCATGGTTAAACGTTGCTGAGGGTCACAGCCATCGGCTTGACCTCGCTCTCCGTTGCGTCACTGTCTGCGCTGCTGTCATCCCGGTCCGCTGCCGGTTCGGGGATGACCTCGAGATCGATCTGATTGCGCAGGACATCCACCTTGATCACCCTCACGCGCACTGGATCGCCGAGCTGGTAGACCCGTCGATTCTTGCGACCCACGAGGCGGTTCTGGCGTGAGCGGTACTCGTACCAGTCGTCGTTGAGGGAGCTCACATGAACAAGGCCCTCCACCCGGGTCTCTCCCACCTCAACGAAGAAGCCGTAGCTCTGGACGCCGCTGACACGGCCCTCGGCGTCCTGACCCACCAGGGGTTCTGCTGACCTGGCCTGAACCATGGCCTGCAGGTCGCGTAGGAGTTCGAGCACTTGCCGTCGCCGGCTGTTCAACCGCTGAACCAGACGGTGATTCACGATGCTGACCAGCTTCTCCTCCTGTGCGCCGGTGAACAGTGCCCAGTGCAGATTCTCCGCACAGCCACGACGTCCAAGATTGAGTCGTTCCTTCTGACGCACATTGGGTCGGTCCTTACCGTCGCTCAGGAGCATCTGAATGACTTGCTGGTTGGCCAGGTGGGCATAGCTCAATGACGCGCAGCACCAGGGAGCTGGGGCTGCCTCCGAATCGGTGGGGTTGCCGTCCTCGGTTGGCTCCTGGGGCTTGATTTCCGCCTGGAACTGCGGATGAGCCAGTGCATGACTCAGCTGCTGCTCCAGCACCCTGCGTTGATCTGACTCAGCAAACACCGTGATCAGTTCCTGAGCTGTCGGACTGCCGTCGTCATCGAGCTCGAGGGGGAGATCCAGGGCAACGGCGGTCTTCGCCACATCGGTCAGCACCGTGGGGTCAGGTTCGCTGCTGATCCGTGAGATACCCGGAAGCTGCAGTTCGGCGCGGTGCTGTCCCCAGGCGCGATCGGCGGCCCTCAGCAGAGGTTGAAGAATGGAGTTGGGGTCGGTGCGATCGATGACATCACCCCAACGATGGGCCTGACCACTGGGATCGGCCCATCGCAGATCTCCCAGCGCCTCCATCTGTGGTGGCCGTAGATCAAGCGCCACGGATCCATCGGCTCGCTCCTTCGCCATCAGGCAGTCGGCACAGAACAACAGGGTCTCCAGCTGTCCGAGTTGATCCTTGATCGATTTCAACGCTGCCGGAATGCTGCGCGACTTGGGCTTGCGCTCAGCCAGGGCGCGGAGCTGGATGGCGCTGATGTCGGCGACCGGGCGAATCGTGCTGAGCATGAACTCCCAGTCCGCCAGGTTGCCATCGGCATCGATGTCAAGACGGACGGTGATGGCGTCGCTGGCTTCCCCCGCCTTGAAACAACAGGCCTTGGTGATGGCCGGTGTCAGAAGGGGCTGCCATTCCTCCCCCAGGCAGATGGCTTCAGCGCGTTCTCGGATCCAGAGATCGAGACTGTTGCCTTGGCCGAACCGTTCCGCCACGGATGGCGCGTGCAGCCAAAGGCGACTGCCGCCATCCCTGGCTTCCACATGAACCGCGGGCAAGGGTGGGGCATCGCTGAGCTGCCAACCGCTGAGAAGCAGTGACGGCTGCTCACTCAGATCGGTGCGTCCTTTGCTGGCTGGGGATTTGACGGAGCCCCGTGGTGCCGCAGGTCGCTCGTGCAGACCGGCTTTGGTGAGCAGGAGGTTGCGATCCGCGGCTGGGCCGGCGTTGAGGGGCAGCGGCCTGGCCACATGACCCTGGGCGGGAAGCTGGGCAACCGGATACCGATCGATCTTGACTTCAACGACCGTTGTGGCCTCTTCGTCCGGAAGGTGCTCCTCCGCATCAGCCGGCAACTCGATGCTGGTGAGCATACGGTCGTCCAGCGGAGCCGCCACCATCCGGTCCTGCTGACGCTCAACCTGCGCCAGCAAAGACTGAGTACTGCGTTCGAGAATGCATTGAACCCCGCCTTCCGGGGATCGTCGACGTCCGCCTTCGCGGGTAACACGCACCAGGACGCGATCACCATTCCAGGCGTGATTCAGCTGGTGATCACGGATGTAGATGTCATCGCCACCGTCATCACGGATGGCGAAACAGAACCCCTTGCTGCTGCAACGCAGCCGTGCATCGAAAAGGTCTTCACAGCGATCGCGCACGACGCCGTCATCGTCCTGCCGGCTGAGAAGCCCCAGCTTGCTCAAGCCATCGAGGGCGAGATCCAGACGCTCCCTATCAGCTTTATTTGTCAGCTTCAGGATTTTGGCCAGCGTGGACTTTGGAACCGGCTGGTCGTAGGAAAGCTGATCCAGCAGGTCAGCGACCGAGAACTTCATGGTGGGGGTATCAAATCCGGCCTACATGACCGGGAGATGTTCAGAGCGGCCAAAGGGGTGACCGGCCGTGCAGAGAGCTCAGAACAGATTCACTTTATGAGTCGACCTGGTTGTCCTCGGCACTCTCATCGCTTCTACTGCGCCTCAACAGCTGGGATCCGATGATCAGGAAACCCACTGCGGCTGCAAGTTGAAGCCATTCGGTCGGGATCAGGTTGGCGATCGACCCACCGGCCATCGCCCCCAACAGGCTGGCCAGAACGAGGGCTGAGGATGATCCGACAAACACCGCCCAAGGCCTGTCGGAGGTTCCGCTCAGCGCCACTGTCGCCAATTGGGTCTTGTCCCCCAGTTCCGCCAGGAACACGGTGAGAAAGGTCGAGATCAGAAGCGAGAGATCCATGGTTCAGGCTCCGGTTGTCTCCAGCAGCAGCGTCTGGGCTGCCTGAGCCCCCAGCCACAGTCCGAGGGCCACCATGAGAACACCGGCCATGGTTTCCAGCCGTTCCGGCGGAAGTGTGCGGGCCAGCCATTGCCCAAGCAGCACTCCCACGAGGCTCGAGCAGATCAATGCCAAGGCCGCCCCGAGGAACACCAGCCAGGGCGCGCCGGACTGAGCTGAGAGGAGCAGTGTCGCCAGCTGGGTTTTGTCCCCCAGTTCGGCGATGAACACCGTGCTGAAGGTGCTGAACACAACAATGGCAAAGCCAGGGCGCGTGGCTTCGTTGATCTCAGCCATGAAACTCAGCCATCCCGTCAGCGTTGAGCGCGATTGAACCTACGCAGCTCTTTGCTGCGACCGCCGTAAACCGAGCGGATCTGCTGCTGGCAGCAGTCGATGGCGAAGGCATCCAGCTGATCGGAGGCAATGTCGAACAGCTGGACCATGCTGCTGACCCGGCAGAACCGCGGTCGATCCTCGTAGATCCGACAGCGTCGACCACCACTGTCGTAATGAATGCACCAGCCATCTGCCCCCACCATGGACAGATAGGTGGCCTGATCCGCGTCGTTCAGGGCTTCCAGGGCTTCGGCCCGTTCCTCCGGTGCAAGTCGGCAGCAGGCACCGCACTGGGAGATGCATTGCCACTGTGGGGTTTGACTGGTCATGAGTGCAGCTGTGACAAGCCGTCACAGAGGGGCCGAGCCCGAGCCCGACTGTGAGCCAGGGCCCCGTAATCTGGTGCCTGAATCGCAACGTGTGAGCGTTTTATCGCCATGGGCATCGACTTCCATCTGATCGCCAATTTCGGTGCCCTTGCGCTGATCACCCTGGCCGGTCCCGCTGTGATCTTCATCCTCTTCTACCGCCGCGGTGCGCTCTGAAGCATCACGCTCGTAACCCAAGGGCCAGCGACGCTTCCTGCAGCAAGGACTGAATCCTGGAGTCGGAGGCACGCTGGTCCTGGCAGACCAATTTTTGGTTGTGGTCGATTTCAGCCACGAGAGTCTCGCCACCAGCATTGGTTACGCAAAAACCAGTGGATGAGTTGTCGGCGGGCTTGCGGCAGGCCAGGTAGCTGAGTGAACCAAGGCTGAGTCGCACGTTCTCTGTGTGCTCACGGAGAGCTTTGAGTTCGAGCTGTAACCGTCGCTCACCACGCCAGACATTGCGTTTCAGCTCATAGGCAACGTCCACCAGTGGTGGCATCGGATTCAATGCTGGGCAGCGCCAAGCCACCGCGCGTCGTTGGTGTCCCCCCTGCTCCAGCGTCACTGCCAGGTGCCCCCCATTCAGGGCCCGCCAATCCACCACTGCGCATCCCCTGGACCAGAACAACGGAGCCGGATGTCCGACGCCATGGGGGGTCAGTGTTTCGAGTGCGTCCCAAAGATCCCAGTTGATCTCCTGGAGTTTCAGACAAGCCTCAGGACGCACCGGTCGACCTGTCCCCTGTTGCTTCAGCCACGGTTCGGTGAGTTGATTCAGTCGCTCATGCAGCGCATGAACCTGGCTGGCCTTCACCGTGAAACCACCGGCGGCCGGGTGACCGCCGAACCGATCCAGCAGATCAGCGCAGCTTGTCAGCGCCTGATCCACGGCGAAGCCAAGGGGGGCACGGGCTGAGGCCCGCAGCTTTCCCTCACCATCACCGGCCAGCAGCGCCACCGGTCGGTGGTAACGCTCCATGAGACGCGCGGCGACGATGCCGATCACCCCGTGATGCCAGTGGCTCTGGGCCAACAGCAGAAACGGTGGAATCTTCCCCTCGGCATCCGAGTCCACCAGGGCGGTTGCTTCGGCTTCGATGGCATCGCAGAGGTCCCGTCGTTGGCGGTTGAGATCGTCACAACGACGCGCCAAAGCCATGGTTTTGCCGGGATCGGATTCGGTGAGGAGGTCCACCACCAGAACGGGATCGCCCAGACGCCCGACCGCATTGATCCTCGGGGCCAGTTGAAAGCCGATGTCCTCAGCGTTCAAGGGCGTATCGCCGAGACCCGCCAGCCGCTGAAGAGCCATCAGCCCTTCACAGCGGCTGCGATGCAACGTGGCGAGTCCCTCCAGCAACCACCGACGGTTCGCCCCGGTCAGCGGTGCCATGTCGGCCACCGTGCCGATGCAGAACAGATCGCGGGCCACCTGAATCGCCTCCATGCGGCCCAGCCGTTCGGCGACGCTGCTGGCCAGCACATAGGCCAGCCCCACACCCGCAAGACCGCGGTAGGGAGAGTCTTCTGGCGTGGTGGCGGGATGAAGAAGCGCCGTCATCCAGGGACGGGGCTCGGGGATGGTGTGGTGATCGGTCACGATCACGTCCATCGACAGCGCCCTGGCCCGACTGAGGGCCTCCTCTGCTGCGACGCCGTTGTCCACGGTGACCAGCAGCCGGATGCCCTGGGCATACAGACGATCCACCATGGCTGGGTTGAGGCCATAGCCCTCGTCCATGCGGGAGGGGATCGCGGGTTCCGCCTTGGCTCCAAGTGGTTCAAGGGCCCTCAGCAACAGAGCGGTACTGGTCATCCCATCGGCGTCGTAATCGCCGCAGACCGCCAGTGCTTCACCGTTTGCGCAGGCCTGACAGATCCGATCGACGGCGATCGGGAGATCCGGAAAATGGCTGCAGGCATTAGGCAGTTCCGGCGGACTGAGCAGGTCTGCCACCTGCGCTTCGCTCAACCCGCGACGAAGCAACAGTGTTCTCAGTGGAAGGGGTAACGGCAGTTGAGGCAATGGACAGACATCCACAACAGCCGGAAGCACCCAGGTATGCGGTGAGGTGGCACTCATGTATCAGCATTGTGCCCGTTCCGCATGGTGTTGATGACCTTGCTGCAGGGGGTGTTCTGGGATGTGGACGGCACCTTGGCCAATACGGAGATGGAGGGACATCGTCCGGCCTTCAACCGTGCCTTTGCTGACCTGGATCTCGAGATCGCCTGGGGGCCGGAGCTGTACGCCGAACTGCTTTCCATACCCGGTGGGATGAGGCGGGTCCAGTGGTACGCCGGCTCCAGAGGGATGAGCCTCAGTGAGGCCCAGCTGCATGCGATTCGCGACCGCAAACGGGTCCATTACACAGAGCTGGCTCGATCAGGTGCCGTGTCTCTGCGGCCAGGTGTTCGTCGCCTTTTGGAGCAATTGAACGGTGCCGGGATCCGTCAATGGATAGTGACCTCGAGTGGCCTGGCTTCTGTGGAGGCCTTGCTGGGCAGCACTCCCGATCTCAGGCCGTTGTTCCAGGGCATCGTCACTGCAGATGACGTGGAGGAAGGCAAACCCTCTCCGCAGGGATACCTGTGCGCCTTGCAGCGATCTCTACTTCCGATGGATCAAACGCTGGTGATCGAAGACTCCGAAGCGGGTCTGGAGGCCGCCCGTGCTGCCGGCTTGCGCTGCCTCTTGACTCCTTCCCCCTGGGACGTTCGCCTGAAGGAGCGTTTCAGCGAGGCCATCGCCGTGTTTGATCACCTCGGCGACGTGTCAGCACCTGCAACTCAGGTCAATGGCCCCCCTTGCCGCGAAGGGATGGTGACGCTGGAGTATCTGCAGACGTTCGGCTCTAACGCAGGATGAGCTCCCTGCAGCACACACGGCTCTCCCGCTTGCAGCACCGCATCGGAGTTGTCCTGGCGGACACTCTCTCTGGTCCGTGGTGGCGCCGAAGTCTGTTGATCATCGGCGTGTTGGTCGGCTTTCTGCTCGGTAGCAGCCTGACGGATCTTCTTTCGGATGCTGTTGATGGGCGAACGTTCCACGCCTTAACGACGCTGATCGGCTGTGAACTGCTGGTGGCCCTGCGTCGACGGTTTCTGACGACTCCCGTGGCGTTGCACTGGCGTCTGCTGGACAACCTTCGGTTCGGTTTTGTCTACGCGGTTGTTCTGGAGGCGTTCAAAGTTGGATCCTGACGGCCAACGCGATCTTCCAGCGCTCGATCAGCAGCGTCTGCTGAGCTATCTCGACGTTTCTGATCCAGTGGCCTGGGAGCAGCGGTGGCGCAGCAGCCAGCTACTTGAGGCCACGTTGAATCTCTGGCCCGCCAGTGCCTCTCCGGACTGGCTTTGGAGCCTCGGCCTGCCTTTGCTCACCGAGGCAGCAACGGATCAAGGCCAACGTCGTCTGATCGGCTTGAGCGCTTTGCCTGGGTGCGGCAAAACAACGCTTGGACATTGGCTCGAACGGGCAGCACGGCAGCTTGACCTGTCGCTTCAGGTGGTCTCGATCGATGATTTCTACTTTGAAGCGGAGCGTCTGGACCAGGCGATGGGCGGTAACCCTTGGGGGGTGCCTCGTGCCCTGCCGGGCAGTCACGACCTGCCGTTGTTGCTTCAGACCCTCAGCCGATGGAAAGACGGCGAACAGGTGGACCTGCCGCAGTTCGATAAATCCCTGCGTCAAGGCCGCGGGGACCGATGCGGCTGGCGCAGCTGTTCAGCGCAGATTCTCCTGCTGGAGGGCTGGTTCGTCGGTTGCCAGCCACTTGCTCAGAACACTTCAATCGAACTCGGTTGTGAGCATCTCTTTCCTTCCATTCGTTCAGAAGAACGCGATGCCCGGGCGGCCGTCCAGGTCGAACTGCGCCGATACGAACAAATCTGGTCTGAACTCGACAGCCTCTGGCAGATCGCAGCCCAGGACTTCCGATCACCACAGATCTGGAAGCGCCAGCAGGAGCAGCAGATGCTTCAAAACACAGGTGTTGCCCTGGACAGCGACAGCCTGAAGGGGTTCATCCGCATGATTCTCACGGCAATTCCCCCCCAGAGTTTCGATCGGATTCAGGCCGATGTCCGCGTGGAGGTTGATCCGGACCGACGGCTGCGCCAGCTCCGCATCAGGCAGAAGGCTTAGGACTCTTCGCCCTCTGCTTCACTCACGGGATAAACAAATCCCTGGGCTCGCCCGCTGAGCACAGATTTACCGATGGACATGGCTCGCTTCGCCGCCACGGCAGCCTTTCCTTTCCAAGTGGCACTGCGCTGATTGCGCTTGGCCTTCGAGGTTTTCTTCTTCGGGACGGCCATTGCGCCTGGTCAATTCCAAACGGCAATTGTCTGTTGTCGGGACGCCTTGCGTCAAATCGCTAAGGTCAAGACAATTCAATGTTGTCGTGACTTCAGGATCGGAAGGGTCGAAGGAATCGTCGTCTCCTCAATCTTTACCGAGCTTGTTCGGAGACAAATCCAACTCTGTCAGTTACTCGAGCTTGCTGGATAAGATCCGCAGCGGCGAGGTCAGCAGCCTGGAACTTGTCCCGGCCCGCCGAGAGGTGCGGGTCACCTATCCCGATGGCAGCCAATCAACCGTCAGCATTTTCGCTAACGATCAGCAGATCCTGAGGGCTGCCGAAGCATCCGCCACGCCGCTGACGGTGCGGGACATTCGCAGCGAGCAGGCCATGGCTGGCCTGCTGGGCAATCTCGGACTGGTGCTGCTGTTGGTGGTGGGCCTCTCCTTCCTGTTGCGACGATCCGCCCAGATGGCCAACCGTGCCCTTGGGTTCGGTCGCAGTCAGCCACGGCTGAAGCCCCAGGAGGACCTTCAGGTTCGCTTCGAGGACGTCGCCGGCATCAACGACGCCAAGGAGGAGCTTGAGGAGGTGGTCACCTTTCTCAAGCAGCCTGAAACATTCACCGGACTTGGCGCCAAGATTCCCCGTGGCGTGCTGCTGGTGGGCCCCCCAGGCACGGGAAAAACGTTGTTGGCCCGTGCCATTGCCGGCGAAGCGGGGGTGCCATTTTTCTCGATGGCGGCCTCCGAATTCGTCGAGCTGTTCGTCGGTGTTGGTGCCAGCCGGGTCCGTGATCTGTTTCGACAGGCCAAGGAGAAGGCCCCCTGCATCGTCTTCATCGACGAGATCGACGCCGTCGGCCGTCAGCGGGGAGCCGGCATTGGTGGTGGCAACGACGAGCGGGAGCAAACGCTCAATCAGTTGCTCACCGAAATGGATGGTTTCGCCGACAACTCAGGCGTGATTCTTCTGGCGGCCACCAACCGAGCTGACGTGTTGGATGCGGCCCTCACCCGTCCAGGACGGTTTGATCGGCGCATCGATGTTTCTCTGCCGGATCGCCGTGGTCGCGAAGCGATCCTGGCTGTCCATGCACGCACACGCCCCCTGGATCCAGAAATCGATCTGGCGGCCTGGGCCCGCCGGACTCCTGGTTTCTCCGGTGCTGAGCTGGCCAATCTGATCAATGAAGCGGCCATCCTCACGGCGCGGGAGCAGCAGCCCTTCATCAGCGTCCGCCAATTGGAAGGAGCCCTGGAACGGATCACCATGGGGCTCAGTGCCAAGCCGCTTCAGGACAGTGCCAAGAAGCGACTGATCGCTTATCACGAAGTCGGCCATGCCCTGGTGGCTGCCCTGTTGCCCGATGCCAACAAGCTCGACAAGGTCACGATCCTGCCCAGGGGAGCAGCAGGCGGGTACACCCGTTTCATGCCGGATGAGGAGAAGCTCGACTCCGGCCTGATTACCCGAGCCTCCTGCCTGGCGGATCTGGTTGTCTCCCTCGGCGGACGAGCCGCGGAGCTGGTGGTTTTCGGACCGCTGGAGATCACCCAGGGGGCGAGCGGTGATCTGCAGATGGTGGCTCAGCTGGCAAGGGAAATGGTTACTCGGTTCGGCTTCTCGTCACTTGGACCTGTGGCTCTTGAAGGTCCAGGCACTGAGGTGTTTCTGGGGCGCGATTGGTTCAGCCAGCGGCCCGGTTACGCCGAAAGCACCGGCCAGGCCATCGACACCCGCATTCGCGACCTCGCTAAGCAATCCCTGGCTCAGGCGGTGTCCTTGCTGGAATCGCGACGGGAGGTCATGGATCGACTTGTCGACGCCTTGATGGAGGAAGAGACGCTTCACCACGATCGCTTCATGGAACTGGCCGGACTGGGATGAGAGTCCTCCTGCTGCTGCTTCCGCTGGTGCTGCTGGCGGCCCGCATGCAGGTCGAATGGTCCTGGTTTCAACAATTTCAGCTGGAGGAGGTGTTGTTGCACCGCTGGTTGCTTCAGCTGGCCGGTGGGTTAGCGGCGTTGCTCCCCATCGGACTCGCGATTCGTTGGAGTCGTTCCTTCGATTCAACGTCCCAGCCCGGCTCAACGGTGCGTCTGAAGGGCTGGCGCTATTCCGTGATGTTGCTGCTGGCGGTCGCTCTGCAGTTGGTGGGTCTGGCGGTGATCAACGTTCTGCTTCTGCAGGCCTTTGATGATTCGATGACCCTCGCCAGTGGCTGGCAGCTGTCCATGCATCAGCCGCAGCTGCCGCCCCTGCTGTTCATCAGTTTGGTGGCGGTGCTGCACCCGCGTCTCAGGCGTTGGCTTCCCTGGTTTGTCTCAACGGCAGTGGTGCTGATTGCGGCCAGAGCCTGGGGTGTTTGGGCCCTCGCCTGGGGTATTCCGCCATCAGGGCTGCAGGAACCATTCCTTCACACCGATGTCAGCTTCGCGCTGGGTCGCTTCGCAGCGCTGCAGCTGTTGATCGCCCTGCTCAGCTCCGGCGCATTGTTCTGCCTGGGCTTCGACTCGCAGACCCTGTTGACCCGTCCCCCGGCGCTGAGCGACTGGGGCTGCGCTCTGCCAAACCCACAAAACCGCCGGTTGCTGTTGTTCATGGCGGCCATGGTGCTTTTGCTTCTGGCTGGCCAGTGCTGGTTGTCCAGGCATGCTCTGCTGTGGCATCAGCACGGCATCGTCGCCGGGGCCGGCTGGCTTCAACGGGCGGTGACACAACCATTCCGGCTGCTGCTCACGCTTGAACTTCTGCTGTTGGCGTTGGCCCTGCTGCTGCCCGCATCGAATGGTCTTCGTCGAGGGTTGCTGCTGGCCCTCGCCGTGACCCTGGCCCTGGAATTCACCCTCACCCCTTTCAGTCGCTGGCTGATTCTTCGCCCGCAGGAAATATCACTTCAGACGCCTTACCTCGAGGAGGCGATTCGATCCACACGGCATGCCTTTCAACTCGATGGGATCAACCGGGTCTCCTACAAGCCTGAACTCTCGCTGACGCGGGCGGACCTTGAGCAAGGGGCCAGCACTCTGAGCAATCTCAGGCTCTGGGACAGCGCTCCGCTCCTGGAAACCAACCGTCAGCTGCAGCAGCTGCGGGTGTACTACCGCTTTCCCCAGGCTTCCGTTGATCGTTATCCGCTCTTACGTCGTGGGGATACACCCCAGCAGGTGATTCTCTCGGCGAGGGAGCTGGATCAATCGGCTCTTCCCCGACGTTCCCAGACCTGGTTGAACCAGCATTTCGTGTTCACCCATGGCTACGGCTTCACGGTGAGCCCGGTGAACACCCACGGAGACGATGGATTGCCGGAGTACTTCATCAGAGACCTGGGCTCGGACACCAGGATCCAGGGCAATCTCGAGCTTGGAATCGAGCGGGAGGACGTGGAACGGGCCATTCCAGTGGAGGACGCGGCTCTTTACTTCGGCATGCTCAGGTCCCCTTATGCAGTGGCTCCCACCCGGGTTGATGAATTCGACTACCCGGAAGGTGATCTGAACGTCTACACCCATTACCGCGGCAGCGCTGGAGTTCCTATCGGCCACTGGCTTCAGCGGGCTGCAGCCGCCACCTATCTGCTGGAACCCCGGCTGCTGACTGCGGGGTCCATTGATCAGTCCTCCAAACTTCTGATCCGCCGTGAAGTTCGTGAGCGGGTCCATGCGATCGCTCCCTTTCTTGATCTCCGCGGCGATCCGTACCTGATTTCGATTCCTCAATCCGGCCAGTCAACGTCCGCATCCAGTCAGCATCAGTACTGGGTTGTGGAGGGGTTCACCCATTCGTCCACCTATCCCTACAGCGCGGCTGTCTCCAGCAGCGATTCCGATCGTTACCTCCGCAATTCAGTCAAGGCAGTGGTGGATGCCTACAACGGCAGCGTGCAGTTGTTCATCAGTGAGCCTGATGATCCGTTGATTCAAGGCTGGGCTCGGGTCTTTCCGGACCTGTTTCAACCGCTTTCTTCCCTGCCGTCATCGGTTCGCGATCACTTACGGGTTCCCGAGGAATTGTTTGATGTTCAGGTCAAACAACTCCAGCGATATCACGTTGAAGATCCTCGTGTTTTTTACAGCGGAGACGACGTCTGGCAGGTGCCGCTGGAGGTGTACGACGGTGAGCAGATTTCAGTGCGTCCTTATCACATCACAGCCCAGGTGCAGGACCGCAGCAGCTCCGAGTTCCTGCTGCTTCAGCCCCTTACGCCCTTGGCTCGTCCCAATCTCACCGCCTGGTTGGCTGCACGCAACGACGGAGAGAATTACGGCAAGTTGGTTCAGATTGATTTTCCCAAGGACACGCCGATTCTTGGCCCCGAACAGGTTCAGGCCTTGATCAATCAGGACCCGGAGATCAGTCAGCTGTTCGGCCTCTGGGATCGCGGCGGATCCCAGGTGGTGCAGGGGAACCTGCTGGTGGTTCCCGTCGGGAAATGCCTTCTCTATGTGGAACCCGTTTATCTGCGGGCCAGCAAAGGGGGGCTACCGTCCTTGACGCGCATTGTGGTCAGCGATGGACAAACAATCGCCATGGCCGACACCCTGCCTGGTGCGATCGATCAACTCATGCAAAAAACCCTGCCGCCAGAGGCGACAGGGTCCTGAGTGATTCGTTCAGCGTTGACGAATCAACCGATGGCGGAGAAATACTCCTTGGAACCCTGGGGATCTTCCAGCATCGTGGCAGCACCAGGTGTCCAGTTGGCGGGACAGACTTCGTCAGGGTTGGACTGAACGTACTGGAATGCCTGCAGAAGACGCAGGGTCTCGTCAACGTTCCGGCCCACGGGCAGGTTGTTGATGGTGGCGTGAACAATCACCCCATCGGGGTCGATCAGATACAGGCCACGCAGTGCCTTGCCTTCCTCGTCAAGGATGTTGAAGGCGTTACCGATCTCCTTGTTCAGGTCGGCGACGAGGGGATAGTTGATATCACCGATACCACCCTGATTCCGAGGGGTCTGGATCCAGGCCAGGTGGCTGTACTTGCTGTCGACGGAAACGCCGAGGATTTCACAGTTCTTGCTGGAGAAATCGGCGTAGCGGTCGCTGAAGGCCGTGATCTCAGTCGGGCAGACGAAGGTGAAATCCAGGGGATAGAAGAACAGCACCACGTACTTGCCGCGGTACTGGGACAGGGAGATCTCCTTGAATTCCTGATCCACCACAGCGGTGGCGGTGAAATCGGGGGCCTGATGGCCCACACGCAGACAACCGGTGTCGGTCATGTTCGGGGTGCGGTGAGGTTGAACTCGATCGTCGAACTCCTTAAGCGAAGTCGATACGACTACAAGTTTCGTATGTCAATTTATCACGACCGCCCCTCTGCGAAGCCATAGACTGTGTTTATGAATGATCGCTCGATGATCTGGGATCCATCCCTTCAGCGTAAATACAGTTCCACGGGGCATTTTCGTCTGCTGAATCAACTCAAAGGTGATCTCAGCAAGCGCCCCCTCGATCGGGACTCCTCCACAGGTGCACTGCGGATGCCAGGCTTTGGCTCCAGGTCCAGACGCTCTCAAGGTCAGATGACTCGTCGCTCCGCCCAACCCGCTCCGGTGTCTCTGGCTTCGCCAGACATCAGCTCTGATTCGAGCAGTTTCCGTGATCGTCTGAGTGCAATCGAGATGCGCTGAGCCTCCATCCAGCCATTCAAGGAACGCTGAGATGTATGATGGAGACTGGCTTGAAGGCCATTCGTCAGAGTAGCTCAGCTGGTTAGAGCACAGGATTCATAACCCTGAGGTCGGGAGTTCAAGTCTCCCCTCTGACATTGAAATTCTCTCGTTCATTGTCATGGCGACAGCAGTCATATACAGAACGATTGTGCTGATGAAATCAGCTGGGTCAGGCTTGCCGTTGGGGCAACTTGCTAAGCGGATTCACGGCTGCACCGTTGGAACGCCGGATTTCGAAGTGCAGATGAGGGCCAGTGCTGCGGCCAGTGCTTCCCATCAGAGAGATGCGTGTTCCCTGGGGGACCACCTGCCCCTTGGACACCATCAGACGACTGTTATGGGCATAGCGGGTGGAATCGCCATCTCCGTGATCGATCTCTACGAGATAGCCGTAAGCACCTCTCCATCCTGCGAAAGTGACAATGCCATCACGGGCTGAATGGACGGAGGTGCCTGTGCTGTTGGCGATATCAATTCCCTTGTGCATTCGCCCCCAACGCCAGCCGTAGCCGGAGGTGAAGACCCCTTTTGTGGGCCAGGTGTAAGTCGTTGAAGGTGCCACCCGATGGGATTCACGTTGAGGCGCCTGTGGGTTGGAGAGGGCTGGACGATCAGGCCAGCTGGCACCTCTACTGATGCTGGGACGAATGGCCAGAAGCTGCTGGCCAGTTGCGGCTTTGGCAACCCTCACTTCGGTGCCGACGGAGAGTTCGGAGAGGGTGAGCCCTGGATTGAACTTCTTCAACTCCTCCTTGTTGATCCCGTGGCGCTTGAGAAAGCTGGAAAGGGAATCGCCCCGCTGAATGGATGCGGTGGAACGAATTGGAGGAGGCGCTGTGATCGGTGGTTCCGTGCGGATTGATTCGTTCTCAACGCCGACCAACAACAAAGCGCGATCCTGGGCAACAGCAGGAATCGCAAACCAGCTGCCGGAGGGAAACACGTGAGTTACCGGTTGATCATTGATCTCGGCAAAACGTGCCGAAGAGAGATCGAGGGAGGCCGCAAGGCGGGGAAGTGAGGTGCGTTGCCGAAGACGAAACCAGAAGGCCGGCTTATCTGAAGAGGCGACGATCGCATCGTCCTCCGGCAAAGGAGGCAGTTCAGCAAAGGTGAAGGACTTGCTGTCCGCCTGTCCTGGCAGCGCATGCCAACCAACCACACTCAACAGAGGGGTGATGGAAGCAGCCAACACCAGAACTGAGCGCATCCCGAAGGTGTAGTCGGTCGAACAGTAACGAAGTGGCCATGGCCCTGCAATACCAACTGGTGCAGTCGCCTCATCACCACAGCAGAAGCTGGTGGCCTGCTGTGTAAGCCACGAGCGCACAGGCCACGGATAGGTTCAGGCTTCGCACACCCCCTTGACCATCTGCGTCAACGCCACCGGGCATCGGAATGGTGAGGATGCGGTCGCACTGTTCTCTCACTCGATTGGGAAGCCCGTTGTCCTCGCGGCCGAACAGCAGCACATCACCACGTTGAAACTGAAAGTCGCCAAGGCTGTCACCCCCGTAACGGCTACAGCCGATCAAGCGATAGGGATGCGTCAGCTGAGCCAAAAGATGGTCCAAATCGCTGTGGGTTGAGAGCTGCACATGGGGCCAGTAATCAAGCCCGGCACGCCGCACCGACCGATCATCGATGCAGAACCCAAGCGGTTCAATCAACGCCAAGGGCAGCTGAAATGCAGCGCAAGTCCGAGCGATGTTGCCCGTGTTAGGGGGGATCTGGGGTTCGTAGAGCACAACCCGCAGGGGTGATGTCGGCTCAGGAAGGGTCATGGCACGCGCTGGCTGAGGGAATGCAGATCAATGGCCCGTCCCTGCAGGACCAGCCAGGCTGAATCAGCCTCTTGATCGAGGCGTTGCGCCAGGGAACCCAGGCGATCGCGGAAGCGTCCGCCGATGCGCGTGGGTGGAACCACGCCCCATCCGGTTTCCTCGATGACCAGCACGCAGGTCTGGTGCATACCAGCCAACTGTTGGATCAGCCCGTTGCAGCATTCGTTCCAGACCTCGTCAGAGTCATCCAGATGGCAGGCCACGAAGCCCCCCAGCGCATCAATCAACACGGATGAGTGCTGAGGAATCGTGCGCAGGGCACTGGTGAGATCAGCATCTGCCTCCACCAAACGCCAGTGGCTGGGGCGTCGTTGCCGATGCAGCTCCAGACGGGCCTGCCAGTCTTGATCATCAGGACGATCAGGAGACGTGGCCACATAGCTGACGTCGAGGTCCTCGGACAACAGATGCTCGGCCCAGCGGCTTTTCCCGCCTCTGGAGGGGCCACTTACAAGGACGAGCCTGGATTGGTTCAGGTCAGCCGCCACCGTTCATGCCTTTGAGAGTCGCCACTGAAGAGGGTGAGACGCGGTTCAGATAGCGGAAGATCCAGTACTTGAAGATCGTCGCCAGGATCACAGGGAAGGTGGCGATGAACAACAGGATGAAGTTCTCCTGAGTCGGCAGACCGAAGTGATGGGCAATGCCGTCCAGAAGAACGGTCCAGCCCTCAGGGCTGTGGTAACCAACGAATATGTCTGTAAAGAGGATGATCGCGAACGCTTTGGCGGAATCACTCAACCCATAGATGGCCTCATCGAGAAAGCCACGCAGAACGCGCAGCTGATCTCGGCTCACAAGGCAGACGCCAATGAAGGCCAACAGACCTGCAAGATCAGCGAGCACATTCTTGATGGCCTGAACGCTCTCTCGATCAGCCTCGTCCTTGAGTTCCTCTGCCCTTTCCCTGAGCTTGGACACCAACAGATCCGAGGACAGCGGCTCCTCCCCTTTCAACAGGGCATCAAATTCGAGCTCTTCCTTATAAATCCGCAGTTTCTCAACGGCGACTTCCTCGAGTTGAGGTTTTGGGTAACTGAGGAAGGAGAGATCGGGGGACAGACGCTCCACCGCCGGCCCGACGATGTAGGTGTTCGACACCTGCTGAACCAGCAGCGGTACTAACACCAATAGCAGCAGGATTCGCAGCGACGCCAGGGTTGAATCGCGCCGGCGGCGGAAGCCTGCCACCACCGATTCCTCCGAGGTCGGATCCAACTGACGGCGGACTGAATCGAACACCCCGAGCAGGGAGCGCGGCAACGGTTCCGGTGCCGTGCTCATTCCGCTTTTGCTGGATGACCGCTTGCTCGCATAGCGGCTTACGACCGTCTCAATCAGCTGAAGTTGACGCAATTCCTGTGGATCCAGCTGCCCGCGGTTGGGCGAAACGTTTGAAAGGCTGGACCGGCAGATCTGAAGGGCGGTGTGGAACCGCCGCAGAACCGTGGCTTGAACGGATCGCGGGACGGAAAGTTCCAACTCTGGTCTGACTTTGCGGTCAGCGTAAAACTCCAGCTCCAGGCTCTGGATCAGCAAGGCCGCCTCGTAGCCACGCTCAAGCTCGTTGGTCAGGTTGTCGCCCTCACCCTGGGAGAACAGACCAATCCAGTTCCGCGTGGCCATCGGCTCAGACGATCATCGGGAGAAGACCCACCAGGTCGCCATCGGGATGATGGTGCCGAGCACCAGCAGCACAATGATCCAGGTCGTGGCGTTGCTGCTTTCCGTTTCCTCTTGGGTAGGAATGTTGGTGGGGAGAGTGGTGCGAACGATTTCCGCTGGTGGACCCGGGTCCTCGCCCCCACCGAGGACGGTGCTCAAACGGTTGATGCCATCGAGGGTGGCTTGCCGGTAGCGATCTCCCTCACGCAGGGGAACGCTCATGGTGGTGCGCGCTGTGCTGGTCAACAGCGCTTCGGGGAGTTGCGATTGCAGCGAAGCGTCCGCAGCGATCGATGCCCGCTTGTTCTGGGTCTCAATCAACAGCAGCAGAAGTGGTTCCGAGCCACTGGACGACCATTGAGCCAGAAGCTCTTCACCGAAGCCATCAAGGTTCAGGCCGTAGTCGAGGCGCCTCAGCGTCACAACCCGGGCATCAACACGATCAGCGGCGAGATCCTGGAGGCGTGAGGTGAGTTCTGAGCGACTGGCCCGGCTGAACACATCGGCATCATCCAGAATGCGCTCGTCAGGACGACTGCTGCCGAGATCAATGGGTGAGATGGCCTGGGCTGCTAGGGGACAGCCCACCAGAACCACCAGCCCAACGATTGCAACAACGCTGGCGAGTCGACGCAGGAACGACATCAGACCATCCCGAACAACAATGGTGTGCAGTCTGCCGTCAGCCATCCAGCCTGTCGCGATTCAACGCTTCAATTGCGACCAGAATTGAAGCGGCCTCCCCTTCTGGAAGGGCCATGCGCTGGGATAAATCCAGGAGGAAGGCCGACTCTTCTTCGGTGACATTGCGATCGGCGTGAGTCAGGTGAGCAGCCACCGCAAGGGCACTCTGCTGTTGGGACGAGCTGAGAACCGGCAGAGCTTGTTCAATGAGGCCACCGACACCCTGATCCCGCAGGTTGTGAAGCAGACGGTCAAACAAATCCCCCATGTCAGCTTCCGTACTGCTGCTGTACCACGACCGGTATTCCAGCTGGGTCCTCAGGGCATGGGCTTCATCACGCCCGAGGCTGCCGTCGCAGGCCACGGCAGCAAGGGCAATGGCGGCAAAGGCCTCTGCACTGTTCATGCGAATCAGGCATCACAGACACATTTGAGCAAGATGTGGCGGTTCTGCCAGTCCAGGATGGCCTGATGCCCACCCCCGCCCGCGTCGTTCTTGTCTGTGGCGTGCTGCTGTTGACGCTGACGCTGCTCAATGCCGGCCTGGCGGAATCGTTCACTCCCGAGCTGCAACGGGCAGAGGTCCTCTGCGGCATGGCCTCTGTTGGTCTGATGCTGGTGGCTGTGCTTTGGACCAGAGCTGATCCAACCCAGGTGAAACCGCGCCAACTCATCGGTGAACAGGGCTTGCGGTTGGAACCCTCTTTGCAGGCAGACCTGAAGGAGGAGCTGGCCTGGGGCAGCCACATGCTGCTGACAGCCACTCCGGCCGCCACCCTTCTCGTGCTTTGGAGGAATCAGGTCATTCTCCGCCGCGGTCTGCTGCGTGACGCTGATGCAGTGTTCACGCCAGGTCCGATCTGTCGACGAGCGATGGAGCGTGAGACGACCGTCAGTCTTGTCAACACAACCCTGTTCCCCGGCCGCCATGAATTTGATCCTGTCCTGGACAACCTTCCTGCTGTTCTGATTGTTCCCCTGGGGTCTGAGGGAGTGGTCATTCTCGGTGGATGGTCCGAACGCTGCTTCAGCCAGGCGGATGAGCAATGGCTTGAGGGGTGGGGAGCGCGGCTCAGAACGAAACTGGAGACCGCGACGACGGGGTTGCACTGCCGGGTTGATCCGGCGTGAAGCGAATGCTGGAGCGAACCCGTTGGCCGCTGGAGCCGAAGCGGACGCCTTCGCTGGAGCCCAGTTGACCTTCCATCCGTGGAGCCCTGGTCTCCTGGTCGGGTTCCCGGCGTCTGAGCACCACATCCCCATCGGCCACCACACGGTTGGTCAGCCAGTTCCAGCTGCAGCGTCGTGCAGTCAACGACTCTCCTGGTTGCGACAAGCGACAGGCCTTGGGAATGATCACGGTCGTGGTCGCTTCGTCGATCACAAAACCATTGCCCGTGGCTGTTGCGTCCTGGCGCTTGCCCTGAAATCGGGCGCTTGATTTGAAGCGTTGATCAGCAAGATTCCAACGCGTGGTCCCCGCGTTGATGTCTGCTTCGTTCTGCTTGAGACGAACGGGCTGAATCAGATCCAGGAACCCCTTCTGGGTGTTGCCCTTCAAGGCTGAGGCTGTGACTTCCAGGTCCTTGTTCCGCGAGGCACGAACGGGGCCGTTCACCCCAAGGTCTCCGGTCTCAAGATTCCAGATGCCCTTGCTGGCCACAATGTCCGTGTCGGGTTCCAGCTCCGCTTGTCGACGATTTTTCCAGCGCAGGAGCTGTGTTGGGCCTTCGAAACGCAGGGTGTTGCTGGTCTGGATCAAGGTGAGACGCCTCGCTGTCAATCGCGAGAACTCATCGAGGGCTTCAGGGTTCTGATCCATCACCATGCGTGATTCAGCTGGTTTCCAGACCAGTCGATCCCCACGGATCAGCATGGCTTGGTCGTTGAGTTGTTGAAGCCGAACCTGTCCTTCCAGGATCACCATCTCGCCGTCCTTGAGCACCGTGGCCAGCTCGGCACTGATCCGAAACGAGGGTTGATCGTTCCTGTAGAGAATCCCGGTGGGACGGCGGGCGCGAACCGTTCGGCTCGACAGGTCGTATCGCGCTTCAGGGCTGCTGAGATCCCAGTCCCTCAATCCGTCTTTACGGCGTTGGTTGAGGTCGAGGGAGCGAAAGACGAAGGGGGGAGCGGAATCCTGCTGTGCAGTCGGTTGTTGGTTGCAACCGATCAACCCGGTACCGAGCAGAAGCAGTGCAGGAATCAGCAGGGAGGAACGGCCCATCCGATCAGAGGGACTCCTCGAGTTCAAGGCGCTGCATCACCGGAGATGGTTTGGGAAGAGCCGCTCCGCTGACCAGCCCACCCCAGTTCAACTGTTCGGTCCAGCCATCGGGATTGATGCTGGTGCCGAGCTGCTCCAGGATTCGTTCACTCAGTTCCGGCAGCAGCGGGCTGAGCAGCAATCCCACAATCCGGGTGGCCTCCAGTACCGCATAGAGGTCATCGCCGACCTCGGTTTCCTGGCCGGGTTGCTTCATCCGGCTCCAGGGTGCTGTGTCGTTGAGATGACCATTGGCTGCGATGGCCAGCTGGAGAACAGCTTCCGCCGCAGGCTTGAAGCCAAGGGCCGGCATGGATGTCACAACCGTTGCCACCGTCGTGGTGGCCGCCATGGAAAGAGGATGCTTTGAACCCACGGCTTCGGTGTGGGGCGGAACGGCGTCAGCGAACCATTTCCTGGCCATGGAGGAGGTGCGGTTCAGCAGGTTGCCGATGGTGTTCGCCAGATCGTTGTTCACCAGATCAACGAAGCGCTGCTGTTGAAAATCGCCGTCGTCTCCGAACTGAATGTCCCGCAACAGGTACCAACGAACAGCATCCGATCCGCAGCAGTCCAACAACCGCTCCGGGTCGAGAACATTGCCCAGCGACTTGCCCATCTTCAGGCCTTCCCGGGTGAGAAAGCCGTGGCCGAACACCGATTTAGGCAGCGGTAGTCCGGCGGACATCAGCATCGCCGGCCAGAACACCGCATGGAACCGCAGGATGTCCTTGCCGATCACATGCACGGACGCAGGCCAGCCGCACTTCTCGAGACGATCCAGGTCCACCGGCTCCCCGTCATCCAGCAGGGCGGTGAGGTAGCCCAACAGAGCATCAAACCAGACGTAGAAGGTGTGGCCGTCATGACCCGGCACCGGCAGCCCCCAGCTGACGTTCACCCGGGAGATGGAGAAGTCCCGGAGTCCCTGGGCAACGAAATTGCGGACCTCCTGGCGTCGGTTTGCCGGTTGGATGAAGTCGTCCCTGGCCACCAGCTCCTCGATCTGGGACTGGTAGCGCGAGAGACGGAAGAACAGGTTTTCCTCATCTCTCCACTCCAGCGGCTTCTGGTGGATCGGGCAGCTGGGATCAACGGCCTCGGTTGGATCATCCTTGTATTCCTCACAACCGACGCAGTACCAACCCGTCTGGCGGCCGCTGATCACATCCCCCGAGGCTTTGACCCGGGCAAAGAACTGATCGACCAGTTGCAGGTGTCGCGGATCCGTCGTGCGGACAAAACGGTCCTGACTGATGCCCCAGCGCGACCAGAGTTCGCGGTAGCTGGCACTGATGCCATCGCAGTGCTGTTGGGGACTCAGCTGCCGGGCTTCGGCTGTCCGCTGGATCTTCTGGCCATGTTCATCAACGCCAGTGATGAAGACCACGGAGTAGCCATTCAAGCGCTGAAAGCGGGCCAGGGCATCGCATGCCAGGGTTGTGTAGGTGCTGCCCAGGTGCGGCCGATCGTTGACGTAATAGAGCGGAGTCGTGAGGGTGTAGGGCATCGTTGAATTCGGACCTCCGCCGCACAACCGCGACGCCGGATCCTAACGACCTCACTTTTCTGGTCTGTTGCCGGTATGGCGTGGGACGTGATCGTCTGGGGAGGAGGCACCGGTGGCGTGGCAGCTGCCGTTCAGGCGTCGCGCTCGGGCGCTCAGACGCTGCTGCTGACCCCTGGACCGTGGCTGGGGGGAATGCTGAGTGCCGCCGGTGTGAGTGCCCCCGATGGCCACGAATTGAGCTGCTGGCAGACGGGCCTCTGGGGTCAGTTCATCCGAACCCTGGCGGCGACCGTGCCCGAAGGGCTCGATCAGAACTGGGTCAGCTGTTTCGGGTTCCGGCCGCAGCAAGCCGAGCACCTGTTGCAGAGCTGGGTTCAAGCCGAGCCATTGCTCCAGTGGTGGTCCGGTTGTTGCTTGCTGGGACTCGATCGACGCGGAGACCGGATTCAGGCTCTTGATCTGGAATGCAACGGCGAACGGCATCGACTGGACAGCCGCATCTGGGTCGACGGCAGTGATCTGGGTGACCTGATCGCCCTGGCGGACGCACCGTTCCGTTGGGGCTGGGAGTCCAAGGACACCTGGAATGAACCCAGTGCCCCTTCGGCTGATGCCCTGGCAACGGATGCTTTTTTCCGTCAGCAACCCGTGCAGTCGCCCACTTGGGTGGTGATGGGACAGCTGACTGCGGCGGCTCCGGAGTCCTCTGCACTGTCAGCACCAGCCGCTCCTTTTGACAAAGCCCTGGAGGCTGTCGGCCTGGAACGCACGCTCACCTACGGACGTCTGCCGGGAGGTCTGGTGATGCTGAACTGGCCTCTGGGCGGCAACGACTGGCATCACGGATTGGGTCGTTCCATCGCGCCGCTGGCATCAGAACGGGAGGCTCTGGATCGGGAGATGCAGCAGCACAGCCTGCAGTTCCTGGATCAGCTCTCCCGCTGCAGCGGTGGTTGGCTGAGCCGTGGTGATGCCTTCCCCTCCGCCAGAGCGCACCTCGCTCTGATGCCCTATTGGCGGGAAGGACGCCGGATGAGGGGTCAGTCGGTGGTCACTGAACGGGATCTGCTGCCGGTGACGACTCAGGCGAGACGCAGCCACCTGTCCTCCTCAAGCATCGCTGTGGGCACCTACGCCAATGACCACCATTACCCCGGTGAGGACTGGCCGTTGGCTCCAAAAAGCTGTCGTTGGGGGGGGCGCTGGACCGGCACGCCCTTCTGCATCCCTTTTGGAGCTCTGCTGAGCGCCGATGTGTCCAATCTGCTCGCCGCGGAGAAGTGCTTCAGCGTCAGCCACATGGCCAATGGGGCAACCCGGCTGCAACCGCTGATCCTCAACATCGGCCAGGCCGCCGGATTGGCTGCAGCCCTGGCCGTACGGATGAAGCTGCAACCCAGCGAGCTTCCCGTCGATTCCCTGCAGCAGCAGTTGATTGATGATCCCCAGGCACCCGCTGCCGTGATGCCCGTCTGGGATTGGCCCTGCTGGCATCCGCACTGGCTCGAGGCCCAGCACCGGTCCTTGCGACACCCCGAGATCTTGATGCAGGACGGATCGCTGGAAGCGGCACAGGGGGCTGACCTCTCCCTGCCGGACGCTGCTGAAACACCTGCCGAACGGCACGGAGAACAGCTTCAGGGACAGTTCCGTCGCGACGCTGATGGACTGCGTTACTGGCTGGAGTCAGGATCGATCCGACGGCAGCTGATCACCCTGGAGCCGGCGGTGGAACGGGTTCTGTCCGCCGCTGCGGATGGAACTCCAATGGATCTGGTCGCCGTCCACAACCCCTGGGGACCCTGGTGGCGCGTCAGCCAGGTGCTGCGTTAGTGAAAGCGCAGTTTCAGCTCGCCCTGGTCAGGGTCGACATGGACGACGGTCATCGTCAGCAGTTGCCCAGGCGAGGGATCAACGCCGTCGGCATGGCCCACCAGATCCATTGCTAGATCAGGAACATGCACCAAAGCCAACGAGTCCTGAGGGCGCAACCAGCGCAGAAACTGCACGGTCCACTCCTGGTCGCGATGCTGCTCAAGCCACACCTGTTGCCAGTGGCGCTGGTCCTCCCGACTGATCTGGATCGACTGCCGCAGGGGATCCTCCAACGTATCCAGCTGTTCCCGCAGCTGGGGTTCCGACAACCCAGGCTGCTGTTCCATCCAGGCAATCAATTGGCGATGGGCCAACAGGTCGGCGTAACGACGAATGGGTGAGGTGGCCTGCACGTAGGCCTCCAATCCGAGGCTGAAGTGCGGCATCGGTGTGGTGCCCTGAAGACCTCGGCTGAGACAGCGTTTCACTGCTGCATCACGGGCAGGGCCCTCCGGGATCTGCGCCAGCTCCTGCGCGGAGGGGAGCTCCGCTGGCGGCTGACTGCGGTAGGGGAGGGCCAAACCTTCTCGACGGCCGATCTCCGCCACAACGGCACCCATCAGCAGCATCGCCTCGCTCACCATCACCCGAGCCGGTGAGGGGTCGATCACCTGCAGTTCCGGACCATCCTCGCCGCGGCGGAAGCGTCCTTCCTGTCGATCAAAGCTGATGGCACCACGGCTCAGCCGCCAATGGAGTCGTTGCTTCAGCAGGGACGACAGCTGGGCGAGGTCCTCATCGCCAGGGGGGGCCAGCTCAATCAGCTCATCTCCGTCCTCGTAGGTCAGCCGATAACGGGGTTGCACCCAGGAGCGCTGACAGCGGCTGTCAAGGACCGCACCATCGACATCCAGCAGCACCCCGACACTCAGAGCCGGGCAGCGCTGGCCTGCCCGGAGGCTGAGGGCTTCGGTCGCCAGTTCCAGCGGCAGCATCGGCATCACACCGTCTGCCAGATAGAGGCTGGTGGCCCGTCGACGGGCCTCATGGTCGAGGGGGCTGTCCGGTTCGATCAGGCGCGCTGGATCAGCGATGTGGATCCAGATCCACGGACCACCATCGCCAGGTTCCAGGGCCATCCCATCGTCGATTTCCCGGGTTGCGGCGTCATCGAGGGTGTACACCCGCTGTGCGGTGAGATCCACGCGGGTGTCATCGCCGGCACAGATGTCCCCGGCGCGGGCCAGCAGTTGTTCGACGGTCTCCTGACCACCTTGAGCGAATGGACCGGACCAGGCACTGCCGCGCAGGGAGCTGGGTTGGTGTGGATCCAGCAGATCCCTTGCCACAAGCCAGGTCTTCAGGGCTCTTCGATCAGTGGGCAGCCCCAGCGACCGCAACAAACCAAGGGCAGGCTCCTCGTCCAGGGCGGTCTCTGGATCGTGATGGAGCTCAAGCAGCTGATCAAGGCGATCCGACCAGCTTGAATCAAGCAACTGTCGCCGCTGGGCGTTCAGCGGGAGCGGTTCCTGGAGGAGTGCCAACTGGCGAGCATCGTGCTCCTGTTGCAGGCGCTCCCGTCGCTGTTGCATCCGTTGTTGGCGAATCTCCTTCAATGGACGTGCTTGAAGACTCCGATCCCGGCGCAGACGAAACCAGATCTGAGGGCCGTTCACCCAGCTCCAGACTGCAGCAAGAGCCGTGAGATCAGACTGTCCCACTAGCAGATCGGTGAGATCGGCGAGGGAGATGCAGGGGAGGCTGTCATCGGTGGCATCACTCACCAGGAGCCACCAGGCTTCGGCACAGACCCGTGGTGCCAGAACAAGGGTCTGGAACTGCTTCGGAGTGGGCAGCACGGATCGACGGACGGTCTCGATCAGCTCGCCGCAGGAAACCAGCTCCCGGAGCGGAATCTCCTGATCGCGCCGTTGACCACCAAACGTCAAGACCGCCTTGCTGCCCTTGACGGACAGCAGGCGGCCGATGAGGGGCTGACCCTTAACCAGAACGCCGACGATGTCGTCAGCGTGGAAATCGTTCGCCAAGGCTGATGCGATCAGCCCTCGGGGTTCACGAAGGGCAGCAGAGCAACGATGCGAGCACGCTTCACAGCGTTGGTGAGATCACGCTGCTGTTTGGCAGTGAGGCCGGTGAGACGGCGAGGAAGGATCTTGCCCCGCTCGGTGATGAATTTCTTGAGCAGATCCACATCTTTGTAATCGATGGGATCGCCGGGTTTGATCGGAGAAAGGCGCTTCTTGAAGAAGGAGCTGGACATGGGTCAGGAACGGTTGGAAGAGAATCGAAACTGCAAGATCACTTGATCTCCTTGTGGGGAGTCATCTTGTTGCAGTGGGGACAGAACTTCTTGATCTCCAGCCGTTCGGTGGTGTTCCGGCGGTTCTTCTCGGTCGTGTAGCGGGACACGCCGGGGGAACGCTTGGCGGGATTGGACCGGCATTCAGTGCACTCGAGAGTGATCACGATCCGGACGCCCTTGTTCTTGGCCATAAAGGACGTTGCGCCGCAGTGCGAAGCGATTGACAAACAAAGAGCTTACCTGTCGATGAAGCCAGGACGATTCATCCGCACTTCCTAAGATCACGCGCCGTCCACGCTGGCTTCATGCGGGTCTCCTTCTCTTGGCTCAAGCAACTGGTTCAGCTGACGGGCTCTGTCGAAGAACTGGCCCACCGTCTGTCGATGGCGGGATTTGAGGAGGAGGAGATCGAGGATCTGAGCGCCCGGGCCAAGGGCGTGGTGGTGGGTCTGGTGAAGGAACGCGAGAAGCACCCCAATGCCGACAAGCTCAGCGTCTGTCAGGTGGATGTCGGTGCCGATGATCTGGTTCAGATCGTCTGCGGAGCCAAGAATGTCCGCGCTGGACTGCATGTGCCTGTGGCCATGGTGGGGGCGGTGTTGCCGGCCGTGAATCTCACCATCAAGGCAGGGGAATTGAGGGGAGTCAGCAGCAACGGCATGATCTGCTCCCTCTCGGAACTCGGGCTGGCGACGGAGTCCGATGGCATCGCAGAACTAGATGCCATCACCACAGACCTTCCCGCCCTCGGGAAACCGGTTGCTCCCATGCTCGGTCTGGATGACACCGTCCTGGAGCTGGCGATCACCGCCAACCGACCGGATGGTCTGTCGATGGTGGGCATCGCAAGGGAGGTGGCGGCCCTCACGGGGGCTGAGCTGACGCTGCCGGATCTGACTCTGAACCCTGCCCATGAGGTTTTGCAGGCGACGGCCGCCAGTGCTGAGGCCATGCAGGCCGGCGGTTTATACGGGATTTCGCTGATCGAGGGCGTTGACGGCTCGCTGGTCTCTCCGGCTTGGGTTCAGCAACGTCTGGAACGGGCCGGCATCAACCGTGTGAATGCCGTGGTGGACGTCACCAACGTGGTGATGTTGGAGCAGGGCCAGCCCCTGCATGCCTTCGATGCGGACGCACTGGAACAGCTCACCGGCAAGTCGGTGAGCGCCGCCAGTTTCGGGCTGCGGCAGGCCCGTGAGGGCGAAGCCTTCATCGGCCTAGATGACCGGGAGCTCAGCCTCGACCCCCGGGCACAGGTGGTGACCTGTCATGACCTCTCGATCGCTCTGGCTGGTGTGATGGGCAGCAAGGCCTCGGGTATCACGGCCTCAACAACGCGAATCTGGCTGGAGTCCGCCATGTTCAGCCCTGCATCCGTTCGCACGACAGCCCGTTCCGTCGGTCTGCGGACGGATGCCAGCGCTCGTTTCGAGAAGGGCCTGCCCAGGGAGATGACCCTGGCCTGTTCGATCCGAGCGCTGGAGCTGCTGAAAGACCTGTTCCCGTGTGAAGCCAAAGGGCTCTGGGTCTGTGGTGACAGCGCTGGCGACGCCAGTGCGGTTCTGTTGCGCCGGGATGCTTTGCATCAGTTGCTCGGCCCCCTGGAAGGGGATGAGGGCAGCTCCGATCTTCCTGACGCTGTGATTGAGCAGTGCCTGACGGCCCTCGGTTGTGAGCTCAACGCCTGTGATGAGGGTTGGAATGTCACAGCCCCTCCCTCGCGACGCCTGGATCTGGCCCGGGAAATCGATCTGATCGAAGAAGTGGCCCGCCTCGTCGGCTTTGATCGCTTCGGTGCTCATCTGCCGGATCCGCTGTCGCCTGGCGCCCTCACTCCGGCGCAGCAGGCGGAACGAAGGCTTCGGACCTTGTTCTGCGGTGCTGGCCTTCAGGAAATAACCACCCTTTCCCTGGTGGGTGCCAGCGACAGTGACCCTCGCATCGCCATCAGTAATCCGTTACTGGCGGAAACCAGTCACCTGCGCACCAACCTGTGGGAGGAACACCTGGATGTGTGTGTCCGCAACCTGAAGGCCTCCCAGTCGGGCTGCTGGATCTTCGAGCTGGGTACCACCTATGCCGGCAGTGCAGAAGCGGTGCAGGAATCACGGTGTCTCTCCGGCGTGATCTGCGGAGAGCAACGCCTGGAACGCTGGACCACCAGCGGCAAACCCTCACCTCCCGACTACTACACCGCTCGCGGACGACTGACGGAGGTGATGCGGGCACTGAAACTGGACCTGTCGGACCGACGCCTCACCGACGATCCGCGCCTGCACCCCGGCCGTGCTGCCACCCTCGTGCTGGAGGGTCGTCCCCTCGGCTGTTTTGGTCAGCTCCACCCGGAGTTGGCGGAATCCCGTGATCTACCGGAGGCCACCTATCTGTTTGAACTTGATCTGACTCGCCTGGTGGAGGCGGCCACGCGGACCAACCGCTGGATTCCGGCCTTCAAGGCCTTCCCAACGGTGCCGGCCAGTGAACGGGATCTGGCGGTGGTCGTGGACCGCGCTGTCGCCGCATCCGATTTGATGCAGTCCATCCGCAAGGCGGGCAAACCGCTTCTGGAGGCGGTGACGCTGATCGATCGGTTTGAAGGGGAGCAACTGGGAGAGAACAAGGCCAGCCAGGCGTTCCGCCTGCGTTATCGACACAAGTCGGAGACACTCACCGATGAGCAAGTCCAACCGGTGCACGACAAGGTCCGCCAGGCCCTCGCCAAGCAGCACGGGGCCGAGCTCAGGAGCTGATACGCCGTAGAAAAGCCAGGTTTTCCAGATGGGTGGTCTGGGGAAAGAAATCCACGGGCTGCAGCTGATCCAACTGGTACGGGCCCTCTGGCTGGAGCAACCGTTTCAGATCCCTGGCCTGGGTGGCCATGTCACAACTGAGATAGGCCAGCAGGGGCGGTGGGTCCCTCAGGATCGCCGCCACCACAGTGGACTCAAGACCGCGTCGCGGTGGATCGACCACCAGGGCTGAACAACCCGGCAGGGTTTGCTTGAGCAGGTCGGCCACGTCGCCGGCCTCGAAGCGGGTCAGCGGGCCCAGACCGTTGACAGTGGCATTGCGATCGGCCTGCTCGATGGAGTCGGGATTGATCTCAATGCCCACGACACGATGCCCGCGTGCCGCAAGCGGCAGGCTGATGGTGCCGATGCCGCAGTAGGCATCCACGATTGGCCCATGCTGCGCCGCCTGGTGCAGCCAATGCACCAGGCACTCCACGATGGCTTCGGCCTGGGGCGTGTTGATCTGGAAAAAGGTGGTGGTGCTGAGCTGCAGCTCAAGCCCGCAGAACTGCTCACGAATCGTGGGATCCCCCGCCAGAACAGTGGTGGTCGACCCAAGGATCTGGTTGGTGCGGCGGGGCTGCAGATTCAAGGTGACACCTTTGACCTGATCCCAGCGTTGGATCCACTGCTGGGCCAGTCGTTTCAGTCCAGGGAGCGGGTGGCTACTGACGAGAGTGATCAACACCTCGCCGGTGTGATGACCCATCCGCAGTCCCAGGTGCCGAAGTCCCTGGGATTGGCTGAGATCGTGATCAGCCGCAAGGCCACTGCCATCCAGATCTCGCTTCAGGGGCTCGACCAGGGCATCCAGCCGTGGGTCCAGGACGGGGCAGCGGGACAGATTGACGATGCGGTGGCTGCCGCGGCGGAAGTAGCCCATGCGCAGACGGCCATCCTCCCCGCGGCGGAGGGGGATCAGCCCGCGGTTGCGATAGCCGAGACCACGCTGATCCGTCTGGACAGGAGCCTGGGGATGGTCGATCTCCCCGATCCGCAGCAGTGTCTGACGGAGCTGATCCTGCTTCCAGTCGCGCTGGGCAGTTTCCTCAAGGTGCTGCAGTGTGCAGCCACCACAGTCGTGGGCCAGGATGCAAGGAGGGCGGCGTCGTTCCGGTGAGCTGGTCAGACGTTCACTGATTCGACTCAGCCATCGGGACTTCTGCCGTTGTTGGAGCTGCACGCTGGCTCGCTCCCCGGGCAGCAGTCCTGGCACCACGACCACCCACCCCTGCCAACGGGCAAGGCCGTGGCCATCACGATCCAGATCGATGGCCTGCAGGTCCATGCGAAGACCAGGCCGTGGGCTGTTGGAATCAGCGTCTGCGCCGTTGGTCTCAGGCATTGCAATGGCGTAACACCAGGGTCGTCACCGGACGGTTGACCCACTTGAGACCACTAAACTCCACGAAGCCTGTTCAGTTCCATGAGTGTTGTCCGGGATCTCATCCTTCAGGCCGATGAGGATCTGCGGTACCCGACCAGTGGTGAACTGCAAAGCATGGTTGCCTTCCTGGAGCAGGGCGCCATGCGCGTGTCCGTCGTCAAGGTGCTGACGGACAACGAAAAGAAGATCGTTGATGAATCCGCGAAGCAACTGTTCGGCCGCAAGCCCGAGTACGTGGCTCCGGGTGGCAACGCCTACGGGCAGAAACAACGTGCCCAGTGTCTGCGGGATTACAGCTGGTACCTGCGACTGGTCACCTACGGGGTTCTGGCTGGCAGCACAGAAATGATCCAGGACATCGGTCTGGTGGGTGCCCGTGAGATGTACAACAGCCTTGGGGTCCCGATGCCCGGCATGGTGGAGGCCATGAAGACCATGAAGGTTGCCTCCCTGGCGTTGTTGTCCGATGCGCAGGTGAAGCTGGCAGCTCCCTACTTCGATTTCCTGATCCAGGGGATGCAGACCTCCACCTGATTCGTTCTTCTGTCTCAAGCAAGACTCGCCCCTGGTCGCATCATGCGTCCAGGGGTTTTTTAATGCGACAGGTGTCTCGCTCGCTCGTTTTGATTGAGTCTCTTTTCAAGACGCAGCATGCGACTTACTAGAGATCAGCAACGATTGTCGCCGAGCGTTCCAGGATTTTCGGGAACAAAGCTTGCGTCACTGTGTCTACAGCAGGTACGCAGGACTGAGAATGCAGGCGTTCAAGGGGTTTTATCAGTTGTCCAGGCGGGCTGGACAGGACCGGGACATGCATTAGCTCGAACGGGGGCCGGGCAAAGCCTTAAAACAATGTTTTTTGCATCACGAGACATCGGCAGCAGACATTTGCGCAGCATGATCCATAAAAATGATCAGAATTTAGATGTTAAAACTTACTCACCAGTCTCTTCTGCGACGCCTTTCGCGACTCATTTGTAGACCATTCTGAGACAGCCTGAAGCGGTGACTTCAAGGCGCGATCGCTGCCTGCGGGGTCGCGCGAAAAAAGTAGCCAAGTCTCAGAAATCTTGCCTTGGATTATTCATTGGTCTAGCTAAGAGTCTTAGATAAGACCTATGACTCAGGTTTGGCGGTATAGCTCGCGCAGCAGCCGATAGGCCTCGTTCAGCCGGCGCATGCTGTCCGTGGATCCTCCAGAGTCCGGATGGGCCTCGCGTGCCTGAGTTTTGTAAGCCTCTCGGATCGCCGCCAGTGTGACGGAGGCGCCGGCTTGTGTGGATAGGCCGAGCAGCTTCAACGCGCCGTGCACGGTCATCGTGGATTCCAGCGTTTCGAACGAGGTGACCTGGCGGCTGCGGCGGAACCGATTCACAAATCGCCTCACCAGGGTTGGCATCCGTTCCGAGAGACCCGCCGTTGCAAATGGGTCCTCCAGGGCACCGGCCACAACCATCACGCGTCCGAGGGATGGAGCTGCTGCGGTCCACTCAGGGCAGAGCTCCTCCATCGCTGCATTCGCAGCAGACCAGGTGAAAGCGCGGCCTTCACTGGCATCCAGGTTGCTCCAAAGATCCCTGGCCAGCCAGAGCATGGCTGCTTCCACCACGGTCTCTCCTGGGGCCTGGCCATACAGGGATGACCAGTGGTCGTCGGCTGCCTGGGCAGCGGCTTGCAGATCCTGGAGCGCAACAGAGGCGAGCAATGGGGCGTCTCCGGATGATCTGGATTGCTTCGGCGCTTGAAGCGTGTCTCGGAGCTGACTGGTCCGCCGGCTCACGAAGCCGGGAAGATCGATCCCGCCTGTATTGGACGAAGAAGCAGGAGCTGCAGGCTGCGGTTGATGACGCTCCGTGGGGGATTCGATCAACACCAGGCTGGTGACATCGGTGCTGACCTCGTCTTCAGCCGCACCCACCTGCTCATCGCTGCCGTCGAGGGACCCCGACTCGCTCTGGTCCACGTCACCCAGGATTCCATCAAGCAGTATCTCCAGCACCTGCCCTCTGGATCGAACGCCATATTCCCGTTTCAACTGGTCGATCAACGAGACCTGGCGACTCGGAAGCTTGAGCGTGATGGATTTCGACCTGGATTCCTCGTCGGGCAAACGATCAACCTTGCTGCCGGAAGGTTATCGACCCTGAAGCTGGCGAAGCCATTGCTGCTGACTGCGAATGGCATCGGTGTAACGAGGTGAGGGGAGGGGAAGGATGGCTGGTAGTGGTGGGGGGGGAGTGGCAGGCCCCGCTCTGACAGGAGCGGGTTGTTGGATCGGTTCGGCAGCCGGTGTAACAACTTTGACGGGTGCCGTCTCCTGTTCGTTGATGGGCTCTATCGCAGCGGGTGGAGCCAGGTTGGGCATCACCTTGCGCTCTTTTTTCTGAGCGGCCAATGTCTCCTGAGCCGCCTTTTGCTTTTTCTGCCGCTGATGCAGCGTTGCCAGCTGCTGGACGGGGACCACACTCAGCAGATGACCTGGCGTCGCATCGGCGGGATACACCAGGCTGACCTTGACGGGATTGCTGTCACCTGGTTTCAAGCGAAGGTCCGACAAGGCGAGACTTTCGCCGGCTCGAAGGCCCACATGGACCTCTTCCACAGCGTCACCCTGCTGAATTCTGATCGAGCCGCGAAACGCTGTGAAGGGCTTTTTCCCAGAGACAACCGGGTGGCTCATCACCAGCTGGTGGACTCCCTGTCCTTTGAGATTCAAGGTGACGTCGTAGCGGACTCCATAAGTTCCGACATTGTTCAAAGCTGAGTCGACCATCCGGGTGGTCAAGGGATTCACCTGAACATCACGGGTCCCGAAATGATGGCGTGATGTGCTGGTCAGAGGCACATGCAGTGGGCCTTGGTTGAGGTTGTGATCAATGTTGGCGGCGTACTTGTCACCAATGGCGACACCGGCGACACGGGAGAAGACCTCACCCGATTGAATGTCCCGAATGCGGTTGAGGTAGATGCGTCCAGGCGCCAGTCGGCCTCGCCGGAGAACCGATAGAAGAGCATGTTCGCTCTGCTTCTCTTCAGCTGCGACGACAGCTAATTGAAAGGGACCATCGCTGCGACCCTGGAGCAACCCATTGGCGATGCCTCGTGCCGGCAGATCGGTGCTGACGACGACTTTGCTGGAACGGGGTGGAATCACGATTGATGGCCGCAGCTTGCGATCCAGTTCTTCGCGCAACATCTGCACGGCTGTCGCATCACCCGGACCCGTGTTCCAGGGTCGCTTTCCGAGGGGTTTGACCCCCATCAGGTTGTTGGGAAGGTATGGGGCCTCAAAACTGTTTTTGACTGATCCACTGGAGAAGGTCAGCGTCACCGGACGCTCTCGAGGATTGATGGCGATCAGGCCAAGGGTCAGAAGACCTCGCTTTTTGCGTCCCCCCAGTTTCTTGGCATCGGAGGGGTAGTACTTGTGGTGCATGTGCACCCCGAAGTCGCCGTTGAAGGTGAATTGCGCATTTCGCAGCGGACGGTTGGTTTCCGCAGCGATGGACGTTCCGGGGGCAGTCGTGACAAGGATTCCCGGCCCTTTGACGATTTCAGGCTGATTGGAATGAAGAACGGGAACCCGGTTGAAGGAGCCATTGAGCGGCTTGGCCCTCTGGCCTGACATCAGCGCGACGTAGGCCGAGGCAGGGCGCACAAGCACAGTGCTGCATGTCGCAGTTGCGACACAGGCCAGGACTTGAAGTGGGACGCGTCCGAGCCTCATGAGACGGCCTTCAGTCGGGGTTCGGCTGAAGTACTGCTGGCGAAGGTGCCTCACGGTAAGCGTCGGATCCGTGCAAGCCAAGCCAAGAGCGACTCACGGGACCATGGTGAATTCGCCAGAATTCGTCCAGTTATCCCTTCAACCATGCTTCCTCCGTTTTGCTGCAACGGAAGCTCCGATCACCAGCAACGGAGACGTCAGCATCAGGAGCGCAAGATGGCCATGTTGATGTTCTGGCGGGATGGATTGGAGCGACAGCTCGCCGCTCTGAATGCCACCATCGGCACGCTTCATGATCAGATGCAGCGCGACGCCTAATCGGCCGGTTGCAGGTCGCTCAGCTTCAGCTCCAACTGCTTGAGACCTCGCTAGACCCGACGTTGGACAGTCATGGCTGAAACGCCAAGGCTGCTGCCAACGTTGCGCAGTCTGCGCCCTTCGATCACGACTGCATTCACGGCTTGTCTGTCTTTGGCAGCAAGCCCAGCGAAGGCTTGTTGAACGGTTTCTCTCCGTTCGGCGTTGAGCATCATCGACAATCCTGTCTTCGCTGGTGCCTGAAGATTCATCGGCAAGGGTTGCCAGCGGTTTTTTGCTCGATAGGTCGCCTGAACCCACTGCTCATGACTGTTCTGTGGAGCACTGGTTTGACACAGCCGTTGCGCTTCTTCCTCAAGGCGTCGTGGCAGTCGAACCAGGGCAACGCTGTCGCGTAAGTAGTGAAGAATCGCCCCTCGGGCATGGGTCCTGGCGAAGGCCTCAAAGGGCACGTTGGTGCACTTCTGTAGGTCTTGGTTGCTTTGATCAGACCAAGAACGGCCACCTGAAAGAGGTCATCCTGGTCAAGACCAGTGCGTTGGGAAAAGCTTCTGGCCAGACGAAGGGCCAGGTCGAGATGACGTTCAACCAGTTGGTTGCGCCGATGAACTTTGGAATTGGGCATGAACAAAAAAGATCCGGGATTTCCTTTCCCGTCTGTTGTTCAAGCCATGCATAGTCCAGGTGGCCGATTCATCCGTGGCATCACGGATCTGTGGCGACCACACCCCTGAGCAAGGCTTCGGGGCCGTTGGCTGCCAACCAGGTCCGATCTGATCGCTCCGTGCTCAGCAGATATCCCGCAAAGCCAAGGGCGTTGACGCTGTATCCATGCATCTCATCACGTGCCCGTTTGACCAAGCCCATCCAGCGATCACTGATCAGAAGGTTGTAGGGATGCAATGGTTGCCCAACCTGCTCTGGTGAACCCAGGCCGCTCTGGAGACAGAGCTCGAGGTAGATCTCGACGAGTGCTGAACCGGACCACGTTGCAGGCAGCAGTTTGATGCGAATGCTGTTGCTGAGGCTGTCCATGGGCGTTGTTCTGTTCCCGTTGATCAAGTGGTTCTGAAACCACGGCTCTCGGGGACAGAGTCGATCGCCGGCCTCCCTTGGCAACAGCTGCAGATGGCGATGGGGTTGGCTGGCTCCAGCCTGGGGCCCGCTGTTGAAGAACCAGAGCCCAGCTGTGTCCTGATGGACTTGGCACACCGCCGTCCAATCCAACAGCGATAACCAGCCGATCTGGGGTTGCCAGCCGCGGCTGATCAGCAACATGTGCCCCAGTTGCACTGGATATTTGTTGAGGATCAGGACGTGCTCGTCGCCGACGCCTGTGATTTCAAGGCGCTGATCCCACGGGAGGAATGGATTGGGTTTCGGGCCGGCAGCTCTCAGGTGTCGAGGAGGGGCACCCACCAGATGGCGGATTTCAAAGCCGCTGTCTCCGCTGCCGCTCCAGGTCTCGATGTCCGTACTGAGTGGACGAAGAGCGCCGTTGCTCAGCGCTTCCTGGCTGCGATGCAGTGCCCGCTGGTGCAATCCCTCGGCGACCATCGCGACGCAGTTGGTCCTGAAGGGCGTGGCGATCGTAGGCGGGGGTGGCGTTGCCTTCGCTAGATGTCATGCAGTGGAACCGTTCAATCAATGACGACCCATGGGGATGACGCCTGGACGGGACTGGCACTGGTGGTTGGCACCGGTGGCATCGGCTCAGCCTTAACAGCGCAGCTGAAGCAGCAGTGCCAGGGTCTTCGGGTCATCACCGCAGGACGGCAGGGGTCACCCGCCCAGGACCTGTGCCTCGACCTGGAACGGGATGGGGATCTTGAGGCCTTGACGGAGACCCTGCGTGCGGAGTCTGACGAGCTGCGGCTGGTGGTGAATGCCACAGGTCGACTGCACGGTCCTGGCCTTGTTCCTGAAAAGCGACTCAAGCAGGTGGGGCGCAGCGCCCTACTGGAGCAGTTCTCGATCAATGCCATCGCCCCGGTGTTGCTCGCCCGCGCTGTGGAACCCCTGCTGCAGCGTGATCGCCCTTTTCATTTCGCCAGCCTCAGCGCACGCGTCGGCAGCATCGCTGATAACCGCAGCGGTGGTTGGTACAGCTACAGGGCGGCCAAGGCTGCTCAGAACCAGCTGCTCAAATGCCTGAGCATCGAATGGCGTCGTCGCTGGCCGCTCGCCACCGTCACGCTGCTCCATCCCGGCACAACCGACACCGACCTGTCCAAGCCGTTCCAGACCTTCGTTCCACCGGAGAAGTTGTTCACGCCACTAAGGGCCGCGGAACAGCTCGTCAACGTGCTGCTCGCTCAGGAACCGGAGGATTCAGGTGCATTCCTGGCCTGGGATGGTCAACCGATCGACTGGTGAGCGTGTTCCTTCAGCTGATCAAGACTGACCACGCTCAGTGCCCTGTCCTCTGTGGCCTCGAGACACACCAGGGGGGCCATGCCGTCGTCGTAGGCCTGCTTCCAACGCGGCGCGCACACACACCAACGGTCACCAGGCTTCAGCCCAGGGAACTGGAAGGCCGGTACCGGGGTGGAGAGGTCGTTCCCCTGCGCTTTGCTGTAGCGAAGAAAGGCTTCGGTCATGACACAGCAGATGCTGTGCTGGCCGAGATCGCTTGGATCGGTCTGACAGGTGCCGTCGCGGTACCAGCCGGTCATTGGTGAGCATCCGCACACCAGCAGCGGCTTCCCGAGAACGTTGAGCGGGGCTGAACGGGCTGATGTGCTGGTCATCCTGACGGAGATCACACGGGGAGTCTGCCGAAGGAGTGGCACATTTTGACGTCAGACAGTTGACGAACCCCTGGGGGAACGCGGTAAAGGTCATTCAGTTATGTCCACTCGATGGATTGGGAGTTCACTGAAGACGCTGCGTTCCTGGCGCTCTGCGATGCCTTTCGCGAGAGTGGTGAAAGCTCAGCCATTGAGTTCCTGGCCAACGGTGAAGGGGCCTTCCACTTCCAGGACCTCGCCCAGAACGCTGCCGGTGAAGGCATCGACCTCAGTGAGTCGAATGCCCTTGATGAGTTTCAGCAGAACGTGATCGACACGATGGAGAAGCTCTGTCAGGAGTGAACCTGACAGAACCTGGTCGGCTGGATACGACGTTCAGCCGAAGTAGAAGGCGATTTCCTTGTCCTTCAGACCGTCCCAACCTGCATCGAGGAGCCGTTGGTTCAGGCTTGCTTGGTCGAAGTGCTTTGCGCCGGTCTTGACCACGCGGTTGCGCATGGACTTGAGCACACCGCTCCTGGCGCGCTGGCTCTCCAGGTCCATCACCTCGTTGTAGAGCTCGAGCATTGCCACTGGAATCGGTGATCCATCGAGATCAACGCCTGCCTTGATGGCGGCATCCACGCCATCGGGTCCGGCAATCGCCATGGTCAGCTGAAAAAAGACGCCTCAGGCTATGCGCTGAAGTAGCGAGCCTTGCTGTGAAGCGCCACCAGTGCTGTGGTGCTCTGCTCAGGGGAGAGCTGATCGCTGGCGTCCATGGAGAGGCCGATGCGGTCGGCACCGAGCCAGGCCAATTGCTGACGCGAATCAGCCACGTTGGGGCAGGCGGGGTAACCGAAGGAGTAGCGACTGCCGCGGTAGCGCTGAGCCAGGACATCCCGCAGCGGCATGCCATCTGGATCAGCAAAGCCCAGCTCCCGTCGAATGCGGGCGTGGACCCATTCCGCCATCGCTTCGGCCATCTGAACCGCCAGTCCGTGGAAGTAGAGGTAATCGCTGTACTGATCGCCTTTGAACAGCTCCTGAGCCACTTCACTGGCCTTGACGCCCATGGTCACCGCCTGCATCGGCAGCACGTCCGTGGGGCGTCCGTCAGCGGTCATGTCCTGGAAGAAATCCGCAATGCAATAGCGGTTACCGGAGCGCTGACGAGGGAGGTCAAAACGGCCGAGCTCATGCTCGCCATTGGCGTCAAAAACCCTCAGGGCATTGCCGTCGCGGCCGACAGGGAAATAGCCGTAAGCCGCCCGGGGTGTGAGCAATGACTCATTCAGACAGCGCTCCATCCACTGCTGCAGGACAGGCTCAGCCTTGTCCGCCAGCATCGCCTCGTAATCCTCCCGAGACTGCTGCTGGGTCTTGCGCAGTTGCCACTGACCCGCAAACAGAGCGTTGCGATCCAGGTAGCTGAAGACCTCTTCAATGTCGACGTCAGCTTCTGTGATGACGACAGAACCCTGGAACGGGGCCTTGGGTGCCAGCTCTGCCGGCACAGCTTCGGATCGCTCCGTGGTGACCGGCAACTGAGGAGTTGCGGCCTCCTTCGGGGTCTTCGCAGCAGACGCGGAGCTCTCCGCCGATGCCGACTCACTCTCCTCATCAAGGCCGACTCCGCTGGGGGCATCGGCCAGGAATCCGTCGATGTTGCTCCAGTTGTCGTTGCCCTTGGCATCCATCAGGGCATCCATGAACCGGAGGTCAGCGAAGGCATCACGGCCATAGATGACTTTGCCGTTGTAGACCTCGCGGCAGTCCTTCTGCACAAAGCGTGGCGTCAGGGCAGCACCACCCAAGATGACGGGTACCTCGATCCCGGATTCATTGAAGGCCTTGAGGTTGTCCTTCATGAAAGCCGTGGATTTCACCAGCAGACCACTCATGGCGATGCAGTCAGCCTTGTGCTCGTGCTGGGCTTCCACGATCGCCTCACAGCTTTGTTTGATGCCGAGATTGACCACCTCGTAGCCGTTGTTGGTGAGAATGATGTCGACAAGGTTCTTGCCGATGTCGTGGACATCGCCCTTCACGGTGGCGATCATGAATTTGCCCTTGCTCGTGCTCTCACCCTCCGCCGTCTCCATGTGAGGTTCCAGGAAGGCCACGGCGGATTTCATCGTCTCGGCGCTTTGCAGCACGAAGGGGAGCTGCATCTGGCCGCTGCCGAACAGCTCGCCCACCACCTTCATGCCGTCCAGCAGGAAGGTGTTGATGATCTGTAGAGGGGGGTAAGCCTGCAGCGCTTCGTCCAGGGAGGGCTCAAGGCCAATGCGCTCCCCGTCGATGATGTGTTGCTTGAGCCGCTCCTCGATCGGCAGGTCGGCGAGGGAGGGGCCTGACGCCCGGGCTTCCTTGGCGCTGACCCCTTCGAACAGCTTTGTGAGTTCAGTGAGCGGGTCGTAAACGCAGATTCCATCGTCGAAGCGACGGTTGTCGTTGATCAGATCACGGCACACCGTCTGGTGCTCTTCGCTGATCTTGATCAGCGGAAGAATCTTGGCCGGGCTGACGATGGCAGCATCCATGCCCGCTTCACAGCAGTCGTGGAGGAAGACGGAATTGAGCGTGATCCGGGCTGCCGGGGAGAGGCCGAAGCTGACGTTGCTGACCCCCAGAACGACATGAACCCCCGGGAGGTTCTCTCGAATCATGCGAATGGAGTCCACCGTGGCCTTGCCATTGAGCCGGTCCTCCTCGATGCCGGTGGAGATGGGCAGGGCGAGGGGGTCGTAGAAGATCTCATGGGCTGGAATTCCGAACTCAAGCGCGTCCCGGTAGGCCCGCTGCGCGATGGCGAACTTCTTCTCCGCCGTCCGGGCCATGCCGTCTTCATCGATGGTTCCGACCACCACACCAGCCCCGTAACGACGGGCTAGCTCGAGCACCTTGAAGAAACGCTCGTCCCCGTCTTCGAAGTTGGTGGAGTTGAGGATGCACTTGCCGCCTGCAACCTTGAGGCCGGCCTCCATCTTTTGCCACTCCGTGGAGTCGAGCATCAGTGGCAGGTTGACATTGGTGACCAGACGGCTCACCAGGTGATGCATGTCCTGCTCTCCGTCACGGCCGACGTAGTCGACGTTGACGTCAAGAACATGAGCGTTCTCCTTGACCTGACCACGGGCCACGGACACCAGACCATCCCAGTCCTCTTCCGCCAGTAGTTCGCGCACCTTGAGGCTGCCACTGGCATTGAGTCGTTCCCCGATGATCAGGAACGAGTTGTCCTGTTGATATGGGGTGACGCCGTAGATCGAGGCCGCAGCTGGTTCGTAGTTGAGCGCTGGACGCACATCTTCATCAGACGCTGCTCCGTGACGGGAGCTGCGCTCCGCCGGTTTGAGCTCAGCGGCTAACTCCGCCAGCGAGCCGATATGGCTTGGGGTTGTGCCGCAGCAGCCACCGATCACCTGGACGCCAAGGTCCTCGACGAAGTGCATGAGCTGCATCTTCAGCTCAACAGGAGTGAGGCGGTAATGGGCTACGCCACCGACATTTTCGGGCAAGCCCGCATTGGGAATGCAGCTCACCGTGAAGGGGGAATGCTCGGAGAGATACCGGATGTGCTCCTTCATCTGCTCCGGCCCGGTGGCGCAGTTGAGGCCGAGGATGTCGATGGGGAACGGCTCGAGAATCGACACCACGGCAGCGATGTCCGTGCCGACGAGCATGGTGCCGGTGGTTTCCATGGTCACGGACACCATCAGGGCCCGTCGCTCGCCGGTGGCTTCAAAGGCCTCCTCAATGCCCTGCAGGGCTGCCTTGATCTGTAGAACGTCCTGGCAGGTCTCGACGATGAACAGATCAACATCGCCGGCAATCAGTCCTTCGGCCTGCTCGCGGAACGAAGCCCGCATCGTGTCGAAGTCGATATGCCCCAGGGTCGGCAGCTTGGTGGTGGGCCCCATGGAACCGGCAACGAAGCGAGGTTTCTCTGGGGTGCTGAATTCGTCGGCCATTTCCCGGGCCAGTTCGGCGGCCCGTTTGTTCAGTTCAAAGGCCTTGTCCTCCAGCCCGTATTCCGCCAGAACGATCGAGGCGGCGCCGAAGGTGTCTGTTTCGATCACATCGCAGCCCACCTCGAGGAACTGACGGTGGACCGCTTTGACCGCCTCGGGTTTGGTGACGGCCAGATTTTCATTGCAGCCTTCCAGCTCAGGGCCACCGAAATCCTCCGCGGTGAGATCCAGACCCTGGAGGCTGGTGCCGGTGGCACCGTCAAACACCAGCACGGGCCGTTCCGGTCCATTCAGGTGGTTCAGGAAGCGTGACGTGGTGAGTTGCCGGGATGCCTGCGCCACCACCATGTTTTACGTCCTGTTATTGACGGGATTCTAGGAAAAGCTCAGGGCGAACCTCAGCCGATTGGAATTCGGGTCACCCAGTGCTCATAGGCCGGATCGCACCCTTCGGTGATCGCCACGAGCCGCGACTTCAATGCGGTCATCACCGGTCGATCCGTGTTCAGCTGCGTCGATTCGATCTGCCGGATCGGTGTGATCTTGGCGGCTGTACCGGTGAGGAACACCTCATTGGCAATGAACAGCTCGGTTTTGTCCACAGGCCGCTCCACCACAGGAATCTGCATGGCTTTGGCCAGTTCGATCACGCTTGCCCTGGTAATCCCCTCCAGGATGTCCTGATCCACACCAGGGGTGATCAGCTGTCCGTCGCGGACCAGAAACAGGTTCATGCCACTGGCCTCACTGATTTTTCCGCGGCTGTTCAGCAACAGTGCTTCGTCGAATCCGCTCTGGACCGCCTCCGTTTTGGCGAGGGAACTGGTGATGTAGGCCCCAGAGATCTTTCCTCGAAGGGGGAGAGAACGGTCCTCCTGACGGGTCCAACTGCTGATGCGGCAACTGACCCCCTCCGGAGACAGGTAATCCCCGAGAGGTAGGCCGTAGATCAGGAAGTCGGTCTCAATATCGTGCAGACGTGGGGCGATGCCGAGATCGCTGGTGTAAACGAATGGACGCAGGTAGATGGGCTGCTGCGGCTTGTTGGCCTGCAGCATCGCCGTCAGCGCTTCAAGAATCCTAGCTTCGCTCAGATCCGTCAGCAGCAGACGCGCGCTCTGACTCAACCGCCTTGCGTGGCGATCGGCTCGAAACAGCAGCATCGATCCGTTGCCCTGCGGATCGGGGATGGCCCGCATCCCCCCGAACGCTCCGGTGCCGTAGTGCAAGGCATGGGTGGCGATGGAGATCCTGGCCTCCTCGAAGGGGACGCACTGACCCTGAAACCAGGCGTAGGGCAGGAACTGATGCATCGCTGGGGAAAACCCGATCGTTGAATCTTCTCACCACCGGTTGCCGCGGAAGGAGAATGGCGTAATGCACCGTCTTGCCAGTTGCCCGGGCATTGATCCTCCCGAGGATGTGGTGCTCGTCGAGCAACCCCCGGCGGATGTGCTGGTTCTTTCCAGTGCCGCTACCGATCTCAGCTGCCTTGAGGCGGTGCTGCTGGCTGCTCCGGAGTGGAACAACCGGATCAGGGCTCTCCATCTCGACAATCTCAGCCATCCAGCGCAGCTGGACCATTACCTCTCCACCACTGCTGAGCAGGCCCGGTTGATCGTGGTGCGCCTGCTGGGTAGTCGCGGGCACTGGAGCTATGGGTTGGAGCAACTGCAGCGCTGGGGTGACGAACACACCGACCGGCAGCTGCTGGTGCTGGCGGGCACGGTTGATCAGCAACGCGACCTGCATGGCATTGGCTCGGTTGCTCCCGAGCTGGCGGATCGTCTAGCCGCTCTGTTGCGGGAAGGGGGCCAAACAAACATGGCCAGGCTGCTCGAGGCCATCCAGGCGCTGTTGGACGGAACGCCACCGGAAATCGAACAGATTGAGGTGGTGCCGTTACCGGACCCCTTCCCCTGGGATTGGCAGGAAGACGTCGGTGCCACCGTTGGTGTCGTGCTCTACAGAGCCCAGCTGCAGGCGGGTGACACCGCACTGGCTCAGCAGTTGAATCTGGCCCTGCGGAAGCGTGGCCTTCGGCCTCGTCTGATCTGGGTCAGCAGTCTCAGAGATCCAGCAGTCCAGGCCGGAGTTCTCGACCTGCTTCGCAGTCAGGGCGCCCAGGTGGTGATCACCGGCACGGCCTTTGCCTCCGTCAGCAGCGAGCAGGCCGGCCTTGGAAGCCCCCTCTGGGATCGTCTTGATCGTCCCGTGCTGCAGTTGCTGACCGCAGGAAGCAGTCGGGAGCGCTGGCAACAGTCCAGCCGTGGTCTTGAACCTCTGGATCTGTCCCTGCAGGTGGTGATGCCGGAACTGGACGCCAGAGTCACCACTCGCCCCTGTGCGTTCCGACAGCCTCGCGCACCGATGGGGGGCCTCGCCACGGCGATCACGGCGCAGCAACCCGACCAGGACGGCATCGACTGGTTGGTGGAGCACGCCAAAGGCTGGATTGATCTCCAGGACACTCCTCCCAGCCAGCGACGGATGGCCATGGTGCTGGCCAACTACCCGGTACGCGATGGGCGTGTGGCCAATGGGGTGGGGCTGGATACCCCGGCCAGCGTGGTCAACATCATCGATTGGCTGTCGGAAGCGGGATATCAACTGGGAGATCTCCCCAGGCCTGACCACGGTGATCAATTGATCGCTTCGTTGCTTCAGGGACGCACCAATTCAGCCGAGGGAAAGCAACGCCGCCCCCTCGATCACTTGCCGCTAGCGACCTACCAAGCCTGGTGGGACACCATTCCGATCGAAGCCAGGTCCCTGATTGCCAGCCGCTGGGGAGAACCGCAGCATGCCTGTGATCTGGATGAAGACCATGGCTTTGCCATCCATGGTTTGCGCTACGGCCGTCTTGTGGTTTTGCTGCAGCCGGACCGGGGCTATGACCCGGACCAGATCGCTGATCTGCATTCGCCGGACCTGCCTCCACCGCACCGTTACCTGGCCCAGTACCTCTGGCTGCGAGAGGTTCACGGGAGTCAGGTGATGGTCCATGTGGGCAAGCACGGCAGTGCCGAGTGGTTGCCGGGCAAAGGCGTGGGTCTCAGTGCTGCTTGCGGCCCCCATCTGGCCCTGGGGGCGCTGCCGCATCTTTACCCGTTCATCGTCAATGACCCCGGGGAAGGGTCCCAGGCCAAACGCCGGGGGCATGCGGTGGTGCTGGATCACCTCACCCCACCCTTGGGTCGTGCCGGCCTGCATGGCGACCTTCAGCGGCTTGAGTGTCTGCTGGATGAACTGGTGGAGGCCCGTCAGCTCGGCGGTGAGCGCACTGCGGTGCTGGAATCCAAGGTGCTGAAGACCCTTCAGGATCTGGACTGGCCAGGGGTTCCCAGTCGACAGGAGCTGAAGCGGAACCCAGAGCTGGTGAACAGTTGTCTTGACCAAGCGGAGACCTATCTCTGCGAACTGAAGGAATCCCAGATCCGTACCGGTCTGCATCGCTACGGCCAGTGCCCGGACGACGGCGCCATGACAGAGCTGCTGATGGCCCTGGCCCGTCCTCCGCTGCAGGGGCAGCCTGGTCTGACGCAGCTGCTGGCCAGGGAAGCTGGCTTGACGTTCGACCCCTGGACCCAGGAGGACGGTGAACTCCTCACGTCTGGTGATCAGGTGCGGTTAGGCGCCCTGGGGTGTCAGCGCTGCCGTCGCGTGGGTGATGGCTGCGCATGGCTTGAACAGCAGGCCCTGCTGTTGATCAGACAGCTTCTGCTCCACGAACACGCAGACGATCTGGTCACGCCGTTTCAGGAGCTAATTCAGAGATCAGACGTGTTGAACAAGCGTTGTCAGGAGCTGTGGCAGCGGCTGAAGGATTGTGGAAACGCCGAGCGTGAAGGCCTGCTGCGGGGGCTGGACGGTCGTCGCATCACCGCTGGCCCATCGGGTGCCCCAAGCCGTGGCCGACCGGATGTGTTGCCCACCGGTCGCAACTTCTATTCCGTTGATCTCCGCGGACTGCCGACGGAGGCGGCCTGGGACCTCGGCCGACGCTCCGCCGAACGGCTGCTGGACCTCCATCTTCAGGAGGAAGGGGAACCCCTGCGGCATCTGGCCTTATCGGTGTGGGGAACCGCCACGATGCGCAACGGTGGTGAGGACATCGCTCAGCTGCTGGCACTGATCGGCGTTCGCCCCGTCTGGGACGGCCCAACCCGGCGCCTGGTGGATCTGGAGGTGATCCCGGCGGAACTGCTTGGACGACCTCGGGTGGATGTGGTGTTGCGCATCTCCGGCTTGTTCCGGGATGCCTTCCCGCAGCTGGTGAACTGGGTGGATCAGGCCCAGCGCATGGTGGCGATGCTGGAGGAGCCGGAGGAGTTCAATCCCCTCGCTGACCTCACCCGTCGCGATGGTCCCCAGGGACGCATCTATGGATCTGCCCCTGGGGCCTATGGCGCAGGATTGCAGGCGCTGATCGACAGCGGCTCCTGGGAGTCGCGCCAGGATCTGGGGGAGGCGTTCCTCTGCTGGAGCCAATGGCGCTACGACGGATCAGCAGAAGCTGTCCAGGATCGCTCCGGCCTGGAGCAGGCCTTGTCCTCCGTTCAGGTTGTCCTGCACAACCAGGACAACCGGGAACATGACCTGCTGGATTCCGATGATTACTACCAGTTTCACGGTGGACTCAGTGCCGCAGCCGAACTGGTCTCCGGAGAACGCCCCCAGCTGTGGTTCGGCGACCACTCACGCCGCGAGCGTCCACGGCTGCACCGGCTGGAAAAGGAGCTGGACAAGGTGATGCGCAGCCGGATGCTCAACCCCCGCTGGATCGAGGGGATGCAGCAGCACGGCTACAAGGGCGCCTTCGAGATGGGAGCCAGCCTGGACTATTTATTCGCCTACGACGCCGCCACCGATCGGGTGCCGGACTGGTGCTACGGAGCCGTCTGCGACAGCTGGCTTGCTGATCCGGTCAACCAGACCTTCCTGAACGACCGCAACCCGTGGGTGCTGCGTGACATGGCGGAAAGGCTGCTCGAGGCGTCCAATCGAGGGCTATGGACCGGAGCCAGCCAGGATCAATTGAATCTGCTGAAAGACCTGGTCAGCAGCAGCGAAGCCCGAATCGAGCGCGGTGATCTCACTTGTTGAGGTCCCGCACCATCTGGCGGAAAGGATCGATGGAACCAGGCTTGGAGGAGGGTGCGGCCTGGCCGGCCTTGGCTTGAGGAGCCTCCTCTTCTTTGAGGATCTCCTTACGGGCAACGGGTGCTGCATTCGCAGCTGCCGGGGTGTTCACGGAGTTGACGGCCGTGCCACGCAACCGCTTGTTCATCTCTTCAGTGGTGACCTGTTCGGCGAAGGTCTTCTTCACGGGCTTGGGGATCCCTGCCGTCAGATCGATCGACTCCTCCTTCTTCGCCCTGTCGCCAAGGCCCTCACTCCGCTTGTCAACGGATTCGGTTTCCGCCGCCACCGTCATGATCTGTTCCTTCGTGCCAGGGCTGTCGACGGTGCCTGGAAAGGTGCGTCGAATCGTCTTCGACTCGCGCATGTAATTGACATCCCCCAGGGATGAGGAGGAATCAGAATCAAGGAAGAATTCAGCCGGTTTCGCCTTGGCTGGCTTGCGTGGCTTGATCGTTTTGTCGGAATCCTGCGAATCCTTATTCAGCAGACGATCAAAGAAGCCCATGTCGACCGGAACTGAGATGGGATGAACTTAGCGGCCACCAAGGTCGATTCCATGACTGTCGGTGCCACACGTACGCAAAAGGCCAAGTTTCGTCAGTTGCTGATCGATGGCCTCGCAGATCATCGGACTGGGTGCCCAGACCGTTTGCATGTCGTAGTCGTACCAGGCTTCACCGCCGTCAAAGCCAAGCCGGGCGGCCTCGTCGATCAGCAGCTCATGGCTGAGGCGGTATCGGGCTGGATGGGCCAGCACGGCCAGACCGCCGGCGTCGTGAATGGCCTTGACCACGGAGTCGGCTCGTAACGCCTCTCCCACCACGGCATCGCCACGGTTGTAGGGCTCCAGAGCGGCATGGCCCGGTTCAAACCCCAGGGCCAGGATGTGGACAAGACATCCCTTGAGCAAGGAGCTGATTTCCATGCCGCTCCACAACGTCGGCACCACGGCACCGGCATCTCTCTGTACGTCAAGCCAATCCGCCATCGGCTGAAAGGCCCGGGCGCTGTGGTGGTCGGTCACGGCCAGATGGGAGAGCCCACGCTCCGACGCCTGACGGATCAGTTCGAGGGGTTCGAGGCTGCCATCACTGCAGATCGTGTGGCAGTGGAAGTTGAGGGTCCCCGGACAGCTGTCGGGGACAACGTCAGCCAGAACGGAACGAAGTGGATGGCTCATCTCAGCTACCCGTGACCGCCTGGGCTTCCGCCCGCAGGCGGCGCCAACGGGCATAGAACTGAATGGACGCTGCCATGAACACCACCAGGGCCACGATGAACCAGGTGGCTGCTCCGGTCGGGAACTGGTTCTTGAACACCACCAGCATCACCACAATCACCAGCAGCAGAGTCGGCAGTTCATTGAGTGCCCGCAGTTGCTTGCCGCTCCACTGACAGGTCCCGGCCTGCAGTTGACCCATCAGGCGATAGCAGGCGACGTGATATGCCAGAAGAGCTGCCACGAAACCCAATTTGGCGTGCATCCAGCCCTGTTGCAGCCAGCTGGGTTGGGCCACCAACAGGCCGATGGCCATGGACACCGCTACCACCATTCCCGGTGTGGTGATGATGTTGGCCAGGCGTTTCTCCATCAGGCTGTACTGATCCCTGAACGGCTGTTGCAGCTCTGCTGCAAGCTCCGCCGTTTCAACGTGATAAATGAACAGCCGCACCAGATAGAACAAGCCGGCGAACCAGACGACAACACCAACGATGTGAAGCGTCTTGAACCAGAGGTAGGCCTCAGGTGGGAGGGTCATCAGCGCAACCGCATTGCGGCGACCTTACGCAGGTCTCAGGTGAGGCCGTCAAGAAAATCAGAAGCCCGGCGCTGATGGCCCAGCAGCGTCTCAGGGGCCATGCGGTCGAGGTTCCGAGCCATCATCGCCAGGCGGAACTGACTCCGGAAAAAGGATTCGTGGCGTCGGATGAAACTCCAGAAGAGCCCGTCCCAGATCTCACACCATTCACCTTTCTTGTAATCCGACATCTTGCGGACGTAGTTCGAGCCGGAGACGTAGGGCTTGGTCGTGAAGATGCCGCCGTCGGCGAACTGACTCATGCCATAGACGTTGGGCACCATCACCCAGTCGTAGGCATCAACGAACAGCTCCATGAACCAGCTGTAGACCCGGGTGGGATGAAAGCCGCAGAGCAACATCACATTGCCCAGCAGCATCAGCCGTTCAATGTGATGGCAATAACCGGTGTCCAGGGCGTGGCCGATGGCGTCATCGATCGGGGGCAGGCCTGTGCAGCCGGTGTAGAAGGCCTCGGGAATCGGACGATCCTCCACCTCCCAGAAATTGCCGTTGCGCATGGCCACCCCATGGCGGCGATACATGGCTGCCATGAATTCCCTCCATCCAATGATCTGGCGGATGAAGCCTTCGAGTGAGTTGAGGGGCACATCACCGCCTTCCGCCCGGGCCAGGGTCTGATCCAGAACCTGCTGGGGGGTGAGCAAGCCGATGTTCAGCATCGGCGTCAGCACGCCATGCCACATCACCCGGTGCTGGGTGCTGATGGCGTCTTCATAGGCCCCGAACTGAACCAGGCGTTCGTCGAGAAAGGTCTCGAGCCAGCGCGATGCTTCGTCGTGGTCAATGGGGTAGTGGAACCCATCAAGCTTGCCGAGCCCGGGGAGGTTCTCCTCTGCCAGTTGCTGCCGTGCCGTTTCCACCACAGCCGATGTCGACGCGACCGGCACGGATGGAACGCTGATGCCCTTGGGCAACTTCTTGCGGTTGTCGGCATCAAAACTCCATTGGCCGCCGACGGGGCGACCGTCGGGGTCGATGAGGACCCCTAAACGGGTGCGCTGCATCTCATAGAACTTGGCCATCAAGGGCTTCTTGCCCGTGCTGAAATGCTTCTCGAGCACGTCGGCAGGCGTTAGCAACATCGGTGTCGGAAGCACGGTCACCTGCAGGCCGACACGCTGAGCGAAGGCGTTCAACCGACGTTCCAGCCACTGATCCACCAGGTCAACGAGATGGACATGGCGATAGCCCGCTGCATGCAACAGCTGCAGGTGACCATCGGTGTCCGGTGCAGCGTCATGGTGCTGATGGATCACGCTGAAGCCACGCCGCCGCAGCTGTTCGGCGTAGGCCGTCATCGAGGCGCGATGCAGGAGCCGGCGCTGCTGATGCATCCGCAACGACCATTGCGGGTCCGTGCCAAACAGCAGTGGATCCTCGATCAAAGCCACGTTGCGACCGGGCTGAATCGCCGGATGATCAGCAAACAGCTGGTGGGGAAAGATCAGGGTGACGTCCACTCAGCCCGCCTCCCCTGCCAAGCGGCATGCCCGCCGCCCAACGGCGGTGGCGTAGCTGCGGTCCACCTGACCGGCAAAGGGGCTCAGAACTCCAGCGCGGCAGTCCATCACCACTTTCTCGCGATGCCCCTGCTGGTCGTTGAGCCGCAGGATCAGCTGCCAGTGGTTTTTGGCACTGCGGGTGATGTCATCGGCACAGACAGGGCCGGTGCACAGTCCAGGCGAGGCCCAGCCCGGTCGACCCAGCAATCCAATCAGGCAGCACAACAACAGCAGACAACGGATCATGCGATGTGTGCAGGGGACTCTTCGGAACCGTCATCCTGCCGGGCATCGTCGTCAGGGTGGAAAAACCCATGGATGTCCTTGGCCAGGGCCGGACCCACACCCGGCGCCTTGGCCAGCACGTCGACGGAGGCCAACTGAATCGCATCGATGGAGTGGAAGTGCGCCAGCAGGTCCTTCACCCGTTTCGGGCCCACCCCGGGGATGTCGGAAAGGCGCGAGCGCTTCATCCGTTGACCGCGCTGCTGCCGGTGAAAACTCACGGCGAAGCGGTGGGCTTCATCACGCAGGCGACGCAGCAGCGCCACGCCCAGTTGGTCCGGCTCACTCTCCAGCGGCTGACTCTCGCCGGGGAGAAAGACTTCCTCCCGCTGTTTGGCCAGAGAGCAGACATTGAGATCCTCGTGCAGATCCAGCTCCCTCAGGGCCTCCATCACCGCTGACAACTGGCCTTTGCCGCCGTCGATCATCACCACATCCGGCCAGTCGTTGAGGCCATCGGTCTGCAGGGCGCTTCCTCCCTTGTGGCGCAGTGCACCCACATCCACACCATCCGCCTTGGCGCGAGCCCAGCGGCGAAAGCGCCGCCGCATGATCTCGGCCATGGCCATGAAGTCATCGCTGTGGCCGGCCTGAATGCTGCTGCTGCGGATCTTGTATTTGCGGTAGTGCTGCTTGGCAGGCAGTCCATCGATGAACACCACCTGGGATGCGACGGCATCACTGCCCTGAATGTGACTGATGTCGTAGCCCTCGATTCTTCGCGGTGGTGTCGGCAGCTCAAGCAGCTGCGCCAGATCCTCGGTGGCCAGAGCCTGTTGCTCCTGACCCTGTTGCGCCCGCAGCAGTTCGAATTCAGCGTTGCGTTGCACCAGTTCGATCAGGTCCGCCTTCTGTCGCTGCTTGGGACAGTGAATCTGCACTTTCCGTTCCCGTTGCTCCGTCAGCCAGTCCTCCAGAAGCTCCTGCTGCGGGAGGGGGTGCTGCACGAGCAGCTCGGGCGGCACCTCGACCGCATCCACCTGGGAATAGTGCTCTTCAATCACGCGCTGCAGGATCAACCCAGGCTCCAGGGCGGATGCATCGGCGGTGTAACCCAGGCGCCCCACCAGTTTTCCGGCCCGCATCTGGAACAACTGGACCGCGGCCAGGCGTTCGTCACAGGCGAGGGCCAGCACATCCCGGCTGACGCTGGAGTCGGGCAGACTCATCTTCTGATCGGCGGTCAACTGGTCCATGCCCTGGAGCTGATCACGGATCCGGGCGGCCGCTTCGAAGTCCAGGCGCTCTGCGTAGCGGTTCATCTGCTCATCCAGCAGACGCTGCAGTTCATCGCTGCGCCCCTGAAACACCATGGCCACCTTGCGCAGGGTGCGGTGGTAGTCCTCTGAGCTGATCTTTTCCTGGCAGACCCCCGGGCAGCGGCCGATGCTGTAGTTGAGGCAGGTGCGATCGGGGTGGAGCGGTCGCGGTCGCTGGCGTAACGGAAACACCCGCTTCACCAGAAACAGTGTTCGACGCAGCAGGCCGACGTCGACGTAGGGGCCGTAGAAGCGATCGAGGGGACTGCGGAAACGCCGCCGCCGGGTGATGAAGATCCGGGGATAGGCCTCGCTCCAGGTGATGCAGAGGTAGGGGTACTTCTTGTCGTCCTTCAGCAGCACATTGAAGTGCGGCTGATGGTTCTTGATCAGGTTGGACTCGAGGGCCAGGGCCTCCGCTTCACTGTCAGTGACGATGAACTCGATCTCGCAGACCTGACGCGTCATCAGACGGATGCGCGGCGACAGGTCATGCCGACTTCGGAAATAGCTGCGCACCCGGCTGCGCAGGGATTTGGATTTGCCCACGTAGAGGATCCTGTCCTCTCCATCGCGCATCAGATAGCAACCGGGTTCCGGCGGAATGTCCTTCAACCGGCGCTCGAGCACCTCCGGCTGGGTCAGCAGCGGCGGCATGGTCCGTGACTCCGCCAACGACCGCTCAACCGCCGTAATTCCAGCCGGTGCTCGCCATGGTCAGGGCCTCACCGTCTTCAAGCAACCGAGCGCTCTTGACTTCACCGACAAACACGGTGTGGTCACCGTGCTTGATCTGACCCACCAGCTCACACTCCACACCTCCAATGACCCCCTCCAGGAGCGGTAGGCCCTTGGGACCCTCCTGGAATGGAGCCGCCTCAAAGCGGCCACCCAGACCCTTCTGTGGCTTGAAGAACACCGCAGCCAGATCCTTCTGGTCCGCTTTGAGCATGTTCAGCGAAAACCGTTTGGTGCGTTCGATGATCCCGTGGCTGGTGCTGTCAGCCCGAACACCCATCACCACGAGGGGGGGCTCGAACGATCCCTGGGTCACCCAGCTGGCGGTGAAGCCATTCACCTCGTCGCCTTCGCGGACACCGCAGACGAACAGGCCGTGGGGGATCTTGCGCAGCAGCACCTTCTTGGCGTCGGCGTCGAGGCTCATGGTTCAGGGGATGTTGATGGAAATCTAGGGATCAAACCGCTGCATAGGATCCGGTCAATCCAGGGTTCTGAGGATGAGGGCGCTCTACCCGGGCAGTTTTGATCCACTGACCAATGGCCACATGGATCTGATCGAACGGGCTGCTGCTCTGTTCGGTCAGGTCACGGTGGCGGTTCTGTCGAATCCCAACAAGAAGCCCGCCTTCAGTGTTGATCAGCGCATCGAGCAGATCCGGAACGCGACCCGTCACCTGAACGGCATCGATGTGGTCAGTTTTGACGGATTGACGGTCCACTGCGCGGCAACCCATCAGGCCGATCTCATCCTGCGCGGTCTTCGCGCAATGAGCGACTTCGAATACGAGTTGCAGATCGCCCACACCAACCGGTCTCTGGCCGCAGATCTGGAAACGGTGTTTCTGGCGACATCAACCCGTCACAGCTTCCTCAGCAGCTCCGTGGTCAAGGAGGTCGCCCGCTTCGGCGGCCCAGTTGATCACATGGTCCCCAAGGAGGTGGCGAAGGACCTGAACAGGCTCTTTAATTCGGCTTTCCCACCCCGGTGACATGAGCGACGCTCGCTTCGCTGTCCTCGACCATCTGGATCAGCTGGAGGATGTCCTTCTTGAGGGCAGTCGCATTCCGTTCAGTGGCGGGCGTCTGGTGAACGAGGGTGATGCCGTTGAAGTCCTGGATGCCGTTCGGGACACTTTGCCCAAAGAGGTTGAGCGGGCTGCTCAGCTGTTGGAGCGACGGGACGAGTTCATCACCACGGCCAAACAGCAGGCTGATGAGATCGTTCAGCAGGCCAAGCGTCAGCACGAACAACTGGTGAGCACCGCCTCGGTGCGTCAGGAGGCGGAACGTCAGGTGCTGGAGCTTCGTGAACAGACCCGACAGCAATGCGAGCAATTGCTGCAGTCCACGCGTCAGCAGGGCGCCCAGCTGGAACAGGAGATGCAGAGCAAGCTGGCCCAGCAGGAACAGCAGTTCGCCGCACGCCGGCAACAGCTGGAGCAGGAGGCTCAGCAGCGCCGTCAGCAACTGGAGCAGGACGCGGCGGAGCTCAAACGCCAATACGCGGAGCAGCATGAAGCCAGTCGCCAGCAGGCCCTGCAGGAACTGGAGACCATCCGACGCGAGGGCTTGCGATTGCAGAGTGAGAGTCGCGAAGAAGCCGAGCGACTCCATAACGATGCCCTGCAGTTCCGTCAACAGACCCAGCAACAGTGTGAGGGGCTGATTCAACGCAGCCGCAAGGAGGCGGCTGCCGTTCAGGACGGAGCCAACCGCTACGCAGAACAGACCCTCGGTGAACTGGAAGTTCGCCTCAAGGAGATGGCACAGGTGGTGATGGCTGGGCGCCAGGAACTGGTCAAGATTCAGACCATCAGCAGTGCTGGTCCCAAAGGTGACGACAACGAGGGCAAGACAGTTCCGATCAGCCGTGGCCGACGTGCCGCCTCCCGGCTGCGTTCCATGAAGGGCACTGGCTGATGCGCTGGACGGCGAGCAGCACCTGAGCCATGACGCCGCGAGGGGCATAGGCGCCGTTGGCAATCATGCTCACGTAGCGGGGTCCATGGGAGGTCTTCAGGATTCCACTCAAGGAACTCACTCCCCTGAGGGTTCCTGTCTTCCCCCAGAACTGGCCGGTGAGCGCGGAGCCTCGCTGGAAACGCCAGAGCGTGCCCCGGCGCCCCGCAATCGCCATGGAGGCTTGGTAATGAGCCCCGTATGGGTGTTGCGCCATCCGCCACAGAAGTGTCGACAGGGTTCGGCTGGTCACCCGATTGCCCCTGGAGAGCCCGCTCCCATCCCGGATGCGAAGGCCCTGGGTGGGAATTCCCTGAGCCTGCAGCCAGCGGGTGTTGGCCAACGAGGCCTCAGCCACATCCCAGTTGTCCGCCGCTTCACGCATCAGCACTTCAGCGGTGAAGTTATGGCTTTCGGTGTTGGCCAAGCTGAGCAGCCCATGCATCGGAGCCGACAGCTCACGGTGGATCACCACAGGTTCCTCAGCCTTGGCCTGGGCGAGAGCGGCTTCCCGTTGCTCGGGATTCACCTTCACCAGGCGAAGGCGTCCTCCCTGTTGGCTCACCGTGGTGGACAGCACCCTCTCCAGCCGTCGGGCTGGATCCATCACCGCCATGTGCAGAGCGTTGCTCGTGAGAGCAAGCCGGGTGATCGGTGCGCCGTAGGCGTAGCTGCGATCGTCCGCAGGCCAGTCACTGGGCCACCAGCGCTGGCGTGGCTCCTCCCGCAACATCAACTGAAGAGGCCCCGCAGTCGTCTTGGGCGATTGAGAGCCACCACGCCCCAGAGCCACCATGGCGAAGCGTTGAATCTCAGCGATGCTGAGGTCTGGATCCCCCTCGCCCACAATTTCCAGACTTCCGTCGCCGTGACGGAGTAACTGGGTTTCGAGACGGAAATCGGGCCCGAGGCGATCGAGGGCGAAGGCGGAACTGATCAGTTTCTGATTGGAGGCGGGGATCCTTGGCAACCATCCATTGATGTCCGCCAGGAGTTGGCCCCGCTCGTCAAGAACGCTGACGCTCCACGGAGCCGTGCTGGGGCCAATCGAAGCCTCGACCGCCCGTTGCAGTGACGGGCACAGAGGACGTTGGGTCCGCCCGGGCAGCCCCTGACGGCTGCTGGGGGGACTCGGTTGCAACAAGCGTTCCGTGCTGTGGGCTGCTGCGCCGGCGTTCAGCAACAACGCCGCCAGAGCCGGGGTGATCCAACGCTGGCTCATGGAAGAGCCACACCGCTGACGACACCATTGGCGCGGTAAAGCCGTCCTTCGAGTTCCACAGGACTGCCGACCTTGAGTTTGGTGCCACCGAAGACCACGCCGGATGGACCTGTCTCCGCATCGGCCTTCAGGCGAAAGCGTGCATGCAGGCCGCGGGCCGGGCTGGTGTCTTCCGCTTCGAGAACGGTTCCATCCGGCAGGAGCTGGGTGAGGGGACGACTGATGTCCTCCACAGACAACAGCGCAACGCGCCCAGCCGGCTGGTTGCGAATCACGATGCTGACGGCCCCTTCCTCTCGGATGCCCTCCAGGAACGCCTCCGAATCGACCACCTGCAGGTGACGCACATCCACACTCACCTCAACCGGCTTCACTGAGCCCGTCGCCCGGGCCACCGCATTGGTCAGTTTCGGAGACCAGACCACACCAGCGAGCGCGGCCACTGTTGCTGCAACGGCCAGCCCATCGAGAACCGTGATGGAGCTGAGGGAGAACCGTCGCTGCATGGCATCACTGCTTCGAGCCGAACATTACGGACGGCGGGTGGTCCGATCAAGCATTTGTCAGCTGCGCAGACCGTCGATGAATCGATCCACACTGCCGAGCTGCTGTTTGAGGCTGTCCGAGTCTTCTCCGGCCAACAGCGCCGAGATCTGCTCGGGATCCGGGCGATTTTCCATGGACGCCAGATGGCGGTAACCATCGGGGTCAAGTCGATACAGAGTCCAGTCATCAGGGAACCTCCGCATCAACGCTCCACCCTCAAGGGGCTGAAGCCAGTACGCCTGCTGCCAGGAGGAGACGAAGCCACGCCGTCGCTCACGGGCCACGCTGCCGATCCCGACGGCAGCATCCTCAAGCCGGCCGTTGAGCATCAAGACCGAACCACGATGGTCCTGACAGATGGCCATGAACTGCTCGTAGTCCGAGGGTTGCGGACCAACCGCCAACACCAATCCATCCGCATCTCCACGGGTCGACCATTGGTTGAAATCCAGGATGGTTCCGGCCAGATCCGGTGCATCACGCCTTGCCAGCGCTGCAGCCCCAGCATCCGGCCAGAGCAGCCGACAGGATTCATCCACCGAGCGAAGGGCTTGAAACAGCCGCAGAGCGACGGGGAGAATCCGCAGATTCTCGAATCGAAGGGACGCGCCCCATCGGGCACCCTTGCCTGAGGCCAGGGCTGCCTTGAGGGCATCAAGCAGATCGGCTTCCGCGGTCAGCAGATCGGCGGGAAGGCTGGCCTTCTGGGCTTCAGGCACGTCTGCAGATTCACAGATGGGCCACCAGCCTCTCAGGTGCAGGCGTCAATCGCCTGTTGCAGCAGCTGAGGAACGGACTCGAGATCGTCACTGCTCAGCCATGGGCCAAGGCTGAAACGCACCAACGACTGCCTCCACCTGGGCGCGATGTCCATGGCGGTCAGCACATCACTGTCCTGGGCCTGGCCGGAACGGCATGCACTGCCACTGCTGCAGGCCACCCCCAGACGCGACAACTGCTGCACCATTCGCCGTCCTGAGAGGGGAAGGCCTCTTCTGTCCCCGATCAGGCAGGCCAGATGGTGGGGGAGTCGCTGGTCCTCCGCAGCATTGATCACCGTCAGTGCCGGAATCGCAGCCAGTTGCGACTGCAATCGATCACGCAAGGAACGAATCTGCGGTGTGGAACCTGGGGGCGCCAGGGACCGTTCCGCGTTGAACCTTGGCAGGTGTTGGAGGGCGACCGCCAGCCCGGCGATCAGGGCGACGGCTTCCGTGCCGGCGCGATGGCCCCCCTCCTGTCCGCCGCCGGACAGCAGCGGCTGAGCCAGGACGCCTGGACGATGCAAAAGCACCCCAATCCCTCGTGGACCCTGCAGTTTGTGGGAGGAGAACGTGAGCAGGTCAAGGCTCGATGCGGACCAGTCCATCAGCCCCTGGGGGATGAGCTGGGTTGCGTCCGTGTGACAGGGAATGCCCCGTTCCCGGCAGGCTCTGGCCACCAGCGGAACGGGTTGCACTGTCCCCACTTCGCTCTGTCCCCAGATCAGGGAGACCAGCAGCGTCGGAGGTGACAACAGCTCATCGAGGTACTCAAGACGGATCTGACCTCGTCCATCGACGGGCCAACGCACCACCGTCCACCCCCGCTGCTCAAGCTGGGCGGCAGCTCCCTCCACTGCTGGATGCTCCACGGCTGAGATCACCAAGCGCCCGGGGGGACACCCAGCGGCGACACCGAGAAGGGCCAGGTGAACCGATTCCGTTGCCCCGGAGGTGAAGATCAGCTCGTCGTCCTGGGCTCCAAGTTGTTTGGTGATGGCCTGGCGGGACCGAGCCAGGCGCTCGGCGGCCACAAGACCTGTGCCATGCAGGCTGCTGGGGTTGCCCCAGGCATCCCGCTGCACTGCGTTGATGCACTCGATCACGGTCGGCAGCGGCGGGGTTGTGGCCGCTGCATCGAGATAGAGCTCAGATGGTGTCACGCTCAAACCGGGCCCGGGTCCGCTGCTCCAGTGAGTCACTGGCCAGATTCAGCATGGCGTCCAGTGACGTGCTGTTCAGGAAGGCCTGAACCTGCTGCTGGGCCGCATCACGCAGACAGTTGTCCGGCTGCTGGCAAGCGTCAACACAATCACTGGAGCAATCGAACGGAGCCTTCTCCGGGGCAGCGGAAGGCAACGTCTCCAAAACGGAGGCCGCTCCAGCCGGCATCAGATCCGGTGACAACACGCCATCGAACACAGCCACCGCAGGCCCCGTCATCAGGACGGAACCGCTGCGACCGGGCCAGGCGATCTGGAGAGGACCACCGGGAAGCATCACCTCGGCGTGGTCATCGGCAAGATCCAGAAGAACCGCGGCGACAAGGGTTGCGCAGGCCCCTGTTCCACAGGCCAGGGTCGGCCCCGCTCCCCGTTCCCAGACGCGGATCTCCAGACGATTGCGGGCGTGCACCTGAAGGAAATGCACGTTGGTTTTGGCTGGGAATAGGGGGTGAACCTCCAGAGCCGCACCCCATGCGTCGAAGGGAATCGAACTGAGGTCGGCAACAGGAACCACGACGTGGGGATTTCCCATCCCAACCGCGGCCACGTCCAGCGATCGATCCGCAAGATCGACGGATCCCCTCGCGAGACCTTCCACCAGCGGGAGAGTTGTCGGAATGCTCGAGGGGACCAGGAAGGGGGCACCCATATCGACGAGCAACTGGCCATCGCTCTGCAACTCGGGGCGGATCAGACCCGCAGGCGTTTCAATCGACCAACGCTTGCCGGGAGCATCACCATCACTGTCCGCGAGGAAACGGGCCAGACAGCGGATGCCGTTGCCGCACATCTCAGCCTCGGTGCCGTCGGCATTGAAGATCCGCATGCGCAGATCCCCTTCGCCCTGGGGTGGCAGGGCAAGGATCACGCCATCACCACCGATCCCGAACCGACGGTCGCAGAGCTGCCTGACCCAGCCCGGATCCGGTTCAGTGATCGTTGGGGGCAACTGGCCTTGACGTCCTTCCAGGATCAGGAAGTCATTGCCAAGTCCCTGATATTTGCTGAACTGCAGCATGGTGTGCTGTTGGCAGATCCGAATCCTATGGAGACTGCACCCCTCGACCCCAGTCTGCCTGGAGTCAGAACGCTCCAGTCCTGGATCAGGGAGCAGCTTCCGATCAACATTGATGTCATCGGTTCTGAACGGATTGAGGGTCGGCTCATCTGGCAGGACCAGGAATTTCTGGCCATTGAGCGACGTCCTGCCACCCGCCCGACGCTGATCAACCGCCGGCAGATCACTGTGATCCGCGTCCTCGGTTGAAACCGCTGGATGTGACACGATCGCAGCCTTGCCGACATCCCGTCGACCGTGAACAGCCGTTATTCGCCTGCGGACCTTGAACAGCGCTGGCAAGCGACCTGGCGCTCCGAGGGGTTGGATGTCACCCCTGAGCCGGAGGACGGCAAGGGGTTCTACGCCCTTTCGATGTTTCCCTACCCCTCGGGGACACTGCACATGGGCCATGTGCGCAATTACGTCATTACTGATGTGATTGCACGGGTTCAGCGGATGCGCGGCCGCGCTGTGTTGCACCCCATGGGATGGGATGCCTTCGGCCTTCCGGCGGAGAATGCGGCGATTGAACGCAACGTCGATCCCGGCGATTGGACCGATCGCAACATCGAGCAGATGCGATCGCAATTGGATCGCCTCGGGTTGTCGATCGACTGGGACCGTGAGCAGGCCACCTGCCACAGCGATTACTACCGCTGGACCCAATGGCTGTTCCTGGAGCTCTTCGATGGCGGCCTGGCCTACCGGAAAAACGCAACGGTCAACTGGGATCCGGTGGATCAGACCGTTCTCGCCAACGAGCAGGTGGATGCCGATGGTCGCTCCTGGCGTTCCGGTGCCTTGGTGGAGCAACGCCAGCTGAATCAATGGTTCCTGCGCATCACGCAGTACGCCGAAGCCCTGCTCAAGGACCTGGATCAGCTCAGCGGTTGGCCGGAACGGGTTCGCACCATGCAGGCCAACTGGATCGGTCGCTCAGAGGGAGCTGAGATCCAGTTCCAGCTGTCCTCCGATTCCGACACAACCATCACCGTGTTCACCACAAGGCCGGACACCCTGGCCGGCGCCAGCTATGTGGTTCTTGCTCCCGACCACCCCGTGGTGGACAGCCTGACGACGGCGGATCTGCGGGACTCTGTTCAGGCCTTCCAGGGCGAGGTGGCTCGCCTCAGTGCCCTGGAGCGCACCAGTGATGAAGGGCCCAAGCGTGGGGTCTTCACCGGCGTCAACGTGATCAACCCCCTCACCGGCAACCCACTGCCGGTGTGGATCGCGGACTACGTGCTGGCTGATTATGGCACCGGCGCTGTCATGGGAGTTCCTGCCCATGACCAGCGGGACCGTCGTTTTGCCCAGAGCTATGGGCTGCCCGTTCAGCAGGTGATTGAGGCCGAGGGTGCCGCCGCTGCAATCGCGGCTGGAGAGGCTTGGACCGACAGCGGAGTGCTGATCCATTCCGGTGATTTCGATGGTCTGACATCAACCGAAGCCAAGGAGCAGATCACTCGCCATGGCGCGAAGCAGGGATGGGCAGAGGCGAAGGTCACCTATCGGCTGCGGGACTGGCTGATCTCACGACAGCGCTATTGGGGTTGCCCGATTCCGATCATCCACTGCCCAAGCTGTGGTGCCGTACCGGTCCCGCGCGAGGAACTGCCGGTGGAACTCCCCCGGGACATCGACCTGTCCGGCAAGGGCGGATCGCCCCTGGGACAACAGAACGACTGGGTCAACGTCCCCTGCCCCTCCTGTGGTGAACCCGCCAAGCGCGAAACCGACACGATGGACACCTTCATGTGTTCGTCCTGGTATTTCCTCCGTTTCGCCGACCCCCACAACAGCGAGCGGCCGTTCAGCCGGGAGGCCGTCAATCGTTGGTTGCCGGTACAGCAGTACGTGGGGGGCATTGAACACGCCATCCTTCACCTGCTGTATTCGCGCTTTTTCACCAAGGCGTTGAAGGATCGGGGCTTGATCGATGTCGCAGAGCCCTTTGACCGTCTCCTCACCCAGGGGATGGTTCAGGGAACGACGTATCGCAATCCCAGCACCGGCAAATATGTCGCGCCGGCCGATGTGGCTGATCCTGAAGCACCAACCGATCCGAACAGTGGTGAACCGCTTGAGGTGCTGTTCGAAAAGATGTCCAAGTCGAAGTACAACGGCGTTGATCCTGCGGCAGTGATCGATCGCTACGGCGCGGACACCGCTCGCATGTTCATTTTGTTCAAAGCGCCGCCCGAGAAGGATCTCGAATGGGATGACGCCGATGTGGAGGGGCAATTCCGTTTTCTGCAACGGATCTGGCGTCTGGTGGAATCCGCCGGCACGCGAATCGAGACCCTCGACCCCGAAGAACGCCCCGAGCCTCTGGCCGACAGCGACGCTCAGGTGCGTCGCGCCATCCACCTGGCCATCGAAGCGGTGAGTGAGGACCTGCAGGACGAGATTCAGTTGAACACCGCGATCTCGGAGCTGATGAAACTCACCAATGCGATCACATCCGTGGGTGTTTCCGAATTGAGCACCTCAGTGCTGAAGGAAGCCCTTTCGACGCTGCTTCGGCTGCTGGCTCCCTTTGCTCCCCATCTTGCCGAAGAGCTCTGGTATCAACTTGGCGGCAGCTCCAGCGTTCACCGCGCCGGCTGGCCCGAGCTGGACCCCAGCGCTCTGGTTCAGGACTCGGTGGACCTGGTGATTCAGATCAAGGGCAAGATCCGGGGAACGATTCAGGTTCCCGCTGACGCCGACAAAGCTCAGCTGGAGGCCTTGGCACTGGCCAGTGATGTCGCAGCCAAATGGCTGGAGGGACAACCACCCCGACGCGTGATTGTGGTGCCGGGGAAATTGGTCAACCTGGTGCCCTGATCAGCTGCGGCTGAAGCGCATGCTGGCTGGGTTCGCCCAATCTCCCTCGGCCTGGTAACCGCGGGAATTGCCCGCCAGATGGCGCATGATCCAGAACACGGCTTCATCGCTTCCGTCACCGACGGCCTGACGGATTTCGCTGACGGATCGTGAAGCACCATCCTGAAGAATGGCTTCGATCCTGCTTTGCAGGTCAAGAATGGCCGCTGCAGCCTTCTTGCCCGCTTCAACACCGGGCTGGTGATAGGCGTTGATGTTGACCAGATCGCCGTAGAACCCCACAGCGCGCTCAAACAGAGCAATCAGTGCTCCAAGTCGACGGGAATCAAAGCGACGCATGCTGATACTGAGACTCTGACGGCCTCCTTCCGTCAAAGCGGACCGCGTTCCCTGCAGGAACCCATCGAGGAAATCACCGGGGCATTCGTCCTTGATCACCGGAATATCATCTACATCCTCAAGAACCTCGATGAACGTGGCAAAGAAATTGTCAACGCCGTCCCGGAGCTGTTGTACGTAGGCGTGCTGGTCTGTGGAACCCTTGTTGCCATAAACGGCAATGCCTTGGTTGACCTCGTTGCCATCGCGATCAAGACGCTTTCCGAGGGATTCCATCACCAACTGCTGCAGATAGCGGCTGAACACCTCGAGACGATCGCGGTAGGGCAGCACCACCATGTCGCGGAGTCCCTTGCCGTCGCCGGCGACAAACCATGAAGCCGCCATCAGTGCAGCTGGGTTACGACGCAGATCGGCCAGACGGGTCGCTTCGTCCATCTGCGCAGCACCGGCGAGAAAATCGCGGATATCAGCACCGATCAGAGCGCCGGGGAGCAGGCCCACAGCACTGGTGATGCTGGTCCTGCCGCCGACCCAATCGAACATGTCGAAGCGTTTGAGCCATCCGTCCTGTTTGGCTTCCCGATCGAGTTTGCTGTCGACCATAGTGATGGCGACAGCCTGAGCAGACCATTGGCCACCGCGGCTCTCAAGTCGATGGCGTGCCTGCTCCATGCCCAGATGGGGCTCCGGTGTGCCGCCTGATTTGCTCACGGTGACCACGAGAGTGGTTGCCAGACGATCGTCAAGATCAGCCAGAACGGCACTCATGCCGTTGGGGTCAACGTTGTCGAAGAAGTGAAACGGCAGCCCTGAGCCCTGTTTCTGGAGAGCTCTGATCATCAGCAGGGGGCCCAGACCACTGCCGCCGATTCCGATCCAGAGAACATCCGTGAAGGTTTGCCCCCCGGGCGCTTTGATCACGCCGTTGATCACATCCTGACCGAACTGCTCGATCTGGTCGATTTCCGAGGCGATGTGGTCACGGACCTGGTCACTTGGCGCCAGTTGCGGAGACCGTAGCCAGTAATGCCCCACCTGTCGCTCTTCATCAGGGTTGGCGATGGCACCGGCTTCAAGCTCCGCCATGGCCGTGAACGCTTTGTCGAATTTCGGCTGCAGCTGCTCCAGATCAGACGGATTGAGATGCATGCGACTGATGTCCAACCAGATGCCGAGATCCTCGTGGTACCAAAGGAGATCACAGAATCGCTGCCATTGAATCTGAGCGTCACTGGCGCTGAAATCCGGGAAGCTCATCGGGCCCTGATGGTGCACACCGCCCGAAGGTATCCAGGATCGACCTTGCATGCCCATCTCCTGGGACACCCAGGCTAGTTTCGGTGCTGATTTGAACAGAGTCCCGCTTCCGGTTGATGCGCGTCCACCTGCAGCGCTGCGGAGTCTTGGCCCTGAGCCTCGCCCTTGTTTCCCCCCCCCCGGCATCCAAGCCGACCGCTGGGGTGGCTCAAGCGGTCATTCAGCTCACTGAACGTGATGAGCGGCCTGATCCATCCGTTTTCTTGCCCGAGGAGCTGCAGTTGCTGCAGCAACGGTTCGGGGTCCATGGCCCCCAGACCACGCTGGCCCAATTGTTCACCCGAGGTGTCGATCAGCTTCAGCCACTACGCGACCTGACACTCGATCAACTCAATCAACTCAAACCGGTCATCCTTAGAGAGTCAGTGCGTCATCGGATCAATCCGATGCTGGTAACGGCCATTCTGTTCGACGAAATTCAGCACTCCAAGCCCGGAGAAAGTCTTCCGTTCATTGCTCACTCTGGTCTGGTCAGAACCCACGGACCGGCGCAGCTTGCCATCACCGAACTGATTCACCAGAACCGTCTGCCTGCCAACCCGAGCCCCGATGAAATCGCCTGGGCCAGGAATCAATTGCTGGATCCGGAGATGAGCGTGGTGTTTCTTGTGGGCAAGATGAGTCGGCTCAAACAGGAGCTGGGGCTCTCCACCACACGACGACTGGATGCCAGCAGCTCCTACGGCGATGCCAAGGCGATCGCCACCTTGGCCTATCTCCATAACGGAAAACTTGACTACCCCAGACGCATTTTGAGTTACATGCAGGATCCTGAGCTGCATGGCTTGATCTACAGCTCAAAGCGCAGCCACCCCTTCCTCCTGATCTGATGATGGTTGGGCCTCAGAAGTGGGCGCCAATCCCGACACTCAACCAGGAGTGATGGGGCGTCACCACAACGCGGCGGTGCACTGGGCGATACATGGGTCGATAGACGTGGCGGTACACAGGACGAACCACGCGAACCCAGGGCTTACCAGCGGAGCGGACGGCGTGTTTGTAACCCTTCCGATATCCCTTGTTGTAGGCCTTCTGTTTCTTTCCAGAGGAGTGATGGTGGTGAGGGGCAGCCCAGCTGGCGTGAACCTTATGGGCGGGAGCAACAGAACCCAGACTTAAACCGACAAGCGCAACAGCGGTGACGCCACAGGTGATCAGACGCGTGGAAGGCATGGACAGAACCCAACTGTCCAAACCGTACGGAGACTGTGTTCCAAGCAGGTGACTGGGGTCGTTTGGATTGATGACTGAATGTGATCACCTATCCCCTTCAAGTCAGGAGTCACAGAGATCACCGAGTGCAGACAGCCGATACTGCAGAGAAGCCCAGTTGAAACTGCGTGGATCCGATCGTTCCCCGCCCAGATCAACATGGCGATGGGTCGTGATGGCAGCCGGAGTCAGATTGAAACGGTCGATCCAATCCGACAAAACGATGGCGAGGGCGTCGTATTGGCGGGAGGTGTAGCCCGTGTGCGTTGAAGCATCATTGGCGCCACTCTCTGGTGTTTCCAGACTGACGTGTAACGCGAAATTGTTGAGGGAGCCCCTTAGTCGAGGGTTGGTGACCGCCCATTCACCAAGGAATGCTGAATTGCCAGCTCCATAGGCTCGTTTGAGTGGGTCAACGATGTCGACAACCTTTCCGCCCAGTCCGATCAGGGCGTGATAGCTCGCTTGGTCTTCATCCATCGGGTGCGGTGTCTGAAAGGTGTTGATCGCTGATGTCAGTGAATAAACGGTTTCGTGCATCACGACCACCCGTGGAGATGGGTCCAATGGAGCGCCGTAGGAATCCTTCGAGAAACGCTCGCCGAAGTTGGTCGGATGAATGGGAACGGTGGTTCGCCAGGAACCACTGGTGCGTTTCAGTTCGTTCAGGCGTGAACGCAGGGCGGAATCGATCCCCGTGCACTGTTTCGCCAAGGGTGATGTCCAGGACCGTGAGCGAGGAGCACGCGGGGATGTCACCGACGGCGGCGACTTGGCGTTCTTGTCCGACTCCACCTGCTCAAGCAGGTCCATCAACGATGGACGATCACCCGCGTGGGATTGTTTGCTCCGGTCCAGAGCGACCCAGATGAACAGCACGACCGCAAGGGATCCTGTGGTCACGGCACCGACAGCGGTCAGAGGGTGCTGACGGATCAGATCAGCAGCACGCTCAAGTCTCTGGATCAGAGAAACCGGAACCATCGATCTCTCAGAAACAGCTGCTCCGAGGATGCCGCAGGTTCCCAGCTGAGGCACCAACGTTCCACACCGGCAACCGGCCGCAGCTTTGTTGTGCCGAGGCAGCTGCGCCGTGCGTAGGTGATCAATGCAGGATCATCCACCCTCAGAAGCGAGGAGACCTCTGCTGCCGCTCCCACACGCCTGCCATCGACGGCGATGAGCTCATCGCCGGGAACCAAGGCCGCTGCTCGCCCTGGGCCGTCCACTGCAGCCCGCTTGACAACAACGCGGCCGTTCATATCCGCCAAGGTCAGTCCGAGATCAGGTCTTTTCAGGGGCACAGGATCGAATCGCGCTCCAATCAGGCCTGCAATGTCCTGAAGCGGAAGGGAATCAGGACGATCCAGCCAGCGATCGAGATCTTCGGCGAGTTCAGGATCAATGGCCTTCAGCAACAGCGTCAGATCCCCGCGGACAAAGCCTCGACCCACCTGGCCATGGGTCTTCCACAGAGCCCGGAGCTGTTCCGCCAGGGAGCTACCGCGTTGCCGAAGCCGCACATCAAGACAGAACGCGCTCGCTGCCCCGAGGCGGTAGTAGCTGATTTGGCTGTCGATGGAGACCACTGTGGATTTGTACAACTTCACCCAGGCTTCCTCGGCACTTGCCGCAAGGGATTGCACGCGTCGCCCAGGAGCCATCAACACCCTGGACAGCTCATCGCCGAGATCCTGCAGCAGGGTGGAGCGATCGCTGGTGCCCGCGAGCAGGGGCAGGACCAGATCGAAATAGCTGGTGATCCCTTCGGCGAACCAGAGCCCTTCGCTGACGACGGGATGGCCGTAGTCGTAAGGGCGGAATTCCTGCGGCCGCAGTCTGCGGACATTCCATTGGTGGAGATACTCATGCCCCACTAGCTGCAACAGCTGCCGGTAGCCATCGGGTTTGGAAAGAGCAGCCCAGTTGAACTGCAGCACAGCGCAGTGGTCGTGCTCCAGCCCTCCATAGCCGCTGTCGAGCATCTGAATCACAAGCTGATAGCGATCGCCCGCCGGTGGCGGTGTGCCCATCAACTGGCAGGTGGCTTCACAAATCCGCTCCACATCGGCCTTGAGCGTGGTGGGCCATCCCCCCGGCGGATCTCCCATCAACAGCAGCGTGTGCTGGTGGTCGAGAACATGAAAGGGCTGGCCATGGAATGGGCCGGCCTGGACAGGACTGTCCAGCAGCTCATCGAAATCGTTGGCACGCCATCCATCCCCTTCCCAGGAGAGGGGACAGTGCACCTGCCAGGTGTCAGCACAGCTGACACCGAGTCGATGGGGACTCCAGCGGCAGCCATCCAGCTCCATCACCACCGCAGCAAGGCTGAAGGACGCGAACTCAGGGTCGACAAAGGCCGTTCGAACGGTCAGGTCCCTCGCTTCCACCACATAGGTGAGGCGGTGCGGAATGGAATCGACGTGATCCGCCAACCATTGGTTGGGGGCCAGACGCCTCAGAGAAACGGGGCCTGTTGCAGCCGTCAACTCAAGACTGTGTAGGTGCTGAACCGGATCACGAATGGTGTATGACCCTGGCGTCCAGAGGGGAAATTGCAGGATCTGGCGGGAGGTGGACGGCGTCCACCGCATCGTCACCCTGATGCGTTGCTCCTCCGGACGAACGAGATCCAGATGAACGTCAACGTCGCCGTTCACCTCAGGGCGTCTCGATGGTCATCGTTGCGGAGGATCCGAAACCATCCATCGATTCAAGGGCGGCCAACAGCGCGTACTGGCGAGCCACCCGTTGAAGCCTGGCCTTGAGGCCTTGATTGCGGGCCAGTCGTTGCAGATCGCCGACCATGGTCACCTCCCCACCATCGTCACCCTGGATCCAGCCCAGGGATGGGGAGTCATCAGCCAGGGAGGCCAGGAGGTCCACCGGGTGGGACTTGCCGTTGAACGGGGCCATCACAGCGCCGATCACCACATCAAATCCTTCGTGGCGCAGAGAAGCTTCCAGCAGATCCGGTCGTGTGTAGACGGTCGGCAGGATGGAGAGATGGGACATGAACCGAATGCCCGCTTTTACAGACCCTAGCCAGCAGAGCCCATCTGACCAGGCCCTGATTCATCCAACGTCAGCACCAGCATTCGATGGGGCTCTCCCGATCAGGGTTGGCGTGATGGCATCAGGGAATGGGAGCAACTTCGAGGCGTTGGCAACGGCGATCCGGGATCGACGCATCAATGCCGAGATTGCTCTCCTGGTGGTGAACAACCCCGGCTGCGGAGCACAGCATCGTGCTGAACGGCGTGGCATTCCCTGGCAACTGATTAACCATCGGGATTACGACAGTCGGACCGCACTGGACCGGGACCTGGTGGATCGATTCCGAACTGCTGAGGTGGAGGGAATCGTGATGGCGGGCTGGATGCGCATCGTCACCGGTGAGTTGATCAAGGCCTTCCCCGATCGATTGATCAACATCCACCCTTCGCTTCTACCCAGCTTCCGTGGGCTTGATGGCGTTGGCCAGGCTCTCAAGGCCGGCGTCCGCCTTGCTGGTTGCACGGTTCACCTGGTTACCGAGGACCTGGATGCAGGCCCGATCCTGGTTCAGGCGGCCGTTCCGGTCCTGGAGACGGATGATCACGACAGCCTGTCCAAGCGGATTCAGCTGCAGGAACATCGCATCCTGCCGAGCGGACTGATGCTGGCGGCGCAGCGCTGGCGTCAGGGGTAAAAACTCTGCAAGGGCAGCCCTGTCTCCGGCGGCAGGCCATGCATCAGGTTCAGACACTGAACACCCTGTCCGGCCTGACCCTTGATCAGGTTGTCGATGGCACTCATCAGAATCATCTGTCCTGTTCTGGTGTCCACCTGAACGGACACCAAGGCGCGGTTGGTGTGACGTGCCCATTTCGTGGCGGGATACGTGCCCACCGGCAGAACGGACACGCAGGGGTGGTGCCGATACACCGCTTCGAGCACCGTGGTGCAGTCTTCAGCCGTCAGTCCGGGATCCCGTAGACGCGCATACACCGTGGACAGCAGGCCTCGCACCATCGGCACCAGATGCGGGGTGAACTGCAAACGAACATCCTGCCCGGCAACCTCCTGGGCCATCTGTTCGATCTCGGAGGTGTGGCGATGACCGATGACGCCGTAAGGGGCAATGGATTCAGATGCCTCCGCGAGCAGCATCGCCTCCTTGGGGACGCGCCCCCCGCCGGACGTGCCTGTCTTGGCATCAATGATGATGCCGTCGGTTTCGATCAGGCCCTGTTTCAGGAAGGGCAGCAACGGCATCAAGCTGGCCGTTGGGAAGCACCCCGGTGCAGCCACCAACATGGCCTCGGCGATGGCGGGCCCATGCCACTCCGGCAAGCCATAGACCGCCTCTCGGCAAAGGTCGGAGTCCTGTCTGGAGAGACGGCTGGCCTCCTGGGAATACACCTGACTCCATTGCTCCAGTGAGCGATATCGGAAATCTGCGGAGAGATCCACCACCCGCACACCCCGCTGCAGAAGCTCTGGGGCGAGCTGACAGGCCAGACCATTGGGGAGGCTCAGGACGGCGTAATCGGCTGCCTCGGCAATGCGATCGGGGTCAGCGGACTGCACGACAGGGTCATCCGGCAGCGGCAGAAAGGAGCAGATCGAACTCCAGCGTCGTCCCGCACTCCGTTCTCCGCCGAGGAAGGTGACCGTCAGAGACGGATGCCCCTGCAGAAGGCGGAGGGTCTGCAACCCTCCGTATCCGGAAGCACCGACCACTGCGACACGACCCTGGCCCTGGCCACCGCCGGCCATCTCGGAGATACGTGAGGCAGTGCTGCTTGCCATGGCGACGTCCAACCAGCAGTTGATCGTACAGAGATTGATAATGAATAAATTGCAGAACTGCAGGCTCCTGAACTCCAGTACCCCTCATCAGCAGGACGATCCGATCCGCTTCGACGACATCGCTGAGGCACTGACCGCCATTCGCAATGGAGCCTGCGTGGTGGTGGTGGATGACGAGCAGCGCGAAAACGAAGGAGATCTGATCTGCGCTGCCCAATTCGCCACACCGGAAGCAATCAACTTCATGGCGACCGAGGCGAGGGGGCTCATCTGTCTGGCCATGGAAGGAAAGCGGCTGGACGAACTTGATCTGCCCCTGATGGTGGATCGCAACACCGATGCCAACGAAACAGCCTTCACGGTGAGCATTGATGCCGGAGCCGAGCACGGTGTCAGCACCGGCATCTCCGCTGAAGATCGTGCCCGAACGATTCAGGTCGCCCTCAATCCGAAGACCCGCCCTGCGGAGTTGCGACGACCGGGACACATCTTTCCCCTGCGAGCCCGGCCCGGTGGGGTGCTCAAACGTGCGGGCCACACCGAAGCAGCCGTGGACCTGGCGCAGCTGGCGGGACTCACCCCGTCAGGTGTGATCTGCGAGATCCAGAACAGTGATGGCTCTATGGCCCGTCTCCCTGAACTGCGTGCTTATGCCGACACCTGGGGATTGAAGCTGATCAGCATCGCTGAATTGATCCGCTACCGACTCGAAAATGAACGGTTTGTGCGACGACAGGCCCATGCGGAGCTGCCCAGTCAGTTCGGTTCCTTCCAGGCCATCGGCTATCGCAATGAACTGGATGGCTCGGAGCACGTCGCCCTCGTCAAAGGCGACCCTGCCTCCCTGCGGGAACCGGTGCTGGTGCGAATGCATTCGGAATGTCTGACGGGTGATGCCTTCGGCTCTCTGCGTTGCGATTGCCGCCCTCAGCTGGAGGCAGCACTGCGGCAGATCGAACGCGAGGAGGAGGGCGTTGTGGTGTATCTGCGACAGGAAGGCCGTGGGATCGGTCTGATCAACAAACTGCGCGCCTACAGCCTGCAGGACGGCGGCTTGGACACTGTGGAAGCCAATGAAAGGCTTGGATTTCCAGCTGATCTGCGCAATTACGGGGTGGGGGCCCAGATCCTCACGGATCTCGGCATCCATCGCCTGCGACTCCTCACCAACAACCCGCGCAAGATCGCCGGTCTCGGAGGGTATGGCCTTCAGGTGGAAGAACGGGTCCCCCTTGTGATGGACGCCGGTGATCACAACGCCGAGTACCTGGCTGCCAAGCGCGACAAGCTCGGTCATCTCATGGACAGTGATGGGCCCTGCACCGTTCTCGCCCTCGCTGTCAACGACTCGACCGACAGCCTTCCAGCCATCCGCGCACGGGTGGAAGACCTCGCTCGAATCCACGGGCAGGCCTTGGAGGCACTGCATGAGCCTCGCCTGCTTGCCCTCTGGGACCGACCACAGTTCGTCTGGAAACTCACCCCCGATGTCGCGAATCCAATGGAACTGCTCAAGGCAATCGCAGAGCTGGAATCGAGCCGACGGATTGGTTTACTGCGGGTGAACACCGAACGCAGTGCACTCCACCCCTCTCAAACCCTGGAACGGGAAGAGCACGCGATGCAGGATCTGATCAACGCCAGAGAGGACGCCCATCTCAGCGGGCGTCCGTCCCTGATGCATTGGACCGCAGAGGACTGATCAGTCCTGAATGGTCAATTTGTTGATCTTGGATCCGTTGTTGAGCTTCAGCACCACGTCCATGTTGCCGGTGTGACCGAAGACGGTGTGCACGCCGTCCAGATGTGGCTGAGCTTCGTGGCAGATGTAGAACTGTGATCCACCGGTGTTGCGACCGGCATGGGCCATGGCGAGGGTGCCGGCCTGATGTTTCTGTCCATTGATCTCACAGTCAATCTGATAGCCAGGCCCACCGGTGCCGGCCATTCCGCGAGCACCCTCACGGCTGTTAGGGCACCCGCCCTGAGCCATGAAGCCGGGGATCACACGGTGAAAGGCCAGGCCGTCATAGAAGCCCTCCTTGGCTAGTTTCACGAAATTGGCCACCGTGTTGGGAGCATCGGACTCAAACAGCTCGAGCTTGATCTGCCCGGCGTCGGTGTCCATCAGAGCCTTGGTCATGGTGGCGCGAGCAAAACTGGAGTGTAGTGAGAGGCCCCCCATGCTCGACCTCAGCGAAGCCCGTGTTGGTGTGATCGGCGGCAGCGGCCTCTATGCCATGCCAGGCCTGGACCAGGCGGAGGAGCTGAGGCTGGACACGCCCTTCGGGCAACCTTCTGATGTTCTGCGGCTGGGGAAACTTCAGGGCATGGAGACGGTGTTTCTGGCTCGCCATGGCCGACACCATCAGTTGTTGCCTCGAGAGGTTCCTTATCAGGCGAACATCTGGGCGATGCGTCAGCTGAACGTCCGCTGGCTGATCTCGGTGTCCGCCGTGGGGTCACTGCAGGACCATCTGCGCCCACGGGACATGGTGGTGCCGGATCAATTCATCGATCGAACCCAGCAACGTCCGCAGTCGTTCTTCGGTTATGGCTGCGTCGCGCACGTGAGCCTGGCGGATCCGTTCTGCTCTCGATTAAGCGAACTCCTGGCGGAGGCGGCTGAATCGGCAATGCCGGCGGGCCAGCACCTCCACCGGGGTGGAACGTACCTCTGCATGGAGGGCCCCGCCTTCTCGACCCGTGCCGAAAGCATGCTTTATCGGAGCTGGGGCTGCTCCGTTATCGGCATGACAAACCACACGGAAGCGCGATTGGCCCGAGAGGCTGAGCTCGCCTACGCATCCCTGTCGATGGTCACCGACTTCGATTGTTGGCACAACGACCACGATGCCGTCAGCGTTGAGATGGTGGTCGGCAACCTCAAGGCCAATGCCGTGGCCACCGAACCGATCCTCAGTCAGCTGACGCTGAGCCTCAGAGATCAGCGGCCCAGCTCCGAGGCCCATACAGCCCTGGCCGATGCCTTGATCACGGCCCCGGAGCACGTGCCGGATCAGACTCGGGAACGGCTGAATCTGTTCACCCGTCCCTATTGGGGATCCTTCCCTCAGGATTGAGCCAGATCGACCCCCTGGCTGGTCAGCGCATCGCGAAGCTGACCGTTGTGTGAACGAAGCAGCTCCCGGGCATCGTCAGGCGCGAGGCCAGCGGCAGCGATCAGCAGAGCCAATTTCACCGAGCCATCGGCCTGGGCCAGCAAGGTGAGGCCACGGTCGCGCTCCACACCGGCAAGGTCCCTCAGGATGCGAAGGGAGCGGTCCACCAGTTTGCTGTTGCTGGCAGACACATCCACCATCCGATTGCCGAACACCTTGCCCAGCCGAACCATGACGGCGGTCGACATGATGTTCAAAGCCATCTTGGTGGCAGTTCCCGCTTTGAGCCGGGTGGAACCGGTGAGCAGCTCCGGCCCCGTCAGGAGACGGATGTCGATGTCGCAGGGGAGTGGTGCCTGATCACTCGGAACGCAGGCCATGGCAACGGCCAGAGCGCCGATGTCGCAGGCGTGGCGAAGCCCGCCCCGCACGTAAGGCGTGGTGCCGCCAGCGGCGATGCCCACCAGGCAGTCATCAGCGCCAAAGCCCCGCTGATCCAGATCCTCGCGTCCAGCATTCTCCAGATCTTCCAGCCCCTCGGAACTGCGCAGCAGGGCGGGAGCACCACCGGCGAGGACGCCTTGAACCATCTCCGGATCACTGCAGAAGGTGGGGGGGCATTCGGCGGCATCCAACACGCCGAGCCGACCCGAGGTTCCAGCTCCCAAATAAAACAAGCGTCCCCCTGCCTTGAGTCGCGATGCGATTCCGTCAACAGCGGTACTGATCGCTGCAGATGCAGCGGCAACCGCCTGTTGGGGCTGACGATCTTCCTCCACGAACAACTGCACCAGATCAATTGTGTCAAGCCGATCCAGGGCCGTGCTTCTGGGATTGGACTGCTCGGTCAGCAGATGGCCGCGGTCCTCAGAGACGGCACGGTCGACTTGAAAACGTCCCATCGCCTTACAGCAGTCCCTCGAGACGTTTGCGCAAGGCGTCGAGATCGCTGGCTGGCTGTTCAGTCCCAGCAGTTGACTCCTCCTCCTCCTTCCACTGAGTCACGTCACGGTTGGCTTCTGGAGGAGCCATGAACAACCGCTCCTCATCCGATTCCGGAACGAATCCCGAGGCCACGAAGCGGGCTTCATATCCGGCATCACGGCAGAACAGCTCCACGTCCTCGCGATCCAGGGACTCCACACTGGGAACGGGAAAGTCCTGAGCCTCGAGCAGCCCGGCGTACCGCTCTGCGTCATCGGGGTTCTCGAACAGCAGCACCACTGTCCGACCGGCGATCTCCAGCGAGTGGATCCCCTCACTCTCGCTGCCGGCATCAAACAGGAGCACGTGGACGCGCATCGCGGGGAACACTCGGTCCTCAACAGAAGCGGAGTCTCTCACCGATCGCTTCAACCGGCCTCTGCCTCAAGGGCGATTTCCTGCAGACGCCGATACAGAGCCCGCTCCGCCTCGCCCAGGTCGGCGGGGATCACAATCACAATCTCCACCAGCTGGTCGCCGCGTCGGTCGTCCAGTTCAAGGCCACGCCCGCGCAGCCGCAGCAACCGTCCACTGGAGGAACCCGGCGGTACCTGAAGGGTGACCGGACCGTCCAGGGTCGGAACGTCGACAGCGCAGCCGAGAGCCGCATCCGGAGGGAACAACGGAAGTTTGTAGTGCACGCGTAAACCATCGATGCGCAGGCCGTCGTCGGTGAGCACACGCAACTGCAGGAAGTGGTCACGCCCACCGCTGGCAACCCCCTCCAACCGCAACCGCCAGCCATCTCCAGCCTGGGGTGGGGTGTCGAGTTCCACCACTGTTCCATCCTCCAGGTTCAACTCAACGGTGGTGCCATGCATGGCCTGTTCCGGTGTCAACTCAACGATGGACTCGAGATCTTCCTCCGCCCGAACGGGAGGCGGGGGAGGTGGTGCCGCAACGGGAGGTTCTCTCCATGAATCGGACGCATCGTTATCGGGGGTGTGCGCCTCGGATCGGCGTGAGGGCTCGCCAAGCACCACCTCGAGGTAATCCTCGAAATCCGGGAACCCATGCTCAAACGGGTCGTGCGTGCGATCTCCCTCACGATCTCCCTGTTCCCAGGCGCTGCGCCGCCGGGGATCGCTGAGCACGGCATAGGCCTCATTCACCAGCTTGAACCGTTCCTCAGCAACGGGATCGTTGCCGTTCAGGTCCGGATGCCAACGTCGCGCCTCCCGGCGAAAGGCCCGTTTCAACTGATCGGCATCTGCCTCTGGGCCTAAACCAAGAAGCGACCAGTAATCGGGATCAGCGGTAGAAGTCATCGTCCCAGGGATCGCTATCCCGTCGGTTCAAGCTGCGACTCCTGGGTGGCCCACTCGGCGCGGCCCAGGGGTCTTCGTCCCAGTCATCGGCAAACAATTCATCCTTGAGTGAGCCGAGGGTGTTGCGCAAGCCCTGAAGAGGCCGGCCATCGGACTGACGCTCCACTGACAGACGACGGTTCAGACCGAACAAAGCCTCCTCCAGGCCACTCACGCATAGATCAAGCTCCTGCAGATCGTCCTGTGCCAGGCAATCCTGCACATCGCGCATCGCCATCTCCACAGCGCGTTGCTGACGTTCCGCTCCGTAGGGGCCCAGTTCGAGGGCGGCATCACGCAGGCGGCGTTCCGCCTGGGCAACAAGTGTCTGGGCGCGGTTGCGACGCTCGATCTGATTGCGTTTGCGACGATCTTCATCCGCCCGGGCCTCCGCCTCGGCCAGTAGAGCGGTGACTTCCTCTTCATTGAGGTTGGATCCTCCCTGAATGGAGACGGACTGCTTTCGGCCCGTGGTGCGGTCCGTGGCACTGACCTGCAGAAGACCATTGGCATCGATGTCGAACGCCACCTGCACCTGAGGGACACCCCGGGGCGCTGGGGGAATCCCGGAGAGCCGGAAACGCCCGAGCGACTTGTTGTCCGAAGCCATCTGCCGCTCGCCCTGCCAGACATGGATTTCAACCGACGACTGGTTCGGCTCCGAGGTGCTGAACACATCGGACTGACGGACAGGAATCGGGGTGTTGCGCGGAATCAACACCTTCATCAGGCCACCGACGGTCTCCAGCCCGAGGGAGAGGGGGGTGACGTCATTCAGAAGTAGATCCCGAAGTTCGCCGGTGAGGATGCCGGCCTGCACGGCGGCGCCGATGGCCACCACCTCATCGGGATTCACCGATTGGCAGGGATCGAGCGGTACCAGGGTGCGTACCAATTGCTGCACCATCGGCATGCGGGTGGCTCCACCCACGAGCACCACGTCATCGATGTCATCCGCGGCCCAACCGGAATCACGCAAGGCGGACTGAACAGGCATCAGCAAACGATCAAGCAGGTCCGGACAAAGGCCTTCAAAGCTGCTGCGGTCGAGGTTGGTCTCCACATGCAACGGCCCGTTATCGCCGGTTGCAATGAACGGCAGGGAAATCGGTGTCGTCAGAACGCCGGACAATTCCTGTTTGGCCTTCTCGGCCGCTTCAGTGAGCCGTTGCAGGGCCTGGCGGTCTCGCCGCAGATCCATTCCGTGCTCTTTCTGAAATGCGTCAGCGACCCAATCCACGATTCGCTGATCGAAATCATTGCCGCCCAGTTGCGTGTCTCCGTTGGTGGCTTTGACGTCGAACACGCCGTTCGCGATCCGCAGCAGGGATACGTCAAACGTGCCGCCCCCCAGGTCGAAGACCAGCACACGACGAACGGCGCTGCGATCAAAGCCGTAAGCCAGAGCGGCAGCCGTGGGTTCATTGAGAATCCGCTCGACGGAAATGCCCGCCAGGCGTCCGGCGTCACGGGTGGCCTGACGCTGGGCGTCGTTGAAATAAGCCGGAACCGTGACCACAGCCGCTTCGACGGTTTCCCCTAAGTAGGTGCTGGCGTCGTCCACCAATTTGCGGATGATGCTGGCCACCAGCTCCTCAGGCGCGTATTCCCGTTCCGTCACCGGACAGGGAACGCGAACCTGTCCCCGATCATTGGCACGAACCGTGTAGGGCACCGCAAGGCTGCTCTCCTCCAGTTCATCCCAGTCGCGCCCGACAAAACGCTTGAGGTTGGAGAAGGTGTTGCGCGGGCTCAGCACCAGCTGGCGCCGGGCCAGTTGTCCCACCAGCAGTTCCTGATCCTTGCTGTATCCGACGACGGATGGAGTCGTTCTGCCACCCTCCGCGTTGGCGATCACGTGGGGGCGACCTGCCTCGAGAACGGCAACGACCGAGTTCGTCGTCCCCAGATCGATCCCGACGATCCGCCCCATACGTTTAAAACCTGTCAGTCCACGCTAACGGCTGCGGCCAGCCCATTCGCCAAGATCAACCTCCAGCAGAGGGACTTCGTTAAGCCATTCTTAGTGACTTAAACCGATCTCGTCGATACGTTGACGAGGCGTTTATGTGCGGGAATGTCCAACGAAACGGATAGTCAGTATCTCCTGCGGAACCGCCCACCATCCGAAAAGCTGGTGGATATCGGATTCAAGAACCTGGCCGTCATCCTGGCCTCCATGGTCGCCGTCGTCCTGTTCCTGATCCTGATCGTTGTGTTTCAGGGCAGCCTTGAGTCGATGGGGCGCTACGGATGGCAATTCCTGGTCACGTCCGATTGGAATCCGGTTGATGATGAATACGGAGCTGGAGCCGCCATTTACGGCACGTTGGTGACCTCACTGCTCTCGTTGCTCATCGCCGTCCCTCTGGGCGTTGGAACGGCAATTTTCATCACCGAGAACATCATCCCGCGACAGATTCGCAATGTGATCGGTGTGATGGTCGAACTTCTTGCGGCGATTCCCTCTGTCGTTCTTGGCCTCTGGGCCATTTTCGTGTTGGAGCCCTTTATTCGTCCGGCTCTTGAATTGCTATTTCAGCTGTTCAACTGGATTCCCTTTTTCAGCACCCCCCCGATGGGTCCTGGCACGATTCCTGCGGTCTTGATCCTGGTGGTGATGATTCTGCCGATTATCACGGCCATTTCCCGTGACTCCCTGAATCAGGTTCCTCTCAAACTTCGCCAGGCGGCCTATGGCGTTGGTACGACCCGTTGGGGCGCCATCATGAATGTGATGCTGCCGGCTGCAATTTCCGGAATTGTCGGCGGAGTGATGCTGGCCCTCGGCCGAGCCATGGGTGAAACCATGGCGGTGACCATGATCATCGGCAATTCCAACAACTTCAGCATTTCGTTGCTGGCACCCGGCAACACGATTGCAGCCATGCTTGCCAATCAATTCGGTGAAGCTGATGGCTCTCAGGTGTCGTCACTGATGTATGCGGCATTCATCCTGATCATCATGACCCTTGCGGTGAACATCTTTGCCCAGTGGCTCGTGAAGCGTCTCAGCCTTAAGTACTGACCATGACATCCTTCTATTCCAATCGAGCCTCTGAGGAGATCCCAGATCTTTCCTACAAGCCAGCTCTGGCGAGAAACTTCGGCAGCAGAATTCTGACAATTATTGCCGGCATCTTTTCAGCCATTGCTGTTCTGCCGTTGGTCTTTGTTCTGGGCTATGTGATCGTCAAAGGTGGCAGCAAGATCAGCCTCGTTTTGTTCACGGAACTGCCCCCACCCCCCGGCCTGGATGGTGGAGGCATTGCCAACGCCATCGTCGGCACAATTGTTGTCACCATCATTGCTGCGTTGATCGCCATTCCCGTCGGAGTGGGCGGTGGCATTTTCCTCGCTGAATACTCACGAAGCGGTTGGTTTGCACAGTTCATTCGCTTCGGAACCAATGTGCTTGCTGGTGTGCCGTCAATCATCGCCGGCGTCTTCATCTACGGCACGATCGTCACCAGCCGTGTCCTGTTCGGCAATGCCTACAGCGCTTTTGCCGGCGGCATGGCCCTCTCCATTCTGATGCTGCCCACGGTGATCAAAACCACCGACGAGGGCCTGAAGCTGGTGTCCGATGACCTGCGACGCGGTGCCTTGGGTGTCGGGGCATCCCGATTTGTCACCATAGTGAGAATCACCCTGCCGACTGCCTTCACACCCATTGCAACGGGAGTGGTTCTGGCGATTGCCAGGGCCGCCGGTGAAACTGCTCCGCTGATCTTCACCGCTCTGTTCTCACCCTTCTGGTCTGATCTTCTCTCAACGGATGGAATCTTCGCTCCCATCGCAACGTTGTCAGTGTTGATCTACAACTTCGCGATCATGCCCTACGAGTTCCACAACAAGTTGGCCTGGTCCGCATCGTTTGTTCTCGTTGTGATGATCCTCGGCTTGAATCTGTTCTCCCGATGGCTGGCCCGATTTGCTTCCAAGTGATCGGACTTCAGCCCTCCACTTCACCATTCATTTCCTTCTCCCGTTTCCCCTCTGCGCCCCATCCGAGCCATGACCACATCACAACTTCAAACTGAACAACATCAGGTCTCGGACGACACCGCGATCTCGATCCAGAACGTCACCATCAGCTACGGCAGCTACGAAGCCGTCAAGAACGTCTATTGCGACGTTCCACGCGGCAAGGTGACCGCCTTCATCGGCCCCTCCGGTTGCGGTAAGTCGACGGTGCTCCGTGCCCTCAACCGGATGAACGATCTGATCGAGAGCTGTTCCCTCAAGGGTCGAGTTCTCTTTGACGGCGTCGATCTCTATGGCGCCAGTGTTGACCCGGTTGAAGTGCGTCGCCGGATCGGCATGGTGTTTCAACAGCCCAACCCCTTCCCCAAGAGCATTTACGAGAACATCGCCTTCGGTGCTCGTATTAACGGCTTCACCGGTGACATGGATGAACTGGTGGAACGCTCCCTGCGCCAGGCGGCCGTCTGGGATGAGTGCAAGGACAAACTCAACGAGAGTGGTTATTCCCTCTCCGGTGGTCAGCAGCAGCGCCTGTGCATTGCTCGCACCATTGCCATCCAGCCTGAGGTGATCCTGATGGACGAACCCTGTTCAGCATTGGATCCGATTTCCACCCTGAAGATCGAGGAAACGATGCATGAGCTCAAGAAGAGCTTCACCATCGTGATCGTGACCCACAACATGCAGCAGGCCGTGCGCGTCAGCGACATGACGGCTTTCTACAACGCCGAAGCTGTCGAAGGTGGCACCGGAAAGGTGGGCTACCTCGTGGAGTTCAACGAAACCGGGAAGATCTTCAACTCCCCTCAACAGCAGGCCACACAGGACTACGTTTCCGGCCGGTTCGGTTGATTTCTGAATCCAGATTTGATCAAGAAGGGTGGGTGACTCCACCCTTTTTTTATTGGACATCAAGCAAAAAAAATCCGGTCCCGAGGGACCGGGGAAGCGGAGAGCGAGGGATTCGAACCCTCGATAGAGTTGCCCCTATACAGCATTTCCAGTGCTGCGCCTTCGACCACTCGGCCAGCTCTCCACCGGCTTTCACGTGGGGCAAGTGCGAATGTAGCAGGGCGTTTCCAGACAGGCCGGATGGGCACCAGCCACCGAATCACCATTCACTGGCGGCAGGAAAATCGAACCATCACCCATGATGTGCCCGAAGGCGAATACATCCTCCACAGCTTCGAGCGGCAGGGTGACCCGTTGCCCTTTTCCTGTCGCAACGGTTGCTGCACCAGCTGTGCTGTGCGTGTGCAACTTGGAAAGCTCGATCAACGGGAAGCCATGGGTCTTTCCCATGAGCTGAGACGTCAGGGTTACGGCCTGCTCTGCGTGGCGCGGGCCATCGGCCCCCTCGAAGCGGAAACCCAGGATGAGGATGAGGTCTACGACCTGCAGTTCGGTCGCCATTTCGGCCGCGGCAAGGTGACCGCAGGACTCCCCCTCGACGAGGAATGACCATGTCCTCATCGATCTGCAGTGCAGCAGCCAGTGCGGCTGGGCTCAATGACGACACGCTCGCCGTGTTGGTGAAGGTGGCACGACAGGCCGCAGACGCAGGTGGAGCTGAGTTGATGCGCCACTACGGCCGCCTGAGCTCCGTGGAAAGCAAAGGTCGCCTCGGTGATCTGGTCACCAATGCCGATCTGGCCGCCGAACGCGTCGTACTGGATGTACTGGCCCGAGAAACGCCGGACATCGCCGTTCTGGCCGAAGAAAGCGGCGCGGCCGGTGAACAGGACGGACTGCGTTGGTGCGTTGACCCTCTCGACGGCACAACGAATTTCACCCACAGCTATCCGTTTTTTGCCACGTCGATCGGGCTGACCTTCCGCCAGCGACCAATCCTGGGGGCCATCGCTGTCCCCTTCCTGGGTGAAACCTATTGGGGAGCTCCAGGACAGGGTGCCCACTGCAACGACAGAACCATCCAGGTGACCAGCTGTGAGCGACTGGAGGACTCACTGCTGGTCACCGGATTCGCCTACGACCGCCACACACGACTCGACAACAACTACGCCGAGTTCTGCTGGTTCACCCATCGAACCCGAGGGGTTCGACGCGGTGGCGCAGCAGCCGTGGATCTGGCTTTCGTCGCTGCCGGTCGTCAGGACGGGTACTGGGAACGGGGGCTGGCGCCCTGGGATCTCGCGGCCGGGGTGGCATTGGTGGAACTGGCTGGTGGGCGAATCAGCGGATATGGCGGTGAAGACTTTGATCTCTCGAGCGGCCGTGTGCTGGCCGCTGGGCCTGCGTTGCATCCGCGGATCGTTGATGTTCTGGCCCAGGTGAAACCACTGTCCGGCGAGGCCTTCGGAGCTCCGGAGGTCACGGCCATGGGATCCTGAGGCAACGCCGATACTTCCGGAGATGGCGCTGCAACCCGCAGCTGGCGCGAGGGATCTGAATCCACGTCAGGTGGAATCCAACAGAAAGCTCAGCGAGCGGTTGGCTTCTGTCTTCCGTCTGTGGGGTTACGACGAGGTGTCCCCACCTCGCGTCGAACGCCTCGATACCCTGATGGCCGGTGGAGCCATCGCCAGCGAAGACGTGGTGCGGCTGGTCGCCGATGAGCCTTTGGGCCTGCGGCCCGAGATGACGGCGTCGATCGCCAGAGCTGCCTGCACACGATTGGCGTCCCGGCCTCGACCCCTTCGCCTCTGGGCATCGGGAACGGTGTTCCAGTCCAGGGCTGCCGATGAGGGTGGACAGTGCATCGAGGAAAATCTCCAGACCGGTGTGGAGCTGTTCGGCGTCGCACCGATCGAAGCCGAAATGGAGCTGCTGAGCCTGTTGATGGCAGCGCTGGAACGTCTTGAGTTGCAAAAGGAGCATCAGCCCCGTCTGTTGATGGGCCACACGGGCCTGATGGATCTGTTGCTCAGTCCCGTGGCGCCAGAACACCGCGAAGACGTTCGTACGGCACTGATCCAATTCGATCGACTCGGATTGGAAGCCCTCGATCTGGACACCGAGCTTCAGACCACCCTCCTCAGCCTTCTGGGCTGCCGGGGCACCCCCAGTGATGTGCTGGATCGCTTGACCGCGTGCTTCGGAGCTCAGCCACTGTTTGAGGATCTGCGTCGACTCTGTCGCCAGCTGCTGGGACCGGCGGCAATCCAGGGAGTGCGGATCCAGCTGGACCCAACGTTCCAACCCAGATTCGAGCTCTACACGGGGTTGGTCTTCCAGCTGGTGTGTGACACAGCCTCGGCACCTGTGGTGGTGGCCCGTGGTGGCCGCTACGACGATCTGGTGCGACGTTGTGGCGCGCGTCCGGGGGATGACTTCGGGGCAGGCTTCAGCCTCGCCATTGATCCCATCCGCGAACTGTTGACTGAAACAGAAACCAAGCCACCGATGACACGTCAGTTGATGGTGGCGTTCTCAGAGCGCTCGACGCTTGAAGCAGCGCTGGAACGGCAACGGTGGTGGCATCAACAGGGCAGAAGCGCCGTGATTGAACTGCATCCGTTCCACGACCGCAGCAAGGCAGAACAGCAGGCCCAGGACCAGGGGGGCTTCCAGCTGGACTGGATCGATCCTTAGGATCAAAGTTGAGGTTTTTGCGCCATGGCACACACGATCGTTACCGATGTCTGCGAGGGCGTTGCCGACTGTGTGGATGCCTGCCCTGTGGCCTGCATCGATCAGGGAAAAGGGAAAAACAAAAAAGGAACAGACTTCTACTGGATCAATTTCGACACCTGCATCGACTGCGGGATTTGTTTGCAGGTCTGCCCCGTTGAAGGGGCAATTCTGGCGGAGGAGCGACCTGACCTCCAGAAGGCAGGCTGAGGGAAGCCAGGGGTTCGGAGAACCACCACCCGATCCCACTTGAGTCGATTCAGCCCCCCTCTCTATCGTCAGATTTTTCCTGCAGCCCAATGCCGGTGATGGACGAACAGGGTCAGATTCAGATCCACACCGAGAACATCTTCCCGATCATCAAGAAGGCCGTTTATTCCGGCCATGAGGTGTTCCTGCGTGAACTGGTCAGCAATGGTGTCGATGCCATCAGCAAGCGGCGGATGGCCGCCATGGCAGGGGACTGCAGTGAAGGAGACGAGGGTGCCATCCGGATCACGGTGGACCGGGAAGCCAAGACACTCACCATCGCTGACAACGGCATCGGCATGACCGCCGATGAGGTGAAGCGGTACATCAACCAGGTGGCCTTCTCCAGTGCGGAGGATTTCCTGGAGAAGTACAAGCAGGAGGGTGACGCGATCATCGGCCATTTCGGCCTCGGCTTTTACTCCAGCTTCATGGTGGCTGAGCAGGTGGAGCTGGTGACGCGTTCCGCCCGGCCTGACAGCGAAGCGGTGCGTTGGAGCTGTGATGGATCTCCGAACTTCAGCCTCAGTTCAGCTGAGCGTGACCAGCCCGGCACCGATGTGATCCTCCACCTGATGGAGGAGGAACTGGAATATCTGGAGCCCGCACGGATCCGCACCCTGATCAACACCTACTGCGACTTCATGGCAGTGCCGGTGCAGTTGGAAGGGGAAACGGTCAACAAGATGGATCCTCCCTGGCGCAAGAGCGCCCGGGATTTGACCGACAAGGACTACATCGATCTCTACAACTATCTCTACCCCTTCCAGGGTGACCCACTGCTCTGGGTTCACCTGAACACCGATTACCCCTACAACCTGCAGGGGATTCTGTTCTTCCCGAAGCAGACCGGCCGGGCGGACTGGGAGAAAGGCGAGATCAAGCTTTACTGCAACCAGGTGTTCGTCAGTGACTCGATCAAAGAGGTGGTGCCCCTATATCTCTTGCCGCTGCGTGGTGTGCTCGATTCACCCGACATTCCGCTGAACGTCAGCCGCAGTGCCCTGCAAACCGACCGACGGGTCCGTTCCATCGGCAATTTCGTCGCCAAGAAGGTTGCTGATCGCCTGCGCAATCTGAAGAAGGACGACCCCTCCGCCTACGCAGAGGCCTGGGAATCCCTGGCCCCCTTCGTCAAGATCGGCGCCATGGAGGACGACAAGTTTGCCGATCAGGTGGCGGAGCTGATCCTCTTCGGCACCAGTGCGACCGCAGCCGATGGCGACACCCCTGACCCCATCAGTGCCGGTGAACGGGCCTTCACCACCCTGGAGGGTTATCGGAGCCGTCTCGCAAGCGACAACGACAAACGCATCCTGTACAGCACCGACGACGTGGCCCAGGCCGGTGCACTCAACCTCTGGACCTCCCAGGGAATGGAAGTGCTGAAGCTGGAGACGGTGATCGACACGCAGTTCATCCCATGGCTGGAGCAACGCCATGAGGATCTGACCTTTCAGCGTGTGGATGCCGAGCTCGATGACAGCCTCAAGGACACCGACGCTGAAATCACCGACCAAGACGGGACCACGGAGTCTGACCGACTGCGGGATCTGATCAAGGCCGCCTTGGCGAACGACAAGGTGACCGTGCAGGTGCAGGCCTTGAAAGCCGAAGGAGCTCCACCGGCGATGATCCTGTTACCGGAGCAGATGCGACGCCTCAATGACATGGGCGCTCTGATGGAACAACGGCTTCCTGGCTTGCCGGACCATCACGTTCTTCTGGTGAACAAGCGTCATCCACTGGTGGAGGGGATGTTGAAGCTGAAGGCTGGAAGTGTTCTCGTGGGCGATGCTCAGAGCTCACCGACGGAAGCACTGGCTCAGGACATCGCCCGCCATGTCTATGACATGGCGCGACTGGGTGTTGGCGGCCTCGAGCCGAATGAACTCAGTGGCTTCCAGACCCGCAGCGCAGAACTGATGGGAACGTTGATGCAGAGGGGGATGTGAGGACGTCCGTTTGATAAGATGGTTGTTTGGATCTGATTGTTCAGACCCAAACAACCACAAACAGAAGGACGACGACATGTCTCGGGTGTGCCAGCTCACCGGTACTCGCGCCAACAACGGCATGGCTGTGAGCCATTCCCACATCCGTACCAAGAAGCTGCAACAGGCCAATTTGCAGAATCGTCGTCTGTGGTGGGCTGAAGGCAAGCGCTGGGTGAACCTTCGTGTCACCACCCGCGCCCTCAAGACCATCCAGAAAAAAGGTCTGGGCCCCTACGCCAAGTCTCTGGGCATTAACCTGGCCAAGCTTTGATTTCAACCGTGTGCGCCGGCGTGATCTGATCATCAAATCCGGCCTGCTGCTGACGGCGTTGTCAATCACCCCATCGAAGGTTTGGTCCCTCGGTGGGGTTGTTTTGCAGGCAGGCACTGAGGTTCCAGGTTTTGACCTGCCGGGTTCCAGCCGGCGCGAACCGGACCGTGACCGTTGGTCCAGTGGGGATCTGCGCGGACGCTGGCTGGCGGTGTATTTCTATCCCCGTGATTTCACCGGTGGCTGCACGATTGAAGCCAGGGGGTTTGAATCCCTGCACGAGGACTTCCTTGCGGCTGGAGCCGAAGTGGTGGGGATCAGCGCCGACAGCGTTGATGATCACGCCTCGTTCTGCGAAAGCGAAGGCCTCAGCTTCCCTCTGTTGTCCGACCCCGATGGGACGGTGAGCAAAGCCTATGGGTCATGGATGGCGCCCTATTCACTGCGCCACACCTTTCTGATCGACCCCGACGGCATCCTTCGTCAGCGCTGGGTTGCAGTCAGGCCCAGTGGCCATGCTCAGGAGGTTCTGGACGTGATGACGGATCTGCAAAACAACACCTCGGTTTGACAGAATTAGATCAGTTGTGAAATAGTGTACAAAGTTGGAATTACTATATGGGTTTAAGTTCATTCGTCATCCTTTATCATCGAACCCCGTTTGATGAGGGAAAAGATTCGTCAGGCAACCGAATCTGGGTTGACCAGAAAAGCCCAAACGGCATTATTCCAACTCTGAGAAATCTTTTCAGAAGCCGAGATGACGGCACCTGGATTGCTTGGCGCCGGGTCGATCATCCCGAGCAGTCAGACGTTGAACGCTTGGAGATGGCCAACCCCTCTCCCTTCACGCTGAGCAGGATTCCGCTGACAGATGAACAGATATCCAGTTTTTATCACATCACTTCCAAGGAATCCTTCTGGCCAATTCTGCACACATTCCCAACCCATTTCAACGTTAACAACGCCAATTGGACCATTTTTGAAGAGGTCAATAAGCGATTTGCCAATGCTGCCTGTGTAGAGGCCGCCGAGGGAGCGACCGTCTGGGTTCACGATTACAACCTCTGGCTTGCGCCTGGCTACATCCGACAGCAGAGACCAGATCTGAAGATCGCCTTCTTCCACCACACGCCGTTTCCGGGTAACGACGTTTTCGCCATCCTCCCCTGGAGAGAACAGATTCTGGAAAGTCTGCTCTGTTGTGATGTCGTCGGCTTCCATATCCCCCGCTACACAGAGAACTTCGCCCGTGCTGCCAGCACACTGGTGGGAGCCAAGCGGGGCCCCAAGGTCCCTGTTGACCAAAAATTCATCACCGTCGGTACTGCCCTCTCGGAAGGGACAGTGACCAGCCATCTGGATCACAACGGCCGCCGCATTCAACTGTTGAGTTCCCCTGTGGGGACATCACCCGATGTGATTCAGGAGTTGTCGTGGAGCGCCTCCGTTGAAAGTTACGGAGAAATGATCGTCCAGGACACAAAAAAAGGACGAAAGTTGATTCTTTCGGCAAGCCGGGTTGATTACACCAAGGGCAACGAAGAGCTGCTTCTCGCATTTGAGCGTCTGCTCGAGCGACGGAAGGACTTGCATGGTGAAGTCGTCCTGATGCTGGCCTGCGTTGCTGCAGCAAGCGGCATGAAGATCTACGAGGAAACGCAGCGATCCATCGAGGAGATGGCCGGTCGCATCAACGGTCGTTTCAGTCAGGTCGATTGGATTCCGGTTCGGTTCTCCACCAGACGGATTCCCTATGAAGAGATGGTGGCTTGGTTCTGCCATGCAGATGTCTGCTGGATCACGCCGCTGCGGGATGGATTGAACCTGGTGGCCAAGGAATACGCCGCTGCCCGTCGTCATCGCGGAGGAGTGCTTGTTCTTTCGGAATTCACCGGTGCATCGGTTGTTCTTGAAGGGGCCGTCTTGACCAATCCCTATTCCAACCGCCGCATGGACGACGCCATCGAGTCGGCTCTGGAGATGCCGGAGGACGAGCAGCGCCAACGGATGGAGACCATGTCAGCGGCTGTGGAGGCCTACACCGTGAAGGATTGGGCCGAGGAGCAGCTGGCAGGGTTCCCTGAAGTTGCCAACGTTGGCTGATGGTGGTCCGGCGCCGCTTGATCGCCTTTGGTCTCGGTCTTCTCCTGTTGGCAGGTGTCGTCTGGGGACGTCAGCAGCAAGTCCAGTCGGTCACGATCCTGATGCCAGCGCCCTACGCCGATGCCACGGCGACGCTGGTGGATCGGTTCAACGCTGACCACCGCGGCCAGATCCACCTCAGCGTCAGCCGAGGTCCCCTGGAGACGGAGTCAATCTCCGATCTGGCTATCAGCAGTCTTCTGCTGGGGTCTCCACCGTTTGATGCCTTGCTGGTGGATGTGACCTGGCTGCCGAAGTATGTCGCCGCCGGATGGTTGGAACCCCTTGAACCATGGTTTGACGCCGCTGATGAACAGGAGCTGGTGGCGGGAGCTCGGCTTGGCAATCGGGTGAATGGGTCCCTGTACCGCTGGCCTTTGGGTGCCGATGTCGGCCTGCTGTACTGGCGAACAGACCTGATGGCCGATCCACCAACAACGCCGGATGAACTCACGGCTGTCGTGAGCAATCTGCAGCAGAACGGTCAGGCACCCCAGGGGTTTGTCTGGCAGGGGCGTCAGTACGAGGGTCTCAGTTGCGATTTTGTTGAAATGCTCCAGGCGTTCGGTGGTTCCTGGTTCAACGCAGCCACTGGAGAACCGAGCCTCGACAGTGCCGCGGCGCGACAGACCGCGACCTGGATGAAAAGCCTGATCAACAACGGAATCAGCCCGCGGGCCGTCACCAATTACGCGGAGTCGGAGTCCCTGCAGGCGTTCAAGGCCGGCGACGCTGCGCTGATGCGCAACTGGCCCTATGCCTGGGCGGAACTGCAGGGAGATAACAGTGCAGTGAAGGGGCGCATCGGCGTCACCACCATGGTGGCGCTTCCGGGAGAGACCCCGGCCGCCACCCTCGGCAGCTGGGGGTTGAGCATGTTGCGGGACACACCCCATCCCGCAGCCACCGCTGAAGCGATCCGATATCTCACCAGCCAGGAGGCCCAACGGGAACGGTTTCTCAACCAGGGCTACACCCCAACAGCCCAGGCCCTTTTCCGGGATCCGGAGCTTGTGGAACGTTCTGCGGTCCTTCCGCAGCTGGAAGGGGCTCTGGCTAACGCGGTTCCACGGCCAATGTCCCCTCTCTATGCCCAGATGAGCGATCTGCTGCAGCGTCAGCTGAGTGGAATCCTCACGGAAGATCTTGATCCAGATGCCGGGATGGCTCAGGCCCAGGCGTCAACCCTCACCTTGTTCCGTTCCGCTGGGGGCTCGACATGAACCTTCTCCTGCTGCTGCCAGCGTTGCTGCTGATGGGCCTGGTGTTTGTCTGGCCGATGCTCCGCTACGGCTGGCTGAGTTTTCATGCCGATTCAGTCCTCACCGGCCTCAACCCTGTGCCCAATGGCGGGGCCAATTGGGTTCGCTTGCTGGATGACCAGCGCTTCTGGCAGGACACGCTTCAGACCACCCGGTTCGCCGGCGTCTCCGTCGGCCTGGAACTGCTGCTCGCTCTGGCGATTGCCCTGCTGCTGGATCAACGCTGGCGTGGTCGAGGGATGGTGCGTGCCTTGGCCTTGCTGCCCTGGGCCCTCCCCACCACGATGATGGCCCTGGGTTGGCGCTGGATCTTCAACACCCCCTACGGCCCGATCGAACGTCTGACCCAGATGCTGGGGCTCGGACCCCTGAATCTCCTGTCCACGCCGATGTGGACTTGGCTGGTGACCGTTTTGGCCGATGTCTGGAAGACAACGCCATTCATCGCACTACTTTTGCTGGCTGGCCTGCAGACCATTCCTGAGGATCTGTACAGCGCCTTCCGTCTCGAAGGTGGGCGGCCAGTGCAGGCCCTGACGAGCATCACCCTGCCGTTGTTGATGCCCTACGTCCTGATTGCACTGCTGTTCCGCGGCGCTCAGGCCTTCGGCGTCTTCGATCTGATCCAGGTGCTCACGGGGGGCGGCCCGGCGGGCAGCACCGAAAGCGTGGCGCTCTATGCCTACCTCAGTGCCATGCGCTTCCTGGACTTCGGTTACAGCGCCACCGCGATGCTGGCGGGATTTCTGCTGCTCAGCCTGACGATGCTGATCCTGGCGATGCTGCTGCGCCTCAGCGGTCTGATCAAGCCGGTTCAACCATGACCCGTCGCCTTGCCCCCTGGATCAGCCTGTTGCTGGTGTGGTCCCTGCTGCCCATGCTCTGGCAGCTGATCAGCTCGTTCTCCACCGCGGAATCGCTGGTGGACGGTTCGATTCCATTTCTGCAGCGCTGGACCCTGGTGCACTACAGGGAGTTATTGGCGAGCGATCCTCCCTTCTGGCGCTACGTGCTGAACAGTGCCGCCGTCAGCGGTCTCACCACCCTCATCACCCTTGCGCTGGCCATCCCCGCTGCCTATGGCCTGGCCAGAGTCCCCCAGCAGCTGCGGCGCATTGTGCGTTGGATGACCGCTGCAGCCGCGTTGTTCCCCTATGTGCTGCTGTTTCTGGCGTTGCTGGAACTTGCCCGTCGGTTTTCACTGGGCAACAACCTGTTCGCCCTGGCCTTGCCCTATGCAGGTCTGGCGATGCCCCTGGCCCTGCTGCTGCTGACCTCAGCCTTCGAAGCACTTCCCAAGGAACTGGAGGATGCGGCCCGATTGGAGGGTCTGGGGCTCTGGCAGCGCCTCCGCTGGGTGCTGGTGCCTCTGCTGGCACCAGCCAGCGCCAGCACGGCGATTTTGGTGTTTCTGTTCGCCTGGAATGAATACCCCATCGCCTTGACCTGGCTCAGCCGGGACGAACTGCTGACCCTTCCGGTTGCCATGGCTCGCATTGCCGGATCGTCGATCTATTCCATTCCCTACGGCGCCTATGCCGCCGCCACGGTTCTGGGGTCCCTTCCTCTGCTGCTTCTGGTGCTGGTCTGTCAACGTCAGATCGTGTCAGGGCTCACCAACGGAGCGATCAAAGGCTGATGCTGCATCTCAACGGGCTGGGCAAATGCTTCGGGGACCAGTGGATTCTGCGGGACCTCAACCTTCAGTTGCATGAGGGTGAATGTGTCGCTTTGCTGGGGCCCAGCGGTTGCGGCAAAAGCACTGCGTTGCGCTTGATCGCAGGACTGGAACGACAGGATGAGGGATCCATCGAACTCGATGGTGCACCGCTGGACAGCATCCCCGCGGAACGCCGGCGCATCGCCATGGTGTTTCAGAGCTACGCGCTGTTTCCTCACCTGAGCGTTCAGGAAAACCTCGACCTCGGTTTGAAGATCCGCCGAGTTGCCCCCGCTCAACGCCAGCAACGGATTGAGTTGGTGTTGGACACGGTGCGACTGCGGGAGATGGCCGATCGTCGACCTCAGCAGCTGTCCGGAGGACAACGCCAGAGGGTTGCCCTGGCCAGAGCTCTTCTCCGTGATCCCAGGGTCTACCTGCTGGACGAACCGATGAGCAACCTGGATGCCCAGTTGCGGGATGACCTGCGTCCGGAACTGCGCCAGCTGATCCTGCAGGGATCCCAACCTGTGGTGTATGTCACCCACGACCAGCAGGAGGCGATGGCTCTGGCGAACCGCATTGCCGTCCTCAAAGGGGGACGCATTGAACAGATCGGAACCCCTGAAGAGCTCTACAAGACGCCCGCCAGCCGCTTCGTCGCCAGCTTCATCGGCCGTCCTCAGATCAATCTGCTGAACGTGGATCAACAGCTCACCATCGGCATCCGACCAGAGGACGTGGGCTTCGATCCCGATGGGATGCCCTGTCGCCTGATCAGTCGTGAATGGCAGGGGGCGAGCCAGTTGTTGTTGCTGGACAGTCCCCGCGGAGCCCTGCGCATGCTTTGTGCCGGTGATGCTGTCTTGAGCGAGCCCCTGTCCGTGAGCTGGCCGGCCCATGCGGAGCATCGCTTTGATGCCGGCAGCGGACGTCGACTTGCTGGATAACCCGGACTTAACCCCACGCCACGGCGCAAAGCGCATCATTGGGGAACCGTTCTGAAAGTCGATGGGGTCCCGTTTCACGCTCCGCTCGTTCCTTGTGATTGCAGGGTTCAGCGCTGTGGTTGGGGTGAGCGGCAGTGCCGCCAATGGGGCTGACACCATCCGTATCAGTGGCTCCAGCACCGTCTTTCCGATCACCAAGGCCGCGATTCAGGGATATCGAACAACAACCAAAGGAAAGTCTGTTGACTTTGACATCAAGGAAACAGGTTCAACAGCAGGCTTCCGCGAATTCTGCAACGGCAATATTCCTCTGGCCAACGCATCGCGGCCGATTTCCGGCAAGGAGCTGAAGCGTTGTGCAGACAATGGCATCAACTTCATTGAACTTCCTATTGCCTTTGATGCCATCACTGTGGTGGTCAACCCGGCGAACAACTGGGCAAGGTCGATGACCGTCAATGAACTCTCCAGGCTGTGGAGTAAAACAGCCCAAGGAACGATCAACCGCTGGAACCAGGTGAATCTTGATTACCCGGATCGGGCCATCAAGTTGTGTGGTCCGGGCCAGGATTCAGGAACCTTTGACGTCTTCAACAAAACGATCAACGGCTCCAAGACCAATTCAAGAACGGATTACCTGGCCAGCGAGGACGATAATGACCTTGTGAAGTGCGTGGCTGATCACCCCCAGGCTCTGGCGTATTTCGACTATGCCTACTTCAAAAACAACACGGACAAACTCACAGCCGTCAAAGTCATTAATCCCAAGGACAATGCTGTCTTGCCATCCGTCAAAAGTGTGCAGAATGAAAAATACCGACCCTTGTCTCGCCCACTGTTCCTCTACATCAATGATCAGTCCCTGAGAAACAATAAGCCCTTCAGGCAATTCATCAGCTACTACCTGCGCAACATCAGCACCTTGGTCTCCACGAGCAACTACATCCCCTTGCCAGATTCAACTTATCGCCTTGTTGAATCCAAGAAATATCGCCACATTCTTGGCACAAGTTTTGGAGGCAATCTGCCCGTGGGCCTCACGATTGGGCAAGCCATTGATCGCAGTTTTGATCAACACAAAACCGAATATCACCGCTGAGGCAGAAAACGCCTGAGTTGGCGGCCATGGAGGGCAGCTCCGGATCGGATGCGCTCAACCTGCTCAGGATCGGCTGGGCAATCCAAAGCGGCTCGCCATTGGCTGAGGAGCCCCTGTTCGTCAGGCAGCGCATCGAGAGATGTGCAGGGAACCCCCGCCATGGCAGCGGCAGCTTCAACCTTGGGGTCGTAACTCAAGGCCGCCATCGGGCAGAGAGCAAGACGGGCCAGGATGAGCGCATGGAGGCGCATCGGGATCACCAGGCGAGCCTTGCGAACCGAAGCGAAAACCATCTCCAGCGACGTTGGAACCACCGTGGTGCTGCGTGACCGGAGATCTGACGACACCACCCCCTGATCGCTGAGCCAATCGAGCAGACCTCCATCCTGATGGCGATGGAACGCCAACCAGCGGATCGGTGCATCCAGTTCCTCGGCCAGCCCCTGCAGCGCGTTCAGCAACACGGTCCACTCCTGAAGGCCCAGCAGCGGAGACGGACGCCAGCACACCACAATCGATTGCCCCCCGGTCCAGGACTGTCGGGGCAATCCCCAGACCGGATCTGGTGCGATCTGCATCGGCAGCTGAGGAGCCCAGCGGCTGGCACGGTCCATCGACGCCTGGTCCCGCCAGCTGGCACTGCGGCAGGCAGGGAGCAGCAGGCGCACCAACCTGCGACTGATGGGATGTTGCAACGGGCCCAGCCCCTGTCCCCACAGCAGCACCGGCCGGCCCTGCAAACGGGCCAGGGCGATGATCACCAAGTAATAGACCAGGCTGCGCAGGCTGGTGCTGTCCTGCAGCAAGCTGCCGCCACCCAGAACCACGGCGTCGACCCGTCCGATGGATCGCAGCACAGAACGGAGGGAGCGCCGGTTCACTGCTTCAGCATCCGGCGCCAGTGCAGCGAGTGCATCGGCGTCATGGGCCGTGACCAGCAGGCGACAGGGCTGCGGCATCTCCCGGAGCAGCACCGTCAGCAGGGCGTCATCCCCGAGGTTGTTCTCGCCGTAATAGCCGCACAGGAGATAGGCCGGAACGGATCTGGCAGCCAAGGGACTGACCTCCGCGAGGGGGGCTCATTATCAACTGAACCCACTGATTAGGGTGTCGGTATGCATGCCCTCTCCCTTGGCACCTGGTGGATTCATGTCACCTCGGTGATCGAATGGAGCCTGGCCATCATCCTGATTCAACGTCGAGGATTGAAGTGGTTGGCCCTGGCCATGGTGCCGGCTTTGATCAGTGCCTTGGCGGCGTGCACCTGGCATCTGTTCGATAACAGCGAGGCCCTGCGCCCTCTGGTGACCCTGCAGGCGGCGCTCACCCTCATCGGCAACGTCGTCCTGGCGTGGGCGGCATGGGCCCTCCTGCAACGACGGGCAGCAAGCTGAGCCATGGACTTTGATCCCGCACCGCTGTTTGCCCTGTCGCTGCTGCCTTATCTGTTGTTTCTCCGTTGGCTCAAACGCAGTGAGGCCTTGCCCGATCTCGCACTCTGGGGGTTCCGGCTGACGCTGTTGTTTGTGCTGATGACCATCGGCGCTGCCGTGCTGGCCCTGCGCTGTTGCGATGCGGAACTGGTGGCGGTGGATGTCCTCCATGGCGGAGCGGAAGCCTTTCTCACCCTGGCCAATGCCGTTTTGGTGATCGGTCTGCTGCGCTCCGAGACCGACAGGGTGAACAACTCTTAAGAGGAGAAGACAGAAGACCGCCGAGCTTGGAAGATAAAGCGTCGCTCACTGGCTTTAATGCTGACCCCTCTCTTCGCCATCGCCCCCGCAACCCTGACCTGGTCTCCGAAGGTTGCGCTGGTGATGATTGTCTGCAATGTGATCGCCATTGCCGTGGGCAAGGCCACCATCAAGCACCCCAACGAAGGTGCCGCACTGCCGAACGCCGCCTTCTTCGGTGGCATGGGCCACGCCGCTCTGCTCGGAACCACCAGCCTCGGTCACATCATCGGCATCGGTGCCATTCAGGGTCTGGCTGCCCGAGGCGTCCTCTGAGTCGCGTCCGCGTTCAGCGGAGATACGGCAGCAGTCGCCAGCCGTAACGCTCAAACCGATAGGCAAACAACAAACTGGACAGGTCCTCAGCCGAGGCCTGTCCAGACAGGCCGTGAATGAGTCGCGTCATGCGCCGATCAGCCTCGGCTGAGTTCAGGCCCCACCAGGTGCGCCGTGCCAATCGATTGGACACGGTCCAACGCCAGCCGAACCGCTGTCGAAGGGCAGCCTGGAATTCCCGGTGGGATCCCCCCGACAACAGACAGTCGCTCAGGACTGAGGCACTGTCGATGGCATGGCGGATTCCCTCGCCCCCGAGCAGGTTGGCGGTGCTGGCGGCGTCGCCGACGGCCCAGAGCGATCCATCACCAAGGGGTTGAAGCCGATGGATCGTGCTGGCCACGCGGCCACCATGGCGATCCAGCACCGGCAGCTGATCCAGGCCACAGCGTTGCAGCAACCGTCGTAGAGCTTCCCCGAGAGGAACCTTGGGGCGATCTGGAGGTGCCAACCGGCAAACACCCACCTTGAGCCGGTCCTGCGCCATCGGGAACACCCAGCCGTACCCGTGGGGCATCCATTGATGGCCCAGCATGAAACTGACCCGCTCACGCCAGCGGGCCGTAGTGCTGGAGTCCCCCTGGAGCAGCCATTCCACCCCGTCTCCGCTGAGCAGGGGATCATCCATGGACTCAACGGCGACGCCGGTCTGCCGCTGCAGATGCCGGCCCGGACCCGTGGCATCCACCACGAGATCGACCGTTCGATGCTGCTCCTCGCCGGCTGAGGACAACATCACCTCGGCGGACTGTGACCCCAACCGATCAAGCCTCACCCGGCAACCGTTCAGCAGCTCAACCCCGGTGCGCCGAGCACGGTCCCAGAGATGGGTTCTGAACTTGGCGAAATCGAGCACCACCCCCTGTGGCTCAGCGGCCCACCACTGGTGTTCGAGGCCGCTGGGATCCAGCAGCTGCCATCCCCACCAGCTGGCAGAGCGACAGGCCTCCGGAATCAACAGGCGATCGGCATCGGCGAGGGGAAGCGCTGCGCTGGAGTAAGCGTTGCGTTCAGGAGTCGGCAGCGCATCGGCCACGGTGACGTCCCAGCCAGCTTCTGCGAGTTGAACGGCCAGGCTTGCGCCAGCCGGTCCGGCTCCGGCAATCAGAACGTGCACCGGAGATCAGTGCCCCGCTCAGGATTGAACCGCCGGCAGCGATGAGGCACCGGCAAAGTCACGGCCACTGAGCTCAAACCGGCGGCGGATGCGCTCGGCCATCTGAACCGGAGTCAGTCCGAGCGATTCCTTGCTCTGCTGCGGTGTGGCGTGATCCACCATCTTGTCCGGAATACCGATGCGCAGGAGCGGCACGCTGATGTCCTGATCGGACAACGACTCGAGCACAGCGGCGCCGAATCCGCCGGCCAGAGCACCCTCTTCCATCGTCACCACCCGCTGAATCCGCCGAGCCAGCGGATGGATCAAGGCCTGATCCAGAGGGCGCAGGAAGCGCGCGTTGATCACGGTGGTGGACAGACCTGCTTCCTCCAGCAGCGTGGCGGTGTCCAGGGCAGGGTGAACCATGGAGCCGTAGGCCACGATCAGCAGATCGTCACCCTCGCGAAGCAGTTCGCCTCGTCCGATGGGGAGCGATTCCCAGCCTTCCTCCATCAATGGCATGCCAACACCGGATCCTCGGGGGATGCGCAGGGCGGTGGGTCCGTCGTGGTTGAGACAGGTCACCATCATCCGCTGCAGTTCCGCCTCATCCTTGGGAGCCATCACCGTGAAGTTGGGGATGGAGCGCATGTAGCTGATGTCGTACTGGCCCTGATGCGTCGGGCCATCGGCACCGACGATGCCGGCCCGGTCCAGCACGAAGGTCACCGGAAGGTTCTGAATGCCGACATCGTGGATCAACTGGTCATAGGCGCGCTGCAGGAAGGTGCTGTAGATCGCCACGACCGGGCGCAGACCTTCACAGGCCATGCCGGCCGCCAGGGTGACCGCGTGCTGCTCTGCAATGCCGACATCCACGTATTGCTTCGGAACAGCCTTCTGGAGAAGATCAAGTCCGGTTCCTGTGGCCATGGCCGCGGTGATGCCCACCACACGGCTGTTCTGTTCGCAGAGCTTGACCAGCGTCTGGCCAAACACCTTGCTGTAACTGGCAGGTTTCGGCTTCTTCGAGGGAATGGCTTTACCGGTGCTCAGATCAAAGGCGGACTGAGCGTGGTAACCGACCTGGTCAGCTTCGGCATAGGGGTAACCCTTGCCTTTCTTGGTGACCACATGAACCAGCACAGGACCGCCATCCCGGTGGGCGGCCTGGAAAGTCCGCATCATTTCGCCGATGTCATGACCATCGACCGGGCCCATGTACGTGAAGCCCAGCTCCTCAAAGACAGCCCCGACCTTGGGCACCGCAAGGCGACGCATGCTGCCCTTCAGGCGGGTCAGCTCAGCCGGGAGCTCACCTCCCATGAAGGGCAGATGGCGAACGCTTTCCTCAACACTGCCGGAGATGAACTGCATCGGCGGACTCAGCCGTGCCCGATTCAGAACGTTGGAGATGGCACCCACCGGGGGTGAAATCGACATGTCGTTGTCGTTGAGAACCACCAGCAAGGGGGTCTCAGGCAGGTGACCGGCATGGTTGATCGCCTCCAGGGCCATGCCACCGGTAAGGGCACCATCGCCAATCACGGCAACGCACTTGAAGTCCTCTCCGCGATTGTCCCGGGCCATCGCCATGCCCAGGGCCGCAGAAATCGACGTGCTGGCATGGCCGGCACCGAAATGGTCGAAGTTGCTCTCAGAGCGCTTGAGATACCCGGCGACGCCGTTCTGCTGGCGCAGGGTGTGGAAGTCGTTGAAACGACCGGTAATCAATTTGTGGGGGTAGGCCTGGTGCCCGACGTCCCAGATGACCCTGTCCCGGTCGAGATCAAGGGTCTGGTACAGCGCCAGGGTGAGCTCAACGACCCCGAGACCTGGTCCGAGATGACCACCGCTGGTGGACACCACCTGGAGGTGACGATCGCGTATCTGACGGGCGACATCCTCAAGCTCGGACAGCCTGAGGCCATGCAGCTCGTTCGGATGCGTCAGATCTCCGAGATGCATGCACCATGCGCTCCAGTTCATGCAATCTACGGCGTCCGTTCCTTGGAGCCGTTAGCCCTGAACATGGGGAGAATGGAGGGATGACCGACTATCTCCAGCGGATCCTTCGGGCTCGCGTCTACGACGTCGCGCGGGAGACACCGCTTGACCCCGCCCCCAACCTCAGTCGCCGACTCGGCAATGAGGTGCTGCTGAAACGTGAGGACCTTCAACCGGTGTTCTCTTTCAAGCTGCGTGGTGCTTACAACCGCATGGCCCAGCTCACCAAGGAAGAGCTGAGCCGCGGTGTGATCGCCTCGAGCGCCGGGAACCATGCCCAGGGGGTGGCTCTGAGTGCAGGGAAGCTCGGCTGCCGCGCCGTCATCGTGATGCCGGCCACCACTCCCGAAGTGAAGGTGCGCGCTGTCCGTGCCCTGGGGGGGGAGGTGGTGCTCCATGGGGAGACCTATGACGAATGCTCGGCAGAGGCACGAAAGCGTTGCGCGGAGGAGGGTCTCACCTATATCCACCCATTCGATGACCCCGAAGTGATCGCGGGCCAGGGGACCATTGGCCTGGAGATCATGCGGCAGTGCCAGGAACCACCGGATGCCATCTACGTGGCTGTTGGCGGTGGCGGACTGATCGCCGGTATCGGCGCTTACGTCAAACAACTCTGGCCAAGCACCGAAATCATCGGAGTGGAACCGCTGGATGCGGATGCCATGGCCCAATCCATCGAGAAGGGAGAACGGGTTGAGCTTGAACAGGTGGGACTGTTCGCCGATGGTGTTGCTGTGCGCAAGGTGGGGGAGCACACCTTTGCCCTGGCGCAGCAGTTCGTGGACCGCATGGTTCGTGTCGATACGGACGCGATCTGTGCCGCCATCAAGGACGTCTTTGAAGACACCCGTTCCATCCTTGAACCGGCTGGTGCCCTGGCTGTCGCTGGGTTGAAGCAGGACGTGGCCGATCGCCGTTCCAGCAACCGTCGGCTTGTGGCCGTGGCCTGTGGGGCCAACATGAACTTTGATCGGCTGCGGTTCATCGCCGAACGTTCCGAGCTGGGGGAAAACCGCGAAGCCATGCTGGCGGTGGAAATCCCTGAGCATCCAGGAAGCCTCAGATCGCTCTGTGATCACCTGCGCCATCGCAGCCTCACTGAATTCAGCTACCGGATGAGTGAGGGCGCATCAGCCCACATCTTCATCGGCGTGCAGGTGGACGGGGAGCAGGATCGCCACCAGCTCGTGAATGGCCTCGACCAGCAGGGATTCACGTGCCTCAATCTCAGCGACAACGAACTCGCCAAGGTTCATCTGCGTCACATGGTGGGGGGCCGTCTACCCACCGCCTCCAGGACAAGTTGTGCCGGGGACTGCCTGGAACTTCTTTATCGCTTTGAATTTCCGGAGCGGCCGGGAGCGCTCATGCGTTTCGTCACTGCCCTCAACCCCGGCTGGAGCATCAGCATCTTCCACTACCGCAACCATGGAGCTGACGTGGGTCGGATCGTGGTGGGCGTGCTTATTCCGGTTGACGAACACTCCCAGTGGACAGCCTTTCTCGAGGAACTTGGCTACCCCCACTGGGACGAAACCGACAATCCGGCCTACACCCTGTTCCTCTGACGTTGACGGCGATACCTTGGGCCATTGCGGCGGTTCGCGATGTCCACACCGTCTCTTGCGGCCCAGATCGAAGCCATCCTCTACCTGAAGGGTCGTCCCATCGGTCTCAATGAGCTGTCTGAGCTCGCCCGAGCCGAACCCCAGGCGGTGCAGCAGGCCCTGCTGGCCCTCTCAGCTGGCTACGCCCAGCGGGATACAGCGCTGGAGATCGTGGACCAGAACGGTCGTTTCGGTCTGCAGCTGCGTCCGGCCCTTGCGGACCTGGTTCAGAACATGTTGCCGGTGAATCTCTCCACCGCCACGCTGCGGACCCTGGCAACGATTGCCCTGAAGAAGCGCATCCTTCAATCCGATCTTGTGGATCTGCGGGGCTCCGGTGCCTATGACCACATCAAGGAGCTGCTGGCCCAGGACTTCATCGAACGACGCCGTCAAAGCGAAGGTCGCTCGTACTGGATCACGCTCTCTGAAAAGTTCCATCGCACCTTTTCGGTGCTTCCGGACCTGGGGCAGGACCCACCGGCTCGGGCTGCATAGACTTTTCGAAGAATTCGAAACGAACCGTGGACACAACCATGCTCACCAGCGGCATCGCCTATCTGCTGCTGGTGCTGTCCACCGCCGTGAACATCTACCTCTTCGTGCTGTTCGTGCGGGTGTTGCTCACCTGGTTTCCCAACATCGACTTCAGCAATCCAGTGCTGGGTGGCGTCGCATCCATCACCGACCCCTACCTCAACATGTTCCGTGGGGTGATCCCGCCGATCGGCGGGATCGACCTTTCAGCCATCCTGGCCTTCATCGCCCTGCGGGTGCTGCAGGGTCTGCTGATGGCATCCAGCGCGCAATTTCAATCGATGAGCCTGGGCTTCTGATTCACTGAATCGCCTGCTCCAGCGGCAGCAGGTCATCGTCATCAACGCTGGTGAGATGCGCGGACGGGTGCCTTGACCCGGGCACGGGGATTGCGAATCTCAAACGGGCCCGGTGTCCCTGCAGGGACGGAGAGCCTCAGGGCAAAGTTCTGCACACCGGGACCAACGTCTCCAATCGAACCGATCCGAGTTCGATTCGGAAGGATCGGTTCTCCACTGGCATCGAGGATCCGAGCAAACACATCGGTATCCACGACGGCTTTGCGGCCGGGATTCTCCACATCTCCGCTGAGCACGTAACACGTTGCTCCCGTGGGTCGGGAAAAGTCCGGTTGGTTGCCGGGATCCTCAACAGAGCAGGGCTCAAGGCTCAGATGACTGAGGTTCAGCTCGGCTGCATCAACGGGGTGCACCCCTATCAGCAAAATCAGCAGGGCGAGCAGGGGCAGCAGACGTTGGGACATGAATTCCTAGCGATGGTCTCCACTGCCGGTGATGCGACCACGGGCCGCACGGCTGGCCAGTTTGTCGAGATTGGCCGAGGCGACCTCTTCAAGGTCATAACCCAGCTCACGGGCCAACTGGGCGACATACCAGAGCACATCTCCCAGTTCGAGCTTGATCGCTTCCCTCGTCTCCGGATCGAACACCCCCTCACGATCACGCAACACCTTTTTGACCTTGTCCGCCACCTCGCCGGCTTCTCCCGTCAGACCCAGCGTCGGGTAGATGGGGTTCTGCCCCACCTGGGGGTAGGCGGCTGTACTCCGGGCCGCATCCTGATAGGCATTGAGCTCCATGGCCACGGTCTGACAACGCCTGGATGGTAGTTTCCGCAAGGTTTTTGAGCCTCGGTATGGGCCAGTTCGATCAGAACCGTCGGACCAAGATCGTGGCCACCATCGGTCCAGCCACGGAAAGTTCCGAACGCATCAAGGAACTGGTTCAGGCTGGTGCCACCACCTTTCGGCTGAATTTTTCCCACGGCGATCACAGCGAGCATGCGGCTCGCATCGCGACCATTCGCCAGGTGTCCGAAGAGCTGGGCATCAACATCGGCATCCTTCAGGACCTGCAGGGCCCGAAAATCCGACTGGGTCGCTTCGCTGATGGTCCGATCACCCTCGCCAATGGAGACCGTTTCTCCCTGACCTCCAGGCCGGTGAGTTGCAACCAGACCATCGCCACGGTCACCTACGACAAGCTGGCCGATGAGGTCACCGCCGGCAGCCGGATCCTGCTGGACGACGGCCGCGTGGAAATGAAGGTTGAGCAGGTTGATCAGGCGGAGCAGACCCTGCACTGCAGCGTCACCGTCGGTGGCGTGCTGTCCAATAACAAAGGAGTGAATTTCCCGGATGTGCAGCTGTCTGTCCGGGCGTTGACGGACAAGGACAAGGTGGATCTGGAATTCGGGCTCTCCCAGGGCGTGGACTGGGTCGCCCTGAGTTTCGTACGCAACCCCTCCGACATGGAGGAGATCCGCGGCCTGATCCGTGAGCAGGGCCACGAAACCCCCGTCGTCGCCAAGATCGAGAAGTTCGAGGCCATCGATCAGATCGACGCCATCCTTCCCCTCTGCGACGGCGTGATGGTGGCCCGGGGTGACCTCGGTGTGGAGATGCCGGCGGAGGAGGTTCCTCTGTTGCAGAAGGAACTGATCCAGAAGGCCAACTCCCTGGGAATCCCGATCATCACAGCCACCCAGATGCTGGATTCGATGGCCTCCAGCCCCCGCCCCACCAGGGCCGAGGTCAGCGACGTGGCCAACGCCATTCTTGATGGCACCGATGCCGTGATGCTGTCGAACGAAACGGCCGTTGGCGATTTTCCGGTGGAGGCCGTTCAGACGATGGCCACCATCGCCTGCCGGATTGAAAAGGACTACCCGGAGCGTTCCGTCGACAGCCACTTGGCCAGCACGGTGCCGAATGCCCTCAGCGGTGCGGTGAGCACGATCGCCAGCCAACTCAATGCCTCGGCGATTCTTCCCCTCACCAAGACTGGGGCCACGGCCAAGAACGTCAGTAAGTTCCGCCCTGCAGCAACGATTCTGGCCATCACACCGGATCCAACCGTGGCCTGCCGTCTGCAGCTGGTGTGGGGTGTGAAGCCGCTTGTGATTCCTCAGCATGAACGCACCACCCACACCTTCCTGGCGGCCATGACCAAGGCCAAGACCCTGGGATTGCTCAAGGAAGGCGATCTTGTGGTTCAGACCGCTGGCACCCATACGGGCGTTTCGGGATCCACCGATCTGGTCAAGGTGGGGATCGTCAGTTCCGAGGAATCACCCGTCAACATGATCTGATGACATCTGCCCGCTGAGCTGAGATGACCCGGCGGATGCCACCAACGGAAACCGTGAGGATGGCCCTAACCACCCTGCGCAGTAACCGGCTGCGCAGCCTTTTGACAATGGTGGGCATCGTGATCGGCAACGCGTCTGTGATCACGCTGGTGGGAGTCGGACGCGGTGCCCAGGGTCTGGCGGAAGAGCAGCTCAGCAACCTCGGCGCCAACGTGCTGTTCGTGGTTCCTGGCAATAACGACACCCGCCGCCGCGGGGTGGCGTTCCCGAAGACCCTGGTTCTTCAGGACGCTGAAGCGATCGTTGAGCAGGTGCCCAGCGTCCGTCGTGTCGCTCCTCAGATCACCAGCAGTCAGGTCGTTCAGGCAGGAGCCAGAACAGCCACCAGTTCGATCTCCGGCATCACGGCTGATTTCCTACCGGTGCGCAGTTTTGAGATCTCCAGCGGCCGCTTCATCTCTCCGCAGGACAACCAGGCTGCCCGTGCTGTGACGGTGATTGGTCCCGACCTGCGCAGCAAACTCTTTCCCACCGGGGACCCGCTTGGACAGCAGATCCGCATTGGCAACCAGGCGTTTGAAGTGATCGGAGTGATGGCCCCCAAGGGGGCGGTGTTCGGCAGCAACCAGGACGAGAACGCTTACATCCCCCTGAGCACGATGGTGACCCGGCTCACCGGTCGTGATCCCACCTATGGCGTCAGCCTGAGTTTCATCAGCGTTGAGGCGAGGGATGAAGCCAGCACCAGCGCCGCCAAATTCCAGATCACGAACCTGCTGCGTCAGCGCCATCGGATCCTCCGGGACGACGACTTCGCGGTGCGCTCTCAGAAGGATGCCCTCACCATCGTCGGCACCATCACCGGTGGACTCACCCTGATGCTTGCCGCCATCGGTGGCATCTCTCTGCTGGTCGGAGGCATCGGGATCATGAACATCATGCTGGTCTCGGTGAGCGAACGAACCGAGGAGATCGGTCTGCGCAAAGCTCTCGGTGCGCGCAGCAGTGATGTTCTCCAGCAGTTCCTGGTGGAGTCTCTGGTGCTGGCCAGCCTCGGTGGCGCCATCGGCACGGCCACAGGACTTGGAACGGTGGCGCTCGTCGCAGCGGTGAGCCCCCTGCCAGCCAGCATCGGACTCACCACCGTTCTGGTGACCGTCGGCCTGTCCGGCTCCATCGGACTGTTCTTCGGCGTCGTCCCGGCCCGTCGGGCTGCGAAACTCGATCCGATCGTGGCGCTCAGAAGCCTCTGAACCCCGTCACGCCTGCCTTTTTCCTGCTTTACAGTCGCTCATCATTTCTCAGGATCATGAATCAGCGTTGGCGCCTCGTCGCCCTCTGGCTTCTGCCCATCGGCGTCGTGCTCCTGATCGGTTGGCAGGTGATCAGTAACGGTGGTCTGAACAACCAGAACGCCGGAGGCACCACGGTGGCTCCTCGCAATGCAGCTGTGGCACGCATGAGCTACGGCCGCTTCCTCGACTACGTGGAAGCCGGTCGCGTCACCGCGGTCGACATCTACGACGGTGGCCGCAATGCCGTGATCGAAGCGGTGGATCCCGACCTGGACAACCGAGTTCAGCGTCTGCGGGTGGATCTTCCCGGTCTGGCACCCGAGCTGGTCAACACCCTGAAAGAGGAAGGCATCAGCTTCGACATTCATCCCCCACGCACGGCTCCACCTGCCCTTGGACTCCTTGGCAATCTGCTGTTCCCAGTTCTGCTGATCGGTTCGTTGATCTTCCTGGCGCGCCGCAACAGCGGCATGCCCGGTGGTCCCGGCCAGGCCATGCAGTTCGGCAAGAGCAAGGCCCGCTTCATGATGGAAGCGGAAACCGGCGTGATGTTCGATGACGTCGCCGGCGTCGCTGAGGCCAAGCAGGAACTTCAGGAAGTGGTGACCTTCCTCAAGCAGCCCGAACGCTTCACGTCCGTTGGTGCTCAGATCCCCCGCGGATTGCTGCTGGTCGGCCCTCCGGGCACCGGCAAGACCCTGCTTGCCAAAGCCATTGCCGGAGAGGCTGGCGTTCCCTTCTTTTCCCTGTCTGGGTCTGAATTCGTTGAGATGTTTGTGGGTGTCGGTGCAAGCCGGGTCCGCGATCTATTCAAAAAAGCCAAGGAGAACAGTCCCTGCCTGATCTTCATTGACGAGATCGATGCTGTGGGTCGCCAACGTGGTGCCGGCATCGGTGGCGGCAACGACGAACGGGAGCAGACCCTGAACCAGCTGCTCACCGAGATGGATGGTTTCGAAGGAAACAGCGGCATCATCATCATTGCCGCGACCAACAGACCGGATGTCCTGGACTCCGCTCTGATGCGTCCGGGTCGCTTCGACCGCCAGGTCACCGTTGATGCGCCTGACATCAAAGGTCGCCTCTCCATTCTTGAAGTGCACTGCCGAAACAAGAAGCTTGAGGAGGAGCTCTCGCTCGAAAGCATTGCCCGCCGCACCCCAGGCTTCACCGGTGCAGACCTGGCCAACCTGATGAATGAGGCCGCCATCCTCACCGCCCGTCGCCGCAAGGAGTCCATTGGTCTCAGCGAAATCGATGATGCCGTTGATCGCATCATTGCCGGCATGGAGGGTCGCCCCTTGACCGACGGCCGCAGCAAGCGTCTGATCGCTTATCACGAAGTCGGTCATGCCCTGATCGGCACGTTGGTCAAGGACCACGATCCGGTCCAGAAAGTCACCCTGATTCCTCGCGGACAGGCACAGGGTCTGACCTGGTTCTCACCCGATGAGGAACAGACCCTGGTCACGAGAGCTCAGCTCAAGGCGAGAATCATGGGAGCCCTGGGCGGCCGCGCTGCTGAGGCCGTGGTCTTCGGACATCAGGAAGTGACCACCGGTGCTGGCGGCGACATTCAGCAGGTGGCCTCCATGGCCCGTCAGATGGTGACGCGCCTGGGTATGAGTGATCTCGGCCCTGTGGCACTCGAGGGTGGTGGTCAGGAAGTCTTCCTCGGTCGGGATCTGATGTCCCGCAATGACATCTCGGAATCAATCTCCCAGCAGATTGATGAACAGGTGCGTCAGATGGTCAAGCGTTGCTACGAGGAAACCGTTTCTCTGGTGGCGGCCAATCGTGAAGCCATGGACCGTCTGGTGGAACTGCTGATTGAGAAAGAAACCATGGATGGCGGCGAATTTGCAGCAGTGGTTGCTGAGTTCACGCAGGTTCCAGACAAGGAACGGTCTGTCGTAACGCTCGATTGACGTGACGCTCAACTGACAAACCATATGCAACCTGGTTTGCTCTTCTTAGGATTGAGCAGACCATTTTTTATATCGTTTCAGTGGCTGAACAGGATGGGATTCGAAATCCGATGGAGATGTTCAGCAGTTTTCACGGAAAAGACTGGACCCCTCAGAGAGCCGCCTTTCATCAGAACCTTGAACAATTTGCTGATCGAATCGGATTGATCGTGGGGCTTCAAGCCAACGGAAAAATCAGTCAGGAAGAAGCCTATGAGCAGATCAAGAGTCTCTGGAAAACATTGAAAAATAGTAAAAACGATTTGCTCTCAGAACAAAATTCCGACGCTTGAAATATCTAGAGTCTATTTCGTATGTTTTATCGATTTTCCGATTGATCGTTATTCCCTTTCCTTCTACGGCATCGTTCTGAGCAGTAGATCACTGAATCCCAGTTGTTGCGCCAGGCCTTTCTCCACTGAAAGGGGCGGTTACAGACAGGGCAGATTTTGCTGGGCAAGCCCGATTTCACTCGACAGCCTGAACAGGGCGTTTGTCGATCACCGAATCAATCAGACCGTACTCAACAGCTTCTCCTGGGGCCATGAAGAAATCCCGATCGGTGTCCTGTTGAATTCGATCGAGCGGTTGCCCAGTGCGATCCGACAGCTCCTGGTTGAGCCGATCCTTCAAATAAAGAATTTCGTCGGCCTGAATCCTGATATCACTGGCCTGGCCACGGGCACCACCCAAGGGTTGGTGAATCATGATCCGGGAATGCTGAAGGCTGCTGCGCTTCCCTTTGGTTCCAGCGGAGAGCAGAAACGCTCCCATGCTGGCGGCCAGACCAACGCAAACGGTGTGCACATCGGGTTTGATGTGCTGCATCGTGTCAAAGATGCCGAGACCGTCGTAAACGGAACCGCCCGGTGAATTGATGTAGAGGTAAATGTCTTTCTCAGGATCTTCCGCTTCAAGGAAGAGCATCTGAGCCACGATCCGGTTGGCCGAGTCACTGGTAACGGCTTCACCTAGAAAAATGATGCGTTCGCGCAGCAAGCGCGAATAAATGTCAAAAGCCCTTTCACCACGGCCTGACTCCTCGATAACGATTGGAATCATGGCGTCCCTGCGAGTCGGTTAATCCTAACGGCGATGTCTTCGGCGCTAGGGTCACTGCCATTCGATTGAGAGCACGCACGTTGGCTGAGCGTCACACCATTGCGGACAGCAAGCGCGCCTTTCATCAGGCCTTTCCCCACGTCATTGCACCGTTGTACCGCCGGGTTGCTGACGAACTCCTCGTGGAGCTGCATCTGCTCAGTCACCAGACTGGTTTTCAAGCCAACAACCTGTTCGCCGTCGGGCTCAACACCGTGTTTGAGCGCTTCACCCAGGGATACCGCCCCGCAGAGCACCCGGCAGCCTTGCTTTCGGCTCTTTGCAGCAGCAACGGATTCGATGCTGGACAGTTCAAAGAGAGCGCTCAGCAATCACTGAAAGAAGCCGAGGGGCATTCGGATGATTCCCTGCACACCTGGCTGAAGCAACAGTCCCTGTCCGATGGGGCTCACTATTCCAGGCTCATGGCCGTTGGACTGTTTGCACTGCTGGAAGCCTCCGCAGGCAACGCAGAGAAAGATGCTGAGGCCCTGCGGAAACAGGCGGTCGACCTGTCAGCGGACCTCGGTTTACCGGCTGAGCGCGTTGAAAAGGACCTGACCGTGTTCTCCTCCAACAGCGAACGGATGGAACAGGCGGTGGAGCTGATGCAGGAAACCCTCGCCGCCGAGCGGCGCAAGAAGGAAAGACGGCTGGCGGAGGCTGCTCAGGGATCAGCCAGCTGACCCTCCATCCATTGCCAGTCAGACTTGCTCCTCAACAACGGCACGAGCCGCAGTTGAAGAGCCCCAGCTTCCCGAATCGATGCTGACCAGCTCTGGGACATCAGATCCCGTTTGATCAGATCAGCGGGCCGCACGCTGAGGGTCAGCTCTCGGCCTGCGCTGGAGCTGGTGCGATCCAAGGGCAGCGGAGGCCCACCAACACTCAGGCTGACGCGCTGCGGCGAATCCTTTGAAGGCGGGAGAATCCAACCTCCCAAGGACGCTCCACCAGCTCGAGACCAAACCACCGCTGGGCTGGCTGATCGACCATCCGGATTGATGACGTCCTCGATGCGTCGCTCCAGGCCACGCCCCTCGAGGGCATGGCCAACACGGCTGAGAACTGCCGCCAGATCGTGTCGTTTGAGCGTCGTTTGCAGCTCCAGATGCAGAACGGCCTGAAAGGGTCCGCTGTCCTTTGATTCCAGGCGAATCTGAATCGGAGCATCCAACAGGCTCTTCAACGTCGTCAGCGGGAGTCCGAAATTGGTCTCCAGTGATTGCTTGATCGAAGCATTGTCCAGGAGGCCTCCCAACAGCAGATCTGTCCTGGGACTGACGAGCCGTACAAGCTCTGATTGATGAACCACAGGGGTCATGGGCTGTCGTTCGCTCCAACGGGACTCAGGCGCAACCCACTGCGCGGCAGCAGGTGCACGGTCCAGAGGACGAGACGCCACGACACCGAGGAAGCTCAGACGCGTTCCGTGGCGGGACAGGCTGAGGCAACCATGAGAGGCCGACTGCAGCAAGGCAGAGATGGGGCCAGCCATCGTGGGCAAAGCCTCAGCAGACCAAAGCACCGCTGGCCCCTCGATCAGACGCGTCAGGCACTGTTTCATCAGTCTCGATCGAGGTGGGCGGCCCTTTCGAGACTGCTGCTCAAAAACACTGGCCTGCCCAGGGTCGGCGAACACCAACCGCGGCATCGACTGTTCGGAGGAGCGATTCGATGCTGTCGCCGGCAGCAGCAGAACGGCTGAGCCGCCATTGAGCCAGGCCGTCCACCAGATGGAGCCGTCACTGGCCGTCCAAAGACGGCTTGCCTCCTCAGTGCCCAGTCGCTGCTGCCATCGCTGGGGTGGTGGTTGCTTGGCCTCTACCCGATAGCTCTGCAGGAGGTCCGACACGGCCAGCAGGCGATGCAGGGTGGCTGGTCCACCAGCAGACTCGCGCCACTCTGGAGCGGACAAGCGCACCAGGGGGAACACAATCAGAAGCAGCAGTGCTGATGAGGTGAGCGGGTGAACTGCAACCCAACGGAGACGCTTCGCCAACCCCATGACAGCGTTATCGACCTCGACGTCTGTCTCGCCACTCGACGACGGACAGATAGATCACGGAAACAGTGACGAAAACAAGGAGAACTGTTGCGGTGATCTCCAGCCCCTGAGTGAGCGTGAACGTCGCAGGACCGTTCAAAGCCTCAGAAGTTCAGCGTTCCGTCGCCATTGCGACCCCACACCACCATGGCGATGGAGAAGCTGAACATGGCGGCGAGCGATGCCCAGGCAACGGTGAAGAGCATGAACTTGAATTCCTCGATGGGCGGATCCTACCTAGGGTCCACGACAAACTTTCTTCGTTTGAAGCAACTGTCATGAGCAGCTCCAGTCCTGGCTCAGCGTCGTTGCTTGAGCGCCAGAGCACCACCCAGCGTTATCCCCAGGCCCGTGTGATCGTTCTCGATGACGACGTCAACACGTTTCAGCATGTCGTGGACTGTCTGCGGAAGATCATTCCGGGCATGAGTGAGGAGAAGGCCTGGAACCTCGCCAATCGCATCGACGGACAGGGGGCAGCTGAAGTGTGGTGCGGTCCACTCGAACAGGCCGAGCTCTACCACCAGCAACTCTCCGCAGAGGGGCTGACCATGGCTCCCCTCGAACGCTGCTGATCTCAGGCTGCCGGTTTCCGGCTTGCTTTGGTCAATCGCAGAAGATCCACGGTCTGCAGCCGTTGCGTCTGGGCATCGAGAACAAATCGCACCACCCGACCAGGGCAGAACGCCAGTCCCCGCACTTCCCGGCCATGCAGTTCAGCCGTCAGCATCCTCGCTTCAGAACCGCAACGCTCCACCAACGGACCGGACACAGTGCGTCGCAGTGCATCGACTGATTTGAGCATCACGGCCACAGGTGGCTCACTCCGGCATAGCCAGGCTGGCTAGCGTTGTTTCGTTCAGCGGATTTCCTCAAGGTTTGGGCCGGGTCGTCATCACCCACAGCACCTACGTGGATGGGTTGATTCCCTGGTTGAAAAGCCTGGCCAAGGATCGGCGCATTCAGACGGTGACCCCGGCGGTGATCAATCGGGTCAAGGGGCGAAGTCAGACCCTTCAACTCAGGGTTTCAACCCCGATCCGTGGCGGATTCAAGCTGATGGCTCGCAAGGGAAGCAGTGTTCAGGAGGTTTTCGTCGTGACCGAGCTGGAGCAGAGTCAGCTGCAGCAGGTTGTGGATGAGCACCGTCCCTGATCGGCTGCTGATCAATGGCCCTCGGCCATTCGGCATGCGTCCGGGAACGACACTCTGATTTCAGGCTGACTGGCACAGAGCTCAGCCCAGTCCGCCCGTCGAAAGCATTGGGGAAGGATGGCGCGGCAAGCCACCTGTGCTTCATCAGGAAGGAAACGGACTGGCTCGGTTTGAGCCAGAACAAGTCCGATCACAACCAGCAGCGTTGGCATCCTCAGCCTGGGAAAAGGGTGAACCGCCATGCCGTGCGAGCCCCAGTGGTCGACCTGGAAGAACCAGAAGGGGCGACAAAGTGGGGTTTCGTTTCCGGCTGCATGGCCGGTCTACGTCACCGTCACGACAGTCTCCCCAAGTCGAAAGAGAGTCAGATCAGAGCACTAGAAAAAGGCCGTCACCAACACAGCAGTTCAAGCTTCAGCTTAGGGCTGAATTCAACCGGAGGATGGCCAGATCCCGCGGATCAGCTCCAGTGCGGCCTGGGCTTGCTGCTCACGCTGTTTGGCATCGGGTCCCGGGAGGAGCACGGTCACGTGACCAAGCTTGCGACCAGGAGTTTCCGGTGTTTTGCCGTACCAGTGCAGGTGCGCATCCGGCAGAGCCGCCAAGGCATCCAGCCGCTGCTCCAGGGATCGGGAGGGATTCTCAAGCCCCAGCAGATTCACCATCAGGGCACCATTGCTGGTGAGTTCAGGGGCTGGCACCGGTAGACCGGCCGCAATGCAAACCTGTTGATCGAACTGACTGCTGCTGCAGGCTTCAATCGAAAAGTGGCCGGAGTTGTGAGTACGAGGAGCCACCTCGTTCACCTGCAGACCGTCGGGACCGAAGAAAAACTCCAGGGCCAGAACCCCCACATAGTTGAGTTTGGTGAGCAGAGACGCGGCCACGTTGTAGGCCTGAGCCTCCACCCCTTGATCCACCGCCGCTGGAGCCAGAACCCAGTCACAGACTTGCTGACTTTGATGGGTTTCCACCAGGGGGAAGCTGCGGACCCGTCCCTGGGCATCACGACTCACCACCAGCGCCAGCTCCCGTTCGTACGTCACCCAGCACTCCAGCAGCCAGTCGTCGCCGTCCACACTGCGGATCAAACGAGCCAGGTCTTCAACGGACTCCACGACAACGGTCCCCTTGCCGTCGTATCCGCCGTGGGCCGCCTTGGCCATCACCGGAAATGACCAACCTTTCGGCAGGGCTGGCTGGGCCGCGGAGATCTGACTCAACGGACACCAGGGTGGTGCGGCGATGGCGAGATCCGCCAGAAGCTGGCGCTGCGACAGCTTGTTGACCAGTGGAGAGAGGGCGGCGAGGGCCGGTCGGAACCGTACCCCCTGCTGTTCGAGGGGGATGAGGGCGTCGATGTTGACCCACTCGTTTTCGAAGGTGACCCCCTGGCAACCCACGACAAGTTGGCGGGTTCCGGCCACATCGCGAGGATCCGCTGTCACCTGACGGGATGCACCGGCACAGGCGGGGTCGTCAGTGGAACCGGTCTGAACCGCCACGGCCACCTGCCGTTCTGCAGCAGCCTCCACCATCATGCGAGCGAGCTGGCCGCCGCCGACGACACCGATCATCTCGGCCGTGGTGGTCATTCCCCATGGGTGCGCAATCCTCCGCAGCTTGCCACTCAATGGAGCGCCTGACCTCTCAGATCAGGGCACGGTCGCCACTGAAGGCCAGACGCACCAGGGTGAAGAGCATCACCACCAGGAACAACGCCAGACCGAGGGTGCAGGCGTAACTGATCTCCAGTTCGGCGAAGGCCTGGTCGTACACGTAATAAACGATCGTCCGGGTTGAATCTGCAGGCCCACCCTGGGTCATCAGGAACACCTCCTCGAACACCTTCGTGGCCGCAATGGACGACACCACAGCGACAAGGGAGACATAGGGCCGCAGCAGGGGCAGGGTGATGTCCACGTGCTGACGCCATCCCTCACTGCCGTCGAGCTCCGCCGCCTCGTAGAGCTCTTTGGGGATGCCCTGCAAACCCGCCAGAAAGATCACCATGTAATACCCGAGCCCTTTCCACAACGTCACCACCATCACTGCCGGCAAAGCCAGCTGTGGTGACGTCAGAAAACCGATGGGGGTGAACGACGGGCCGATCAGTTCGGCAAGCCATCCGTTGATCAGACCGTTTTCTGCATAGAGCCAACGGAAGGCGATGGCTGCCACCACGATCGACACCAACACCGGTGTGTAGAAGGCGCCGCGCATCAGGTGACTGCCGGGCAGACCGCGGTTCACCAGAACCGCCAGAGCCAGTGAACCGAGAACAATCGGCGGAACAACTCCGCAGAGATACAGAAACGTGGTGAGCAGCACCCGCCGCACCATCGGATCCAGGAGGAGCCGCTGCAGGTTGGCCAAGCCGACGAAGCGGAGTGGCTCGCTCACGTCCAGGCCGGACGCGGTGAAGCTCATCACCAGAGCCATGAGCGCCGGGAGCAGAACCGAGAGACTGATCAGCACCAGGGCCGGCAACAGAAACGCCCAGGCAACGAGACTGCGGCGCAACGTTCCAACCGACACTGGCCTGAGGTTACGGCGGGTTCACCGTCTCCGCCCGGCAGAGTGGTTGCATCGGCTGGACGCTCCATGGTCGCCTCACCAACTCTGCGTCGGATCTCCGTCGCTCTGGAACGCTACCCCTACGAGGTGGTGATCGGCGCCGGTGGGCTGAATCGCCTCGGGGACGAACTGCTGACAGCGGGCATTCAGCCCGGTCGCCGGATCCTTGTGGTCAGCAATCCTGACGTGGCCGGCCCCTACGGAGAGGCGTGTCTGCAGAGCCTGGCCCAGCAGGGCTTCCATGCCGACCTGCTGGTGATTGATGCGGGGGAAGACCGAAAAACGCCAGCCACGGTTGCCGCCATCCACGACGCTGCCTTCGAACGGCACCTGGAGCGCAGCTCGTTGATGCTGGCCCTGGGGGGAGGGGTTGTCGGAGACATGACCGGCTTCGCAGCAGCCACCTGGTTGCGTGGAATCCGGGTGATTCAGGTTCCCACCACTCTGCTGGCGATGGTCGATGCCGCCATCGGCGGCAAGACAGGGGTGAACCATCCCGGCGGCAAAAATCTGATCGGCGCCTTTCACCAGCCGAGTCTGGTGCTGATCGATCCTGAGACGCTCAACACCTTGCCCATCAGGGAGTTCCGGGCGGGCATGGCGGAGGTAATCAAATATGGAATTCTTGGCGATCCCGATCTTTTCCACTGCCTGGAGGAAGGGCCTGAACCCGATTCAGCTCCGGGCCTGGGCAGCGGCCGGCTTGAAATCATTCTGGAACGATCGGCAGCGGCCAAAGCACGGGTGGTTGCCGCAGATGAACGGGAAGGGGGCCTGCGCGCTGTCCTGAATTACGGCCACACCTTTGGCCACGTGGTGGAAACCCTCTGTGGATACGGCACCTGGCTGCACGGAGAAGCGGTGGCGATCGGGATGGTGGCCGTTGGCCAGCTGGCCTTGAACCGTGGCAGCTGGACCGAGAAGGACGCCGAGCGCCAGAAGCAATTGATCCAGCGCTGCGGTCTGCCGACCGCGTGGCCGGATCTCAACCCTGATGCGGTGCTGCGCACTCTTCAGGGGGATAAGAAGGTGAAGGACGGTCGGTTGCGATTCGTGCTGCCCACAGCCATTGGCCATGTGGAGATCCGCGATGACATCAACCGGGATGAGATCCTGCGTTGTCTGGAGCAGTTGCGAAGCTGAACCGTTCCGCTCGGGCTCCGCGGCTGAACAGGAGCCAGCGGAAGTCACCGAGGGCGGCAGGATCCACCAGCCGCAGCAGAGCCTCCCTCCGGCGCAGCGCCTGGGACAGGTCTGTGGCCGGTAATTGCTGCAGGGCGTGCAGATGATCGGCCAAACCGAGGGCAAGCAGCGCTTCGCCCTGTCTCCTCTGATCCCGTAACTGCCAATCGTGCTGCGCAGCAGCCGCCGTGAGGGTCTCAATGCAGAGATGGGCGGTGAGGTCCTGCTCCCCGGCATGGGCCAGGGGATCCAGTCCTGCCATTCCGTTGCGATAGGCCATGAGCGTCCCGTCCGCCCGACGGGCGGCGTAGTAGCGGGAGGCCTCGAGGGCGTAATCGATCACCAGCAGAGCCCCGTCGGACACTGCTGAGGCCAGCGAAGCAAACCAGCGCCGCAGACTGACGTGCCATTCGGTGGCCCAACCGTCATCGCTGCCAGGCGGGGGCAGATCAATCCCACTGCGCTTGAGGTCCTCTTCCAGCGGGCTGGGAAGCGAAAGTGACGTCCAGGCCAATTGATCTTGCTCCGCGAGCACCACCCCCTGAAGCTGGAGCTCACCCTGATGAACCACAAGTCGATCCACGGGGAAGGCATCGAGCAGTTCATGGGCGAGAACGACGCCTTGAACCGGTGAGGCCTGAAGCTCCTCGATTGAGCACCAGCGCACAGGACAACCGCCGAGCCCAGCAAGCCTTTGCCGCTGGCGTTGGCGAAGGGCGGGGCTGCGTTCGACGAGAACAAGCTCACAGCGTTCGATCAGATCGGGGGCCAGGTGCGCCAGCGCCGTTTGCAGTTCAGCCGCAAGATCACCCTCACCCGGACCGACCTCCACCAACGACAACCTGACTGACTGATCCGGCAGGGTGCGCAACAGATCGATCAGCTGTCGGGCCAGCAGAGTTGTGAAATCAGGGCCCAGCGATGGAGAGGTGGCGAAATCACCCTGGGGGCCGATTCGTACTCGGCCGGATCCGTAGTAACCGTGCTCCGGGTGATATAGGGCCCAGTCCATGAATTGGCGGAAGGGAACCGTGCCACCGGCCTGGTGGAGAAGCGTTGCCAACCAGGGAGGACAGACCGCAGCTGTCGGATTCATTGGAGAGAATGCCCGTCACTGCAGCAGGTCTATGGGAACACATCGCATCGCAGGGCTGTGGGCTGTGCTGCTGACAACCCTGATCACGCTGACGGGAGGGCTTCCGGCCCATGCCTACGACAATCCCGAGCTACTGCCTGACCACCCCACCCCGGTGATCGATCTGGCCAAGGCGTTCACCGATCCCCAACGCTCCACTCTGGAAAAGAGGCTGAATGACGTGGAGGAGGCCACCGGCTGGAAGCTGCGGGTTCTGACGCAATACGAACGCACCCCTGGCCGTGCCGTCAAGGAATTCTGGGGGCTGGACGAAAGCAGTCTGCTGCTGGTGGCGGACCCCCGTGGAGGCAACCTGCTGAATTTCAACGTGGGCGATGCCTTTTTTGCGTTGATGCCCCGCACTTATTGGGTCGAACTGCAGACACGATTCGGCAATCAGTACTACGTGAAGGAGCACGGTGAGGATGGCGCCATCGTTGATGCTCTGAATGCCGTCGCGGTGTGCCTGGAACGGGGCGGATGTCAGGTGGTGCCGGGGCTTCCCCTGGAGCAATGGCTGTGGACATTCACCACCTCAGCCGTGGGTGGACTGATTGCCGGATTTGCCGCTTATCCCCGCAAAGAAGGGGAAACCGTGGCCTGGTCCTGGTTGCTGCTGCTCTCCCCGCTGTGGGTGATGTTGTTCGGCGTGTTCGGCATCGCACCGGTGATCACCCGCACCTCAGACATCCTGCCGATCGTGAGGAATGGGGTCGGTTTCCTGGCGGGCGCCATTGTCGCTTATCTGATCGCTCAGGCGACGGTGGGGCGGCGGCTCAACCAGGAACCGGAAAGCTGAGGGGAGATCCTCAGAGCTGGGTCGCGCAGGCGATGCGGGACCCGGTGCAGATGGCTGGAGGCGGACTCAGCTCGAGAGCGAGCTGTTGACGCTTCAGGTCTCGGATCCGGCGAAGTTCCTGCAGATTCACGGTGTAGAAGGAACGCAGGCGCGAATACTTCTTGACGGGCTGACCATAGAAACTGCGACCGGCAAGGGTGGGGAATGAAGCCCATTCCGGAGCCAGCTTGGCGGTGAGCAGGGGCGTGAGTGTGCCTGCATCAGTGAGGCCGAGGGCTTTGCGGCGCTGAATCAGGAACAACGCGCCCTGGTCCTGCGCTTCAGGACCAAAGCCCCGAACACCGATGCTGCGCTTCACCAGATTCCAGGTGAACGGCATGAACTGATAAGCACCAGCAGCAGCGCTGGCGTAGCGCGATCGGTAGATCACGCGGTTGGGATGGCGATCGAGCGAAGGCATGAGCCCCCCGCCGAACATCACGCGATACCCCACATCGAGACCACCTTTCCAGGTGCCTTCGGCAAAACGGATGGTGTTGAGCATCGCCCGGCGTTCCGGGGTGATCACATAAGGAATGGCCCTGGACGGAGCGGTGCCGGGCTCACTCAGCAGCTGAGCACGGGAATTGGGAGGAAGAAGCGTCGCCGTGGACGGCGCTGGCGAGACAACAAGCGGAATGGATCCAGCGATGACGGCCGCGATAAGCGACTGACGACCGATCAGAGCGTGGATAACCATAAAAAGCATTCAGGGAACAGACACCAAAGAGGCCGAAGCGATCAGAAGCGGATGATTGCCTCCGGCGGGCGAAAAGAATACCTTTTCTTCCCTTCATGACTTTGTCGAAGACGAATGCAAGATCAATAGGTATATATGCCAGTCAACAAATCGGCCATTGCATCAGTGGCGTCAGCAAATGTCGCCGCTGAGTCATTTTTTTTATTTTTGCGTAATCAATTACACAAAGACTCACCGAGCTGGATCAGCTGCTCCGCCGCCTGCAACGCGCCATCAGCCGCCAGTGGCTCCGCCTCCGGCGGAACCAGGGGTCGGTCCAGTTGCCAATCACCAGAGGTGAGTTGATCGCGGCTCAGCAGTCGGTGATGTCCATGTCGGATCAATCCCTGCATCAAGGCACTGACCTCGGCGAAATCACGGCGCTCCACCACATGCAGGCCCAGCTCCAGGGACAGGGCCTCAGAGAAGGTGCTGAAGCCCGGCTTGCCGATGTGTCGCTCACAGAAGGGGAACGCATCCAGGGGACGAATTCCGTCAGGCAACAGCGTCAGGTTGGCGATACCGGCCAATCGCGCGGAGGTGTTCGGATCGGGCGGACAGGCCATCAGGAAGTGATGATCCGGCCAGTGGGCGAACAGCTGCGGATCCAGATCCAGGCCCATGCCGCCGAAACCCACCTGAATGATCAGTTGATCCAGGGCCTCGAGCGTCTGTTGAAGCACGATCGGCAACGGCCTCGGGCTGCTGCAGACCAGGTCAAGCCGTTGCTCAGGCAATCCCCAGTCCATCGCGAGGTCAAAAGGACAGCGCAGCAGCAGTTGCCCGCACCTGTAGGACTCCAGGGCACGCTCCGCCATCAGCTCGAAGGCGCCGCCGAAGGGGCGATAGATCTCGTCCCAGCCGAAATTGCTCATCCACACCAGAGGAGCATCAACGGCTTCAGCCAGCTGTGCTGCAGCGGGGGGAATGTCCCCCAGAATCAACACAGGCCGCCCCTGCTCCCGGATCCAGCTCGCCTCCGCTTGCACCTGCTGCGGCAATCGGGCATCCAGCTCAGCCAGGGCGATCAGCGTGGCGGACGGATCGGAACCGAGGGCATCGGCCTGAACCATCCCGACATCCCAGCGGCAGGGGCGTTGTTCGATGTGCTCATCCCCCAGCAGCAGCGACAAAAACCCAGGACTGACCTGCGAACTCATCACAAGGCGCCAGTCGGGACGAAGCCGGCGCAGCTGCTGGAGAACGGCGGCATCCCTGGCGGCATGGCCAAAGCCATGGCTGCTGCTGCAGACGTAAATCAGCACGCCAGGGGCTCCTGACGGGGCAGAAGCTCCTGGTGCATCAGTCGACCGTCGGGTTGATACCAGCGATGGCTGAGGTGGGTCAGGGCTGGCCCCTCAAATTCAGCCCATGAAAAATGCAACAACTGCTGATTCCCGGCGTCGCGACCGCTGCGGGGGACGCAGGCAGCATTGAGATAAACCGTGCCACGGCGGTCACGCACCAGGCTCTGACGCAGGCCGGAGCCTCGTTTGAGCTGGTGATGCATGTGGCCGAACACCACCAGATCGGGAATGCGATGGCGGGCGATGCGATCGAGAGCCAGGGCCAGATCCTGATCGCCCCAGTCCAGTGCCGGGCTTTTCCAGTCACGACCGCAGGGACTGGAGGGATCCGAACCGAGACCGGTGGGTCCGCAGTGGGCCATAACCACTAGGGGCTGGTCCGCGGGCACCGCAGCCGCCGCCTTGGTGATCCGCTGAACGGATTCCTCCAAAGACACCGGTCCGTACACGGCCTCGACAGCCTTGGAGAGTTGGAACCCCCCGCCGGAACTGCAGGGGCGTCCCCCCACGATCGAGAGCGGCACGGGGTCGAGACTCAGCCGTTGCCAGCCGCAGTGAGCGCCATCGAGCACAGCAAGTTGCTGCCGAAGCACCCCGCCGCTGCGATCCCGACCTCGGTCGTGGTTCCCCAGGATCACGGCCATGGGGTGAGGCAATGAACGGATGCGCCGAGTCAGCCGAAGATCGCCATCACTGAGATCACCGACGAACAGAACGGCATCGGGCTGAAGCTTGTCCAGCAGAAGCTCATCCTCTGCCCCCCAGGCGCCGTGCAGATCTCCTGCAATCGCAAGACGGAGATGCGTCAGAGCAGATGCCTAGGCTGAGGCCATCCTGCCCCGTCCAGACTCCGATGAGCGCTGACACCGCCCTCGTTGCGGCGATCAACCGACTCCGGCAGGAGCGCAATGCCGTGATCCTGGCCCACTACTACCAGGAGCCTGAAATCCAGGACATCGCTGACTTCATCGGTGATTCACTCGAGCTGTCCCGCAAGGCCGCCAGCACCGATGCCGATGTGATCGCCTTCTGCGGTGTTCATTTCATGGCGGAGACCGCCAAGATCCTGAGCCCACAGAAAACGGTTGTGCTGCCAGATCTCGATGCCGGCTGTTCCCTGGCCGAGGACTGTCCCGCCGAAGCCTTCGCCGCCTTTCGCGAACAGCACCCAGACCACGTGGTGGTGAGTTACATCAACTGCACCGCCGCCGTGAAGGCCCAGAGCGATCTGATCTGCACCAGCAGCAATGCCGTTGATCTGGTGCGTCAGCTGCCCGATGACCAGCCCGTGCTGTTTGCCCCGGATCAGAACCTCGGGCGCTGGGTGCAACGTCAGAGCGGGCGGGAGCTCACCCTCTGGCCGGGCCGCTGCATCGTCCACGAAACCTTCAGCGAGGAGGCGGTTCTTCAACTCAAGATTGAGCACCCTGAGGCCGAGGTGATTGCTCACCCGGAATGCCAGGAGAACCTTCTGGATCTGGCGGATTTCATCGGGTCCACCAGCAAGTTGCTGAACCACACCCAAACCAGCGCGGCTGACACCTTCATCGTGCTGACCGAGCCTGGGATCCTGCATCAGATGAAGCAGCGGGTGCCATCCAAAACCCTGATCGATGTTCCCGGGCTGGATGGCTGCAGCTGCAATGCCTGCCCGTACATGCGACTGAACACCCTGCAGAAGCTGCACGATTGCCTGGAGACCCTCGAGCCGGCGGTGGAACTCAACGAGGAGCTGCGCCAGCAGGCCCTCAGGCCGATCGAACGGATGCTGGAGATGAGTCGCTAACTCCGGCCAGCTCAGTCATCGTCGTATCCGTCGTCGTAGTGATCGTTGAACTGTTCCACCCCCGCCTCACGGAAAGTGCTGTGCCCAGGCTTCGCGGAAATCCTGGTCCTCGTCGGGTCGCATCGTCGTACCAGCGATCTCCTTGATCCTGTCAGCTGATCCTCAGTGATTGAACGCACGGATGAAGGGCTGTACTGCCAGGCCGCCGATGCCTGGGTCGATCCCTGGCGTCCGGTACCCCGAGCCCTGATCACCCATGCCCATGCCGACCACGCCCGTCCCGGATGCGGTGAGTACTGGGCTGTGGCCAGCAGTGAAGGCGTGCTCCGTCAACGCCTCGGCAAGGACATCACCCTGCACCCGGTTCAGTACGGCGAGGAGCACTGGCTGGGGCAATGCCGGGTGTCGTTCCACAGCGCCGGCCACGTGCTCGGATCAGCCCAGATCCGTCTGGAGGTGGATGGTGAAGTGTGGGTGGTGAGCGGGGACTACAAGCGGGATGCCGATCCCAGCTGCGAGCCCTTTGAACCGGTCCCCTGCGACGTGCTCATCACGGAGGCCACCTTCGGGCTGCCGATTTATCGCTGGCAGGCCGGGGCGGATGTCGCCGAAGACATCCGCGCCTGGTGGCAGGGGGACAGGCAGAGACCATCGCTGCTGTTCTGTTATGCCTTCGGCAAGGCGCAGCGGCTGATGGCGGAGCTCAACGCCATCGGCGTGAATGAGGAGGTGCTGCTGCACGGTGCTGTTGAAACCGTGACCCGTCACTACCGGGAAGCAGCTGTACCGATGACACCCAGCCGACCGGTCAGTGATCTTCCGAGATCAGACGACCTGGCCGGACGCCTGGTGCTGGCACCGCCCTCGGCCCATCGCTCCAGCTGGATGCGTCGCTTCCGTTCCCCGCAGACGGGCTTCGCTTCAGGCTGGATGGCCGTCCGGGGGGCCCGGCGGCGCCGAGGTTACGAGCGGGGGTTCGTGCTCAGTGATCACGCCGACTGGCCTGGACTGATTCAGACGGTGCGTCAGTCCGGAGCCAGGAAGGTTTACGTCACCCACGGCCAGAGCGACGTGCTGGCCCGTTATCTGCGCGAGATCGAGGGGATCGAAGCGGAGCCCCTCGAAACCCTGTTCGAAGGAGAGGTGGACTAAAACTTGGCGATGCCGTCGGGGAGCTCCGGCAGATTCAGGTTGGCCTGACGACCTTCGATCGCGGCCTTCAGCGATTCGATCATCATGGCGTTGCCGCTGTCCTTGATGGCCTCAAGTGCGGTCTCCAGTCGACGACGACGATCGGACGGGTCATCGGCCACTGCGGTGGAGGACGTGGAGGTGCTGCTCAGCGGAGCTGTAGTGGTGGCGCGTACGCGATCCAGCTGAGTGGCGAGGTTCTCCCAGAGCAGAGCCATGTCGAATGAGCGTGATGGAACGACTGCCCGTCAGAACAGCACAGGTTCGGCAATTCATGACAACAGTGCGCGACAAAGACTTACAAATGTTTTCTTAATATTCAAGTTTCTTTATGGCATCCCTGGTCCGAAGAGGGTTATCGCGGAATGAGTCAGTCCTGGGGGTCTGTGGTAGCTGCGCCCAAGCCCATCAACGAAGCTGAGCGGCTCCGCGCACTCAGCGAATACAGAATTCTTGGAACAAAGCCGGAAGAGAGTTTCGACAACATCACCAGCATGGCGGCCATGATCTGCCATGCCCCGATCGCCCTGATCTCCCTGGTCGATCAAAGTCGTCAGTGGTTCAAATCCCGCGTGGGATGTGATCAGCAGGAAACAGAACGCGACATCTCGTTCTGCGCACACACGATTCTGAGCCCAAAGCCATTAATTGTTGAAGATGCCTTATTGGATCAACGGTTCCAGGACAACCCGTTGGTAAAGGAGGATCCCCACATCCGTCTCTATGCCGGCTTTCCACTGAACACACCAAATCAACAGAGGATTGGAACACTCTGTGTGATTGATCGCATGCCCAAGTCTCTGACAAGTGTTCAGATTCACGTGATGCAACGACTGGCAAATCAAGTGGTCATTTTATTGGAATTGCGCCATAAATCCCTTGGTCTTCTGGAGGAGTTCTGCAAACTGCAAGACAACAAAGGCCTGATCTGCAGTTGCAGTTACTGCCGCAAAATCAGGGATGGCAACGGAAGCTGGCAGCCCTTCGAGGACTACATGATGCGGCACAGCACCCTGAACTTCAGCCATGGAATCTGCCAGGGCTGCATGAGCAAGCACTTTCCCGAGGTCAGCCGGGCAGGCTGTTGATCACGAGAACAACAGGAGCGAGGGCCACAGCGAGAAGGCCATAGGCGGTGATGGCACCTGCGAGGCGTTGGCGTGTCATGGGCTTGTCTCAACTGGACACACCTTCGTTGCGAATCAGCTGAAATCCATCCCCCATCCGGGGGATTGCGCTCACCAACTGCGATAAACCAGGCGTCCCATCAACTCCCGAAGTGCCCGGGAACTGTCATCCAGGCTGCGAGAACGGGGTAACCATTGCAGCGAGTCATTCCAGATGGATCCGGCCCAGGGGGCGCGGGCCTGGAAATCCACCGGATAGGGCTGCACCGTCAGTCCCTGACGTTCAAACAGCACCTGAGCACGACGCATGTGGAAGGCACTGGTGACCAGGAGAACTGTTGGCTGATCCTGGGGAAGCAGACGACGGATCGCTTCCGCTTCCTGAGCAGTGTTCGTCACACGATCCGTCAGCCCGATCGATGTCACCGGCACACCCAGGTCCACAGCCTCAGCCCGATAGAGCTCACCCTCCGGCGGCAGACCAGGATGAAATGGGTTCTGCCCACGGGTGAAGAGCAAGCGTGAGGCGCGCCCTGCCTGGAACAGAGCAACGCCAGCCAGGAAACGATCCGGATCGTGCCACTCGCTGATCCGATCGGAACCCGGAGCTGGATGGCGTCCACCACTCAGCACGACGATGGCATCAGCCCGCGGTGCCCTCGCCACGGAGCGCCGTTGCCAGGGATGTTCCACCCATCGCCACAGCAGCTGGGACACAACATCGGTGCTAAAAATCCACAGCAGCGCCATGGCCGCAGCCACCAGCCAGCGGCGACGAAGCACGACGGCACAAGCGAGCAGTCCCAGAGCCGCTCCCAGGGGAAGCACAAGAAGCGGCAGAAGCTTGGAGAGCAGATAGGCCACGGCAGCAGGTGGGGCTCACTGGTCAGGATGCCCCCAGATGCATGCCTCCATGAAGGCCTTCCAGGCCCTGTTCGATCAACTGGATCGGATGAATGGAACCAACGCCAAGGTCACGGCACTGGCGGACCACTTCCGCAGCACACCAGCGGAGGATTCCGCCTGGGCCCTTCACTTGATGCTCGGTAAACGGCGCAGGCGACTGATCACCGGCCGGCGGTTGAGAGACATCCTGCGGGATCGGGGTGGACTGCCGGAATGGCTGATCGCCGACTGCCATGGACAGGTTGGCGATTCCGCCGAAACGATCAGCCTGCTCTGGCCCGCCATCAGGGATCAAATTCAACCCCAATCAACGGATCTGCCCCCCATCAATGCAGAGCAACCGTTGCACTGGTGGATGGAAACCCTGCTGCCTGCCATCGGTGCTCTGAAGGACACCGAACAGGCCGATGCTGTGCTCAGCCTCTGGCATGCCCTGCCGGATGAACGCCATTTCATCGTCAACAAGTTGCTCACCGGGGGCTTCCGCGTCGGTGTGTCCACCGGCCTGATCAGCCGGGCTCTGGCCAGGGCCTTTGCCCTGGAGGACACCCTGGTGGTGCAGAGGTTGATGGGGGGATTCACGCCTTCAGCGGCCGCGTTTCTTGCCTTGTCTCGGCCGCAGGATCCCGAAGAACAGCAATCCAGCGGCGTCCCCTACCCCTTCTTTCTGGCCAGTCCACTGGAGCCCGAACGTGTGTTGGAGACACCCGCCAGCGCCTGGCGGGTTGAGTGGAAATGGGATGGCATCCGTGGTCAACTGATCCATCGCGGCACGGGCGTTTATCTCTGGAGCCGGGGTGAAGAGCTGGTGAACGACAGCTTTCCGGAGCTCGTGGATGTGGCGACTGCCCTGCCGCAGGGAACGGTGCTGGATGGGGAGGTGATCTGCTGGCGCGAAGGCGATGCAACACCCCTGGGATTTGATCAGTTGCAGCGGCGTCTCGGCCGCAAAACAGTGGGCAACACGCTGAAGCGTGAGTGTCCGATGCGGTTTGTCGCCTACGACCTGCTGGAGATTGGCGGCGCCGACATCCGGCAGCTGCCTCTGCATGAACGACAACAACAGCTCGACGATGTGCTGAGCCATGTCGACCATGGCGAGGCATGGCGTCTGCACCGCAGCCCCAGCTGGGGGCTGAACAGCTGGAGTGTGCTCGAGGAACAGCGCAACAACGCCCGTCAGCACAAGGCGGAGGGTCTGATGCTGAAGGCTGTTGACTCCCCTTACCTCAGCGGCCGAAAGCGTGGTCATTGGTGGAAACACAAGCTTGAGCCGATGACCCTCGATGCCGTGCTCCTCTACGCCCAGGCTGGTAGCGGACGACGGGCCAACCTCTTCACCGATTACACCTTCGGGCTCTGGAATGAAGAGGAACCACCCCAGCTGGTGACCTTCGCCAAGGCCTATTCAGGGTTGAATGATGAGGAGATTCTTGAACTGGATCGCTGGATTCGCCGCAATACCCTGCAACGGTTCGGACCGGCACGGTCCGTGAAAGCGGACCTGGTGTTTGAGATCGGATTTGAAGGAATTCATCCGTCCAAACGTCACAAATCCGGCATTGCCGTGCGTTTCCCCAGGATTCTGCGCTGGCGTCAAGACAAACCAGCCGAAGAGGCTGATTGCCTTGGCGCCGCGCAAACACTGCTCGAAAGCACGGCAACATGAATCCGGGTCAGGAATCAATTGGCATGATTCCAGAAACAGTCAACGGCAATCCGACCTTCCTGGGGAAGAACAGTCTTGCGATTGATCAGATATTCGACGATGGGCTCACTATTCTCCTGGAACACAATGAACTTGAAGTTCAGAACGGATGGTCCCGAACGATTGAACCCGACGGTTGCTGTCCAGGTGTTCTGATTGACGTATTCCATGCCATAGGCCTTGGCGTGATCCCAATGGCCCATCTTGTCACAATCACCAATAATGGCAATTGATTGACCGGGTTGTGTCTCAAATCCGTTGATCTGGAACACCACCACCAGGGGGGCCTCCACTGGAACTCCTGCGGCACTGATCACCATGGCCGAATTGCCATGTACGCGATATCCCTGCAGGCGACCGTTAGTGATGTTCACGGGAAAGCCTGTGATCAAACAGGTGTAGGAACCATCGGGCATCTGAATATTTTCAGCATCAACAACATGATCATCATCACTCTTGTTGACCATCACCATCACCGCGGAATCGCGAAAATTACGTGTGTAGAGGTAGAAATCGTCATTGATCCAAGCTGTATGGTGCGATCCGAGGGATAGAGCCTGGTTGCGATGACGCAGATCCAGCAAGGTCTGGACCAGCTTGAACGAGTGACTTGACATATCCCAGGACTCCATCATTGGACGGTTGTAGGGATCCTGACCACCATTGGTTCCATTGTTCAGGTATTGCTCTGTTCCATAGAACAGACAGGGAACACCACGGAGCGTGGTTAAAAGGACCAGGGCCAGATCCAGCTTGCGGGAATCCGGAACAATGGACAGGAACCGCGGCATGTCGTGGTTGTCAATGAACGTCACCAATTCATTGGCACGTTGATAGACACGGTCATAGTTCAGCACCCGTTCCACCTGATGGAAGCCGCCAGGCTCCTGGCCAGAAAAGCAAAAGCGGATGCCATCACAGAGACCGAAATCAAGAATGGACATGCCGATGTTGTTGGCGTAATCAACAGACCTTTGCTCCCAAGGCTTGCTGAAGCCATACTCACCAAACATGAACAGCCCTGGCTTGTGAGCCTTCATGGCTGTGGTGAATTCCTGCCAGAACCAGATCGGCATATGTTTGAGCGTGTCGACGCGCAAGGCATCGACACCGGCATCAAGCCACATCTGAATTGCCGACTTGATGTAATTGCGATAATGAATATTTTTTTCATTAAATGTTGCCAACCCCATCATCTCAAGATGGATCAGCTGATATTCATCTTCCCAATCAGTAATTTCACCTTCATGGTAGTAAAAACCATTGTGATCATGGTTGAAATCAGCCAGGGGCTGACCATCATCCAGCACGACACCCTTGCTTCCATTGATATCAGGCGAACTATGGTTGCAAACAATATCCAGCACAATCTTGATACCAGCCGCATGACAGGCATCCACAAGAGTCTTGAGGGTTGGAGACTGCGAAATGCTGGTTGACTCGCCGACCTTGACGAAGCGTGGATTGATCCGTTTGAAATCACGGGTCCAATATCCATGCATCGGTGCACGACTGAACTGCAGATTGCTGACCTGTTCAAACAGGGGAGACAACCAAAGCGCAGTTACACCAAGCTCCTTTAAATAATCAATCTTGTTAATAATTCCCTGCAGATTGCCACCCCAGTATTTCCCCCAGTCTTGCCTGGACTTGTCAAAAAGCCCCTTGGCCTCTTCTTTTTCCGAACCCTCCTGATCACCAGCAACATCGTGACCATCGTGAAAACGGTCAACAATCAGGAAATAAATCACTTCAGACCTGAAATCGACCGGGTCATCAAACATCTGATGCTTGAGATCGGCCAAGACAGCGGATGTGAGATCAGACAATGGAAGAAAGCCACTGCCGACATCGTGGTCAAAGAATGGAAACCTGAGTGTCGTGTGGCGAACTTTGACCAAATCCAGACAAGGTTGAAGCTCCACTCGCCTTGTTCGTGATCCAGCATCACGGAATACCAACTGAACTTGTGCGCGCGCTTGATCCGATCCGTGAGTGGTTTGACCACCAGGGCTGGACTCCTCTCCCCTTTCAACAGGCCACGTGGGAGGCCTACCTCGAGGGCCACAGTGGCCTGATCCAAGTGCCCACGGGATCCGGCAAGACCTTTGCGGCGGTGATGGGGCCGATCGCCCGAATGCTGAATGAAGACCCAGCTCCCCAGGGCATTCGCCTCTTGTATCTCACTCCCCTGCGAGCCCTCAGTCGCGACCTGGCACTGGCCATGCGCGAGCCGATCAAGCAGATGAAGTGGCCACTACGGGTTGGCATCCGCAACGGCGACAGCAGCAGCAGCGAACGCGCGAAACAACTGAAAACGCCGCCACAGATCCTGGTGACGACACCGGAGTCCCTCACACTGCTGCTGAGCAACCCCAAAGCGGAGGAGCTGTTCAGCGGACTGCAGACGGTGGTGCTGGATGAATGGCACGAATTGATGGGAAGCAAACGCGGTAGCCAGACGGAGCTTTGTCTGAGCTGGTTGCGTCAGCTGTGCCCCAGGCTCCAGACCTGGGCCATCAGCGCCACCATCGGCAACTTGGAACAGGCGGCACGCCATGCCCTCGGCGCAAACGGCGACCCGTTGATCGTGGGTGGTGCCCCGACCCGCAGCACCGACATCCACAGCATCCTCCCGGAATCCATCGATGGTTTTCCCTGGGCCGGACATCTGGGGTTACGGATGTACGAGGAGTTGGTGGCGCGGCTCAATCCGGGGGTCAGCACGTTGCTGTTCACCAACACACGTAATCAGTCGGAACGCTGGCACCAGTGCCTGCGCTTTGCCTGCCCGGAAATGGAAGACGCCCTGGCCCTGCATCACAGCGCCATTGACCGCAGTGAACGGGAGGCGATCGAAGCTGCCGTCAAAGCCGGCGATATCCGTTGGGTGGTGTGCACCAGCTCCCTGGATCTTGGAGTGGATTTCCAACCGGTGGAACAGGTGGTGCAGATCGGCAGCCCCAAGAACCTGGCGCGACTGCTGCAACGCGCAGGGCGTTCAGCCCACTTGCCCGGCGGCACC